>NZ_BKAJ01000200.1 GCF_007992495.1 Reyranella soli
GGTCCCTCGCTACGCTCGGGATGACAGCGAGCGCTTTGCTAGCGCCGCGTCAGCCGCTCCACGACCGTGTCGAGCTGGTCGAAGTCGCGGATCTCCAAGGTGAGCAGGCTCTGCTCGCCCAGGCCGCGCAGTTTCAGATCGGCCTTGAGGCCCAACGCTTCTTCGATGCGCTTCTCCAGCGCTTTGGTATCGGCGCTCTTGCCGCCGCCGCCGCCGTTGGCCTTGGGTCGAGCATTCTTGGTCTTGGACTTCAGCTCGCCGCCGAGACGCTCGAGGTCGCGCGCCGTCAGCTTCTCGTCGATCGCACGCTGCGCCACCACCAGCGGATCGGGCACGCCGATCAAGGCGCGCGCCTGGCCGGCGCTGAGGTCGCCACGCCGGATCATGTCCTGCACCGCCCCCGGCAGGTCGAGGAGGCGGACCGTGTTGGCGACGTGCGGGCGGCTCTTGCCCACCGTCTTGGAGATGTCTTCCTGCGTCTGCTTGAATTCATCGGACAGGCGGCGATAGCCCAGCGCCTCGTCGATCGCCGTGAGGTCGGAGCGCTGCAGGTTCTCGATCAGGCCGAGTTGCAGGGCGTCCTGGTCGCCCATGTTGCGCAACACCACTGGCACTTCGTGCAGCTGCGCCTTCTGCGCCGCGCGCCAGCGCCGCTCGCCGGCGACGATTTCGTAGGCATCGGCTTGGCCCGCGACCGGCCGCACCAGGATCGGTTGCAGCAGGCCGAACTCCTTCACCGACTCGACCAGCGCGTCCATGTCCTCGAAGGTGGTGCGCGGCTGCATGCGGCCGGCTTTTAGCTGGCCGATCGGCAAGGTGAGGGGCGCACGCGCAGGGGCGGGCCGCGTTGCCGCTGCGGGCGGTTCAACCGACGGTGGCGGCGGTGCGGGCGCCGGCGCCACGGTCGCGGCGACTTCATCGTCGCCCAGGAGCGCGGAGAGGCCGCGGCCCAGGCCGCGCGGCTTAGGAGGCAGGCTCATGAGTGGTCTCGACGGTTGCATTGCGCCGGCGACGGATGAACTCGCTCGCCAGAAGGATGTAGGCCTGCGCGCCGGCGCAGGCATTGTCGTAGATCAGTACCGGCAGGCCGTGCGACGGCGCCTCGGCGATGCGCACGTTGCGCGGGATGGTCGTGCCGAACACCAGCTCGCCGAAATGCGAGCGCACGTCGGCCTCGACCTGCTGGCTCAGGGTCATGCGGCGATCGACCATGGTCAGCACGACACCGGTGATATGCAACTTTGGGTTGAGACTCTTCTTGATCCTCGCCACGGTGTTGGACAAGGCGCCGATGCCCTCGAGCGCCAGGAACTCGGCCTGCAGCGGCACCAGGATGGCATCGACGGCGACCAGGGCGTTCAGGGTGACTAGTCCGAGCGAGGGCGGGCAGTCGATCAGGACGGTGGTCCAGCGCTCGCGCGCCTCGCTGCCGGGCGCGTTGAGGGCGTCGGCCAGGCGATGCTCGCGTCGCTCGACGTCTATGAGCTCGATCTCCGCACCGGCGAGGGACACCGAGGCCGGCATCACCGACAGTCCGGGGATCTGCGACGGCCGAACGCAATCGGCCAACGGCGACAGGCCGAGCAGGTATTCATACGAACCGGGTGAGCGCTCACTTCTAGGAATGCCCAGCCCGGTCGAGGCATTGCCTTGCGGATCGAGATCGATCAGCAGCACGGTTTCGCCCACGGCAGCCAACGCCGTGGCGAGGTTAATCGCCGTCGTGGTCTTGCCGACGCCGCCCTTTTGGTTGGCGATCGCGAACACCTGCTGTCGCGGTGTAGGAGCCGATTCGGAGGATGACGGCGTCACGGTCTGTTTTGCTGCTGAGGGGTTGGCAGGGAATGTCCCAGTCCTTCATGGCCTCGGTCAACTCCGCCTGCCACCCTTTACCCTTGTGGAAAAGACAAATAGCGGTATCGGTCCGGTGCCGGTCGGCCCAGGCCAGCAGCTGGCCAAGCGGCGCCAAGGCGCGGGCCGTCACGACATCGGCCTTGGCGGGCGGTACGTCTTCGATGCGGCCGATGACAATGCGAGGTGGCTTTGGCAGCGCCATGCGCCGTCCGGCCTCTCCCAAAAACGCAGCCTTTCGGGCATCGACTTCGATCATCGTCAGATCGAGATCGGGGCGCATGCCGGCCAGGACAAGGCCAGGAAATCCGCCGCCGCTGCCCAGGTCGGTAAGGGTCTTGGCTTCGGCTGGGATCATGGGCACGAGCTGAGCCGAATCCAGGACATGCCGCGTCCAGACGTCGTCGACTGTCGTCCGGCCCACAAGATTGATGGCCTTTTGCCAGCGGACCAGGGTAGCGACCAGGGCTTCAAGGCGGTCGATTGTTTCACGTGAAACATCGACGCCGAGTTCTCGCATTTTCTTCAGGAAGACGTCCGGACCACTCATGGGCGCTAACTAGTGCTAAATCGCTGGGGGCGAGCCACAGCTGTCACCCCGAGCAGAGCGAGGGGCCTTTAGAGCCACAGGAGAGGTCCCTCGCTGCGCTCGGGATGACAGCGGATCCCGCATCAGCCACCTTTGGATCCAGGTTCCAGTTGACCTCGCTCCTAAGGAGCGGCGTGAAGCACGAACCACCTACGCCGCCCGGCGGCGGACGTACTTCAAGAGGCCGACAAGAGCGGCAGGGGTGATCCCCGATATCCGAGCCGCCTGGCCAAGGGTGGCGGGCCGATGGGCCTCGAGCACCTGTCGGACCTCGTTCGAGAGACTGCCTACCGCCCGATAGTCGAGGTCTGCCGGCAGCTCCAACGCCTCGTCGCGGCGGTAGGCAGCGATGTCCGTCCGCTGGCGGTCGAGATACCCGTCGTAGCGCGCGTCGATGGTCAGTTGTTCGGCGATGTCCGCGGAGACCGACCCGAGCTCCGGCCACAGGCAGACAAGCCTGTCCCATCCAATGTCTGGATAGGCCAGCAGCTCCAAGGCCGATCGCAGAACGCCATCCTGGTTGATGGCGATGCCGCGCTTTGCCAGCGCCGAAGGGCTGAGCTTCAGGGTAGTCGCGAGATCACGAGCTTCGGCCAGCGCTGAATGTTT
Organism: Reyranella soli; assembly: GCF_007992495.1. Taxonomy (GTDB): domain Bacteria; phylum Pseudomonadota; class Alphaproteobacteria; order Reyranellales; family Reyranellaceae; genus Reyranella; species Reyranella soli. The sequence continues at coordinate 3,050 of NZ_BKAJ01000200.1, forward strand.
CACGTGAAACATTCTCTGCCGCTCACCCTGGATGCAGCCGATCTCCAGGCCGCGCGGGGTCAGCCGCCGGTCGGCGTTGTCGGCGCGCAGCCACAGGCGATACTCCGCCCGCGACGTGAACATGCGGTAGGGTTCTGTAACGCCCAGACTGACCAGATCATCGATCAGGACGCCGAGGTAGCCTTCCGCCCGATCGACGACAAACGGCTTGGACAACGCTGCATTCAGACCCGCAATCAGGCCCTGGGCGGCGGCCTCCTCGTATCCAGTCGTGCCGTTGATCTGCCCAGCCATGTACAGACCGGGGATCTTGCGCGTTTCCAACGTGGCTTTGAGTTCGCGGGGGTCGATGTGGTCATATTCGATGGCATAGCCAGGCCGGCGCATGACCGCGCGCTCCAACCCCGGTATGGTCTGCAACATCTCCTGCTGTATTTCACGCGGAAGCGAAGTGGAAATGCCATTGGGGTAGACGGTGTCGTCGTCCAGGCCTTCGGGCTCGAGAAAGATCTGATGCCGGTCGCGTTGGCCGAAGCGCACCACCTTGTCCTCGATCGATGGACAGTAGCGCGGCCCCACGCTTTCGATGGCGCCGGAGTACATGGGCGCCCGATGCAGGTTGGCGCGGATGATGGCGTGGGTCGCCGGCGTCGTCGCCGTGATGTGGCAGGCGATCTGCGGCGTGGTGATCCGGTCGGTGAGATAGGAGAAGGGCTGTGGCGGCTGATCGCCGTCCTGGCGCTCAAGCCTGGCGTAGTCGATGGTGCGGCCATCGAGCCGGGCCGGCGTCCCCGTCTTCAGGCGTCCAAGGGCGAAGCCGAGGCGATGCAACGTCTGCGCGAGTAGCGTGGATGGCTCCTCAACCCCATCGCCGCGCGCCCGGCCGGCCGCGATTCGCGTTTCACCACAGTGAATCAAGCCTCGCAGGAAGGTTCCTGTCGTCAGGATCACGCGTCCGGCGCCAATTTCTGCGCCAGATTCCGTGAGCACACCGGCACACGCACCGTTTGTATCCAGAATGATATCTGCAACTGCATCGGCGCGAATTTCCAGATTGGCTTGCTCGGCCAACAGTGCCTGCATGGCTTGCCGGTAAAGCTTGCGATCGGCCTGGGCGCGCGGCCCTCGAACAGCGGGTCCTTTTGAGAGATTGAGTGTCCGGAACTGGATGCCGGCGCGGTCGATCGCGCGGCCCATGACGCCATCCAGGGCATCGATCTCACGCACCAGATGGCCCTTGCCCAGGCCGCCGATGGCGGGATTGCAGGACATCTCGCCGATCGTCTCGACCCGGTGGGTGAGCAGCAAGGTGCGCGCGCCCAGCCGCGCCGCCGCAGCCGCCGCCTCGCAGCCGGCATGGCCGCCGCCCACCACGATCACGTCATAGGGAAACGCCCGCATGGCCGGCCTTTTAAGCGCCGGCTCAGGCCTGGTCCAGATGACTCGTGTCGTTGACCCGCCGCACCACCACATCGCCCATGGCGGAAACGTCGATCTCGTTCAGGGTGCAGGGGTCCTGGACCAGCCGCCAATAGGCCGCCAGCGGCATGTCGAGGAGCTGCAGCAACAGCACCCGGTTGACGCTGTCATGGCCGACCAAGACCACCGTCTGCTCGGGATAGCGCAGCAACGCCTCGCGCAGCACGTCGGTCGCCCGCGCCACGACGTCCTGCAGAGATTCCCCCTCGGGAAAGCGCGTGAGGTGCGGCGCGGCGTGCCACTGCTGGTAGGCATCCGGCGATTCGGCCTTCACCTCGTCGTGGGTCCGCATCTGCCAGGCGCCGTAGTCGATGTCGCCCAGCCCATCGCGTATCTCGCCCTTGATGCCACAAGCCGCCGCGATCTTGTCGCCGGTCAGCACGCAGCGATGCAGCGGGCTGGTGAACACCGCGACTGGCTTCCAGGTGGCGGCAATGCGCTTGGCCAACGCATCGGCCTGGGCAAGACCGCGCTCGGTCAGCTCGAGCTCGGCACGGCCGCGAAAACGCGCCGGCCGGATGCCGTCGACATGGCCGTGACGGGTCAGCAGGATCTTGGTCATGCATCGACTGTAGCAGGCGGCGCCGAACCGTCGCTCAGCTTCTGAGACGGCGGCAGAAAGCGGGGAGCCCGTACCACAAGCCGGTCAGCAGCAGCGCCGTGCCGACGGCGACAAGCAAAGCCGGGCCCTGCTCCTTCAGGATGAGCCGAGCAATCAGATAGGTGTCGAGGCACACGCCGGCGATCAGCGGCAGCATCGCAAGCGTCAGCAAGGTCGACGAAAGATCGACGAAGCGTCGAGACACAGAGCCGCGCTCGACCTGGCGATGATAGGCCGCTGGCGTCATCACCAGGCCCATGGCCAGCGCCATCAGCAGGAAGGCAACGAGATGGATGAGCTGCTCGCCGGCAGTGAACTCCTGGAAGCGCTGGTTGAATACGGCGATGAGCTGGAAGCCCAGTACCGCCTGCACGCCAGGCAACACCATGCGCGCTTCGTCGGTGACGTGGGTGGCTTCTTCCTCGAGCGTCTCGCGATGGACCTGCATTACTTGCCTGCCTTGAATGCCTTGACGCCGGCCTCCAGGAGCTTGCGCGCCCGCGCAGGCCCGCTGCGTCGCACGACACGCAGCTCCTTACCGTTGAGGCCGGCGTAGTGGGTAAAGAACCATTCGATCTCCGGCAGCAGATGCGGCCGCAGGTCATCGAGATGTTTCAGCCGTTGATGTTCATGCGCCGGCGTGGCGACCGCGAAGAAGCGGTCGTTGCGCTTCCACGGCTTCCGCTTTTCTTTCTGCTCGACCTCGAGCACGCCGATCAGGCGCGCAGTAGCCACACACCCTGGCGGCACCGCGCTGTCGAGGAACAGCAGCACGTCGAGCGGATCGCCATCCTCGCCGCGAGTAGACGGGAAGAAGCCGAAGTCATGAGGAAAGGCCAGGCCTTCGCCCAAGGTCGCGCCGAGCCGAATGACGCCGCGCTCGGGATCATACTTGTACTTGTTTCGACTGCCCCGCGGCGTCTCGATCACGACGGTGAGGTCGCCAGAATCAGGATCGACCGTCGGCAGGCGATCGAGTGTCTGAACCGATCGCGCCATGGCCCCTCACGAGAGCTAATGCCCGTAGCCGCCGACCACCGGCAGGATCTCGCCGGTGATGTAGCTGGAGCATTGCGGCGAGGCGAGGAAGACGAAGGCGGGCGCGATCTCCTCGGGTTGTGCCGGCCGCTTCATCGGCACGTCGGCGCCGAACTCGGCGACAACGCTTGCCTGCTTGTCGGCGGGATTGAACGGCGTCCATACTGGGCCCGGCGCCACTGCATTGACCCGAATGCCGCGCGGCACGAGATGGCCCGCAAGCGAGCGCGTGAAAGCATGGATGCCGCCCTTGGTCATCGAATAATCGAGCAGGAACTTGCTGCCGCGCAGGCCAGTCACCGAACCGTTGTTGACGATGGCCGAACCCGCCTTCATGTGCGGCACTGCCGCCTGCGCCATGTGGAAGTAGCCGTAGAGGTTGGTCTTCATCGTGCGGTCGAACTGATCTTCGTTGAGATCCTCAAAACGTCCGGTGTGCAGTTGGAAGGCGGCGTTGTTGACCAACACGTCGAGACCGCCCAGTTCCTTGACGACACGCGCCACGGCATCGAAGCAGAAGGCGCGCTTTGCGACGTCGCCCGAGATCACCAGGCAACGACGGCCTTCCGATTCCACGGCGCGCCGGGTGATGTCGGCATCCTCCGGCTCGTCGAGATGCACGATGGCGATATCGGCGCCTTCGCGGGCGAACAGCACGGCCACGGCGCGACCGATTCCGGAATCGCCGCCGGTGATCAGGGCGACCTTGTCCAGAAGCTTGAACGAGCCTTTCCAGTAGGGCGCCTCGTACATCGGCGGCGGATCGAGGCGGGTTTCCAGTCCGGGCTTGCGCTGATGCTGGCGCGGGAAAGGCGGCACCGGATAGGGCCGCGCGCCGGCCTGCATGGCGACCTCGGCTTCCTCAGCCGGCCGCTTCCGGTCGGCGCGGGCCCGCCGACGCTGCAGCTTGCGATGATGCACCGCCGTTCGTCGGGCCGTGCGGGTGGCCGTCCTCGTCGCTCCTCTGGCGCGCGCCATCGTCATCTCCGCCGTCGATAGGACATGTCCCGGCAACGTCGCGCCTGGGGCCCAGTTCCAACGGTCACGCCCAGTCGCGCAGTACGTGTTCCGTCGTCGTCGCCTCGATCTGCTGGCTGTAGCGCTCGTGATAGAGCTTCATCAGGGCGTCGTGGGTCGCGTCGTTGGCGCTGCACAGCGCATCGTCCGGCAGCACCACGCGAAAGCCGCAATCGACCGCCGCCATCACCGTGGCCAGGACGCAGACGTCGGTCTCTCCGCCGGTAACGATCAGCGTCGTGATGCCGTGCCGGCGCAGCGAATGAGCGAGCTTCGGATGGCCAAAGGCTGAATAGACGGTCTTGTTCAAGACCTTGGCCGGCGGGACCAGCTTGCGCAACGGCTCCACCAGCTCAAGCAGGTGCGGATCGAGGCGATCGCGCGTCATCGACCGCCATCGCTCATAGTAATCGCGCCAGGCGCCGTTCGCATGCTCCGGGTCCTGGGGCGGGATGAAGCGCGTGAAGATCGTGCGCTCGGGATGCCGGCCGGCGATCTCCAGCACGTTCGGCAGCACTTTGGGCAACCACGGCACGAACCATTCCGTCGGTTCGGCGAACAGGCGTTGCATGTCGACGGCGATATGGATCGCCGTCCGGTCGAGACGAGTCGGAGGCTCCGCGTTCAAGCCGCCTGCTTGGCCGCCCGCTTGCGCGATCCCGCCTTCTTGCGGGACGCAGCCCTGGGCCGCCGGCCATGCGCCTCCAGGAAGCGGTCGGCCTTGTCGCGCGATGGCCCGCCGCCGCCTTTCAGGCTCTTGCGCAGGGCATCCATCAGGTCGACGACCTTGGCCTCTTCTTCGGGCTCCTCGCTGCTCACCAGCTTTTCGCCCTTCTTCTTGCGCGCAATCAGGTCGCGCAGCGCATCCTCGTAGCGGTCCTTGAACTCGCTAGGATCGAACTCCGCCTCCTGCTGGGCGATGATCTTCTCGGCAATCTCCAGCATGCGGCGATCAGGCCTGGGCAGGTTGCGGTCGAAGACCTCCGACGACGAGCGGATCTCGTCGTGCGTACGCAATGTGGTGAGCAGGATGCCGGAGTCACGCGGCTCCAGCGCACAGATGCGCTCGCGCTGATGCATGACCAGTCGGCCCAGCGCCACCTTGCCCTGCTTCTCCATGGCGGCGCGGATCACGGCATAGGCTTCTATGCCGGTCTTGCCGCCGGGCGCGAGATAGTAGGGCTCGTCCCAGTAGATGCGGTCGATCGAGCTGGCGTCGACGAACTCGCCGATGTCGATGACACGCGTCGATTCCAGCTTCACCGCGTCGAGCTCGTCCTGCTCGAACAGCACGTACTTGTTCTTGGAGACCTCGAAGCCCTTCACCAGGTCGGAGCGCTCGACGACACGGCCGGTACCCGCATCGACCGTCTGCATGCGGATGCGGTTGTTGGTCTTGGGATTGATCATGTGGAAGTGCACGTCGGCGGCGCGCTCCGTCGCCGTGTAGAGCGCCACCGGGCAGGTCACCAGCGATAACCTGAGATGGCCTTCCCAGGTCGGCCGCATCGCCCGCCGCTGCGAGTTGCCGTTGTGCTTCGTGCGTCGGGCCTTGGCCATGATGGTCCTCACGATTTTGATTTAATCAGGCGCTCGATGGCCGAGCGCAGCGGCGTCGCCGACTTGGCATAAGTCACCCACGGCTTGTTCTTCTTCAGCAGCGCCGGCGCAGTGCGGATAGTGAATTTCATGGGATCGAGGCCGGCCTTCACCTGAGACCAGTTGAGCGGCATCGACACCGTGGCCCCCGGCCGGGCGCGCGTCGACAGCGGCGCCACCGCCGTCGCCGTGCGATCGTTGCGCAGGTAGTCGAGGAAGATGCGGCCGCCGCGTTCCTTCTTGGCCATGTTCAGCACGAAGCGGTCGGGCTCGTCCTCGGCCAACCGGCGGCAGATTTCGCGAGCGAAGGTCTTGGCTGCATCCCAGTCGGGACTCTTGGGATCGGAGGTGAGCGGCGTGACGACATGCAGGCCCTTGCCGCCGGTGGTCTTGCAGAAGGTCTTCAGGCCCAGCGCCTCGAGCCGCTTGCGGACATCGAGCGCGCCTTTGACCACTTCATCGAACTTCACGTCGGGCGCCGGATCGAGGTCGAACACCAGGCGGCCCGGCAACTCCGGCTCGCCGGCCTGGCAATTCCACGGATGCAGCTCGGTCGCGCCCAGCTGGGCCACCGCCGCCAGCCCCTCGACGCGATCGATCTGCAGGTAGGGCTTGCGGTCGCCGCTCACCTTCACCTGCTCGAGCAGGTGGGATGTGCCCGGTGCGGCGTGGCGCTGGAAGAAGTTCTGGTCGCCGTCGATGCCGTCGGGAGTGCGCACCAGCGAACAGGGGCGGCCCTTCAGATGCTCGATCATCCAATCGCCGACCGTCTCGTAGTACTGCGCCAGCTCGAGCTTGGTGACCGGCGGCTTCTCGTCGGGCCACAGCGGCTTGTCGGGATGGGAGATCGACACGCCCATGACCATCGCCGGCCCGCCAGCTGGTGCGGCCCTGGAAGCCTTCGCGCGTCGGGCCTTGGGGACTGGCTTGGCCATCTTCGCCCTTTCCGGCTCCACGGCTCTCTCAGCCTCGACCTCCTCGGCCGGCTTGTCGGCGCGAAGCCCCTTGAAGGCAGCCTGACGCACATTGCCGTCGGCGGTCCAGCCGGCGAACTCGATCTCGGCGACCAGCTCCGGCCGCGCCCAGTGCATGCCGGCCTCCTTGCGCGGACTGGCGTCCGATGCGAACGGACTGGTCTTGCTCTCGACCTCGCGCAACCGCGGCACCAGCTTGCGCATGACGGCTTCGCTGAAGCCGGTTCCGACGCGTCCGACAGAAACCAGCTTTTGATCCTTGCCGTGTCCGCGATGCACGCCGACCAGCAGCGAGCGCATCCGCTTGCCCTCGCTGGTCCAGCCGCCGATCACCACCTCGTGGCCGGCCCGGCACTTGGTCTTGACCCAGCTGCCGATGCGGCCGGAGCGATAGGGCGCATCGAGCTCCTTGGAGACGATACCTTCGAGGTGCATGCGACAGGCCGATTCCAGCACCGCGTCGCCCGCCGTCTCGAAATGGTCGACGTACTGCAGGCTCGCGTGCTTGCCCCTGAGCCCGTCCAACAGCTTCTGCAGGCGCGCCTTGCGATCGCGCAAGGGCAGGGCGCGCAGGTCTTCACCTTCGGCGAACAGCAGATCGAAGGCAAAGAAGACCAGCTTCTCCGATTGGCCTTCCGAGAGTGCTGCCTGTAGGGCCGAGAAATCGGGGGCGCCGTGGGCATCCAGCGCCACCGCCTCGCCGTCGATAATGCAATCCGGCAGCTTCTCCGCCCGATCAGCGATGGCCTGAAATTTCTGCGTCCAGTCCAGGCCCTTGCGCGTGCGCAGCCGAGCCTTGCCGTCCTCGACGCGCAGCTGCAGGCGATAGCCGTCGAACTTGACCTCGTGCGCCCAGCCGGCCTGCGCCGGTGCCCGCTCGACCAGCTTGCAGAGCTGCGGCTCGATGAAGGTAGGCATCTTCGAGACCTTGCGCGGCTTGGCCTTGCTCTCGGCAAGCGTCGCCTCGTCGCCGCCGCCCTTCTTGCTGCTTTGCCAGACCGCGCCCGCCGCACGGCGCTTGCCGGTCATGAACGGCGTCGGTGCACGCCCCTTGCCGATCGCGATCTCGTCCAGGGTGCGTCCCGACGCGACCGACGTCTCGTTCTCCTCGAGGACGGCGTCTTCGTCGCCCTCGCGCGCCGCCTCGTCGCGATGCTTGATCAGCAACCAGTTGGTCTTCTTGCCGCTGCCGCCCTTGCGGTCCCATTTCATGCGCACCAGCACCCAGCTGCCGTGCAGCCGCTCGCCTTCAAGGACGAATTTGAGGTCGCCCTTCTTAAGGCCTTCCCGCGGGTCACCGATCGGCCGCCAGTAGCCGCGATCCCAGAGCTGCACCGTCCCCCCGCCATACTGGCCCTCGGGAATGGTGCCCTCGAAGTCGCCGTAGTCGAGAGGATGGTCCTCGGTCTGCACCGCCAGCCGCTTGACCGCGGGATCGAGCGACGGCCCTTTGGTCACCGCCCACGACAGGAACACGCCGTCGAGCTCGAGCCTGAAGTCGTAGTGCAGGCGCGTAGCGTCGTGGCGCTGGATGACGAAGCGCAGCTCCTTGGACGAAGCCACAGCCGCCTTGCCCGACGGTTCGTCGGTATGCGTGAAGTCGCGCTTGGCGCGATAGGTGGTGAGGCTGTCTTTGCGCAAAGGATGCAACCTGTAGCGACGCGGCGAGGCCCGAGGGAAACGACGCCTGCAGCGAGACGTTCCACCGGTGACAAGCACCTAAGATCGGGCAACGGACCCGGCAACCTGGCCGTTGGTCCAGGTATGACCAGCTCCCCTCACACAATCACCCGCCGCGTGCTGGGCATTGCCTCGGTCGTGACGGCGATGTTCGGCCGCGAACTGCAGGCCCAGAGCATGCCCTCTTCCTCGCGAAACGGCCCGGCAAAGTCCGACGTTCGACTGACGGTGAATGGCCAGACGCATGACTTGGCGCTCGATCCGCGCACCTCGCTGCTCGACGCCTTGCGCGACCATCTCGGTCTCGCGGGCACCAAGAAGGGCTGCGATCACGGCCAGTGCGGCGCCTGCACCGTGCTGGTGAACGGCGTGCGGCTCAATGCCTGCCTGTCGCTCGCCGTGGCGCGCGAAGGCGACAGCATCGTCACCATCGAAGGCCTTGCCGCCGACGGCAAGCTGCATCCGCTGCAGGAAGCCTTCGTCAAGCATGACGGCTTCCAGTGCGGCTACTGCACGCCCGGCCAGATCTGTTCAGCGGTCGGCATGCTGGACGAGATCCAGCGCGGCGTGCCCTCGGCCGTCGGCGACCTCGCCGCGGCGCCGCAAGCCAGCAGTGTCGAGATCCGCGAGCGCATGAGTGGCAACATCTGCCGCTGCTCCGCCTATCCCAACATCGTCGCCGCCATCATGGAAACACAAGGGAAGACGGAAGGGAGGGCGGGATGAGAGCCTTTACCTACGAGCGGCCCGCCGACGTCGCTTCGGCCATGAAGGCGGCCAGCCAGCCTGGCGCGTCCTTCATCGCCGGTGGCACCAACCTGCTCGACCTGATGAAGATCGACGTCGAGCAGCCGACCCATCTGGTCGACATCTCCCGCCTGCCGCTGCGCGAGGTCGGCGAGACGGCCGACGGCGGCCTGCGCATCGGCGCCCTGGTCAGCAACACCGACCTCGCCGCCGACCAGCGCGTACGCCAGCGCTATCCGGTGCTGGCGATGGCGTTGCTGAACGGCGCGTCGGGCCAGTTGCGCAATCAGGCGACCGCGGCCGGCAACCTGCTGCAACGCACGCGCTGTCCGTACTTCTATGACGTCGCCATGCCCTGCAACAAACGCCAGCCGGGCAGCGGCTGCGCGGCGCTGGCGGGCTTCAACCGCATGCACGCCATCCTGGGCGCGAGCCAGGCCTGCATTGCCGTGCATCCCTCGGACATGGCGGTCGCCATGGCGGCGTTGCGCGCCGAGATCGAGGTGCAGACGCCGGCCGGCCTCAGTCGAAAGGTGCCGATCGCCGAATTGCACCGGCTGCCGGGCCAGAACCCCGAACGCGACACCACCCTGGCGCGCGGCGAGCTGATCACCGCGATCCTCCTGCCGCCGCCACCGGCCGGGCGGCAGACCTATCGCAAGGTGCGCGACCGTGCTTCCTATGCCTTTGCCCTGGTCTCGGTCGCGGCAATCGTCGATACGGCCGACGGCAAGATCCGCGACGCGCGGCTGGCGCTGGGCGGCGTCGCCCATAAACCCTGGGTGCCCAAGGAAGCCGAGCGCGAGCTGGTCGGCGCAGCCGCCGATGCCGGCAGCTATGAGGCCGCCGCCCGGGCCGCGACACGCGAGGCCCGGACCTACCCGCATAACGAGTTCAAGGTGCCGCTGACCGAGCGTCTGGTGGCGCGGACGCTGAGCGACCTGGCGACAGGAGGCTGACATGGCGCAAGTGATCGGCCAGGCCATCGACCGCATCGACGGCCGCGCCAAGGTGACAGGCGCGGCGGCCTATGCCGCCGACAATCGCGCCGAGCGCATGGCCTTCGGCTCCATCGTCACGGCCACCATCGCCTGCGGGCACGTGACAAGCATCGACGCCAACGCCGCGCGTCGCATGCCGGGCGTGCTGCTGGTGATGACGCACGGGAATGCGCCCAAGCAGGCGCCGTTCCAGGCCAAGGCCGACGATCGCCACGCCCGGCCCAAGCCACAGCTCGCCAGCGACAAGGTGGAGTATTTCGGCCAGCCGGTGGCGCTGGTGGTGGCCGAGACGGCGGAGACCGCGCGCGCCGCAGCCTCGGCCATCGTCGTCACCTACGAGAAAGCCGAGGGCGCATTCGTGCTCGAATCGGCCAGTGGCGCCGCCTACAACCCCGGAAAGGGCCCGACAGGCGCGCCGTCCGACAGCAAGCTTGGCGATTTTGACAAGGCGTTCGCCGACGCATCCGTGAAGATCGATGCGATCTACAAGACGCCCTATCAGGCGCACGCCATGATGGAGCCGCACGCCAGCCTGGCGTCGTGGCAGGACGGCAAGCTCACGGTCACGAGTTCTCTGCAGCTCGTCGAGAGCGCGCACAAGTCGATCGCCGACACGCTGAAGCTCGAGCCCGACAAGGTCGAGGTGATCTCCGAATATGTCGGCGGCGGCTTCGGCGGCAAGCTGCCGGTCTTTGGCGACGCCATCCTCGCGGCGCTGGCGGCGCGCGAGCTCAATCGTCCGGTGCGCGTGGCGCTGACGCGCCAGCAGATGTTCCATGTCACGACCCATCGACCGGCCTCGATCCAACGGGTGCGGCTGGGCGCGGAGCGCGACGGCACGCTCAGCGCCATCGCCCATCAGTCGCTGGCGCAAAGCGCACGGGCCGACGAGTTCGCCGAGCCCATCGTCTTCTCGACACGCTCGCTCTATGCCGCCCCCAACCGCATGACCAGTCAGCGCATCGCCGCCCTCGACCTGCCCGTGGCCGATTCGATGCGCGCACCCGGCGAGGCGATCGGGCTTCTGGCGGTCGAGCAGGCGATGGACGAGCTCGCCGTCCGCCTCGACATGGATCCCCTCGAGCTCAGGCTGAGGAACGAGCCCAAGGAGGATCCCGAAAAGAAGGTGCCGTTCTCGACGCGCGCCCTGGTGCCCTGCCTCCAGGAGGGCGCCCGCCGCTTTGGCTGGGACAAGCGCCAGGCCCGGCCCGGCCAGGTGCGCGACGGCAACTGGCTTTTAGGCATGGGCGTAGCGGCGGCGATCCGCGGCAACTTCCTGCGCGAAGCCGAAGCGCGGGTGACGATGGAGAGCGAACGCCATGCCGTCGTCGAGATGGATATGACCGATATCGGCACCGGCTCCTACACGGTGTTCGCCCAGATCGCGGCCGAGCTACTCGACCTGCCGGTCGAGAACATCAAGGTGAAGCTGGGCCACAGCTCCTATCCCGACACGCCGGGATCGGGCGGCTCGTTCGGCGCCTCGAGCTGCGGCGCGGCGCTCCACGACGCCTGCACCAAGCTCAAGGCCAAGCTGGCCAAGGGCGAAGGCGCGCAAGGCCTGTCGGTGACGGGCAGCGTCAAGCCGGGCGATGACTACAAGAGGTACTCGCAGTACGCCTACGGCGCGCATTTCGCCGAGGTCGGCATCGAGCAGACGACGGGCGAGGTGCGCCTACGCCGCATGCTGGGCGTGTTCGCCGCCGGCCGCATCCTCAACCCCAAGACGGCGCACTCGCAGCTGATCGGCGGCATGATCTGGGGCTTGGGCTCGGCGCTGCACGAGGACGCCGTGCTCGACCCGCGGCTCGGCGCCTTCGTCACCCAGGACCTGGTGCACTACCACGTGCCGGTCCACGCCGACGTGCCGCAGGTCGAGGCCGTCCTGCTCGACGAATTCGACGCACACGCCAACGTGCTGGGCTCCAAGGGCGTGGGCGAGCTCGGCATCTGCGGCGCCGGCGCCGCCGTCGCCAACGCCGTCTACAACGCGTGTGGTGCGCGCGTGCGCGACTATCCGATCACGCTGGACAAGGTGCTGCCGGCCCTGACGCGGCGGCAGGGCTAGGCTGGGGGCGCGCGACTCCAGTCGCGCGTCTTCGTCGATGAAGCAGAAGATCGCGCCACTGGAGTGGCGCGCACCCGGCGCTACTTCCCGATGCAGAAGTCGCGAAAGATGATGTCTAAAAGTTCGTCGATGCGCACCGTACCGGTGATCCGGCCGAGGGCGCGCATCGCCAATCGCACATCCTCCGCCGCCAGGGCGATTTCCGACGCCGTGAGGGCGCGCGCCAGCGATGCCTGACACTCAACAAGCGCCTCGCGATGGCGCGCCCGTGTAAGCGGCGGCGCGCCACCTTCCTGCATCAGCGCCCCGGCTGCCTGCTCGATGCGACCCAGAAGTTCCGGCAGGCCGTCACCCGACAGCGCCGACACCGGCACGACGTCGGCATCGGCGACCGACGCGCGATCGATCTTGTTCACCACGACGATGTCGCGCGCGCCATCCCAACGCTCTGTGCTCGCCACGAGCTTGTCGCGCTCGGCCTGCCAGCCGCTCGTCGCATCGAGCACCAAAAGCCGCAGATCGGCGCTGGCCGCTCGCGCCCGGGCGCGGCGCACGCCCTCCTGTTCGATGGCGTCGCCCGACTCGCGCAGGCCCGCGGTATCGGCCAGCACCACCGGCCAGCCGCCGAGATCGAGATGGACCTCTATGACGTCGCGCGTCGTTCCGGCGGTTTCCGACACGATGGCCGCATCGCGCCGCGCCAACAGGTTGAGCAACGAGGACTTGCCGGCGTTGGGTGGACCGATGATGGCGATGTGCAGGCCTTCGCGCAGCCGCTCGCCGCGGCGATCGTCGAGGTGGGCCGCGATCTCGGCCCGTAGCTGCGTGATTCCGGCATGGACCTCGTCGGCGATGCCGGGCGGCAGATCCTCGTCGGGAAAGTCGATGGCGGCTTCGAGATGGGCGAGCGTGCGCAGGCCGAGCGTGCGCCAATCCTCGTAGAGGCGATGCAGCGCGCCATCCATCTGCTGCATGGCCTGGCGCCGCTGCTGGTCTGTCTCGGCGGCGACAAGATCGGCGATGGCCTCGGCCCTGGTGAGGTCGAGCTTGCCGTTCTCGAAGGCGCGTCGCGTGAATTCGCCAGGCTCGGCCATGCGGCAGAAGCCGAGCTTGGCGATCGCCTCCAGCGCACCACCGACCACGGCGCGCCCGCCATGCAGGTGCAGCTCGGCCATGGTCTCGCCGGTCTCGCTGTTGGGCGCCTCGAACCACGCGACCAGACCGCGGTCGATCGCCTCGCCGCTCTTGGGATCGTAAAGACTGCGCAGGGTCATGCGGCGCGGCTCGGGCAGGGCCGGGTCGCGCGCCGAATGGCCACGCTCGAAGGCCCGCCGCTCGGTAAGGAAGATCAGCGCCTCGGCCGCGCGCGGGCCGCTCAGCCGGACGACCGAAATCGCTCCGGGATGCGCGCGCGACGGCACGGGTGTGCCGAGCGCGTAGATCGTGTCGTCCATTGGCACTCAGTTGTCGCCTTGTTGCATCTTGACACGCCCCCTATCACAACATATTCGTTGTGTTGACGATTCCGCGCTTCGACCGTGCTACCGGCAACTTGCCGCCGGGAGTTCATGATGCGACGTGGAACGAGGTCAAGGCTCGCTTTGGCGACACGCCTCGCCGCAGGCACTTGCTGACGGGACTGGAGCAAGCGCTCCGACAGCTCGCCGACGCAGGCTGCGTCTCCGTGTTGCTGGATGGCAGCTTCGTTACGGCCAAGGCTGAGCCCAACGACTATGACGGAGCACGGGAAACCAAAGGTGTCGACCCCGACCTGCTTGATCAAGTCCTGCTCGACTTCAGCAACGCTCGCGCGGAGATGAAGGGGAAATACGGAGGCGAGATGTTTCCAGCCGGTTCGCCCGCCGCCCCGGGCAGGACCTTCCGCGAGTTCTTTCAGCAGGATCGCGACGGCCGACCAAAAGGCATCGTTCGAATCGATCCAAGGGACGTCCGATGATTACCAACGATTACCAGTATCGGCTGACCAAAGCGGCAGCCGGCAAGTTCCGGACGGCGCTTGCGGAGATGAAGAATGCGCCGGCGCGCACCGACGTACATCCTCGCCTTCTGAAGGCCGAACGTGACGCCATGGAAAGTCAATTGCAGGACTTGGAAGCCGAGTTGTCGAACTATGTGCGCCTCAAGGGAAGTGGAACGGCGCACATCGCCATCGGCTCCGTGGGTGCGCTAGGCAGGGGTCTTGTACAGGCGCGTATCGCTGCGGGGCTCAGTCAAAAAGAGCTTGCCAACCGATTGCACCTGAAGGAGCAGCAAATCCAACGTTACGAGCAGACCGAGTACGAGACGGCCAGTCTCGGTCGCCTCGCCGACGTGGCTCGCGTGCTGCACGTACGGATCGACCATCTCACGGTGGATCCAACGATTGAGCAGACGAGCAGCTGACTAAGTGCGGCGCGGCTGGCCAGCCGGCGGACGGGTGGTCGGTGTCGGAGTCGCCCCGGGCGGCGGTCGGGCTATGACCTTATCGGCGATCTTGTCATACAGCGCTTCGGGGATCAGCCGGCGCTCGACCAGCTCGGTCTTGGCCTTGAACGGCCGAGCGCGGATGATGGCGTCGGCCCGCACCTCGCCGATGCCTTCCAAGTTCATGAGATCGTCGCGGCTGGCGCTGTTGATGTCGATGAGGCTGGCAACCGGGGGAGCGGGCGCCGGCCGGGTCTGGGCTACGGCAGTCGCGGCGCCCAGCAACACTGCCAAGCCGATTGAGAGAAGCCTTGCAAACATGCCCTTCAAAATACGCTAAGCGACGATCCCTTCCCATGCTGGTGTCGGCCGCGGAGCGAAGCGGGCTTTCAGCGAGCCGATCGCAAGCTAGTCACCACCACAGTTCTTGACGCCGCGGACGCCGCGCGGCCCGTGCGCCGGCTTGCGCCGAGACGGCCCCGGTTCCGGCTTTCCAACCACGGCGATCCCGGTTGCGAAACTTGCGAAACTGTCCGAATTCGCGGTGGGCTGGGCGCGGGGCCGATGAGATTGCCAG
>NZ_BKAJ01000201.1 GCF_007992495.1 Reyranella soli
GTCATGAGCGCGCAGGATGCGCGCGGTCCGGAAGACCATGAATATGAGCGGACCTGGAGGTCCGCGGTCCGGCAAGACGTGCAGCAAAGCGTAAGCGTCAGCGTACGAGAAAGGAAAACCAAAAGAAATCAGGTTGCACAGGAGGAGGCGATGTACGTGCGTACAGGACTCATGGCTGCGGGCCTTGGCCTCGCAGTCTCGATCGCAGCACTTCCCGCCGGGGCTGAGGCGCCCAAACGCGGCGGCACGCTCACCTACATGATCCCGGCCGATTCGCCACCGAGCTTCGACGGCCATCGCGAGACGACCTTCGCCACGGTGCATGCCGCGGCGCCGTTCTACAGCGTGCTGATCCGCGTCCCGCCCGACAACCCGGCCTCGACCACCGAGTATGTCTGCGATCTCTGCACCGAGATGCCGAAGCCGACCGACGGCGGCAAGACCTACACCTTCAAGATCCGCCCCGACGTGAAGTTCCACGACGGCAGCCAGCTCACGGCCAAGGACGTCGGCGCGAGCTGGAACCGCATCGTCTTCCCGCCGCAGGGCACGACCAGCGCGCGCGTCAGCTACTACGCCATGGTCGACAAGATCGAGGTGCCCGACGACAACACCATCGTCTTCAAGCTGAAGTTCGCGACGTCGGCGTTCCTGCCGGCTCTCGCCGATCCCTTTACCTGGATCTTCAAGAAGGAGATCCTCGACAAGGATCCGCACTGGTACGAGAAGAACATCATGGGGTCCGGCCCGTTCAAGTTCGCGAGCTACGACGTCGGCCAGGCGATCAAGGGCGTGCGCAACCCCGACTACTATCACAAGGGCCAGCCCTACCTCGACGGCATCGAGGGCATCTTCGCCGACAAGCAGTCGGTCCGCGTCGACGCCATCCGCGCCGACCGCGCCGCCATGGAGTTTCGCGGCCTGCCGCCGTCGGCCCGCGATTCGCTGGTCAAGGAGGCCGGCAAGGACGTGAACATCCAGGAGAGCGACTGGAACTGCGGCAACATCATCACGCCCAATCACAAGAAGAAGCCGTTCGACGACGTCCGCGTGCGCCGCGCGCTGGCGCTCGCCGTCGATCAGTGGAAGGGGGCGCCCGCGCTCTCCAAGATCGCCAACGTCAAGACGGTGGGCGGCATCGTCTTCCCGGGCTCGCCGCTCGCCGCCACAAAGGAGGAGCTGGAGAAGATGGCGGGCTACTGGCCCGACATCGAAAAGGCGCGGGCCGAGGCGCGCCGCCTGCTCAAGGAGGCCGGCGCCGAGGGCCTGAAGTTCGAGCTGACCAACCGCAACGTCGACCAGCCCTACAAGTTCGTCGGCACCTGGCTGATCGGCGAATGGAAGAAGATCGGCCTCAACGTCGAGCAGAAGGTCGTGCCGACCGGGCCGTGGTTCCAGGCCATGCGCGGCGGCAATTTCGACGTCGTGGTCGACGCCAACTGCCAGAGCATCGTCAATCCGGCGCTCGACACCGGCAAGTACCTGCCGAAGTCGGTCTATCCGGAGAGCTACGGCGACTACGATGATCCCAAGTCGGTCGAACTCTACAACAAGATGCTGCGCGAGAGTGATCCCAAGGCGCAGCGGGCCGCCATGCGCGAGTACGAGACCCATACGCTCGACACGATGGCCCACGCGATCATCACGCCGTACTGGTTCCGCATCATCCCCGAGCGGTCCTATGTGCGCGGCTGGAAGATCAGTCCCAGCCACTACCTGAACCAGGATCTCGCGAACATCTGGCTGGACAAGTAGGACCGAGATGTATCGCTACGTCGTCACGCGGCTCCTGCTGGCCATTCCCACCCTGGTGGGAGCCGCGGCCCTGGTCTTCGTCCTGATGCGGCTCATTCCGGGCGACGTCTGCTTGATCCGCCTCGGCATGGGCTCGCACGGCAATCCGGCGGCGATGGAGGCGTGCCGCCAGGCCCTCGGGCTGAACAATCCGCTGATCGTGCAGTTCCTCGACTTCCTGGGCAGCTACTTCACGTTCGATTTCGGCACGTCGATGTGGTCGGGCCGGCCGGTCGCCGTCGAGATCGGCACGCGCCTGCCGGTGTCGCTGCAGATCGCCCTGATGGCCACGGTGATCGCCGTCCTGATCGCCATTCCGCTGGGCACGATCTCCGCCCTGAAGGAGAACACCTGGCTCGACCATATCGTGCGCATGGTGGCGATCGCAGGCATCGCCACGCCCTCCTTCTGGCTCGGCATCATGTCGCTGGTGCTGGTGCTCGACATCACCTACCTGGCGACCGGCAAGGCCTGGATGCCGCCGATCGACTACGTACCGTTCTGGCAGGATCCCCTCCGCAACCTCTCGATCGTGCTGCTGCCGGCCATCACCGTGGGCTACCGCTACTCCGCGGTGACCATGCGCATGACGCGCTCGGCCATGCTCGAGGTGATGCGCGAGGACTACATCCGCACCGCCCGCTCCAAGGGGCTGGTCGAGCAGATCATCGTCAACCGCCACGCGCTCAAGAACGCGCTGTTGCCGGTCGTTACCCTGATCGGCATCGAGTTCGCCTTCCTGATCGGCGGCCTGGTCGTCACCGAGCAGGTCTTCAACCTGAACGGCATCGGCCGGCTGTTCGTGCAGTCGGTGCAGAACCAGGACAACGTCATGACGCAGGCGCTGACCATGCTGGTGGTCGCCGTCTTCGTCCTCACCAACCTCGTCGTCGACCTGCTCTATGCCTGGCTCGACCCGCGCATCCGCTACTCGTGAAGGCCAAGCGATGACGATCACGGTACCCAATCGCGCCGCCGCGGCACCAATCGACGAGGCCCTCGACCGCAAGCGTTCGCCGCTCGACGTCGCGCTTCATTTCGTGAAACGCCAGCCCCTCGGCACCTTCGGCCTCGTGATCGTCGTGGTCATGTTCCTGGCCGGGGCGCTGGCGCCCTGGATCGCGCCGTTCGATCCCGAGGAGAACGACTTCAACGCCATGATGGAGGCGCCGAACCTGATCCATTGGCTGGGCACCGACCAGCTCGGCCGGGACATCTTTTCGCGGCTGGTATTCGGCGCGCGCACCGCGCTGATCGTGGGCTTCAGCTCGGCCGTGCTGGGCGGCGTCATCGGCCTGGTGATGGGCGTGGCCAGCGCCTATTTCGGCGGCTGGTTCGACCTCATCTTCCAGCGCGTGCTCGACGTGCTGATGGCCTTCCCGCTGATCATCCTGGCGCTGGCCGTGGTGGCGGTGTTCGGCACCGGCGTGTTCAACGTCATCATCGCCATCACCATCCCACTGGTGCCGCGCTGCGGCCGCGTCGTGCGCGCAAGCGCGCTCGCCGTGCGCGAGGTGCCCTATGTCGACGCGGCCCGCGCGCTGGGCTTCAGCCATACCCGCATCGTGCTGCGCCACATGGTGCCCAACGTCATCGCCCCCTTCCTGATCCTGCTCTCGGCCTTCGTCGGCCAGGCGATCCTGGCCGAGGCCTCGCTCTCCTACCTGGGCCTCGGCGTGCAGGAGCCGGTGCCGGCCTGGGGTCTGATGCTGCAGGGCGGGGCGGAGGAATACGCCACGACGGCGCCGTGGATTGCGGTGTTTCCCGGCGTGGCGATCATGCTGACAGTGCTGGGCATCAGCCTGTTCGGCGATGCGTTGCGCGATGCGATCGATCCCAAGCTGCGGGATCGGTAGCTAAGGATCCAACGGCTCCCCGGCGAGATGGCTTTCACACTGCAAAAGGTGGTGTGCATTCTCGTCTTATTCGACAGCGGTATCGTCCTTACAGTGTTGCAAGACATGGACGGAGTCCTGCGATGAATTTTGGCTCACTGCCGCGACCGTTGGTGGACCCGTCATGGATCGGGCTACGCGCATGAGCGAGGCCGTCCGCATCGACCCGAAGACCGGCCGCAAGCTGTTCGCCACGCGCGCGGCCAAGGCGACCGACAAGATCGCCGGCAAGGGCTACTCGATCGTCGAGGACGAGGCCCTCAAGACGCTGCCGCCGCCGCCACGTGGCGCCGTCTTCAATGCCGAGGAGCAGGCGAAGTACCGGAAGTTCAAGGAAGCACGCGCCGGTGCGGCTCACTACATTCGCCTGGAAGGCGAATTCGCCACGTATCTGGAGGATGTCTATTCCGGCACGCCGGTACCGCGCGATGCCCTGGACGACGACTGCGAAGTCCTGGTGATCGGGGCCGGCTTCGGGGCCCTTCTCCTGTGGTATCGGCTGATGAAGGCGGGCTTCACCGACGTGCGGTTCTGCGAGAAGGGCGGCGATGTCGGTGGCACCTGGTATTGGAACCGCTATCCCGGCATCGCCTGTGACGTCGAGAGCTACAGCTACCTGCCTCTCCTCGAGGAGATGGGCCACGTCCCCTCCATGAAGTTCGCGTCGGGCTTCGAGATCCTGGAATACTGCCAGTCGATGGCGGAGCGGTTCGGCTTCTACGACCACTGCCTGTTCCACACCACGGTCGAGGCGACGGTGTGGGACGACGCAGCCAAGCGCTGGACGGTCAAGACCGACCGGGGCGATGCCATGCGCGCCCGCTTTGTCGTATTGGCGAACGGCATCCTGACGACACCACGCCTCGCCAAGATCGACGGCATGGAGACCTTCAGGGGCAAGGCCTTCCACACCTCGCGCTGGAACTACAACGTGGACCTGGAAGGCAAGCGGGTCGGCATCATCGGCACGGGTGCAACGGCGGTGCAGGTCGTGCCCGAGATCGCGAAGGTGGTGAAGGCGCTCTACGTTTTCCAGCGTACGCCCTCGTCCATCGACGTGCGCGATCAGCGTGCCACGACGGAGGAGGAGTACGCCACCTGGCCGCATGAGCGGGACTGGGCCGTCAAGAGGCGGGAGCGCCTGGCCCTCATTTCCGCCGGGCGCACCGCGTTGCAGGGTAACGACGACTTTTTGTCGGGCAAGGTCGAGGCCTACAAGCAGCAGAAGGTTTACGAGCGCGAGCTGACGCCGAAGGAGATGATCGACGCCCAGCTCAACAGCAACTTCCGCGTCATGGAGCAGATACGCGCGCGCGTGGACTCCGTGGTGACGAGTCCGAAGACCGCGGCGGCACTGAAGCCCTATTATCCCTACGGCTGCAAGCGGCCGACGTTCCACGATGAATTTCTACCGACCTTCAACTTGCCTCATGTCCACCTGGTCGACACGGCGCCGACGGGGGTGAAGCTGATCAACGAACGAGGCATCGTTCACGACGGCGTGGAATATCCCCTCGATGTCCTGATCTACGCGACCGGGTTCGAATGGATGGGCACCGGCTCCTTCAACATGATCCAGGGCCGAGGAGGGAGGACACTGAGGGAGAAGTGGGAAACCGAAGGCACGAAGACCTTCCTGGGCATGCACTCGGCCGGCTTTCCGAACCTCTTCATCATGAACGGCCCACAGGGTGGTGGCGGCCAGTTCAATTTCACCCGTGTCGCCGAAATGCACGCCCACTATATCGTCTGGGCCTTGCAGACAGTCAGGGCCCGCGGCGCCACGACCATCGACGTGACCGGCGAAGCCGAAGACGAGTACGCCCAGCATTGTGCCGAGATGGACGTGCTGTCGGCGCCGTTGCGGGATTGCCTCTCCTACTACAACGGCGATGGCACGGCGAAGCCGGGAAGCCTCGCCTACTACGGTGGCGGCCAACGCTGGCACGACAGGCGGGAGGCGGCGCAGAAGTCGATGTCGCCCTATCGGATCGAGTA
The DNA here is from genome assembly GCF_007992495.1 of Reyranella soli. Taxonomy (GTDB): domain Bacteria; phylum Pseudomonadota; class Alphaproteobacteria; order Reyranellales; family Reyranellaceae; genus Reyranella; species Reyranella soli. The sequence continues at coordinate 5,688 of NZ_BKAJ01000201.1, forward strand.
GGACACCTCTGTTGGATCAACGCATTTCCGGAGGCAAGGCGGGCATGGCGGAACTGGAAGGCAAGGTGGCGGTGATCACCGGCGGCGCCAGTGGAATCGGCGAGGCGACGGTTCGTCTCTTCGTGAAGGAGGGCGCACGCGTCGTCATCGCCGACATGCAGCGCGAGCGGGGAGGGGCGCTGGCTGGCGAGCTCGGCGCCAACGCAACTTTCGTCTCCTGCGAGGTGCGCCAGGAAAACCAGGTGAAGATGGCGGTCGATACGGCCGTCGGACGCTGGGGGCGTCTCGACTGCATCTTCAACAACGCGGGCTTCGGCGGCGCGCTCGGCCCGATCGAGGATATTCCGGCGGACGAGTTCGACCTGACGTTCGACGTCCTGGTCAAAGGCGTTTTCCTGGGCATGAAGCACGCGATACCGGCGTTGCGGAAGCAAGGTGGCGGCTCGATCATCAACACCGGCTCGATCGCCGGCGTCGTCGCTGGGCGAGGGCCAATCGTCTATTCTGCGGCCAAGGCCGCCGTGAGCCACATGAGCAAGGCGGCTGCGATGCAGCTCGGACCGGAGTCGATCCGGGTCAACTGCATCTGCCCGGGAGCCATCGCGACGCCGCTTTCCGCCAACACGGTGGGTCGGCCGGATTCCCTGATCGAGGAACGCCTCTCTGACTACGCCGGTCTCCAACCCATCCCCCGGGCCGGTCTCCCGGACGATATCGCGCAAATGGCCCTTTTCCTGGCGAGCGACCGCTCCACCTTCGTCACCGGCCAAGCCATCGTCGTCGATGGCGGCGGCGCCACGGGTGTCATGTGGGCCAATCAGAAGCCCGCCTACAAAACCCATCGGCCGATAAGGGTCTACAACCCCGACCAACGATGAGAGCAGGGCGACCGGCCAAGGCGCCGCCGCGCGAGAAGGTCGGGCCTGACGCCGCGCGATGCGGCGACGACAGGCCCGACTTCAAGTGCTGTCTGCGTTCGCGGCCTACTGGGCCAAGCGCCGCTTCTCGCCACGGGGCTTGAGGGTCGCTGGAGCCGTCTCTTGAGACTGGGCAACGTCGGCCGGCGGGATCGGGATCTGCGCGCGCTCGAGGGCGCGTTTCAGCGTCGTGATGCCGGCGGTGATGTTGCCTTTCTGGCAGTCTTCCAGCCCCATTCTGGCGTCCAGGGGTTTGGCGTAGCCATCGGTATTGTGGCGCGACCAGAGGCCGAACAGCTGCTGGCACCGCGCCAGGGTGTCTTCGCCTGACGCCTGCGCGAGAAGCGTCTGGTTGGCTGATGAGGTGCCAACCGAACGGGAACTGGTCGAAAGCGAATCGGCCGAAACCGGTCCAGCGTAGCCAATAGCAACGATTGCACTGGAGAGTATTGCCGCTGCGCGCAGAACGTTCGATGGCAGAGAGTACGTCGTCATGTGCCTGCATCCCTCGTTTGGAGCTTCATCGGTTGCGGACGTGGGGTGCAGGCTTGCGTTCGACGAGAAAAGAGATCTCGACATCACATGCGAAAATTACGTGATGTTACGCGGCGTAGACTAAGTGGATTCGCGAGTGAGTCGGTATCTCGCACTGGCACTTTCAGCGCGGCTCGCTGTCTCCTTCTCGATCGATCCGTGGTGGAGACGTTGCGAGTGTCACCGTTTCATTCAACCGCCGGCGCCTGCGCGGCGCAGTGATCCTTCTTGCGCGGCGACCGGTGGACGTTTTCCTAGAATGCCTCTAGCATGCACTCGCATCTGGAGGGCAAGTGCATGCGTTCAAGGTTCTTTCAGACGGCGGCGGCCACGCTGCTGTCGTTCGGTCTCGCGGCGGGGGCTTCGGCCCATTCGATCTGGGTGGAGCGCGAGGGCGACGGCGCCCACATCTACTTCGGCGAGTTCGACGAGAACCTACGTGAAGGCTCGCCCGGCCTGCTCGATCGCCTGAAGCCCGAGGCCAAGGTCGCGGGCAGCGACAAGGCGCTGAAGATCGACAAGCAGGCGACCTTCTTCGCCGTCGCCGGGCCGCTGGGCAAGGACGACAGCATCGTCGCCGAGACAATCTCGGTTAACGAGCGTCGCGGCGACAAGCCCACGAAGGTGCTGAACCGGCTCGCCGCGCGCTATGTCGCCGACTTCAAGGAGCAGGCGCCGGTCAACACGCTCGACATCGTGCCGGCCGGCAAGCCTGGCCTGTTCAAGGTCTTCTACCAGGGCAAGCCGCTCGCCAAGGCGAAGGCCGAGCTGATCGCCGAGTCGGGCTGGAAGCGCGAGTTCAAGACCGACGAGCAGGGCGCGTTCGAGGCGCCGCTGCCGTGGCGCGGCGGCTACGTCATCGAGGTCTCGCACACCGACGCCACGCCGGGCAAGCTGGGCGAGGAGGCCTACGATTCGGCGCGCTCAGCCAGCACGCTCTTCGTGCGCGTGGCCGACGGCATGCAAGGACCGCCGCAGCCGCCGGTGACGACGCCGAAGCGCTAAGACGAACCTGGAGCGGGCACGATCCGTTCGGCTGCCGGGTCCAGCCGAACGGAATGTGCTTTAGGCAAGCCGGCGCAGGGGCAGGATCGTCCGCACGTTGGCGTCCCTGAGGAACAGGCCCAGCCACGCCAGGACTCCGATCAGCAAGCTGATGAGCTGGGGAGGGCTGCCGATCTCGCCCATGCGGAGATGCAGGGAGATTGCGCCGCCGAAGAAGCCGGTCACGAGAATGGCGCCCAGAACGGATGTGCGCGGATAGGCATACAGGACAGCACAGAGCAGCATCAGCGCCGCCAGGACGGGCACCAGCTCGATGGGGAAGCCCGAGGCCGACATCTCTGCCTCGATGAGCTGCGGCGCGAACAGGTTCACCGACGCATCCTCGACCAGGATGATCACGACCAGGGCGCTCGTGATGCGACCGGCCCAGATGCTCATGGTCGCCGGCCTACCGATGGACGCGATTCCAACATCTTAATTATCTAAACCATCGAAATTCAGGCGGCGGCCCTATTGATAGTGGCCAGGGACAGTGCGGACCACCACGATGGGACTACCGGAAAGGGCGGGAACTCCCGACGATAAGGGCCTGAAGCCGAGTCGCCGAGTTATTGGGGCCGCGGCGTAAAGGTGCCGTGCAGACAGAACGGCACGTGGTGCGTGAGTCTGCCGACGAACAGCGGCTTGTCGGCGACGTTGCGCGCGTCGAGGCCGACGATGTCGGTGCGCTTGCGCGCGGCGTCGAAGACCTGGGTGATCACGACTCCGTCGTCCTCCGCACCGTTCGGCACGGCGACGAAGCAGGGCTCGCCGGGATACCCGTCGGGCCCGAAATCGTGGTGGGTCACGGCGCCGGTCTCGCAGTCGAGCTTGGAGAGACGCTGCTGCAGGCCACGCGGTCGGTCGGGCGGGCTGCTCAGGAAGTAGGTGTGGCGGTGGCGCTTGCCGACCGAGGCCGGGTTGACGAAGGGAAACTCGTTGGCTTGACCGGTGTCCCAGGTCCGGCTCGTGACCTTGCCGCTGGCCAAATCGATCGAGAGGCGGGTGAGGGTGGCCATGCCCTTCGCCGGCCATTCCGACTTCCAGAAGTTGCGCGCGGCCTCTCCGACGGTCAGGTAGTCGGGATAGCGCATCAGGTCGATCACCACTGCGCCGTCCTCCTCGTAGCCGTTGGCGAAGTGGAACTGGAAGAAGGCGTCGGTCTCGATGATGCGCGGCTGTCCGCCGGCGCGCGGCACCAGCAGGATCAGTGTCGGCTTGCCACTGTCCCAGTGCAGGCCGCCGTCGAAGCTTTTAAGGCCCAGCAAGAAGGCCAGCGGCGATTGCAGGATAGGGCCGATGCAGAACGCCAGGTGGTTCCTGGTCAACACGAAGTCGTGGTTCATCACCGCATAGGGCAGGGTGATGGCTGGCAGCGCGGTGAGGCCGCCCTTGCTCAGGCGGTAAGGCGTCAGCGTGCACTTGGCGCCGTAGTCGACGCCGAAGTTGAACAGCTCGCCGGTCTCGGGATCGCGCTTGGGATGGGCCGAGAAGGCCTTCACCTTGCCGCCGAAATCTTCTACGCCACGCGTCTCGAGGGTCGCGGGGTCCATGACGTAGGGCGCGCCGCCTTCCCACAGCGACAGCAGCCGGTCGCCGTCCATCAGCACCGAGGTGTTGGACACGTTGGCGGGTAGCCGGAAGGCGTTGCCCAAAACGCCGCCCGGACGCATGTTGCCGAAGCCACGATTGACGACGCGGCCGGCCCTGGTCTCGGCGCGGTAGTTGTCCGTGGCGACATAGCGATTGCGGAAGTGCATGCCGTCGTCGCCGAAACGCACCGCCGCGATCATGCCGTCGCCGTCGAACCAATGGGCGAACCACTTGCCGCCGATGTCGTTGCGGCCTGGGCCGTTGTGGAACAGCGTGCCCCTGAGCCAAGCCGGCACCTGGCCGTCGATCTCGTCGAGGCGGTAGTCGTGTTCTTCCTCGAGGGAGCGGAAGCCTGCGCTCCACGGATAGGCATCGGTCGTCATTGCGCCGATGCTACCACGTCTTCAACCGCAGATCGTGGGCACCATGGAGTTGGCGAAGGCCTTCAGATCGGACGCCTTTGTGCCCAGCCGCGCGCGGATGGCGATGGCGTACATGATGGCGCTGGCCATGCGGGCGCGCTCTGCGGGCGCCGGCGTCTTCGGCAGGTCGCTGGCGGCAAAGCCGCGCTCCAGGCTCTTCTCGATCGCGGCCAGAAGCTCGGCGGCAGCTTCGCCGATCCGGGGATAGGTCGGCGATTCGACGGCGGCGGTGCCGACGATCATGCAGCCCGGCCGGTGCGGCGGTGCGGTGTAGAGATCGATCGCGGCGGAGTAGACCTTGGCCAGGCGCTGCTGGATCGTGCCGGGGCCGGCCAGGATCGCGTCGAGGCCCTCGATGCTCTTGGCTCCGTAGAAGCGCAAGGTGGCGATGTAGAGCTGCTCCTTGTCGCCGAACGCAGCGTACAGGCTCGGCCGGTTGAGGCCGGCCGCGGCGGCCAGCTCGTCGAGCGAAGCGCCAGTGAAGCCCTTGGCCAGGAACACGCCGCGGACTTTCTCAAGTACCTCCTCGGTAATGAAGCCGCGCGGCCGGCCGCGTGAACGTTTCGTTATTTCTGTACTGGTTCGCATAATTAGCCTTGACGTGGCCCGTCAGCCGTATTTCTGTACCGTATCGCATAAAACAGGAGGACGCGATGGAACTGTTCGCCTCACCCATGGCCTGCTCACTCGCCTCGCATATCACGGCGCTGGAAGCGGGTCTGCCCGTCAAGGTCCGCTTCGTCGAGAACAAGAAGACCGACGACGGTGGCGACTATTTTCAGATCTCGGCCAAGGGCTATGTGCCGGCGCTGAAGCTGGACGACGGCCAGATCCTGAACGAGGGGCCGTCGGTGCTGCAGTACCTGGCGGACCGCAAGCCTGAGGCCGGGCTGGCGCCGGCCTGGGGCACGGTGGAGCGCTACCAGCTCATCGACACGCTGAACTACCTGTCGACCGAGCTGCACAAGCGCATCTTCTACAACGTGTTCAATCCCAAGGCCGCGGACGTCACCAAGCAGGCTGCCCGCGAGCTGTTCGAGCCGACCTTCGATTACCTGTCGAAGAAGCTCGGGACCGGCGACTGTCTCGTCGGCAACACGTTCACCGTGGCCGATGCGTATCTGGTCACCATGCTGAACTGGGCGGTGTTCCTGAAGATCGACCTCTCGAAGTGGCCGACCATCGCGGCGTACCACCAGAAGCACCTGAAGCGCCCGTCCGTCGTCCAGGCGATGGGTGTCGAGATGGCGGAGAGGCAGCGTAGGGCGGCGTAATCTTCGCTGGGAGCGCGGGCCTCCGGCCCGCTTCATAAGTCATGAGCGGGCCGGAGGCCCGCGCTCCCACTATGACGCAACTTTCTTGTTCAGCACCGCGAACCGGTCCTTCGGCGCCTTCTCCCGCGCCGCAGGACCGTACGTCCCCATCTCCATGCGATGCGGGATGGTGAGCATGTAGTTCTTGAAGGCGTTCTCCATCGCCGCCCTGAAGCCCTGCGCATCCATCGTCTCGTTGACCGACGCCTTGGCGAGCTTCATCGCGTAGGGATCGCGCTCGGCGATGTCCTGCGCCAGCGCCATAGTCTCCTCCTCGAGCTTTTCCCGCGCGACCACGCGATTGACCAGCCCGGCGCGCTCGGCTTCGGCCGCGCTGATGAAGCGGCCAGTGAACAGATACTCCTTGGTCTTGCGCGGCCCGAAGTCCCACGGCATCGAGAAGTACTGCACGTGGCTGCCGCCCCACTTCACGGCGCGGTCGGCGAACTGGGCATCCTCGCTGGCGATGATGAGGTCGCAGGCCGAGGCGATCATCAGGCCGCCCATGATGCAGTAGCCCTGGACCTGGGCGATGGTCGGCTTGGGCAGGTCGCGCCAGCGCATGGTGTTCTCGAAGAAGCGCTCCCACAGCCGCCGGTACTCGCCCTTGAAGCCGGGCTCGAGCGGTGTCTTCTTCTGGTCCGCCAACTCCTGCGGGCTGCCGAGATCGTGGCCGGCCGAGAAATGCTTGCCGGCGCCGGCCAGGATGATGACCCGCACCGTGTCGTCGTCGACGCCGCGCAGGAAGGCATCGTCGAGCTCCTCCAGCAGGACGCGGCTCTGCGCGTTCAGCACGTCAGGCCGGTTGGTCGTGATCTTGAGGACCGCACCGGTCTGCTCGGTCAACAGGGTTGAATACGTGCTCATGCCAGTCCCGCTCCCATGAGGTCGACGAAGTTGTCGCAATAAAAGCGCTGCTTCTGCTGCTCGCTGATGTTGTTGGCTTCCATCGAGGCCTCGAAGCGCTTGATCGGATGGCGCCCGCCCTCGACATGCGGATAGTCCGACGAGAAGAGGCACACTTCGTCGCCCGCATTGGCGATGATCCAGCCGGCATCCTCGTGCGGATAGGGCGTGACGCGTACCTGGCGCTTCACGAACTCGCTGGGCCGGAGCGACATCTTCTGCAGTCGCTCCTCGTTCTTGTAGAAGGCGTTGTGTGCCGAATCCATGTTGCGCATCCAGCCCGGCACCCACGAGGCGCCCTGCTCGATGACGCCGAACTTCAATCTCGGAAAGCGGTCGAGCACGCGGTCGACGACCAGCGCGGTCAGCGCCTTCATGACGGGATAGGCGATCGCCATGTAGTCGATCGACTTGAAATTGTCGTCGCCGCCGTGGAAGTCGGGAACGGGCGGCAGGCCGTTGTTGAAGTAGGCGTCCTCGAGAAGCTTGCCGCCGCCGCCGACATGGAAAACGATCGGCAGCCCGGCCTCCTGGGCGATCGCCCACAGGGGATCGAAGCCGATGTGGCTCGGCGAATGGTTGTCGGGGCAGCGCGAGGGGATCATCAGCGCTTTGGCGCCGAGCTCGATCGCTTCCCTGGCCGCCTTGGCGGTGCGCTCGAAATCGACCAGCGGCACATAGGCCGTCGGCAGCAGGCGCCGGTCGACCGAGCAGAACTCGACCATGTGCCGCGTATGGGCGCGCGCCACGGCGTAGGTGAGGTCGGCATCGGGGCCACCTTCGAGCACCGAGGAGTAGTTGAGCAGCGCCGTCGTGAACATGAGCTGGCTGGCGAAGCCCAGAAGGTCGATCGAGCGCGGGCGGTCGTGTCGAGTGGAAGAGCCGAGCGCGGCCCAGTTCTTGGCCAGCATGATCTGGCTTTCGTCGAACGCCGCGCCGCTGCGTGCGTCCTTGAGGTGGCTGTGAAAGCCCTCGCGCCGTGGGAACAGCACGTCATCGCCGACGCGGCCGCGATACTTCGCCTCGAGATGATCGGCGAGGAAGCCCGGCAACTCCATGATGTGCGCATCGGCATCGTGAATGACGCGCCCGCTGGCGTAGGGCATTGTCCCTCCGGATCATTTCTTGCTTGAGGCGAGCTTAGCATGACGGTCGACATTTCCCACGCCGTGCGCGGCCTCCTGGAAGCACGGCGCACCGGCATCCAGGTGGCGCCGCCCTTCGCACTGCCGAACCGCGATGCGGTCTATGCCATCCAGGACGGCGTTTTACGCGCGACGGGGCCGGCGGCAGGCTGGAAGGTCGGCGCGCGCACGCCGACAGCCGAGCCCAATCCCGCGCCACTGCTCGCGGGCGCGCTGGTGCCGTCGCCGGCGCGCTTCGACGGCAAGGCCATGCACATGATCGGCGTGGAGATAGAGATCTCCTTCCACATCGTGCGCGACATCGCAGCGCGCAGTGAGCCGGTCGGGCGCGACGAAGCGCTCGCCGCCGTCGGCGACGCCTTCGTCGGCATGGAGGTGGTCGACACGCGGCTGGCGAACTTCCAGCAGGCCGATCCCGAATGGCTTTTGGCCGACAACCAGATGAACCATGCATTGGTCGTGGGAGATTCGATCACGAACTGGAAGAACCTCGACTGGGCAAACCTGCCCGTGAGGCTGGTGATCGACGACAAAGTGGTAGTGGATCAGAAGGGCGGATTGGGAGCGGTCGATCCGGTGCGGCCTCTGGCCTGGATGATCGATCACGCGGTCCGCAAGCGCGGCGGCCTTCGCACGGGGCAGGCCATTACCACGGGTTCATGGACCGGCCTTCGCTACTTCCCGCCGGGAACTCGCGCGCGTGGCGAGTTCCCGGGGCTTGGATCTGTCGAAGCGTCCTTCTAGTACTTGATCGCGACCGTGCGGCTGGCGGCGTCGCTCACGCTATCCACCTTGGGCAGCGCCTTCACAGGCTCGTGTGCCACGACGATCGCATTGGCGGGCGCGCCATCACGGATCATCTCCTGCTTCACGGCTTCGGCCTGGTCAGTACGACCCTGCAGGTGAACCGTCTTGCCGGCCCTCGCTGCGGTGATGGCGTTGCTGACCATCGGCGCGGCCGACGGCGGCAGCACGTTGCCCTTCTGAAGGAAGATGATGGTTTCCGAACGCGGCTCGCCGGTGGCGTAGGCCAGGTTCGTGCTCTGCGCCATTGCGGGAGAGGCCAGGAACAGGCCGCCGAGGATGACGGCGGCAATGCGATATTTCTGCATTGGGCTGTGACTCCTTCACGCGTTGAATCGCGTATGGAATCAACTCCGGACCCGGCCTCGTGGTTCCCTGTGCACAACCCATGTGCACTGCCACGAAGCCGGCACAATTTTTACTATTGCTTGATCAGCCGCCGGCGGCGGCCCAGCCGCTAGTAGTACCAGCCGTACGGCCAGCCACCCCACGGACCCCAATCCCAGGAGTACATTTCCATTTCCTGGGCGGTCATGGCGTTCTCGTCGGCGAGCTGCTTGTCGAACATGTTCTTGCGATAGAGCGCATAGGCGTTCTGGTCGCCGACATACAGGCACACGCAGACCGTCGGGTCGGGATAGACGTAGAAGACGCGGCCGTCGCGGATCTGTCGCGAGAAGCGGTGCGCCGGCAACTGCTTGAACGACGCCTGGCGCGCCGGCGTGTTGGCCGGCACGAACTTGAAGCCGGCGGCCGTCATCATGTCTTCCTTGCCGGCGATCTTCTGCTGGGGGTTCTCGCAGGCGGCGGCGGCAACGCACAGTCCCAGAGCGGCAAGAGTTGTCCCAATTCGCTTCATCACCTTCTCCTTCTTCATGTCCCGCCGGGTGTCATGTCCCCGACCACTTCGGCGTCCGCTTGGCCAGGAATGCCGCCATGCCTTCGCGAAAATCGTTGCTACCGTAAGCCAGTCTGATGAGATCGTCGATATTATCGTCGCCCAGCCGCGCCTGCAGGCGGCGCAGCGCCTCCTTGGTCACCTGGAGCGTAATGGGGGCATGGCTGGCGACCGTACGGGCCACTTCCTCGGCCCGGGCGTGCAAGGCGGTTGCATCGGGCAAAAGCTCGCCGACCAGCCCGATGTCGAGGGCGGTCGGCCCGTCGATCAGCTTGGCCAGGAAGATGACCTCCTTGGTGCGCTGCGGGCCGATCAAGGCGGCCAGCCGGGCGTAGTTGGCCATCGACAGGCAGTTGCCGAGCGTGCGGGCGATGGGGAAGCCGAACTGGGCGCTGGTGGTGGCGAGCCGGAGGTCGCAGACCGCCGCGATCGCCGCCCCGCCGCCGGTGCAGAAGCCCGCGATGGCGGCGATGGTCGGCACGCTGCAGCGCTCGATGGCATCCACGATGCGGTCGATCTTGCGCTCGTAGGCGATGCCGTCCTCGCCGTCCTTGAACTCCTGGAACTGGGCGATGTCGGTGCCGGCGGCGAAGGCCTTGTCGCCGGCGCCGGTGATGACCAGGGCCTTGGCCTCGCCGGTCCGGCCGACGCGGGCGCAGATCTCGGCCAAACCTTCATACATCGCGAAGGTAAGGGCATTGCGCGCCTGCGGGCGGTTGAAGGTGATCCAGCCGACCTCGCCGCGCTTGTCGTAGAGCAATTCTTGGGTCATTTCGCCTTGCTGCCAGGGTGAACAAGACATGGTAGGCGAGACGTCATGGCGTTGGAACGACTTCTCAAGGGCTTCAAGGATTTCCGCACCGGCTATTACCGCGAGCATCACGACCTGTTCGAGAAGCTCGCGACCGAGGGCCAGTCGCCGAAGATCCTGATCATCGGCTGCGCCGACGCGCGCGTCGATCCGGGCATCCTGACCCAGACCAAGCCCGGCGACATTTTTACCGTGCGCAACGTGGCGGCCATGGTGCCGCCGGCCCAGTTCCCGCCGGACACAAGGCACCATGGCACGTCGTCGGCCATCGAATTCGCGGTACGGGGGCTGGGCGTCGAGCACGTGGTCGTGCTGGGCCATGCGCTGTGCGGCGGCATCGGCGCGCTGGTCGACGGCCGCGACAGCATCTACGCCAGCTACGACTATCTCTCGACCTGGACCGCCATCGCCCAGGACGTGCGCGACCTAGCAGTCAGCAAGCTGAAGGGCCGCTCGCGCGAGGAGATCACGCGCGCCGTCGAGCAGGCGGCCGTGCTGAACAGCGTCAGCAACCTGATGGGCTTCCGCTGGATCGAGGAGAGGGTCGCGGCCGGCGCGCTCGCCCTGCACGGCTGGTGGTTCAACATGACCGAAGGCCAGCTTTACGCCTTCAATCCCGAGACGGCCGTCTTCGAGGCGGTGCACGGCATCAAGGTTCAGCCGACGGTTGTCAAGGGCACGACGCTGTCGGATATCAACCCAGATCAGTTCATTTCCGCCGTCGCCGCGAGGAAGCCCTCGTTCTAGTATCCTCCCGGCTGGGGAGGACGCATTGCACCGTCGAGGCGTAGCGAGGCTTCTGGGCGCGGCTGTTGCGCTGGGCCCAATCGCCGTGCGTGCTCAGCAGTCGCTGCCCGTCGTCGGCTTTTTCCACTCCGGTTCGCCCGAGCAAAACGTCAAGCGTCTGGCCGCCTTCCGCAAGGGCCTGGCCGCAGCAGGCTTCGTCGAGGGCAAGAACGTCACGATCGACTTCCGATGGGCCGGTGGCCAGAACGCCAAGCTACCCGAGCTGGCGGCGGATCTCGTCGCCAAGCGCGTCGCGGTGATCGTCACGCTGTCGAGCACGCCGGCGGCGGTTGCCGCCAAAGCGGCGACCAATGCCGTTCCGATATACTTCCTGATCGCCGACCCGCCGGTTCAACTGGGTCTTGTCGCCAGCATGAACCGGCCGGGCGGCAATGCCAGCGGCATCATCACCTTGAACGTCGAGCTGGTGCCCAAGCGGCTCGAGCTGCTGCGCGAGATCGCCCCGCAGGCCGCGGTGCTCGCGGTGCTCATCAATCCCAATCATCCCAGCGCCAAAGCCGTCGCCGAGGCCGTGCAGGCGGGAGCCAAGGCGCTCGGCGCAGAGAGCCAGATCCTGCAGGCAGTGACGGACGAGGAGATCGAGGCTGCCTACTCTGCGATAAAGCCGGCAACGGCGCTGTTGGTGGCGACCGATCCGTCCTTTTTCGTGCGACGCGCCAAGCTTGCGGCGCTGTCGCTGAAGGGGGCGGTGCCGACGATGTTCGACAACGCCGAGGCCGTCGCGGCCGGCGGGCTGTTGAGCTATGGCGCCAACGTCGAAAGCCTGTGGGAACGCGCCGGCCTGAACGTGGCGCGCATCCTCAAGGGCGAGAAGCCGGCCGACCTGCCGGTCGAGCAGGCCACCAACTTCAGCCTCGCCATCAACCTCAAGACGGCCAAGGCGCTTGGGCTGCAAGTGCCGCCGAAGCTGCTGGCGATGGCCGACGACGTGATCGAGTAGCTGCGGGCGCCACTCTCATGCTCTTGCGGACCGCCGGCCTCCGGCCGGCTCATTCTCTTCGGAG
>NZ_BKAJ01000202.1 GCF_007992495.1 Reyranella soli
CTCATGATCATGCGCGGGCCTGGAGGCCCGCGGTCCCGGAAGAGTTAAGCTGGCACTACGTATCCATCGCGTCTCGGGTCGCAGCCGCCGGTGAAGGTGCCGTCCCTGAGCGCCACGCCCTGCATGCCGCCGACCTTCATCGTCCAGTCCGGGCCCGAACTGAGATCGTGGCCACGTGAGCGCAGCTCGTCGCGCACTTGCGCATCGACGCGCGATTCCAGAAGCACGGCGCGGCCGTCATTGAGGCGCGCGCGTGGCGCCTCGATCGCCTGCTGCAAGGGCAGGCCGAAATCGACGTACTGCACCAGCGCCTGCACCTGGGTCTGCAGGATGCCGTAGCTGCCGGGCGTGCCCAGGGCCAGCACCGGCTTGCCGTCCTCGGTGACGATCGAGGGTGCGACGCAGATCGGCATGGCGTCGCCCTGCTTCACGCGGTTGGGGCTGCCCGGCGTGACGTCGGCCCAGTAGAGGAAGTTGTTGAGGCAGATGCCGGTGCCCGGCACCACCACGCCCGAGCCGAACACGCTGCCGAGGCTCTGCGTCACGCACACCATGTTGCCGTGCTTGTCGGCGATCGAGAACGAGGTGGTGTGGCCCTCGCTCGCCGGCGGCGTCCATTGCTCGGTCGGCCCGACCACCGGCTTGCCGTCGCGCACGCGCGCCCGCAGGCTCTCGACATGGCTGTCGGACAGGAGTTCGGCGAGCTTCTGTTGCGACGGAGCACTGTTGGCAATACGCACACCCGCCGCGATCCGGATCGCGCGCAGCACAGTGTCGATATGCTCGGTGCCGTTGCGCGGCAGTTTGCCAAGGTCGAAGCCTTCAAGGATGCGCAAGGTCAGCAGATACTGGAATGCCTCGCAGGGCGGCGGCGGCACGTGGATGGTGCGGCCGCGATAGGTCGCGGCCACCGGATCGATCCAATGCGCCTTGAAGTCCATGAGGTCGTCCATGGTCAGCGTGCCGCCAAGCTCGGCCAGCCGCTCGACGACTTTCTTGCCCAGCGCCCCGCCATACATCAGCGCCGGACCTTCGGCCGCCAGGGCTTCCAGAGTCTTGGCGAGATTGGGTTGCTTCAATACCGCGCCCAGAGCCGGCTGTCCGCCGCTGATGCCCTCGAGATAGGTGCGCGACCATTCGGGATAGAGCTTGTCCTTGCCGCGCAGTTCGTAGGTGACGCCGCCGATTTCCTCGACATTGAACTCGATCAGGCCAAAGCCATCGCGCGCGACGGCGATCGCTGGAGCGAACAGCTCGGGCAATTTCTTGGTGCCGTAGGTGCTCACCATCTCGCACCAGCCGGCGAGGTTGCCCGGCGAGCCCACGGGAATGGGACCGCGCAGGATCTGCTCACGGCTGTTGAGCTTCTCCAGCGGGAACTTGCGCGGGATCAGGCTCATGAAATTGAGCGAGCGCACGCGCCGCTCCGAGGCGATGTAGCAGGTCGCCATGCCCATGCCGGCCAGGCCCGACATGTACGGCTCGACCACGTTCAGGGTCGCTGCGGTCGCCGCCGCCGCGTCGAAGGCGTTGCCGCCGTTGCCGAGGATGCGCGCGCCCGCGGCGGCGGCCAGCGGATGGGCGGCCGCCACCATGCCGTGCCGCGATGCGATTGTCGGACGCTTGCCATGCTGCAACATCTGCTCTCCCCCAAAAGGCATGCCGGCCCAAAGGCGCGCGATCGTGCCTGCTCTGCCGCGTCACGACCAGCAACAATTGCGCCCAAGCGCCAGCCGGAGGACAATCGAGCCATGCAGCGAGATCGGCAGCGAGATGGGCGTAGACTTGAATTCGGCTGGTTCCTGCCGACGGCCGGCGACACCACCGCGTACGGCCTGGCGAGCGCGCAGGTAGCGTCGTCACTGCCGCTGTTCGACCGCGTCGTCGCGGCAGCCGAGGCGGCAGGCTTCGAATACATGCTGGTGCCGGTGCAGACCGCGTGCTGGGAGGCCTGGATCTCGAGCGCGATGATGGTGGCGCGCTCCAAGTCGATCCGCATGCTGGTGGCGGCGCGGCCGTCCTATATCAACCCCGTCCTGCTGGCCAAGATGATCGCGACCTTCGACCAGCTCTCGGGCGGCCGCATCTGCATCAACCTGATCGCGGGCCAGAGCGAGGCGGAGAACGAGTCCGAAGGCATCAAGTGGGGCAAGGAAGAGCGCTACGAGATCATGGACGAGGAGGTCTCGATCCTGAAGGCGCTGTGGACCGCGCGCGCCCCGCTCACCTACGACGGCAAGTTCTATCAGCTCAAGGGCGCGCAGATCCGCCCGCATCCGCTGCAGCAGCCGTATCCTCGCTTCTATCTCGGCGGCGGCTCGCAGCAGGCCTGGGAGATCTCGGCCAAGCACTCCGACGTGCACCTGTTCTGGGGCGACACCTACGAGCGCATCCGCACGAACATGGCGGTAATCCGCGGCATGGCGGCCAGGCACGGCCGCGAGAACGACATCGGCTTCGGCATGCGCCTGCAGATCGTCTGCCGCCAGACCGAGAAGGAGGCCTGGGAGTTCGCCCACGAGCTGGTCGGCCATGCCAGTGAAGCCCAGAAGGCGTTCGTGAAGGAACGCTTCGCGACCTCCGAGGCCAACCGCCGGGTGCGTGAGCTCGCGGCCCAGGGCGAGGTCATCGAGCGCAACCTGTGGACCGGCATCACCCAGGTGCGGCCGGGCGCGGGCATCGCCATCGTCGGCACGCCCGAGCAGTGCGCCGAGACCCTGCAGGACTTCATCGATCTCGGCTGCCACTCCTTCTGTCTCTCGGGCTATCTGCATGACGAGGAGGCCGAGCGCTTCGGCAAGTGGGTGATGCCGATCCTGCGCGAACGCAATCGCGAGCGCATGCTGGCGGCGTGAGAGTCAGTCCTGGGCGTTCGGCGGGTCCCATTTGGACAAGGCGAGCCACCAGAGACACACGATGGGGCCGAAAAAGAACACGCCGATGCTGCCTGCGATCCAGCCGATGGCGGGTGCCTTGCCGGCACGCCGACAAAGTCGGGACAGAGGGTAACCCCAAGGGATGATCGAGGTGATGATGATGCCGAGGACGACAATCACATGCACCAGCTGAAGCTCGCCCATGGTCTTTCTCCCATGTCGGTTCTGGTTTGAAGACGAGACGGAGAGGCTGAGCGTTACAGGGCATCCTGCTATGCTTGCGGCCTGATGCCGCCCGCCGCGCTTCCCGACTTCAGCGCCCGTCAGCTCGAAGCGGTCCTTGCGCTGGTCGAGTATGGCAGCTTCGTTGCCGCCGCTGCCCGCCTGCGCATTTCCCAGCCGGCGCTGACCCGGGCGGTCAAGCGGCTGGAAACCGAGCTCGGCGTGCGCCTGTTTGATCGCACGACGCGTCGCGTGCAGGTCACCGCCGCCGGCCGCGAGTTCGCCGCGGTCGCCGAGCGCATGCTGGCCGATCTCGGCATCACCGTGCAGAGCGTCCGGGAAGTGGCGCAGGAGCGGCGCGGCCTGGTCGTGCTGTCGAGCGTCATGTCGGTGGCGGGGGCGTTCCTGCCGCGCCTGATCGCCGCCTACCGCGCCGACCGGCCGGGCGTGGAGATCCATGTCCGGGAAAGCGTCCATGGCTCCGTGATGGAGGACGTGCGAAGCGGCGTCGCCGATTTCGGCCTGGGCTATGTCGACGAACTGCCCGACTTCGCCGTCGGCACGCCGCTCGGCCGCGAGACCTTCTGTGTCGTGACCTCGGCGCGCCACAAGTTCGCCAACCGCCGCAAGCTCGGCCTGTCCGATCTTGCCGACCAGCCGATCGTGGCGCTGCCCACCGATTCGCGCACCCGGCGCACCATCGACGCCGCGGCGGCGATGGCGGGCGTGCCGCTGCGCCAGATGGTGGTGGTGACCCAGATCGCCACCCTGCTCGGCCTGGTCGCGGCCGATGTCGGCGTCGGCATCGTCCCGCGCGGCGCCGTGCCCGCCGGCCGCAACCTGCGCGCCGTGCCGCTCGAGCCGCGGCTGGTACGGCGCATCGGCGTGATCGCGCTGCGCGAGCGCGAACCGACACCCGCCGCCGCGGGCTTCCTGGCCCTGCTGCGACGGGAGTGGCCACTGCAGAATTGATGCGCCGATCGCAATAATCCTGTCTATCAAGTTGATGTTGGCATAAGGGCCGGCAGCGCTATGCTGGCCCCTTCGGAGGAACCACGTGCAGCTCACTTCGCGGACCTATGACGCGGACAACATCGCCGCGGTCCAGGAGCTCTATCACTCGAACGGCTGGACCGACGGCCTGCCCATCGTGCCGCCGACCGCCGACGCAGTGCAGGCCTGCCTCGACTGGGCGATGATGTCGCCCGACCAGCTGATCGGCATCGAGCCGGTGCGCGGCCTTGCGGTTACCGCCGAAAAGCTCGCCATCAACGCCGTGATGGCAGGCTGCCTGCCCATGCACTTCCCGGTCGTGCTCACTGCCTGGACGGCCATGATGCAGGACGATTTCCTGATGCATGGCGCCACCGCCAGCACCGGCGGCTGCGCCGTGCTGGTGGTGCTGAACGGGCCGATTCGGCTCGAGCTCGGCGCCAGCGGCGGTTTCAACGCGCTGGGCAACAGCGATCGCGCGACGGCCGTGATCGGTCGAGCCATCCGTCTCTGCCTGATCAACCTGATGGATGTGCGGCCGGGCGCCATCGATCGTTCGACCCTAGGCCACCCCGGCAAATTCAGCTACTGCGTGGCCGAGGACGAGGAGGACACGACCTGGCTGTCGCTCGCCGAGCAGCGCGGCATCCCGAAGGAGGCGTCGGCCGTCACGGTTATGGCGGCGGGCGCGCCGCGCCAGATCATGAACGAGTGGACGACCAGGCCCGAAGAAATCCTGGAGACCTTCGCGGCCGAGATGCGCGCCAACCTGCGGCACTATTCTATCCATCCCGGCAACTACGCGCTGATCATTCCCAAGCAGCTGCGCGAGCATCTGCAGGCGGCGAAGTGGAGCAAGACCGACATCGCCACCTTCGTCCATGAGCGCGCCCGCATCCATCGCCGCGAATGGGCCGAGGTCGGCAAGGGCGCCGTGGTGCGCGACCGCGGCGACAGCGTCTATCCGGCGATGGAATCGGCGGACCAGCTCCTGGTCGTCGCCGCCGGCGGGCCCGCGGGCGGCTTCGGCGCCATCATTCCCCCCTGGCTCGGCAACAAGAGCCATGCCGTCACCATGGCGATCGGCGCCTGCGTCGACTGCGAGCCGCCGAAGAAATAGCAGAGGTAGACCATGACGTTCCGTGTCCTCGACCCCACGCCGGAAAAGGCGCCGCCGGCCGGCCAGCTCGCACCGCGGCTTGCCACGCTCGAAGGCAAGACCATCGGCTTTATCTCTAACGGCAAGGAAGGCACGAAGGGCTTCTTCGGCCATCTCGACCGCCTGCTGCGCGAGGAGCATGGCGTGGCCAAGGTGGTGATGCGCACCAAGTCGAACTACAGCGCACCGGCCGACGCCCACATCGTCGTCGAGATCAAGAGCTGGGACGCGGTGATCTCCGGCATTGGGGATTGAGGAAGCTGTTCATCGTGCAGTCTGCACGACTCCGTAACGGCTGAACGTCTCCTGGTTCCCGCCTTCAGCGTCATGACCGAGCGCTTCGCGAGCGCCGCCGAGTTGATGAGCCGCGTCCTGGGCATGCCCGGATACTCCTTTGCCAAGATCGGCCATCCGGTCAGTAGCGCGACGGATGCAGGCCTGGAAGCAATGGCGCGGCTTGCCATCAAGCAGGGCAAGGCGATGCTGGTGAAGGCGTAAAATCCGTCATCCCGACCGGAGCCGAGCGTAGCGAGGCGTAGCGGAGGGACCTGTTTGTTGATGCGTCGACAAGAAAGGTCTCTCGACTACGCCGCCCTTCGGGCGGCTCCGCTCGGGACGACGGGAAAATGCGAGAGCCCCGCAATAGGAACCTGTCCCGCAGCCCCTGCGTTGGTTACGCAGAAGAACAGGGAGTTCACATGAGACCGCTCGTCATTTTTGGCGCAATGCTGATCGCCATCGGGATCGCCGGCCTCATTATCGACAACATTTCCTTCACCGAGAAGAAGGTCATCGTCGACGCCGGCCCACTCAAGGTCACGGCCGACCAGCAGCGCACGATTCCCATCCCCAGCATCGCAGGCGTAATCGCGATCGTTGCCGGCGCCGGCATGATCTTCTTCGGGCGCCAAGCTCGGACCTAAACACAGCCCGGACCTGACGTTGCCGATGACGCGTCGCTGACAGAGCGGCGGACAGTAAGGGCGCTGTCACGTCGCCGGGTGTTCCATGGCTTCCTTCCACCAGGAAAGGAGGAAGCCATGCGTTCTCTTGCAACCCTTACGGTCGTCGCCCTTGCCGCGTTGACACTCGGGATTGGCGCGGGGCATGCGCAGACCAAGTCGCAGAAGCAGGCCTGCGGTGTCGAGACCTGGAACACGGAGAAGATGCACTACGAGACGATGCCGTGCTCGGGCGAGGAGCCGAGCGCCCAGGACGCCAAGTCCAACCAGGGCAAGACGAACGCCGCGAAGTGTGGCGTCGAGACCTGGAACACCGACAAGATGACCTATGAGACGACCCCGTGCACCGGCACGCAGTAGCGTTCATGATTCCTATGATTCCTCCCCCGTCATACGGGGGAGGGTAGGGAGGGGGCGAGCATCACTCGTGTTGTCGGCTGATTTCAGATCATGATCTCTTGGTAGGAGGGGCTTGCACTGATGCTCTCCCCCTCCCGGCCTCGCCCGTCTGACGGGGGAGGAGATGCTGTCAGGCTTTCCCCCACAGCCGCTTCGTCGCGAGGTCGGCGCCTTCGCGGCAGGTCTTGAGCTTGGCCCAGACGACCTCTTCGGCGACCAACTCGGAGCCGGCGAAGGTGCCGAAGCCGCAGTCGCAGGAGGCGACGACGCGGCTGCGGTCGCCGACTGCGTCGACTGCCTCGCAGATGCGGTTGGCCACGACCTCGGGATGCTCGACGAAATTCGTCTTGGTATCGATGACGCCGGGCAGCAGCAGGAACTCGGGCGGCAGCTTCGCCCGCTTCAGCGCCGGATACTCGTGCTGGTGGCGCGGGTTGGCGAACTCGATCGACAATGCGCCGACTTTCGCCTGGGTCAGCACCGGCAGGATGTCGGCCAACGGCACGTCGTGGATATGCGGCCCATCGTAGTTGCCCCAGCAGCAATGCAGGCGAACCCGTTCGCGTGCGATGTTGGCCAGCGCCTCGTTGAGGGCGGCAACGTGCATCTCGGCGATCTTGATGAATTCGGGCACACTCTTGTCCTGGAACAGCACCGTGCGCTCCAGCGCAAGATCGGGCGCGTCGATCTGCAGGATGAAGTCGCGTGCGATCAGCTCGTATTCCTTGGCGATCTCGCGCGACAGGGCGAAGACATAGGCTTCATAGCTGTCGTAATGGGCGTTCAGCAGCGTCGTGGCGATGATGCCGGGAGACGCCGCCGTCATGAACGTCCCGACTGGCGGCGACGGCAGCTTGTCGAGCGCGGCGCGGAACATGCGGCACTCGTCCTCGGCCGGCGCGAGATCCTCGTAGCGGACCTCGGCGATCGCCTGGGGCGCGTTCGAGACCTTGGCGCGCCGGGGATAGCGATGGGGAAGCTGCGCCAGCAGAGTCGGGAAGTCCGTATAGTCGCGCGGCCGCGGCCGCTTGGACTCGCCGCCGAAGCCCCGCATGCGCTGCGCCACGTAGGTCTGGAAGCCGACCCGCGGCTGCTCGCCGTCGTTCACGATGTCGACGCCGCTCGCCACCTGCTTGTCGACGACGTAGCGTACCGCGCGTTCGCTTTGCTGCCTGAGCTCGTCGCGATCGATGGCCTCGCCATCCTCGCCGCGGATCAAGAGGTCGGTCAGCACCGCATTGCGCGGCAGGCTGCCGACATGGGTGGTGAGGATTCGGTCGTCGCTGCGCAGCATGGGTCTTCCTCCTGGCTTTGTCTTTTACGGCGTCGCGGCGATGCACTGCACTTCGAGCAGAAGGCCGGGGATCATGAGCGCCGCCACGCCGATCGTCGCACTGGTGTAAGAAGTCCGGGTCAGGATCTTCTTGCGGGTGGCGACATAGCCTGACCCGTTGGTCGACAGGTCGACGATGAAGCTCGTCATCTGCAGTATTTGATCGAGATCCGAACCGGCGGCCCGCAGCACCTTCTGGATGTTGCGGTAGGTCTCCTGGGTCTGCGTCTCGATGTCGTTGCCGACGACCTTCCCATCCGGGTCGAGCGCCGAGATGCCGGACAGATAGAGCACATCCTTGAAGCGTACGCAGTTGGTGAAGCCGAACGGCTCATACGCCAGCACGCCGGAGGCCTGGATGACCTGTTTCACGGACGTCTCCTCTCGTAGTCGGGAAGACTTTTAACCCAGCGGCCAAGTGAACCGGATATTGTTCTTCGCAATTCCGTCGAGCACGACCTGCACGCCGCCCGACTTCATCATCCATTCCAACCGGTGGTCACGGTACTCGCGACGGATCGCGCCTGACACCAGGCGCCCGGCCGCGTCGCCCATGCGCTCGGTGGCCGCCTCGAACTCGCGGAAGGTCGCGGCGACCGAGGGCCGCTCGCGGATGCGGGCGCGCCAGGTTGCCAGCGGCGAATCGGTTGGCGTGCCAAGGCCGTAGTGGAAGGAGCGGTTGACGTAGGGCGCGACGCTGAGATCGGCCCAGCCGAAGCTGTCGCCATTGAACCACTGCGCCGCGCCGAGCTTTTCCGTCAGCCAGGCCTGCAGCTCGGCGGTCTGGCGGGCGGCGATAGCCGTCATCTGTTCGGCCTGCTCGCCCTCGGCGCGCCTGAACCAGCGGATCTCGCTCAGGCCCCAGTTGATCGCCTCGTAGAGCGTGTCGCAGACCTCCTCGATCATGCGCGCCTTGGCGCGCGCCGCAGGATCGCGCGGCAGCAGAGGCGGGGAGGGGAACTTGTCCTCGAGGTATTCGAGGATGATGGTCGAATCGAAGATCTGCACGTCGCCGTCGATCAGCGCCGGTACTTCGTTGCGCGGACTTGCCGCTGCGAACCGACCCTCGGCCTTGCCCGAGCCCAGTGCCGGCGGCGTCTCGGCATTGAAGTCGAGGCCCTTCTCGCGCAGGGCGATCTTGACCTTCTGGGCGTAGGACGAGAGCGGGTGTTCGTAGAGCAGCAGCACGGGATTCCTCCCTGGCTAGAGCGAAATCCAATCATATCGAACCGCGCGCGGTTCGATATGATTGGATTTGCGCGCACTGGCGATGCTTGTTGCAAGAAGCACAATCCGCCCAGCTGATTCCAGCTGGGCAGATTGTGCTTTAGGGCAACTCCAGCCTGACGCAGACGGCGGCGCTGGCAATCACCGCCGGATCGTTGTTCTCGGGATCGGGCACGTCGAGCCCGCCCTTGACCGCCTTCACCGTGACGATGCCGTGCGGCAGCGAGGCGCGCACTTTCTCGAGGTCGACCTTGTCGGGCTGCTGCACGCCGATCGTGACATCGACGAACATGCCGGTCTTGGGATTGACCTTGAGGCTGCGGATCATGGCGAGCGAGCTGTGATGCAAGGCGTCCTGCACGGCGCGCAGGGCCGCCTTGGTGTAGTCGCCGCCATGCAGGTCGTTGCCGGTGCCGAGCTCGAGGATGACGCGTTTTGCGGGCATCGTGGCCTCCCTTACAGATCGAGCCGGACGACGGCGGCTGCCTGGGCGATCACCGTCTTGTCCGTGCCGGCTTCATTGGGGATTTCCAGTCCGCCTTCGACCACCTTGATCGTGCCGGTGCCGTGCGGCAGCACCGCTAAAACCTCGTTCTTGTCGACCAGCTCGGGCTTCGGGACTCCGATCAGCACCTCGACCTGCATGTCGTCGCTCGACTTGCCGACCGCCGTCGCGACGGTCAGCGAGTTGTGCCACAGCGCATCACGCAAGGCGCGCACCGCGGCCTTGGTGTAGTCGCCGCCGCGGATGTCGGTCCCCATGCCGATCTCGAGCGCTACTCGTTTGAGCGCCATGACGTTTCCTCCTTCAAAATCCGCTAACCCTGCGCCAGTCCCGCCTTGATGAGCAGCGGCTTCACCTCGACATAGTACTTCTCGGCGAAGGCGCGGTACTCGGCCGGGTTCTTGTACCACGGCAGCTGGAGGAACTGTTCCAGGTACGCGTTGACCTTCGGCTCGCCCATCGCCTCCTTGAAGGCGAGGTAGATCGACTCGACGACTTCCGGCGGCATGCCCTTGGGACCGACGATACCATACGGGCTCTGACCCACGACGTTGATGCCGCGCTCGATCAGGGTCGGCGTGTCCTTGTACTTGGCGATGCGTTGCTCGGTCGCCATCCCGAGGATGCGGCACTGGCCGTTGTCGACGAACGGCGCCCATTGCGCGGCGTCGGCGAGGAAGTGCACCTGGTCGCTGAGCAGGGCCTGCATCCATTCTGCACCGCCCTTGTATGGCACGTGGGTGAACTGCGCGCCGGTCGCCTGCTCGACCTCGATCATCATGAGCTGGCCGGTGCCGCCGATGCCCGAGGTGCCGAAATTGTACTTCTCGGGCTCCTTCTTGCCGGCGGCGATCAGCTCCTCGAGCGCCTGCCAGGGCGCCGTCGATTTCACGACGATGCCCATGGTGTAGCCGGAAAGCCCGCTGATGTAGGTGAAGTCCTTCAGCGGATCCCAGTTGGTCTTCTGGTAGTGCGGATAGCGCAGGCTGTTGATGCTCATGCAGGCAAGCGTCTGGCCGTCCGGCTTGGCGTTGAGCAGCATGGCGGGCGCCAGCGTGCCGGCGGCGCCGGCCTTGATGTCGACGATGACCTGCTGGCCCAACACCTTCGACACGGTCTCGCCCAGCATGCGGATATGCACGTCGGTGACGCCGCCCGCGGCGAAGGGATTGTAGATCGTGATCGGCTTCTCCGGCTTCCAGCGTGCCTGGCCGCGCGCCAGCACGGGTGCGGCGAGGGCCGTGGTGCCCGCAAGGGCGGCGAAATGGCGACGCGTAAGCACGATCTTCCTCCCTGGACTTTGTCGCACAGCAAGACGGCCGCACGTGGCGGCCGTCTCCTATGCTTACAGTCGAAATGAAGCAGCGTTAAGCTACCTCTTTCGCATGGCGTCCAGGCTCCATGGGCCGGGTCCGGCGGCCGCCAGATAGAGGAAGACGAAGCAATAGAGCACCGCGAGTTCGCCGCGGTTGAGGATCGGGAAGAAGCCTTGCGGCGCGTGCGCCATGAAGTAGGCGACCGCCGTCATGCCGGAGGCCACGAACGCGGCCGGTCGGCTGAACAGCCCGATGATCAGAAGGATGCCGCAGACGAATTCGATGAAGCCGGCATAACCCGGCATCGAGTTCAGGTTGAACGTTGGCGGAACCGCTCCTGCCGGGAACTTGAGGAGCTTGCCGGTCCCGTGCTGCAGCAGGAGCAGGCCGGACATGATTCGCAGGATGCTGAGCAGGCGCGGTGACCAGGTTACCGCGAGGGCATCGAGATTCATTTGTATCTCCGAGACTTTTTGCGATCCGCTACTCATGACCCCGTCTCGATGGGCAGACAAGTAAAGCTCACGCGATTGGCGTCGGCGGTCCCGACGGATGCGACGGCGGCGGCGGCAGGTCTTCTGGTGTCGGTCCGCCGGGCTGCGGCAACTCGGGCGGGATCGGATCGGTCTTGCCCGGCGGCGGTGGCACAGGCGATGGCTCGCGCGGCGGTCTCGTCATGTCGCTCTCCCTGATAAAGGAATGCCCGCCGGCTGGCGGGCATTCCCTCATGGTCAGGACCAGGCCCTATTCATCCATCTGCTGAGGGTTCGGTTTCTGGGCCGGCTGCTGGTTGGGCTGTTGGTTCGGCTGCTGCCGATTCTGACGCTGCTGCTGCTGGCGCTGTTGGCGCTCACGCTGCTGCTGGTCACGGTCCTGTTGGGACTGCTGCGGATTGCGGTCCTTGGGATCGTTCATCGCTAGCCCTCCATGGCGTTATGACGACGCCCGGGATTGAGCGCCGTCACCTCAGGAACGCACCCCCGACGCAACGGGTTGCCCGTGGTCTCGTTCACCTGGGGCAGCCCGACCCACAAGATATGGAGACGTGCAATGAGCAGAAAATCTGCACTTGCCGTGCTCGTGGCGTCCTGCGCCGTGCTGCCGGCAACCGCTTGGGCCGCGTCGGAGGCCGACTGCGCGGCGCAGTGAAAGAGCGCCGGCGGCAACACGGCAAGACCATCAAGGTCGCCATCGACTTCGAGGGCGACGTCGTCAGCCAGTAGGAGCCCGATCATGCAAACCATCACGCGCGTCTATGACACGTATGGCCAGGCCCGCTACGTCGTGGCCGATCTCGAGACGTCCGGCATCAAGAGCTCGGACATCAACCTGATCGCCAACAAGTACATCTGCGACGAGACTGCCCGCATCGAGGAGCCGTCGGCCGCAGGGCCGAGCGCCGGTGTCGGCGCGGCGCTGGGCGGCACGGCAGGTCTCCTGGCCGGGCTCGGCATCATTGCCATTCCTGGCCTCGGTCCCGTGGTCGCGGCTGGCGCGCTGGCGGCGACGGCGATCGGCGCCGCGGCCGGTGCGGTGACCGGCGGCGTGGTCGGTGCGCTGGTGAGCGCGGGCGTGCCGGAAGAGGAGGCGCATGTCTACTGCGAAGCCGTGCGCCGCGGCGGCACCCTGGTCAGCGTGCGCACGGCCGACGACAACGTGGCCTTCGTGCAGCAGATCATGAACCGCCATCGACCGATCGATCCGATCGAGCGGCGCAGCGCCTATCGCGGCCAGGGCTGGACGCGGTTCGATCCGGCGGCCAGGCCCTACCGGCCCAGCGAGGCCGAGATCCAGCGGTTGCGCACGCCGTATCAGAATTAGAGTCTTCCGGACCGCCGGCCGGAAGAGCATGAACTCAGTTCTCTGGCACCTTGCCGATGCGCTCGACCGCGACCTTGAGCCTCGCGGCGTCGCGGTCGAGGAAGGTCTTGAACTGCGGCGCGTCAAGATAGGCGATCGGCGTCTCGACCTTGTCCATCGCCTCCTTGAATTCGGGATCCTCGACGGTGCGCTTCACCAGCTCGCGCAGCGCCGTCATCACCGGCTGCGGCGTGGCGGCCGGCGCGAACAGGCCCGACCAGATGTAGAAGGTGGCGTCGTAGCCCAGCTCCTTCATGCTGGGCACGTCGGGCATCGCCGCCAGGCGCTTGTCGCCCCACACCGCGAGCGCGCGCATCTTGCCGGCCTTGATCTGGCCGATCGCCGGCGCAGGCCCCGAGGCCAGCGCATCGATCTGTCCGGCGAGCAGCGCGGCCACGGCCGGGCCGCCGCCCTGATAGGGGATATGGAACAGCTTTATGTCGGCCGCCTGGGCGAAGATCTCCATCGCCACATGCAGCGTGCCGTACACGCCGGAGGAGCCGTAGTTGATCGTGCCGGGCTTGGCCTTGGCCGCGTCGACAAGGTCCTTCAGCGTCTTGTAGGGACCGTCGGCGCGCACGACCAGCACCGTCGGGTCGGCGCTGATCAGGGCGACGGGCGCGAACTGGTCGAGCTCGTAGGCCGGCGGCCGTCCCTGCAGGCGATCGGCCACCGGCAGCACGGAGATCGACGACAGCGCCAGCAGCAGCGTGTAGCCATCGGGCGCGGCCCGTGCGGCCTGCGCGGCGCCCACCGAGCCGCCGGCGCCAGGCTTGTTCACCACCACGACCGATTGCTTGGCCAAACGGCCCATCACATGGGCGAGTGGCCGGGCGGTGATGTCGGCCACGCCGCCCGGCGGGAAGGGCACGAAGATCTGGACCGGCTTGGACGGATAGGCCTCCTGCGCCAGGGCAGGCCGTACCGCCGGCAGCATCAGGCCTGCGGCAACGAGCGTTCGCCGCTTCATCGTTCCCTCCCTTTGTTTTAGCTCCTTACTTCGCGCCGGCTTTGGCGGCCCCTGCCTTCGTTCCGGGATAGGTGGCCGTGAAGCCGAACTCGGTCGTGAGCGCGTCGGGCATCGCCACCTTGTCGAGGTCGGAGAGGCCGGCGCCCTTGGCGGGCTTCAGTCCCAGAACCAGCGAACCCTTGGGCGCCTTCCAGTCGGTGATGAAGGAGGCCACGGCGTCGAGCGACTTCAAGGTGTCCGGTCCCTGTTGCGCGGCGAAGGCGGCAAGGCCGGTCAGCGCCGTCTGCACGAATTCCTCGGGCTGCACGCCTTCTTCCTTTGCCCATGCCGGCAGGAGCTTGGCCAGCAGGCCGGTGTCGTCGACGGTGAGCGAGGCGGTGCGCAGGCGAGCGTCGTCCTTGGCCCCGGCCATGTCGCTGACGCCGTCCACCGCCAGCGACAGCACGAACTTGGCTTGGCCGCGCATGGCGATCTCCAGCGTCTTGAGGTCGAGCACCTTGGTCGCTGGATCGATGGTGTAGTCGAGCGCGATGTCGAGCGGCACGTTGGGCACGCCGTAAGGCTGCAGAGCGGTGAACATCTCGTCGTCGCCGGTCATGCCTTCGAGCTTGAGCTTGGCGAAGCGCGGCGCGTCGTTGTCCTTGGCGTCCTTCTTGAGGCGATCGAAGTCGAGCGCGTCGACCGTCACCTTCTGGATCTTGACCGTGCTCTCCTTGTCGCCCGTCGCGGCATTGGCGGGAATGACGGCGACGACGTCGTTCAGCACGAAGCCTGCGCTGCCGAGCGGAGCGGCGTTGGCGTAAGTGAAGCTCTTGAACTCGAACTGCGGCTTCAGCTCCTTCTCGAAGCGCTCCAGCCCGTTCTGCGCCCACGCCGTGGTCGCCAGCAACAACGCCACAAGCGTCGCCGCCACGCCCGCCCAGATCGCCCGCATGAAAAAACCCCCGTCAGTTATTGGTCGACCCTAGCATTGTCGGCGTACAGCGGCGACTCGCGATCGCGCTATTCGGCGGCGCGACCGGCGTCGGTCGAGATCGCGGATTGCCGCTCGAAGCGCTCGTGGGCCATCAGCACCAGTCCGAAGGTCACGACGAGGATGCAGACGGTGGTGAAGTACTGAGCATAGCCCTGAGCAATGACGCCAACTTCCGGTTCCATCATGCCAATGCCCTGGGCAGACACCATCGCCGCCCGCACCAGCCGGGCGACGGCGATGCCGGCGAGCGCCAGGGCCGCGATCGGCCGGCTGCGCAGGCCGTCGAGCTGGCGGCCGCGCCATGTCTCCCAGGACGCCAGCGACGCCAGGATGCAGACGAACAAGGAGAAGACGATCGATTGCGCCCGCGCCACCGGGGCGACCTGCCAAGCCAGCGTGAACAGGGCGGCGAACAGGATCAATATGGTCGCGACGATCACCCCCATCAGCTCGGCGGTCACCGAGGGATCGTTGAAGCGGCGCATGCTCATCCACATGGTGGCGAAGCCCGCCACGAACAGCCCGTCGCCGATCAGGATGAAGCGAAACGAGGCGTCCGGTTCGCGCAGGCCAAACAGGTAGGTGCCGGCGCTGCCCAGCAGCATGGCGAGCGCCCAGCCGCGCAGGCCCGGCCCTTCGCGATGATGATACCAGGTGAGCAGCGACACGCCGGCCGCGACCAGGGTGACCAGGACGGAGACGAATTGCAGCGTGGGCCCATGCAGAGGAGACACGGCGATCTTTCTAGGATGGCGTCGGCTGCGCGTCGAGCCATTGGCGCGCGGCGTGCAGCTCGCGGAAGATCTGCAACGGTCGCTTGGCGACTGCCGCCTTGGCGAAGATCAGGGCCTGGGCATAGCTCTCGTCGGACGCCGCGACGATGGCGAGCGGGCCGATCTGGCCGTGCTGGGCGTAGAACATGACGCGCTGGCCGAGCGCCTGGAGATTGTCTTCGGAGATGGCGAGCGGCGTCTGGGTGATCTCGAAGATCTTGCGATAGGCCATGCCGCCGTCGGCGGTGACGCCGGCGAAATACTGCTCGATGTCGGCCACCGTCACCGGGTCCTTGGCGACGGCCACGACCAAGCGCTGAGGATGGGAAATCGTCCAATGGACGGGCATGGGCTGAAACTACCATCGCGGCCGCGGGACGGCCATTACAACCCCCTTCCGGCAACTTGCCGTCGGGCCGCAACAATCGCCGCTTTCAGACGTTCGAATCGAGAACGACCGGAGGACCCGATGAACAATCGCGACGAGACAATCCGCGAGAAGCTTCTGGACCGTCTGGCGACGCTGGGGGTGGATGCCCGCAGCCTCGCCGTGGAAGTCGAACGGGGCATGGTCATTGCCCGCGGGTCGGTGCCCGACGAGGAGCAGCGCCGGCGGGCGATCGATGCCCTGATCGGCGCCCATGAGCTGCAGATCTCCATTCGTCCCGTGGCGCCTTCCGATAGCGACGACGGGCGCGGCCGCTCGCCGGTCACCGGCACGTCGGCCGAATCGGCGCATCACAGCCGGCGCCAGACCGATCCGACTTGAGCCCGCGTCGCGGGTGACGGCATAGTCCCTCCCCTTGGGGGAGTACTATGCGCATCCGCGTCGTTGTTGCCGTCATCCTGGGCCTGCTGTTGGGTGAGCCCGCGGCGGCCCAGATTCTGCCCATCCCGCCGGGGTGGCAGATGGAGCGGGCGATCCTGCTGTCGCGGCACGGCGTGCGTGCGCCGGTCAAGTCCAACGAGGAAATGGACCAGCATGTCGCCACGCCGTGGCCGGTGTGGCCGGTGCCGCCGGGCTTCCTGACACCGCATGGCGCCGAACTGATGCGCCTGATGGGTCGCTATTACCGCGTGCTCTATGGCGGGCGCGGCCTGATGGAGGCGTCGATCTGCCCGCCGGCCAACACGGTCGCGGCATGGACCGATATCGACCAGCGCACGCGGCTCACGGGTGCCGCACTGCTGAACGGCATGTATCCCGGATGCGCCAATCCGCTGCTGCGCAACCAGGACGATCCGACCGTTCCTGATCCCCTGTTCCATCCGCAGCCGACGCCCGCCTGTCCGATGGATCCCGCGGCCAACCGCGCCGCCGTCCTCGCGCGCATCGGTGGCAACTTCGATTCAGTGCTGCGTGAATACGCTCCCCAGCTCAAGAAGATGCAGGCCGTTCTTTGCCCGCCCGGCCAGACGTCGGCCAGCCGCTCCTGTGGCCTGCCGGCGGAGCCGCCGGCGGTCGTGGCTGGGACGGACGGCCGGGTGCGAGTCTCCGGGCCGATCGGCATCGGCGCGTCGGCCGCCGAGACCTTCCTGATGGAAAGCGCCCAGGGCCTGCCCAACGCGCAGGTGGCGTGGGGCCGCCTGTCGGGCGATGCCGAGCTGGCGGACCTGCTCGAGATCCACCGGCTCGAGTTCGACCTGGCGCAGAAGACGCTGCCGGTCGCCCGCCAGCACGGTTCCAACCTGATGGCGCAGATCGTCGCCAGCCTGCAGAACGGCCACAAGTTCCCGGGGCTGCAGGCGCTCGCCGAGCCGGTGCGGCTCGGCGTGCTGGTAGGGCACGACACCAACATCGCCAACGTGTCGCGCCTGCTCAATGTCGGATGGCGGATCCCGGGCTTCCAGGCCAACGAGGTGGTGCCGGGCGGCGCGCTTGCCTTCGAGCTGCTGCGCGCGCCGCGCACCGGGCAGCGTTATGTGCGCATCGCCTACTACGCGCAGACGCTGGAGCAGATGCGCAAGGCGACCGTGCTCGACTTCGAGCGTCCGCCCGGCATGGTCGCGGTCGACCTGCCGGCCTGCGCCGGCGATCTCGTCGAGAGGGCCTGTCCGCTCGAGCGCTTCGTGGCGATCGCCAACGAGGCGATCGATCCGGCCTGCGTGACGATCAAGCCCTGACGGGA
>NZ_BKAJ01000203.1 GCF_007992495.1 Reyranella soli
GGGGGGTGACGCACGTCGATTCCCCCTCTCCTAGCCTCTCCCCCTAGCGGGGGAGAGGAATCTGAGGGGAAGGGACTCAGAGGGCGGACACTCAAGTATCAACCTTGATCCCGGCTTTCTGCAGATCCTGGATGGCCTCGGCCTGCGCCTGCTTCATCGCCTCGGGTGCGGCCTGCTGCTTGGTGGCGATGCGCTCGATGGCCTTGTTGATCTTGTCGCCGACCTGCGGATAGACCGGCACGGTCCGGTACTTCATGTAGCCGGTCTTGCCGCCGAGCTGCAGCACTTCCAGGAACAGCCCGGCTACGTCCTGGTCGTTGAGCGTCAGTACCTGCTTGAACTCGGGGCTCTTGATCACCGACATGCGGCAGACGCTGGGATAGCCATGGTTCTTCACCACCATGGCGATCGTTTCATTGGAGAGCGCCCATTTGATGAACTCCCAGGCTGCTTCCTTCTTCTTCGAGCCCGCCGGAATGCCGAGGCCGTGGCTGTTCGAGCCCGGGAAGTTGCCCTTGGGACCGGCGGGCATCAGCCCGTAGCGCACCGTCTTCTTCACCACGCTCTCGTCGTGCTTGGCGAGAGGCACCATCCAGGTGATGGCCTGCGTGCGCATGTTGGCACGGCCCGACATCTGCGAGCGCATCGACTGGTCGTCGGAGTAGGACAGGATGCCGTCCGGCCCGTACTTCACGAGGAGGTTGGCGTACCACTCAGCCGAGGTCGCGGCGGCCGGCGTGTTGAGCGTCGGCGTGAGATTGTCCGGCGGATCCTTGAACACCGCACCGCCCGACCCCATCAGGTAGGGGATCCAGTTCCAGTGATGCAGCTTGTCGGCGGTGAAGGCCGCGACGTTCTCCTTGTTGTGCACGGCGTCGCAGACCTTGATCAGCTCGTCGAAGGTCTTGGGCAGCCCGAGCCCGGCGCGCTCGATCAGGTCGTAGCGCGCGGCACCCATGATCATGGCACCGGCCTCCCAGGTGTAGCCGAAGGTCTCGCCCTTGGCGTTCTTCATCGCCGATTGCGGGCCGCCGGCGAAATCCTCGGGGTCCCAGGCGGCCGGCGTGTACTTGGCGTCCTTGGTGAAGGTGTCGAGGTTGGTCATCCAGCCGGCGCCGATCCAGCGGCCGGAGTAGATGAACGTGCAGTTGATGACGTCGAGCGCCGAGCCCTTGGTCGACAGTTCCAGGTCGGTACGCTGGTTGTAGACGGGGAAGGCCTGCATGTTGAAATTGACCTTGATGCCCGTCCGCTCCTCGAACTGCGGGAAGTAGGTCTTGAGGTACTCGAAGTAGGTCGTCTGGAAGCACGAGCCGTTGATGGTCGTGCCGGCATAGGGCTTGCCGCCCTGCGCGTTGACATGCGGGGCCGCAAGCGTGCCGAGGGCGCCGCCCAGGATCGTACGACGACGAAGACTGATCATCTGCGCTTCCTCCCAGCCTTTTGGCTTGGCGCTCTTATATGTCTGACATATCGTCCAGCGACTCCCGCGACCTGTCAACGGATGACCGCAACAGCCTCCGCCCGTCGAAAAGAAAGCCGAACCGCCGCGATCGCGGCCGAGCTCGGTGCCGCCATCGTGGCCGGCGTCTACCGACCCGACGAGCTGGTGCCGGGCGAGGTCGAGCTCAGCCATCGCTATGGCGCCAGCCGCACGGTGGTCCGCGAGGCCTTCAAGCTCCTGTCGGCCAAGGGACTGATCGCCTCGCGCAAGCGCTCAGGCACGCGCGCCCGGCCGCGCGAGGCCTGGCACATGCTCGATGCCGACGTGCTGGCCTGGCGCCTCAAGAGCGGCCAGGCCGAGCCCAAGTTCGTGTTCGACCTCCTGCACGTGCGCGCCATCGTCGAGCCCGCGGCGGCGGCGATGGCGGCGCGCAGTCATACGGCCGCGACCTTGGCCGCGATCGAGACGGCGTTCGCCGACATGGAGTGCGCCGGACATGATGCCGTCCTGTTCGCCGATCCCGACATCCGCTTCCACAAGGCGATCCTGGCGGCAACGGACAACGACGTGATGATGGCGTTCGGCGCGCTGACCGAAGCTGCACTCGGTGTGTTCGTGCGCGTGGCGTCACGTCATGCCGGTGCGCCGGCGCCATCGGTGCCGTTGCACCGCGCCGTGCTCGACGCCATCCGGCGGCGGGACGCCGAGGCCGCACATGCCGCCATGATGGCGCTGCTCGACCGGACGGCGCGCAATGTGGAACGCAACGTCGGTCGCCCCAGGGCCTCGCGGCGGGCGGCCAAACCGTCTAAATAATCCCTCTGTACCGGGAGGATGCAATGAAAGCCGCCGTTCTGTTCAAGCCCAACGAGCCCCTGCAGGTCGTCGAGTGCGAGCTCGATCCGCCCAAGGCGGGCGAGGTGCGGGTCAAGATGAAGGCCTCGGGCGTATGCCAGAGCGACTGGCACGTCATGAACGGCGACTGGCCCTCGCCCATGCCGATCGTGCCGGGCCACGAGGCGGCGGGCGAGATCGCCGAATGCGGTCCTGGCGTCACCACGGTGAAGCCGGGCGACCACGTGATCTTCTCCTTCCGGCCGCATTGCGGGCGCTGCCGCTACTGCAGCCAGGGCCGCACCGTGCTCTGCATTGGCCGGGCGAACGTGCCGCCGGGGGCACTCTATGACGGCACCTTCCGCATCAAGCACAAGGGCCAGGACATCAACCAGATGGCGCGCATCGGCACCTTTGCCGAGGAGGTCGTGGTGCCCGAGGAGATGGTGGTGCCGATCCGCAAGGACATGCCGTGGCCGCAGGCCGCGTTGGTCGGCTGCTGCGTGGCGACCGGTGTCGGTGCGGTGACGCGTCATGCCAAGATCGAGGCCGGCTCGACCGTGCTGGTCATCGGCTGCGGCGGCGTCGGGCTGAACGCGGTCCAGGGCGCCATGCTGTCGGGCGCCAGCAAGATCATCGCCGCCGACATCCTCGACAACAAGCTCGAGATGGCGAAGACCTTCGGCGCGACGCACACCATCAACACCAAGACCAACGAAGACGCCGCCAAGAAGATCAAGGAGATGGCGGGCGGGCTCGGCGTCGACTACTCGTTCGACGCGGTGTCCAATGACCGCACGCAGGCACTCGCCTTCGATTCGCTGGCGCCCGGCGGGCATGCCGTGGCGGTGGGCATTTCGGCGGCGAATATCCGCGCCTCCTACTCGCCGTTCATGATGGTGTTCACCGAAAAGAAGGTGAGCGGTACCTTCTACGGCTCGGTGCGGCCCGACCTCGATTTCCCTGTCCTGGTCGATCACTACATGAACAAGCGGCTGAACATCGACGGCCTGATCAGCCGCACCTACAAGCTCGCCGACATCAACGAGGGTTTCAAACGCATGATGGCGGGCGAGGTCGCGCGCGGCGTCGTGGTGTTCGACTAGGTCGGGCAGTGAGGCGCTTTCTGCTGCCGCTGTTGCTGCTGGCGTCGGTCGACGTCGCCGCACAGGGCCCGACCGACGCGCGCATCACCTGCGATCGTGGCCCGTTCGGCACCAAGACCTACGGCGGCTATCCGTGGGAGCTCTATGGCTGCAGCGACAACCGCTCGGTGGCGGTGGTGACGGCGCGCGGCAATCCCGGCATGCCGTTCTACTTCCTGTTCGCCGAGAAGGGCGGCCAGTACCAGCTGAGCGGCGAGGGGACTGGTCGGCCCGAGTTCACGCGCAAGGCCTACGACGATCTGCGCAGGTTGAGCCAGCAGGACATCCAGGCGCTGGTCAAGGAGACCCTGAAGACGGGGCCGCGCCCCAGTCAGTGAAGGGGGTCAGTGAAGGGGCGCGCCAACGTCCGTGCGACGAGCGGACCGCACTGCCATGCCGAGTCCCAACGGCAAGCGAAGAGCTGCAGTGAGCCCTGCGGCATGCTCGGCGGCTCAATATCGAAGACGCGCAAGCCGTTTGCCGTGAGTTCCTCGGCCAGCCGCCGCGAAAGGTCGGATGTCGGGGCGATCTCGAATGTTGCCACGCCCTCCGGATTGAGCAGCAGCGCGACGCCGCCGAGGAAATCCTCGAGGTCGGGCATATGCGGCAGCGCGTTGTTCGCCACAATGAGATCGGCATCGATGCCCTCGGCTGCCAGGCGCAGCGCCATGTCGCGACCGAACGATCCGGTCAATGTCGGGATGCCCCGCACCTTCATCGCGCGAACGGCGGCGGTATGGTCGGGTTCGATGCCGATGACGGGAATGCCGAGCCGGCTGAAGTGCTGCAGCAGGGAGCCGTCGTCGCTCGCCACCTCGATCACATGGCTCTGCACGCCGAGGCCGAGATAGGCCGTCATGCGCTCGGCATAGCGCTTGGCGTGGACCGCTTCGAACATGGCGCCTCTCCCCCTGGTCGCGCGGCGGCATGATGCGGTTGGCCCGCAGGGGAGACGCGTGGCCATGATGTGACCTCGCATCAGGAAGTTTCAGCCCGGCTGTCTTCAAGCATCGAACGTGCGTGGTTCGGCCCGACCGAGCGGCCAATCAAGCTGGCGACAAGGTTGCCGGATCGTTCGCTTTGAATCGTCTTGCGGGACCCCGCTCGGCGGTCTAAACCCGAGCGCGCTTGCCGCGGCGGGCCCGCAGTTGCACTGCCCGACCAGAATTTCCCAATAAAGACAGAGACTTAACTCAATGCTGTCGCGCGTCATCGGGCTTTTTTCGGCTGACATGGGCATCGACCTCGGGACGGCCAACACGTTGGTCTACGTCAAGGGTCGCGGCATCGTTCTCAATGAACCGTCGGTCGTCGCCCTCACGACGCAAAGCGGCAAGCGCCAGGTGCTGGCTGTCGGCGAGGAAGCCAAGATGATGCTGGGCCGCACGCCCGGCAACATCCAGGCGATCCGCCCCCTGCGCGACGGCGTCATCGCCGACTTCGAAGTCGCCGAGGCGATGATCAAGCACTTCATCTCCAAGGTTCACAACCGCCGCAGCTTCGCCCATCCGCAGATCGTGGTCTGCGTGCCCTCCGGCTCCACCGCCGTCGAGCGCCGCGCCATCCAGGAATCGGCCGAGAGCGCCGGCGCCCGCAAGGTATGGCTGATCGAGGAGCCGATGGCGGCCGCGATCGGCGCCGGCCTGCCGGTCACCGAGCCGACCGGCTCGATGGTGGTCGATATAGGCGGCGGCACGACCGAGGTGGCGATCCTGTCGCTGGGCGGCATCGTCTATCCGCGCTCGGTGCGCGTCGGCGGCGACAAGATGGACGAGGCCATCATCGGCTATATCCGTCGCAACCATAACCTGCTGGTCGGCGAGAGCTCGGCCGAGCGCATCAAGAAGACCATCGCCTCGGCCTGCCCGCCCGACGACGGCGAGGGCCGCACCATGGAGATCAAGGGTCGCGACCTGATGAACGGCGTGCCCAAGGAACTCGTGATCACCGAGCGCCAGATCGCCGAGAGCCTGCAGGAGCCGGTGAGCGCCATTGTCGAGGCCGTGAAGGTGGCGCTGGAGAACACCGCCCCCGAGCTCGCCGCCGACATCGTCGACAAGGGCATCGTGCTGACCGGCGGCGGCGCCATGCTGGCCAACATGGACACCGTGCTGCGCCAGGCCACCGGCCTGCCGGTCTCGGTGGCCGAGGATCCGCTGCTCTGCGTGGCTCTTGGCACGGGCCATGCGGTGGAGAACATCGACCGTCTGCGCGGCGTTCTGTCGTCCATGTACTAAATCCCCCGCGCGCCGGGCCCGCTTGGAGTAGAATGGGCAGGACATGGCGATTCGGGACGAGTTCGAGGTAGCAACTGGCCAGGTTCGTCAGGCCGTGCAGCGCTTTGCGCTCGGCCTGCTGGTCATCGCTGCGTTCGGCGCCATGCTGGTCGGCAAGGCCGACACCGTTCTCGTCGAACATGCCCGCGTGCTGGCGCTCGATCTGGCGAGCCCCGTGCTCGAGGCGATCGCCCGGCCCGTGGCCGTCGCCAACCGCACCATCGCCGATCTCAAGGAGTTCGCCTCCCTGCGCGAGGAGAACGCCCATCTGCGCGAGGAGAATGCCCGGCTGCTCGCCTGGCAGACCGCCGCCCGCCGCCTGGAGAACGAGAACGAAGGCCTGCGCGGCCTCGCCAACTTCCGCGAGGGGCCGGAGGCCTCCTTCATCACCGCCCGCATCGTCGGCGACAGCGTCAGCGCCTATGTGCGCGGCGCGCTGCTCAATGTCGGCCGCAAGGTCGGCGTGGCGCCGGGCCAGGCGGTGGTGACGGGCGAGGGCCTGGCCGGCCGCATCGCCGAGGTCGGCGACAACAGCTCGCGCGTCCTCTTCGTCACCGACGTCAACTCGCGCCTGCCGGTGCTGATCGAGCGCACGCGCGAGCGCGCCATCCTGGCGGGTGACAACTCCACGCAGCTGCGCCTCACCCTGCTGCAGAGCCTGCAGGGCGTGCAGCGCGGCGATCGCATCATCACCTCGGGCCATGGCGGCAGCTTCCCGGTCGGCATTCCGGTCGGCGAGGTGGTCGAGACCAACGAGGGCCATGTGCGCGTGCGGCCGTTCGCCGATTTCTCGCGGCTCGAATTCGTGCGCGTCGTCGACTACGGCGTGACCGGCCTGGTGGGGGGCGGCCACACCGCCCCGTCGACACCGTCGGGAGTGGCCGGCCAGAGGGTGCGTTGATGAAGGTCCCCTCATGAAAGTTGACGGTCCGCTCGCTGTGCTCGATCGCTGGGGCCGTGCGGCGCTGCCCGGCGCCGTCCTGCTGTTCTTTGTCCTGCTGACGCTCGCGCCATTGCGCGCGCCCTTCCTGTCCAATGCCCTGCCGCTCCTGCCGGCGCTGGCCGTCTTCCAGTTCAGCCTGGCGACGCCCGAGCGCCTGCCGGGGCCGTTGCTGCTCGTCATGGGCATCCTGCTCGACCTGCTGCTGGGCGGCCCGGGCGCGCCCGTCGGTGTGAGCGCCCTCGGCTTCGTGCTGATCCGCGCCGCCGTGATGGCCAACCGGCGCTATCTCGTGGGCGTGCCCTTCCTGTTCCAGTGGTTCGGCTTCTGTCTGCTGACCCTGGGCTTCGTGGTCCTGGTCTGGGGCTTCACCGCGCTGTGGACCTGGACGGCCATCGACCCCGTACCGGCCTTGATCCAGTATGTCGTCATGGTCGTGATCTATCCGCTGATCGGGCCCTTGCTTGCCCGCGTGCGCGCCCGCGATCCCCTGAACGTGCCCGAGCTGTCACGCGGCACGGCCCGTCCCGGCGAGACCACGTCGTGATGCGCTACCGCAAGGGTGACGGCGAGCGCTCGGGCCTGTTCACGCGCCGCTCGCTGCTGCTGGGCGGCGCGCAGGCCGTGCTGCTGTCGGCGCTGGCCGGCCGGCTCTACCAGCTCCAGGTCATCGAGACCCAGCGCTTCTCCACGCTCGCCGAGGAGAATCGCATCAACCTGCGCCTGCTGCCGCCATCGCGCGGGCTGATCCTCGATCGCAGCGGCCAGCCGCTCGCCGTCAACCGCAACAACTTCCGCGCCATGGCGACCTCGGACCGCGGCCGCGGCATCGACCAGCTGGTCGAGCGCCTCGACCAGATCTTCAGTCTGGGTGAGGCCGAGAAGACCCGCCTGTTGCGCGAGCTGCGCCGCAGCCGCAACGCCCAGCCCGTGGTGGTGCGCGAGAACCTCGGCTGGGAGGAGGTGGCGCGGCTGGAGTTCAACGCCCCCGACCTGCCCGGCGTGTTCATCGATCTCGGCCAGACGCGCGACTATCCCGAAGGCGAGCTGATGAGCCACATCATCGGCTACACCGGCCGCGTCGCCGACGAGGACCTGGCCGGCCGCGACGATCCGGTGCTGCAGCTCTCCACCATGCGCTTCGGCAAGAAGGGCGTGGAGCGCTCGCTCGAGGACAGCATCCGCGGCCGCGCCGGTGCCGTGCAGGTCGAGGTCAACGCCGTCGGCCGCGTCGTGCGCGAGCTCGATCGCACCGAGGGCCAGCCCGGCTCGAACGCGCTGCTCACCATCGATCTCGACCTGCAGCGCTTCGTCGCCGAGCGCGTCAAGGAGCATCAGAGCGGCTCGGTCGTGGTCATGGACATCATCACCGGCGACATCATCGCCATGGTGTCGACGCCGGGCTTCGATCCCAACACCTTCGCCCGCGGCATCACCCAGGCCGAATGGCGCGAGCTCTTGGACAGTCCCGAGCGGCCGTTGCACAACAAGGCGATCGCCGGTGTCTACCCACCCGGCTCGACCTACAAGATGGTGACGGCGCTGGCGGCGCTGGAATCCAAGGCGATCGAGCCGTGGACGCGGCTGCCCTGCGCCGGCCACCTCGAGCTCGGCAACATCAAGTTCCACTGCTGGCTGAGGGGCGGCCACGGCTCGACCAACGTGGTCGAGGCGATCGCCCAGTCCTGCGACTGCTTCTTCTACGAGGCCGCGCGCAAGGCCGGCATCGACCGCATCGCCGACGTCGGCAACCGGCTGGGCTTCGGCCGCATCAGCGACCTCGGCCTGCCCGGCGAATCGCCCGGCATCCAGCCCAGCCGCTCGTGGAAACAGGAGAAGCTCGGCAAGCCCTGGCAGCATGGCGACACCTTCAATCTCGGCATCGGCCAGGGCTTCATGAACGCGACGCCGATGCAGCTCGCCATCATGACCGCCCGCATCGCCAACGGCGGCTACGAGGTGCAGCCCAACCTGCTGCTGGCCTCGGCGACGCCGCGCGAGGAGCTGGCACCGCCCAAGCCGCGCGACAAGCCGACGGCGCCCTCGCTGCGGTTCAACCCGCAGCACGTCGCCCTGATCCGCGAGGGCATGATCCAGGTCGTCGCCTCTGGCACCGCCAACCATCTGCGCCTCGACGCCAAGGGCAAGCTGGTCGAGCCGCAGTTCAGGTTCGCCGGCAAGACCGGCACCGCCCAGGTCAAGCGCATCACCGAGCGCGAGCGCGACATGGGCATCACCCAGGACCAGCTGCCCTGGCATCTGCGCCACCACGCACTGTTCGTCTGCTACGGGCCGGTCGACAATCCGCGCTATGCCTGTTCCGTCATCATCGAGCACGGCAAGGCCGGTGGCGCCACGGCGGGCCCGATCGGCCGCGACGTGTTGCTCGAGGTCATGAAGCGCGACCCGTCGCGCCGGACCGACGGCTTCCGCAAGATGGCGTCGCGCTGAGGGTGTCGCGATGAGTTTGGCGCTCGACGCACCAGCCCCAATAGGCTTCGGCGAGAAGATCTGGCGCATCAACTGGGGCCTGGTGCTGGTGCTGACGGCGATCGCCGGAGTCGGCGTGCTGGCGCTCTATTCGGCGGCGGGCGGCCGCTTCGAGCCGTGGGCGGCCCGGCATGCGGTGCGCTATGGCGCCGCCTTCGGCCTGATGCTGGTGGTGGCGTTGATCCATCCCAAGGTGTGGCTGACCCTCGCCTGGCCGATCTACATCGTTTCCATGCTGCTGCTGGTCGCGGTCGACGTCGTCGGCAAGATCGGCATGGGCGCGCAGCGTTGGCTGATGATTGGGCCGATGCAGATCCAGCCCTCGGAAATCGCCAAGGTGGCGGTGATCCTGGTGCTGGCCCGCTACTACCACGGCCTGCGCAGGGAGGAGGCGTCCAAGTTCCTCTACACCCTGCCGCCGCTTGCCGTGATCCTGGCCCCCGTGGCGCTGGTCATGGTGCAGCCCGACCTCGGCACGGCGATGATGGTGCTGCTGGGCGGGGGCGCGCTCCTGTTCGTGGCCGGTGTGCGCCTCTGGATGTTCCTCGCCGCCGCCATCGCCGCCGTCGGCTGCCTGCCGATCGCCTGGTCGTTCATGCACGAATACCAGCGCAAACGGGTGCTGACCTTCCTCGATCCCGACCGCGATCCGCTGGGCGCCGGCTACCACATCACCCAGTCCAAGATCGCCATCGGCTCGGGCGGCCTGTTCGGCAAGGGGTTCCTGAAAGGCACGCAATCCTCGCTCAACTTCCTGCCCGAGAAGC
The DNA here is from genome assembly GCF_007992495.1 of Reyranella soli. GTDB lineage: Bacteria > Pseudomonadota > Alphaproteobacteria > Reyranellales > Reyranellaceae > Reyranella > Reyranella soli. Next base: position 9,897 of record NZ_BKAJ01000203.1, read on the forward strand.
AGACCGACTTCATCTTCACCACCTATGTCGAGGAATGGGGCATGGCGGGCGCGCTGGTGCTGCTCTTCCTGTTCGCCCTGGTGCTGGTCTGGGGCTTCTCGATCGCCTTGCGCAGCCAGCACCATTTCGGCCGCCTGGTGGCGCTCGGAGTCACCGCCATGATGTTCCTCTACGTCTTCATCAACACCGCCATGGTGATGGGCCTTCTGCCGGTGGTCGGCGTGCCGCTGCCGCTGGTCAGCAACGGCGGCACCGCCATGGTCTCGGTGATGTTTGCCTGCGGCCTGCTGATAGGGGTCAACGTCTATCGCGATGCGCAATTGCCGCTCCGGCGCTGAGCGGCAAAAAGGCGATTCGCCCGACTCGACAAGGGATAACCTGCTTGGTATAGCCGCGCCCTCCCGGCGATACCCCAGGAAATTGGGGGCGCATAGCTCAGTTGGTAGAGCAGCTGACTCTTAATCAGCGGGTCCCAGGTTCGAGCCCTGGTGCGCCCACCATTGCCTGGAGAAGCAAAAGGCCCGCACTGCGGGCTTTTTTGCTGTTCGGGTGATCGGTCGAACCACAGGAACAAGGCGTGGGGTTCAGAGAACCCCCTGTTTGTGGTTCAGAGTTTTTTCTCTGAGCGACGTGGACGACTGATGGCTCGGCCACAGGACGAGAACCTGCCGAAGTTCCTTCGACAGGTTGAGGCCGTTCTTGCTTGGCGTTCAGGTAGATCGCATGACTGACGACGATCCAGAGGAAGCGATCAGGCGCGTCACGGAGCGGATTGCGGTGCGTGTTCGCTCAGGCGAAAGGCGCTTGAGCCACGAGCCCCGATTACACATCTGCGAATGCGCGGCTCGTCCGTTCGCCGTTCCTCATCGCTATCAAGGTGAACCTGGTCCGGCCTCGCTTGCCACATCCTCGGCCTAGCCGGTCAGCACCCTTGAACCCAAGTTGAATTCTCATGCCGCCTGCGGCACAGTGGGCGGCCAGCAGGTGGTGATTTCTGCGAGATGCCGTATGCGCTCCATGGTGACTTTTGCAACGGTCGTGCTCGCTAGTGCATCGGCGTTGGCCTGCGATATCGGTCCTCAGACAAATGTGAAACTCGATCCGAAGGACCGGGCGGTCTTGATATCGCTCGGGAAGGCCATCAACGCACAAGAACTGCTTAAAGGCACACCTGTCGCTGCGCTTTTCTCCGAACCATCCGGCGTGCTCACGCTCAATACATCCGACGCCAAAACATTGGCTAAAGCCCTGGGTGGCTTACGCAAGTCCACGGCTTGCTACGCCGACCGGGTCACCATGGAGAGAATCCTCGAAGACGACACTCCTGGCATTAGATTTCTCAAGCAGATCGAGGGATGCTTGGCCGACGCTTGCGTTGACAATCAGTGATACAGACGACGGTAAGCGCCATTGGCGTCCTGGCGAAACCCGATGGTTCAACGGCATCATCAGTGGGTCCCGGTTCGAGCCCTGGTGTGCCCAACATAGTCTGAGATGCAACGAGCCCCGCGACGCGGGGCTTTTTGCTATGGTCGCCGGATCAGGCCGGAGACTTTTCATGCGCAGCGTTCTCGTCGTTCTTGCCATTCTCTGCATGGCGGCGGCAGCGCACGCGCAATCGGCGGCCTCCTTTGCTTTCGTCCTGTGGGGCGAGGACGTTGACGGCAAGCCCGTCGCCATGGCGCGCTCCGTCGTCGAGCACGCGACAAGCTGTCCGGTGCTGCAGCGTGCTTCGGGCGCCTGGCAGGCGATGACGCCGCGCCGGCGGCCGCCGGACGGCCATTTCCGTGACGTGCTGGTCTGCGAGACCCTCTATCCGTTCGGCGAGGCGGGAGCCGTGCTGGTCGGCGCCCGCCGCCTCGAACTGCCGGTCGTCACGCCCGCGACGCCGCGCCGCGTGCCGGTGATGGGCGACAGCGGCTGTCGCGGCGACCTTCCGGAAAAGCCGCAGCCTTGCACCGGCGATGGCTTCACCAAGGTCTGGCCGTTCGGCGTCATCGCCGACGATGAGCAACGGTCGGCGGCCGACCTGATCGTCCATGTCGGCGACTACAATTACCGCAACACGCCGCGCGAGATGACCCTGTCGCCGCGCGCCACCGGATACGACCGGCCGCTCACGGTCAAGGTCTACGACACCGGCGATCTCGACGACGAGGACGTGCCCGAGGTGCCGATCGGCGCGGGCTATTGGAGCCAGAACATGCAGGGCAGCCCGGTCCCCGACACCTGGGCGGCCTGGCGGGACGACTTCTTCACGCCGGCGGCGCGTCTCATGAAAGTGGCGCCCTGGCTGCTGGTCCGCGGCAACCACGAGCTCTGCAGTCGCGCCGGACCGGGCTGGTACTATCTTCTCGATCCGGCGTCGGCGCTGCTGCGTCGCGACGAGGGCCAGCAGTCATGCTGGCCGCAGACCCCGCCGGGCTGGCGGCTGGGGGCCTGGCCAAAGCCGCCGGCCTTGCCTTTCGAGGGCCAGCCGTTCCCCATTCACATCCGCGCGCCGATGCGCATCAAGCTCGGCGAGCTCGACATCATCGCCCTCGATTCGGCAAATGCCGGCGACGCCTATCTCTACAACGTCGACGCCTTCGTCGATCAGTTCCGGCAGGTCGCCGCCATGCTGGTCGAGCGACGGCCGACCTGGCTGGTCACCCACCGGCCGTTCTGGGGCGTGGTGAAGCGGATCAAGGGCGTGCCGGTTGACACCGGCCCGTACGGCTTCATCAACGTCACCCAGCAGGCCGCCCTGGCGAAGGTGTTCCCCAACGGCCTGCCGTCCAACGTGACCGCGGCCCTGGCCGGCCACATGCATCGCTTCCAGGCGATCGGCTTCGGCGACCGCCGGCCGCCTCAACTCATCGTCGGCACGGCCGGCATCATCCTGTCGCATGTCCAGCCGGTGCCGCCGTCACCGGAAGACAAGCAGTCGATCCTGGTGCCCAAGCTCGACGGCATCGATGCCGAGGTGGTGGGGCTGATGGACCATGGCGCCATGGTGCTGGAGCCGGGCAAGGCCGGCGCCTGGACGGGCGCCATGGTCTCGGAGACCGGCAGGATCCTGGCAACCTGCGATTCGAGCTGGCCGCGCCAGAACCGCAGCCAGTCAGTATGCCGATTGCAGTGACGCGCCGCTGACGATGCCGGTTCCCGTGTTGGCGATCGGCCTGGTCGTGCCGCCGCTGTAGGTGTAGCCCAGCATCCGGTCGGGAACGGCGAATTCCCTTTGCGCCGGTTGGCTCGACTCGGCGCAGGCAGCCACCAGAAGCACGACAAGCAACGCTGGCCAACGCATCGCAACACTCCCGTTTCAGGCGCGGCCGGCGTCGGCCACGCGCTGGTAGTACAGAAGATCGAGCTCCGGCGCCGTCTTGCCAAGGCTGGTCAGGATCATATGCGCGTGACCGCGATGATGGGTCTGGTGGTTGAACCAGTGATCCAGCGCCGGCGTCAGCTTCTGCACGAACTCCTCGGGGCTGGAGACGCGGCGATAGCGGATGACGCCGTTGAGCCGCGCCTCGTCGAGGCCGCCGACATAGGCGACGATGCGCCGGTCCTCGGCCTCGCGTGCGGCCCGCAGGTCGGCCAGGCGCTCATGCACGATGGCGTCCAGCCGGTCGGGCGCCTCGCCCTCTCCGGTGAAGCGCTTCATCCAGATGCGATCGGTGGCCAGCAGGTGGTTCAGCGTGCCGTGCATCGACTTGAAAAACGCACCCTTGTCGGCGCGATATTCGGCATCGGACAGCGCAGTGGCGGCGTCATAGAGGCGGCGGTTCGCCCAGGCATTGTAGCCGGCGAAGGTCGTGTAACGGTCCTTCATGCCGCCCATTGTGCGACGCGAACCGGCTGCATCAAAGATTGATTGATTCGTTCAACCCTGCGCGGCGGGTGTGCCAGACCGACTGCCAGCACTGCTGGCACCGATCTTCGACCCCGACGATTTTTGCGTCCTTGGCCCCCTTATGGGACGCAAAAAATAAAACCATAGTTGACTTTGATGAGCACTCGAGTTATATACGGGGTGCGTCGCCTCGCGGTGGCTCCGCTCTATGCATCGTTCATCCGATACCCATCGTGCCCGGCGGCCGCCGGACCGGCCTGTACGGCCGAGTGAAAAACCGGTAGCGATAATAGCGGAAATGTCCGAATTAGCCGGCGAGCCCCATTGATAGTGGGTCGGCTTTCCGAGCACTACAACGAGGTCCGGCGGAAATTCCGATAATGCCGATAAATCCCCGAACCGATGACGGCAGTGCATGCGCCTGCCGCTCGACGCGTGATGTCGAGGACCACGCGCCTTCCGAGTTCTAACCGCGATACGCGCGCCTGCCGTGATCGCGCAGCCACAGGCGCACGAGATGCCGTCGGCGCTCGGGTTCCGGATGATCGACGAACTCGGTACGGGCGTGGCCAGTGGCGCGATTGTTGACGTACTGGATCTGGCCCGGCGCGAAGTCGAGCTCGACGCGCAGCTCGGGCTGGTCGAACACCGACTGCACGGCCGCGAGCGCCGAGGCGGTTTCGTTGTCCATGCGTTCGCCGCGCAGCTCGTAACCCGCGAAGATCTCCGACAGCGCCAGTCGCGCCTTCACTGTCCCATCCGTCCCGCGCTCGAAGATCGGCGCGGCGAAGGTGGTGGGCTCGTCGGCATGGTGCTCGGCATGGCGGTCGTACCAGAAGGGCCGGTACAGCCGGTCCATCAGCTCGGGAAAGCGCTGCTGCAAGGCATTGTGGACAGTGGCGACGCTCATCACCTGGCTGACACCGCCCTCTTTCGCCGGATGCAGGCAGAGCAGGCAGACATAGTCGGGCGGCGATTCGTTGTAGGAATTGTCGTTGTGGAAGCGCAGGTCGACGTTGGTCACGGTCGGCCGGATGCCCGAGCCGGGCTTCAGCTTGGCGCCGGTGTCGCGCACGTCGAAGAACATCTGGCCGTTCAGCTTCTGCGCCACCGGACGGCTGAGCAGGCTCGACAGCAGCCAGTAGAGCTGGATCGTCTCGTCGCGGTTCATTTCCGCCACAGGCAGGCGGTCGAGCACGGCGAACATCGCCCCGTCGCGCGTGACGCGACGCACCTCCGCCATGGCCGTGCGGCAGGCATCGAGCGCGAAGTCGGCGGGATCGAGCAGGAAAGTCGGCAATGGCGCGCGCCTGAGTTCCGCCAGCACGGCGCGCAATTCGGCGAGCGCCGCGGCTGGCAATGGCACGGTCCAGTCGGCCGGTTGAATCGTGTCGCTCGTCCAGGCTTGCGTGGCGGCCATCGGAATTACCGTTCCTCCCCGGTGATCAGTCCGTAGAGCATGACGCTATGCCACTTGCCGCCCACCGACCAGCGGTCGCGGATCGGGCCGCCCTCCTTGCGGAATCCCAGGCGCTTGGCCAGCGCCACGGATGGCTTGTTGGCGGGCAGAATCAGCGCTTCGACCTTGTGAATGCCGAGATCGTCGAACAGGTGGCGCAGCAGGGCGCGACCTGCCTCCGTCATGTAGCCTTTGCCCTGGTACTGCGGCAGGGTCAGCCAGCCGACATCGACGCGCTTCTCGCGCAGATTGCGATGGTGATAGTTGATCATACCGATCACCTTGCGGCTCTTGCTCTCCTCGACCGCCCATATCACGTACTGGCGTGGCCGGTAGACGAGATGCCAGCGCATCGCGCGCCGCGTGGCGCCGAGATTTGCACTGGGCGGCGTGCTCCAGTAGCGAAGATTGTCGACGTCGCCGTAGAGCGCGTGCATGGCTTCGATGTCATCGGCGCGGAAGGCGCGCAGCCGCAACCTTTTGGTGGCGAAGGTCGGTTGTTTCTTTGGCGTGGAAGGCATTTGCTAGAGTAGGTGAGGAGGCGGTGCATGACCAAGCGGATTGGCATCCTGACCAGCGGCGGCGATTGCGCCGGCCTCAACGCCACCATCCGAGCCGTGGCGTTGCGCGCTCGTCATGGCTACGGCTGGACGACAGTCGGGCTGCGCTCGGGCACGCTCGGCCTGTTGGAGCGACCCGTCGAAGCCGTCGAGCTCGACCCCGATCGCCTCGATGCGGCGCTGGCGCGTCAAGGCGGCACCTTCCTCGGCAGTACCAATCGCGGCGATCCCTTCGCCTTTCCCATGCCCGACGGCAGCAAGAAGGATCGTTCGGGCGAGATGGTTGCGGGCCTCAAGGGGCTGGCACTCGATGGGCTGATCGGCGTGGGTGGCGACGGCAGCCTCGACATATTGCGGCGGCTCCTGGCGCCTTCGAAGGTTCCGTTCATCGGCGTCCCCAAGACGATCGACAATGACGTCGCCAACACCGAGCGCGCGATCGGCTATTCGACCGCTGTCGCCGTCGCCACCGAGGCGCTCGACCGGCTGCACCCGACGGGCGCCAGCCACGAGCGGGTCATGGTGCTGGAGGTGATGGGCCGCGATGCTGGCCACATCGCGATCGCCGCCGGCATCGCCGGCGCCGCCGATGTCGTGCTGATCCCCGAGGTGCCGTGGCACCTGAAAGTGGTCGTGGCACACATAGACGCCTTGCGTGCCGCCGGCCGCACATCGGCGCTGGTCGTGGTGGCCGAGGCAGCGGGACAGTCGGACGACCCGGCCGAGCCGGACAGCGACGCGCCGGCGCACGGGGTCGGAGATTGGCTGGCCCGGCGACTGAGCAAGGCGACCGGCGCCGAGGCCCGGGCCACCGTGCTCGGTCACGTCCAGCGTGGCGCCATGCCGACGGCGGAGGACAGGTTGCTCGCCGCGACGTTCGGCGTTCGAGCCGTCGACTTGCTCGCCGAGGGCAAGGCCGATCGCATGGTGGCGTGGTGGAACCGCCAGGTGATCGACGTGCCGCTGGCCAAGGTGGTCGGCCGCTCACGCACCGTCGACAAGGACGGTGCGCTGGTCCGCACGGCGCGCGCGCTGGGGATTTGCCTGGGGGATAAGGCGTAGCCTTCCGGACCGCGGGCCTCCAGG
>NZ_BKAJ01000204.1 GCF_007992495.1 Reyranella soli
AGGTGGATAGCTACTTTCCTCTCCTCCAAGATCCCCCCGCCGTCGCGCTTTGATGGCTTCGTGTCCGTGTGCAAACGCTTGATAAGGTGACTGCATTCGATCGGCGCGCTTCACTCTTCGATACATTCGGCGACACCAAAGTTTGGCGCTGCGGAAATTTCTGCGGGCGTGCGAGGCCGATGTTGTAGAGCGATTTCGGACTATACCCACCGGGTAGGCATCGCTCATCTGGGCCGGCAGGCAGGCACCGAACCGCTCGTCGAGCCGGGCCGGCCGCATCGCGTGATGCGGCCGGCTCTGCAGTTGCGTTGATGGAGGAGGCACGCGCGCCGGCGCGTCTTGCGCTTTGGTTGCGGCGCCTGCCTGACCACTTGTCGCGGCGCCTCGGCTATAGGGAACTTCAGGATTACAGACGACGTCCCGGCGGGGAGTGGCGCCAGTGAGCGGTGCGCGGCAATTCGGATAGCGGCGCGATCATGCATGTCCGCCATGAGCTCCAGCGCATCGGTATATTCACTCGCCAACGCACCTTTCCCGTGATGCCGCGCGCTACTCCGGCCGCGTGCCATGTTCCAGAAATACGCGGCGCCAACTTCTAAGGGCGTCGGTGGGCTGAAAGTGATTACGGTCATAGCCTAGTCCTCACATGTCGGTGGCCGGAAATTCGACGGTTTCAAGCGTCGAAGATCCCGGGGGTTGAAACACCTGCATGTGAATCAGGCACGTGCGCCTTTGGGCTTTCGCCTTGGACATGCGCCATGATGGCTGTGGCCGAGCTAGAGGCGGGCCTAATATCAGCCCGCACGAAGGCCGCGCTTGGCGACCGCCAAAGCACGTGGCAAAAATCTGGGCGGGTTTCGGGGCCGCCGAGGTACTGCGAAGGATCTGGCGAAGGCCAGGGCCGCACGGACGCTGGCGGCTGGGTTGCATGCTCAGTCGCTGGCACCAGTCATCGCCCGCCTCAAGGACGACGGCGCAACAGGCCTGCGCGGCTTGGCGCGCGCACTCAGCGAGGAGGGCGTGCCTACTGCGTCTGGGCGCGGCGAATGGACGCCGGCGGGCGTCGCTCCGCTTCAAGCGCACCTACGCGGGCATACCTAGGATTTTAAAGCCTTTTAGATCGATCGCCGATCAACTTGGCGCGGAAATGGTTGCTGTGGCGCCGAGGGCGATTAGCACCCAATAGCTACCGGAACTCGCTACTCCTGCCAGCTGATTGCAAAGCCGAAACATTATATAATGACCGCCGACCTGAGTTCATTTTTGCTCGCGTTTCGGGCGTCCGCACTTCGGCATTGAGCTTATCTGAGGGCCGTTGTGCCCCTACCGCCGGCGGAGGAGCTATGGACGAGGGACATGTCCTGGTGATGGGGGCTGGCGCCCAGGAGTCTGCGCTCGATCTCCTTCTCCACAAGATTGCAGCCAACGGTTTGACGGTTGTTCGGGGTCCGGACATCGGCGGTCATCCATCCTATGCTCAAGAAGCCGATGCAGCTGCACTACTGGTGCCAAGTGGCGCGCAAGGTTGGCCTGACTCGAAACAGTTCGACTCGACTCGCTTTGCTAAGGAGGGCCAGCTCGTCTACGTGAATTTGGGCGCTGTGGCACCAGTTCCTCCTGACGACGGAGCGGGCTATTTCGATCTTGCCGGCTGGGCCGGTGACGCATCGGCCGAGTTCAATCGCTTGATCGACCATCTTCGCGTACTGATCGCGACCCGTGTAAGCGATCTGTACGTCTGGAAACTCGACACCGACCAAGTTCACTCTGCCGCTTCGGGGATCGCGGAACTCCAGTCCCTTGCCGACAAAATCGCTCAAATCGGAGACGCGCTGTCGGGCGATGAAGAGCGATCGCGGCCACTCCGCGAGACCCTTGACGAAATCAGCAGAACGTATCGAGTAGTCAAGAGTGCGGTAGAGCGCTTCATCACCGCTGGTGCCGCCCCTGGCGGGCCGGAGGCGCAAGTATTTGCAGGACTTGCTTACGGCACGCTGGCGCAGCAGATCCGCAATGGACGAGGCCACTGTCACCGGATCGGCCGGCGCTATACCCGCGTGGGTGGCCTTCGGGAGGGTCTAGCAACAGAGCTCACTGCGAAGGCGTTGAAAGACATTGACGAGACTTTTGATCGCTTGGCCAACGCCGACGGCGATGTCTTCTCGGCTATGGACTCCCTCGGCTATGCGTTGACGAACGAGTCACAGGTCATCGTGCGCTATTTGCTGACGGGGCGAAGCGACCAGGCTCGTCAAAACATCGCAGGCGCTTTAGACCGCCTGATTCCTCTCGAGAGCGCCCTTGAGCAGGCGCTTGCGGCGTTCCAGGTCGTCACTTCCGTTCTCGGCTACGCCGAGTCACCCCCGAAGGAGGAGAAGATATACATGTCGAAACTAGTATTTCAGGGCCCAGTCATTAACTCCACTGTCGTCGCGGCCCAGACGATCGAGAAGTCGCAGATCGCGGTCAAGCAGAGTGCGGCGCCGCAAGACATAAAAGATGTGCTCGATGCGTTGCACGAGGCGACGAAAAACCTGACAAGCCGCCTTTCTCAAAAGGACGCCGCGCTTGCCGCCAAAGATCTTAAAGATCTTGCCGAAGAGGCGATGTCTCCGACGCCCAGCAGGCCTGTGTGGCTCCGTGCTGCAGATGGGCTACTGTCGGTGGCAAAGAAAGCAGGCGATACGGGAGTCGTGATGGTCGATCTCGTTGGCAAATTGGCGACCTTCCTCGGGCACCCGCTCGGCGTCTGATTGAGGAGGCAGAACTCTACCGCAATACCATATTCTGCTGGCTCGCGTTCCATCTCGGGGTCTCCAGAACCCAGTATGGCGCTCGCCGCGTTCGGGGCTGGCGTTCCGGCGTCGCCGGCGGGCAGCTCAAGCTCAGAATTCTACGGGCAACTGAAGATTAGCTTCCCACGGCCCGAAAACAAGAAAAACGCCCCAGCGGGCGCCTCAGTCGAGAGCGCCAGGGCCGCCCGAGCAAACGTCGTCCTCGTCTTCTCCCTCGGCGGCTCCGGCAATCATCTTCGCGAGCGTCTGTTCCTTGCCCGACTACCGCGCAGTACCTCTTCCAGCTGAGCAGCAGTCGCTTTGTCGAGCCCGTTTTCCGTGTCGTCATCTTCGTCGGTGGCTTTCGGAGACATTTAACCAGCAGCGCTCATTAGGCCGACAGCGCAGGTAGCGCGCACTGGCCATCGCCTTCTTGTCGCTGGCAACGTCCAACATCGCTTCAAGAGCCGTTCGGACACCCTCGGTTCGCAGCCGCCGCGCAGCGCTTTGCGCACGGTTTGGTTACGTCGCAATCAACTCTTACGTGTACAAGGACAATTGTGATAAAGGGAAGAGGAGCTTAGCATCGAAGGCTGCCTCATAGGGAGAAAGCTGATGGTTAAGGCGTCCTTGCTCGCCAGTCTTGCCGTTTTGCTATCATCCGCCGCGTACGCTGAGTTGCCTGAACAGGCTGCTCATAAGTTGGTCGATGCCATCCAAAAGAAGGCGGTCCAGAATTGTCCTAAGAACACACCTCCCACAGCGAAGTTCGCAGGAAGTCGAGATGGTGGTCTTCCGGATACCGCTATTGCGTATGTCCGCTTCGACGGAAATTGCTCGAGTGCAAAAGGCTGGGTGCGCCTGTCCTGTGAAAAGTTGAAAGGCGGCTGGGTATGCGCACGTCAAAACTTGGAGGACGCGATTAGTCTCGTGGACAACGAGTAGCGCCACGACACGCCTCCCTTTGCTGACAATCAAGACGCTTTAGACGGAGGTGACATGGCCCAAATCCATTTGGGAGAGCTGCCACCCGGCACAAAACGCTGCAAGGTATGTGCTGAACCAATTCATCAAACAGCACAGAGGTGTTTGCATTGCAATTCGGACCAAAACTGGAAGATTCGTTTGGGGGTTAGTTCTACAATTCTTTCTCTATCCGTTGCCCTAGTTTCGGTACTAACGGCGGCGGTCCCAGTTGTACACGAAGCATTGACGGAGAAGACATCCGATTTGGTCGTCGCATTTCAAGGCGATGCTAATACACGCCTCAACTTTCTCGTGTCGAATCTGGGTGTTCGGCCCGGCTCAATCGGCGCTGACGGAATGATCGGTGTTCTTGAAGACGATGGAGGCGTCGCCTTCTATATGGACCTGTCAGTAGCAGAACCGAGTGAAGCGTCGCTCCGGGTTATTGATCCAGGCAAGAGTAAGATAATTTCTCTGAAAGGCGTCCTTCGCAGAGAAGGTAATAGGGAAAAGTTTGCCAACGTCGAATTACCGCGAGCGTCTGCGCCCACCGGCGACGTCTATCTCGTGGCTGTTAAGCCAAGGTCGTGCAGGGTAGTACTAAACTCTACGAGCTTTAAGGGCGACCCACGGAGGCACGAAACTTCCCTTAGTTGCGACACCTTGCACCGTTTCATTCGGTCGGCACCGGCGGCTCGGGCGTAGCGTTACAACGCGCAGACCCTCGCTAGCATGAGGACATGAACAAGCGCCTATTTGCTCCTGCAGTCGGGTGTCCGCCAGCTCTGATTCAGTGCCGCTTTAGTGTGTTAGAGGGCGGGCCATGGGTGACCACGCGCAGATCGGAGTTCTTGGAGGTATCGGAGTATTTCTGCGGAGGCAGCAGCAAACGCCGACGATAACGGCGGGCGCTCCCAGGTGTCCTCTAAGTACGAACCTTGGAAAGATCGTCCGATTTCAGCTTGGAGTCGCTAGTGCTTTGCGAAAGCTCGAGTTGCCTGAACCGCTCGCGGATAGTGTGATAGTGCTTTTTGTGCTCGTCCTCGTTCTGCCCCGATATGCTCATACTCCTCGCATTGTCGATAATGTCGCATAGTTCTATGCGACCTTCTTCTCGTAAGCGCTCCTTTTCCCGGAACTTGAACAGGTGAAGCAGGCCAGCCGACAGGGTTCCGACCGTGGGTATTACAATTAGCAACGTTCTGCCGACATCTTTGTAGGCTGCATCGTTGATAAGGGCTGCCGCGAGGATCGCCCCAACTGAACTCAGGAACCCGAGGCCGGCGAATAGGTGCCAGAGCCAAAAGTTGATCCATGCCGATCGTGTGTAAAAGCTAAGCGCATCCCCTTCCATATCCTCGATGAGATTGTCCAAAAGTTGTTGATGCGTCGCCGGTCTGGTCTTTGGCTTAGAGCTCATGCCACTTCCCCGCAATGACGAGTATACTCAACTACACCTTTCGGTCACTAATCTTACACGGGGTACTACTTGACTACCATACTCCCGTGGTCGGTAAGCGGCGTCAAGCTGGCGACCCTAGCGGCACCGGGGCGGCGCGGTAAAGCTGGGCGCGCGGCATTAGTAGCCAGTCGGACTGGGTTCTAAGTCGAGCGGTGTAATTTTACGCCCTCGAAGCCGCCTTCAATGAGCAAAGCCACACAGGCGTCCTGGACCCGTCCAGTATGGGAAGATGCCGCGCTCAATGGTCAGCTTAGGCCGGGCACCAGTCAGCAAATAGCAGAAGTCACTCCAAATCTCGACAATTCTAGGGTCGCTGCACTCGATGCGGGACTTGCACATACAGCACTGTTCCCTTGCTCGACAGACCACACTCGCTGCGTCAAGAGGACAGGGGGCTTCAGCCTCAGAGTGTCTCGCTTCCGTTGCACTTGAATTTCGTGGGCTTGTTCACCAATTCAAGACTTACATAGCGGCTCCTGGCCCAGACCAGACCGCTGCCGACCAGAGCATCGCCACATCCCCAAAACCGCAAGCATCGTGGCGCGCTTTTGCGCATCCTGGAGTTGCCGCTATGTCTGCTGACGCCGTGTCTGTGCCTATGTCTGTGTCTGCCGCCCGGATTGAATTCGAACCCGAGCGCGACGACCGCTATGCCATCTCCATCAGTGAGTGCCGGGCCGTTGCGAGTGGTCGAGGAGGTCGGCGGCACGATCGATGAAATGCAGCTTATCATGGTGCCGTACACGCTCAATCTTGAGTGGCGCGCCATAGGGCTTCCGGCTCGCGTCGCCGCGCCAACGCACATCATCGCCGCTGCCGATGCGGGCGCACCGCTGCGGACGAATAGCTACAGCGAGACCAAAGGCGCGGCCGATGTCATCGCAGAGGCCGAAGATGCCAAGGCGACGACGGTCAGGCAGACGCTCGCCGCGCTGGCCTCCAATGGCCACGTCGTGAAGGGCAAAGCCGGGACGCCGGACCGCAACAAGGTCAATGTCTGGCTGCCAGCGGAACCCCCGCCGCGACCGGCTCAAGTCGCAGACAGCCGAGCAAGGCTTTGCGCCCATCGCCGAGGCCGACGTTCCGTCGCAGCTTAAGGCCAGCGAGTAGCCATCAATCGGGGTGCTAGCCTTGGCGAACTTGCCCTAGTTGGAGGTCCTTGATTTCCCACTCCCTCAATTTCAGCGTTGCGTCGGCTGCAAGGTGGCGGTTGACAAACTTACGACCGGACACCGCACGCCCATCGCTTATTGGATGTATGCAGGCCTGGTGTTGAGGACGCGCTCTAACTTGATGAGCGCGTCCATCGCCTTGATTGCGTCTTCCCTGATGTTGAATGTACGATCCTCGGAGCCATCAACTGAAGGTCCTGAATGCGTAGCAGCAGGGCCACAAACTTGAGCGCTGCCCCAGGCAGCTCCTTTTCAGGCAGGCTGCTCGTTCGTAGGGCCAGCGTATCTCCATCGCGTTGGATCCCGTACTCGGCAAGCATCGTATCGTAGGCTGATAAACGCTGTTCTCGAGCAAGATCAAGGCCGCTCGCTTTTAGCGCCGATACACTCGTGCCGTCATCTTCGATACGATACTTCCTGCTGCGTGGGGCCGTTTCGATGACATAGAACTGGATGGGGTCACCGTCCCTGAGACGGAACGGTGTCGTCACGAGATGGCCTGCTGGCACCTTCTCCCATCGAAGGCCATCGCAGAATGCCTTACAGAAAGCATCCTTATTCATACGAGGGCCCCGCTTGACCAGCGTCAACATTAAAACGCGAAAAGCAAACCCGATAGCGTTTGCCCCAGTCACATCAAACTTGTTTCAAACATCACACAAGATTACCGCTCTCGGTCAGCGCTTTCCTTGACGACGCCGCGCGTCACATCTTCGAGCTTCGCTGTCTTAGCGTGGCAATGCCAGTAGTGGTGGCCGGGATGATATTCAAGCCGCGCGACCAGACCAAGTCGTGGCCATCAACCGGTCCGAGCCAAGCTCGGTACTGCTGCCGGGCCGGTTCCGATTAGTAGTTGCCATGCGTGTCCAGCCTTATCGCTGAGCGCGCAACCGCGCCATGACCATGTCGTGCCGAGTTGGTATCCGAGGTGCGAGATACAGGAAGGCGCCTTTGGGCATCCTCGCTGTCTTCCAATCGCCTAGGCGTTCTTAGGCGACCTAACGAAGTGAAATGCTCGCATTCCGCGAGATCATCAGCCGAAATTACACAAGCAACGCATAAATTGTTGCTTGCGACTGCAATGCATGCAGTACCAGCGGTACCGCACTCCCATCGCGAGAAGTCTGGTAACATCCCCTGCGGCCGCGCACCCGGGTGGCTTGTCCGCATAGATTCGCGCTTGGGGAAAATCGAGGATTTGATAAAGGCCCTAGTTGGTGGCCGCCTGGCGTATGAGCCCCGGGCACTCACATTAATCCTTAGTTAGACGCGCCTTCTTAAAGTTCGCGTTGCGCCGGCAAGGCCTCGCTCTCGGCAACGAGCCTCAAGACTCGAAACCGGATCTCGCGGAGCCGTTCGCTATTTGCTCTCACACCAACGTCTACATCGACGTGGCGCTCCCTACCGAACCGGAACTTTGCGCTGACGTTGGGGAAATTTCGACAGAAGCGACGGCTTGGATCCTCACGGGGCCGGCTTCGACCGGCAACCTACAAACGACGTTAGTCTTCATGGATCACTAGCCTGCTCAGTGCGCCGACGCTCGCCTACCGCCGACCGCGGTCGCGACCAGAAACGGCCTACGCGGTGGCAAGGATGAAAACGCGTGGCCATTGCTAGTCTAGTTCCAGCTCAGGCGTTTGCAGACCTCCATGGTCGGCGCGCGAACACAGCGCTCGCGCATCTGGTTCGCAAGCCTCGCCGCGCTAACCCGCTCGGCGACGATGCCGTCAATTGAGCGGCAGATAGAACGGAAGTAGTCATTTCTAACTTGGAGAGTTTCGCGCGCTGGCGGCGTCACGCAAAACCCATAGCGTGCGTCGTTGACGAGCATTAGATCCGCGACGCGCAACAAGACATCCTTTACCGCCGCCGCCGCTTGGGCATCGACCGAATATCCTCCGGTGATGGTGCCGATCTGCATGCTTCCTGGTTGAGCCCCCGCCTTGCCTGACGCCTCACTCGCCCGAGAGCCCGAGGTTGACTTGTCGGCGTCATCGTCGCCCTTTTGCGACTTGCTGAAGCTCGTCGTTGTTTTTCCAGCAGAGTCAACATTTACGCCCCCGGCAGTAATGGCCACTGTGGGGGCGAGTTTGAAGGCGCCGATCGCGTCAACGATTATCAGAGCCGTCATGATCCGGTCGTAGTTGAATACGATTATATTATACTCCTCCTTGTCGATCGCGCCGTTCAGGAACGCCTCGCAAGCTCTGAACAGCCCATCGCGTAACAGTTGGATGGTGGGTGTGCGAACCCCTATACTCGCCGCGGATTCAGAAAAGGCCCCGCCTAGGCTGGCAGCCACCTCAGGGCTGGTGGCGCTGGCAGCGATAGCAGCAGCTTTAGCGACGAGAGCGTCGGGACTGGGCTCGGTGCAGACTACTTGCGTTGGTGGCGAGTGCCCGACTTGACGATTTCCAACCAGGACAAGGCGTTGCCTAGCATCGACACTAAGGCTTTGCCCTGACTTGAGATCAAAAGTCCGAAAAATGGTCCCGTCACAGGCACCTATAGCCAGTGACAATACGGACCCAAGAACTACCCCCATTGGTGCTCGCATTGTTTTCTCGGCCTCCGACGCAACGGGCTGCAAAGATCCCTCTCACCATGCGAGCAGGTACAAGCTCTACTCAATGGAGTGAGCACGCGGTGAACTTTCATTGGTATCCGACTGCAACCTTTGTTTGTAGTGAATGTTGGGACGGGCTTGGCAAAGCAATGCTGGCAATGCTCAGACTACCGACACGCCTGCGCTCTGGCGGTACTTCACAAATTCAACTTTCTTTGCCGCTTTCTGGCAGCTGGATACCGCGCAGACCGTCACGGAGCCAGCAGACGCTCGAAGAACTGGATGACTTCCCGGATTTTATTGTGTCGCAGCCGGCCCTGGGAATCGCGCAGATCTTCCGTGAAGACGCTGTGCAGCTTCTCGGCCACCTCTATACTCTCCCCACTGAACCCCGTGCCGAGCTCAGCTTCGAGCCTCGCGAAGAGGCTGGCGCGGCACAGCGTGTCCGTCGAGTAGCGGTAGCCGCGTACTTCGAGGCCTTGGGCGGCCCTTGCCTTGACAGTCGCGAGTTCGGATTTCGTGATATGCAGGCCTTCACCGACGAACGGTAAAGACGGTTCGCCCATAACCGCAGCGCCAACTCGGGCGCTGGCGGCCATGGAGAGCGCGAAGTTGCCGGTCAGGCACAGGCCGACGACGCCGGCCTTGGCGTGGCCGGACTCGGCGCAGGCCCAGTCGACAAGATCGCGCAGCCAGTCGGCCCAAGGGCCGGGCTCGTTAGCGGAGAAAACGCGAAATTGCCTCATGACACAGAGGAACTCGGCCGCGCCCCTTGCCTTGCCGCGCTGGCCTTCCTTCGGACGCGTCGAGCCGAACAGGACCGGCATATAGATGCGAAAGCCTGCCTCCCGGATCATCTCGGCGAAAGCGACCACCGCAACTCTCATCCCGAAGATCTCGTGCAGGATGATCACCGGCGGCCCGTCGTTTCGTGATACAAGGACCGAGCGTTCGACGCCGCGAAATGATTTTACTATTGTTACGAAATTCTCGATCGGCTCGCCCACATACCCCTCCTCTTGACGAGTCGTGAGTTTGCGAGCCTTGGGATGGCAGCGCAAGCGTGTATCCCATATATGCTTTCAACCTATTGGAATTCCCGCTAGAGCGTCGAAAGCCATCGGCTTGAATACTATTAGTTGCATGGCAGGCCGTCGCGCCGTACACTATTGGCGAACGAGCTACGATGGGGGGCGTTGATGGCGGGCGTGCTCGTCAAGGTCCGGGGTGACGGCCAGGCTTTTCGGCTGGCAGCCGAGCGATCATTCGGCGCAAGGGCCGTTTCCGTTGAGCCGATCCTCGAGGTTCCGCCACGCCCCGGCGATGCTGGATTGGGGCTTGCCCCAACGGGCCGGTCGACTTGGTTGCGAGTCCAGCTCGGCTCTATCGAGACTGCCACGGCTTGGGACCAGGCGCATGCCTTGTTGTCACCGGGCCAGCCCTTCGCGGCAGCGGGTGTCAGCGGTGTCGAGGCAGTCGAGCCTGATGTCCCGCAGCCCTGGCTTCCTACGCCCAGCGAGAAGGCCGCCGATGAAGCGGCCTTCTGCGCCTTTGACGACCAAAACATGCAGGGAGGCCGCGCGACAGCGAAAGGCGTGGCCTGGAACTTCGGTAGTTCCTACAGCGAGCTTGCCCAGGCGCGCAAGCGCGTCGGTGACAAGCTCGACAAGATCATCATCGCCCATCTCGATACGGGCTACGATCCTGGTCACATCACTCTGCCCCAGAATCTACGCAAGGACTGGCAGCGCAGCTTCGTCGAGGGCGATCCGCCGAACGATGCATCAGATCGTACACCAACTGACATGAAGTTGCTACGCAACCGCGGCCATGGGACCGGCACACTCAGCCTGCTGGCGGGCAATAAATTGAACGGCACGAGCCCAAGCTGGCCCGGTTTCAATGATTACGTGGGCGGGGCACCACTTGCCCAGATTATTCCCGTGCGCATCGCCAACTTTGTCGCGCGTTTCACTACCGGCACCATGGTGCAGGGCTTCAGCTACGCGCGACAGAAGGGGGCGCACGTCCTGTCGATGAGCATGGGCGGGCTTGCCTCTCAAGCGCTCGCTGACGCGGTGAACCTTGCTTACGACGCCGGTGTCGTCATGGTGACGGCGGCTGGCAACAACTTCGCCGGCGTGCCGTTTCCGCCCAAGTCCATCGTCTTTCCGGCCCGTTACAACCGGGTGCTCGCTGCCTGCGGCCTGATGGCCGACGGCGCCGCTTATGCCGGTCTCGATCTGGGCACGATGCAGGGCAACTACGGGCCGGCTTCCAAGATGGAGACCGCGCTCGGCGCTTATACGCCGAACGTGCCATGGGCTCAGATCGATTGCGCCAACATTGTCGACATGGATGGCGCCGGCACGTCGTCGGCGACACCGCAGATCGCTGCTGCGGCGGCCCTCTGGCTAGCTGAATATTGGGACATCGTTCGCCAGTATTCGGCCCCCTGGATGCGCGTCGAGGCGGTGCGGCATTCTCTATTCGCGTCGGCGCAGAAAACGACGGCGAAAATGGGCGCGCCTGAGACCCGGGAAAAAATCGGGCAAGGCGTGCTGAAGGCCTTTGCGGCACTGCAGAAAGCGCCGCTACATGAGGCGGACCTCAAGCGACTGCCGCCCGCCAAAGCGACCTGGGCTTGGCTCGACCTGCTGTTCGGCACGGATTTCGGGCTCACCGCCCAGGGTAGCAATGGCCGGCGGCAGATGCTGGCGCTCGAATTGACCCAGATGGCGCAATCCGTCGCCGCCGTTGATGAAGTCATCCCCGACCTCGATCTGCCACTCGATCGCATTCCCGAGAATGCGTGTCGGCGTTACCTCGAGGTAGCGCTGGACCAAGGCGGCCCATCGGCGCCACTGCGCCGCGTCCTCGAGCGAGCCTTACAGCGCAGTGCCCCACCGGGCGTGCAGGTTGTGCCGCAAAAGCCCGTCGTGCGACGCACGGTCAAGGAGCCGTCACCGCCGCGGCGGCGCCTGCGCGTCTACGCTCTCGATCCAAGCGTCGCCAAAAGCTTCGACTCGGTTATGGTCAATGAGACGACGTTGTCGGTGCGCTGGGACGACGAGCCGGAAAGTACCGAGCCGCTGCGGCCCGGACCGGTTGGTGAGTATCTCGAGGTGGTCGATGTCGACCCCGCGTCAGACCGCATCTACGAACCCGTCGACCTTAACAAGCGGAGCCTGTTGGCGCAGGATGGCCTGCCGCCGTCGGAGGGCAATCCACAGTTCCATCAGCAAATGGTCTATGCGGTGGCAATGACCACCATTGAGCATTTCGAGCGGGCACTTGGGCGACCTGCGCTCTGGGCGCCGCGCCGAACTATAGACGCCGAAGGCAAGTACGATTTCCAGGAGGTGCGGCGGCTGCGGCTCTACCCGCACGCGCTGCGCACCGATAACGCCTACTACAGCCCGGACAAGAAGGCGATCCTGTTCGGCTACTTCCCCTCCGAGTCGAGCCATGACGACATGACAACGCCTGGCTCGATGGTGTTCTCCTGTCTGTCCAGCGACATCATCGCCCACGAGATGTCTCACGCCCTGCTCGATGGGCTGCATCGTCGGTTCGAGGAAGCTTCCAACCCCGACGTTCCGGCGTTCCACGAAGCGTTTGCCGATATCGTCGCCCTATTCCAGCATTTCAACATCAGGGAGCTGGTTCGCTTTGAGATCGCCCGTGCCCGCGGAAATGCCGCCGCGTCCAACCTGCTCGCCGGACTGGCCAAGCAATTCGGCGAAGGCCTCAACAAGCGCGGGCCGCTGCGCAACTACGCCGACCAGCAAAAACTGCGCTACGAGGATACCCGGGAGCCGCACGACCTCGGGTCGATCCTGGTGTACGCCGTCTACGAGGCCTTCCTGCGAATCGTCGCTCGCCGCACCGAAGGACTGATCCGGGTGGCGACCGGCGGCAGCGGTATACTCCCGCGCGGCGCTCTCCAGTCCGATCTGGTGGACCGGCTCACAGACGAGACCTGCAAGACGGCGTCCTACGTGCTACAAATGTGCATCCGGGCACTCGATTACTGCCCGTCGGTTGACATTACCTTACCAGAATATCTGCGTGCGCTGATCACTGCCGATCGCGACATCATGCCGGAGGACCGCGACGGCCAGCGCGTCGCCTTCATGGAGGCGTTCCGCCGCCGCGGTATCCTGCCACCGGAGATCCGCACAGTATCGGTGGAAACACTCGCCTGGAACACGCTCGAGGATCCCCACCCGGAGTGGCTGCACACAGTCCTCGAGGACGTCGATTTCAACCTCAATCGAGATCTCGACCGCTCGCAGATTTTCGCGCTGAACGAGAAGAATCGTTGGGCGGTGTGGCGCCGGCTGAAGAAGGTGTTCGCGCAGGCCCCGGCTGTGTACGCCCAGTTCGGGCTACTGCCTGGCATCTCGCGCTACAACAGCAAGGCTGAGGTCGTGCGGCCTGTGACCGCGCCCGATAGCACGTTCGATGTCTTCAGTGTCCGACCGGCCCGCCGCATCCTTCCCGACGGCACGGTCAACGTCGACCTCATCGTCGTCGTGACTCAGCGCCGTCCGGAGCCGGTCGACGGCAAGGACATTGCGAACGGCTGGTTTTGGTTCCGCGGCGGCGCGACCCTGATCATCGACCCGCGCCAGGGCCGGCGCAAGCCAGAGATCCGCTACATCGTCGTCAAGAACAGCAGCAGCCAGAGCCGACTGCGCCGTCAACGGGAGACCGTCTCCGGCGCACCCGTTTCGGCATTGCGTGCCCTCTATTTCCAGGGCCGCGACTCGATGGGGATGTCGGCTGAACCATTCGCGTTGATGCACGACCGCGACCTGCAGTGACGGAGCAGAACATGACCCAGTCGCAAGTCACCATCCGCCACTACTGCCAGGGCATCGGCGACTGTCATCTGCTAACGTTTACGCGTGTGGACGGCAGTGCCTTCCGGATGCTGATCGATTGCGGCGTCCACACTTCCGTTCCCGGTGGCTCAAACAAGATCGACGAGATTGTCGCTGATATCGCGGAAGAGACCGGAAGCCATCTGGATGTCATCGTTGCCACTCACGAGCACGCTGATCATCTGTCTGGCTTCAGCAGCGCCGCCGACAAATTTGCCAAGTTTACAGTCGGTGAAATCTGGATGGGCTGGACAGAGGATCCCGCCGACAAGCAGGCCGGCGAGCTCGACAAATACAAGGACCAGGGTTTCACCGCCCTCCAATTGGCAAGTGACGCACTTGGCCTTGCCGAGAGAAGCCTGACGCCCAGCCTCGGCATGGTGCGCCGAGGGCTGGCACCGTTGCTGGAATTTCAGTTCGGCGCCAAAGGCGACAGGGTGCGGGCCATGCGCGATCACCTCGTGGCGCTCGCTCCCAAGGATGTGCGCTATTTCGAGCCGACGGATCGCCCGATCGAGATCGCAGGCCTGCCCAACTTGCGCGTCTACGTGTTGGGACCACCGCGCGATCCGGCCCTTATTAAGGTCGTGGAGCGGGCGAGCGAAATGTATGGCTTGGCGGACGGAGGTTCGCCCATCGCACAGGCTCTTCTTAATGGCTTCGCCGTAAGAGACGGAGCGCTCGGCCTCGCCGACGACTATGCCGCCCCGTTCGACGGAGTCGTTGGCCTGCCGTTGTCCGAGCTCACCGGCCCGAACGCAGCGGGAGCGCTGGCCAACCTCGAACCCGATGTCGCCAAGCTAGTGACCGACCACTATCTCGGACCCGCAAGGGGACCTGGTTGCACATACAGCAACCAAGACTGGCGCCGCATCGATCTCGATTGGCTGATGGCCGGCGCCGGACTTGGCATGCAGCTCGACGCCAAGACCAATAACACCAGCTTGGTGCTCGCCTTCGAGTTTGTCGATACCGGGCGCATCCTTCTGTTCACCGGCGACGCGCAGGTCGGCAACTGGCTAGGCTGGAAGGATCTCAAATGGCAGGTCGACGGCAAGACGGTGACCGGTCCCGACCTGTTGGCACGCACCGTCTACTATAAGGTCGGCCATCACGGCAGCGAGAACGCGACGCTCAAGCAGAAAGGACTCGAGCTCATGACTCAGGCTGACCTGTCGGCTTTCGTCCCGACGAACCAGAACGACGCCCAAAGAGTCAAATGGGGCGCCATGCCCTTCAAGCCCATACTCGACGAGCTCGAACGCCGCTCCGCCGGGCGGGTCATTCGCGCCGACGACGAATGGGTGCAGTCGTCACCTTCCATCGCTCCCCGGTTTGCGAAACCGTCGGGCTCAATCAAACGAGTCAAACATAGGCCCAAACTATGGGTCGAGCTTGATGTTGCTTGATTGTTCAAGCGTTAGACAAATAGATCCGCTCGTCCGCTTGGACAAGCGACGTCTTCGAAGAGCTCCAGAAGCAGGCTGCTCTGATCCCTGAAGGCTAGAGTTTTCAGGTCGTTTCAAGGGGCTGGGAGAGGAGCGGAGCGGAGGACGATGAGGGCATCGCAGTTTTCGGAGGCGCAGAAGGCCTTTATCCGGAAGCAGGGTCACGACGGGATTCGGTAGTGGAGATCTGCCGCAAGGCCGGGATCAGCCAGGCGGCCTTTTCAACTGGGAGACAGTAAGATGGGCTGCTGCCGACCGAGATGCGCCGGTTGAAGCAACTCGAGGACGCGAACACAAGCTGCATCGGAAAAAAGCAAGCACGAGAGCGTTCTCGTAGCGGCAAGTGCCGTAGCCGAGCGTAAGCGACTGTTCGACGTTATCAAGGACTCTGCAGACAAAAATCGAAACTACTTCTTCGCTTGGCTGGTCGCGGCGTTATAAGAGAGTTTGGGTTCAGCGCTAGCGCGCGTTCAAGATGCACCACCCCATCTTCCGGACGCCCGCCGAGAACGGCGATGGCGAATCCGCCTCGCGCTAGTAGTGCATTCTCTGCCACTTGCGACGGCCCGCATGCCAGTTTGTAGACCCCGCGCTAGCTCCTCACCATCTGGGGCCATCATTAGAAGGTCGCGGTGCCGGCAGCAGTCGGCCATAAGTCCGTAGGCTGACGAATAATTTGGATCGATGATGACGGCGCGGTCGAGCAACGCCAACGCTTAACCATACGACTTATATGTGTGCTCAATCATGAGAGCCAAAGCACGGAGACGAATGGGCCTAAGCAGGCTGTGCAAAATACAGCGCAGGAGAAGGCCATGCCCGCCCAGGTTCGTTCGCTTCTCGGGATTGCGATTACTTCACGGCTACCCGCTTGGGCTTGCGCCGTCCGTTTGCGACATCAGGCGGTTTTCGATTCCGCTTACTTCCACTCCCAGCCGTCAAGATCGCTTTGCCGTTCTCGTCAACATCCCATTCATACACGACGGCAAGTCCATTCAGCGCTGCAAGCGCTTCTGACGTCGACGTGTAATAGATGGCCCCTCTGAAAGACGCAGCACCCGCCGCATTGGTGAACTTACCCGCGCCAGCAGCCCGGAAAGTAGCGGTGTTGCCTGATTGCGTCATCACCACTCCCTGATTGGGACATTCACCGTAGAGCGTTCCATTGGGCAGAATCGTCGACCAATAGGTGACCATCGCTTTAGCGGGATAGTTGAGAATGATTCCCGAAATCTCGAACGTTGCTTCGAATTTGGGCGAGCCCTGATCCAAGGGAAGCACCCGCTGGGTCGTCATCTTGCCCTGCATCTCAGAGATTTTTGCCCAAGCATTCTGATCCTCCCATACTGAGTTGTGGTTGATCCCGCCAATGTTGTGGAACGCTTAATTGTCCTGCGGCGTCGCCACGTTGGATCGGGTTCCTGCAGGTCGCCATTCCCTTGATGCAGGCGCCGCCGGTGGCGCCGTCGCTGACGCCGTCGATGCCCCTAGATCAACCCGAACAGGTCGGCTTGGTGAAGCCGCTCGCCAAGCTGGCCGCCGGG
>NZ_BKAJ01000205.1 GCF_007992495.1 Reyranella soli
AGCGCCGTGGCTCTCGGCAAATCCGGTATTGTCGTAGCCGCTCTTCAGCGGGATGCCGGCCAGGCTGCCGTCGAGGCGGAAGGTCCAGGCATGGTAAGGACAGCGGAAGAAGCGGCCGACATTGCCACAGGTCTCGCCGGTCAGCCGCGTGCCCTTGTGTGGGCAGCGATTGTACAGGACCTTTACGCTGTCGGCGGTATCGCGGACCATGATGACGGGCTGCGCGCCGATGGTCGTGGCGTAGTAGTCGCCGACCTTGGGCACCTGGCTGTCGTGGCCAACATAGATCCAGGTGTTGGCGAAGAGATGCTCCATCTCCAGCTCGAACAGCTCCTGGTCGAGATAGACGTCGCGATGGACTTCGGTCTCACGCACGAGCGCCGAGATCGCCTGCCGGTTTCCACGGTACTTGCTGATCATAGGAAGCTCTCGATGGTCTTGATGGTGTCGCCGAGCGCACGTCCCTCGGCATCTGCGAGTGCCGCCTGCCGCAGGCGTCGCATCCAGTCCGCCGCGTCGGCGCGGCCTTCGAGCTTCTCGGCCATTGCCATCAGGCGCGAGAACTTGGCCTCGCCCGCGTCGTGGGTGTCCGAGTAGCCTTTTACCAGGCGGCGCGCCTCGAGGATTTCAACCGCCAGCGCCACGTCGCGACGGGCCGCCGTCCGCGCGCGCTCGAGCCAGGCCTCGATATGCGCCTGCTCGCGGCGGTGGCGCAGCGTGCCGCGGCGGAAACGGCGCAGGCCCGCCAGAAGATAAAGTGTCAGGAACCAACCGATGGTGCCGGTCTGCACCCGTCGGCCGTGATCGACGAAGCGGCGCAGGACGCCAAGCACGCGCGGGCTCGTTTCGATCCAGAGACCGAGCCCGGCCGGCAGGGTGCCGCATACCTCCTCCATGCGCGGATGCATGAACTCCGTCGCATAGACGATCTGGTCGGGCCTGGCAGCCACCTCGGCCCGTATCCGCGCGAAACGGCTATCGCGGGTCTTGAGGTCGGCGACGCGGATCACGTCGTCGTAGGCCATGGCGCGCGCGATCTGCTTGGCCGCGGCCGAGGTGAGCGCCTCGGCACCGAACTCGGCGAAGGCATCTACGCGATCGAGATACTCGCGCCCATAGGCGACGTCCTGGAAGTCCACGACGCGCGCGAGGCCCGCCGCGACCATGCCGTGCACCGACTCGGGCAGCTTGCGCGCCCGCTCGACCAGGGCGTCGAAGCCGGCATCGCCGAGCGGCTTCAGCTCGGGAAACTCTTTCCTGGTGATGCTGCGCTGTGGTGTAGGCGACGGCGACTTGAGCTCCTCGACGGCCGCATCGTAGGCGCGACCGAAGGCGCGCAGGCTCGCCTCGACGCCGACGCCCTTTTCGCGAATGGTCGCCTCATAGGCGGCGCGCGGGAACGGCAGGGAACCGGAAGCCGCCAAGGCGCCGAACAAGGCGGCCGAGATCACGCTCTCCGACTGCTCGGCGATCGCCGCCATGTCGAAGGCGAGGAACTGCTTGCTGGCGGCACGCGCCGCCTCATGGACTTTGACCGGATCGCCGGCGCCGTCGCCGGACGCGATCTTCTCGCTCACCGCATAGGCGCGGTGCGAGGAGGCGATCAGGGTGGTGCGATCGGGCGATACCAGCCCGCGCTGCATGGCGCGGCCGGCCTCCATCAGCTCGGCCCCGATCACGATGTCGACCTCGCCGGGCACCGGCATCAGCGACAGCACGGGGCGGCGGCCCGAGCCGTCGGACTGGATGGCCTCGACGTAATAGATCGTGGCGCCGGTGCGCTGGGCGACGCCAGGCACCGAGGTCGACTGCACCAGCCAGCCCTGCCCCTCGATGAGGGCCACGATCCAGTCGACCAGCACGCCGCCGCCCTGGCCGCCCATCGCCATCACGGCGATGGCGGTGGGCCGTCGCGTGTCGAGGGTCGGCAAGGAAAGAACGGCGTCCATCGCGGCCCTCAGGCCAGCCGCAGCCGTCGGCGGCTGCGCAGGCGCTGGAAGAAGCCGATGACGGCGGCGCGCATTTGCGCCACCCAGCGGTCCCAGCCGGTGGGATTGATGATGATGTCGGCGCGATAGAAGGACGGGCAGAGCACGGCCGCCTCAGCCACGTCGCCGCAATTGCCGCAGCCGACGCAGGAATTGTCGATCGCCGCGACCGGATCGTCCTTCAAGGGATCGGCGGTCTGCTTGACCGAGAGCGAGGGGCAGCCCGAAAGGCGGATGCAGGCGTGATCGCCGGTGCAGACGTCTTCATCGACGCCGAAGCGCTGGCGCACCATGCGCTCGCCCGCCTTCACCGCCTTGGCGAACAGCGGCCGCTCGCGGCGCTGGCGATTCAGCATGCACTCCGACGACGCCACGATCACTTTCGGCCCGGCCTGCTCGGTGGTCAGCGCCTCCTTCAAGGTGTCGCGCACGCGGGCGACATCGTAGGTGCGGTCGATCTGGCGTACCCAGTCGACGCCCATGCCCTTGACGGCCTCGGTGATGGCATGCCGCGTCGACCGCGAGCGGTTGGCGGCGCGCGACGACAGCAGGTCCTGGCCGCCGGTTGCCGCCGAATAGTGGTTGTCGACGATCAGCACCACGCCGTCGCTCTTGTTGAACACGGCGTTGCCGATGCCCGAGGTCAGCCCGTTGTGCCAGAAGCCGCCATCGCCCATCACGGCGATGGAGCGCTTGCCTGCCTTGACGTTGAACGCCGAGGCCGAGGCTGGTCCCAGGCCGTAGCCCATGGTGGTCGTGCCGATGTTGAACGGCGGCATAATCGCGAACAGATGGCAGCCGATGTCGGCCGCGACGTGGTGCGGGCCCAGCTCGCGCTCGACCAGCTTCATGGCGGCGAAGATCGGCCGTTCGGGACAGCCGGTGCAGAAGCCGGGCGGACGCGGCGGCACAACCTCGGCCAACGCACGGGCATGCTTCTCTTCCAGGGCCGGCGGCGCATTGGAGGCGCGCACGGACGGCGCCAGCACATCGGGGATCCACTGCCGCACGAAGGCGCCGACCGCATCGCCCATGACCTGGGCGGTGTATTCGCCCGCCATGGGGAAGACGTCCTTGCCCGAGAGCGGCGTGCCGATGCCCGCCTGGCGCAGGATCTTGGACAGCGCCTGCTCGATGAAGTCGGGTTGCCCCTCTTCCACCAGCAGCACCGCGCGCTTGTTGCGGCAGAAGTCGGCGACCTCGTCCGGCACCAGGGGGTAGGTGACGTTCAGGACATAGAGCGGAACGCGGCTGGTGCCCCAGACATCGGCCAGGCCCAGGCCCTGCAGGGCGCGCAGCACGCCGTTGTACATGCCACCCTGCAGGATGATGCCGACGTCGCCGATGTCGCCCGGCACGAACTCGTTCAGGCCGCGCTCCTTGATGAACTTCACCGCGGCAGGCCAGCGTTTCTCGATCTTCTCCTTCTCATGGAGGTAGGAGGCTGGCGGCAGGACGACGCGGCCGGTATCGCGCCGCGGCGCCTCGAGCGCGTCCTTCACGCTCATCGTCGGCCGCTGGTTGGCCTTGGTGCGGAAGCTGCCGCGCACGTGACAGGCGCGGATGCGCACTTCCAGCATGACCGGCGTGTTCGACGCCTCCGAAAGCTCGAAGCCCAGCTCCACCGAGCGCACGATGCTTTCCAGGTTGGGCCGCGGATCGAGCAGCCAGACCTGCGATTTCATGGCGTAGGCGTGGCTGCGCTCCTGCATGATCGAGGAGCCTTCGCCGTAATCCTCGCCGACGATGATCAGAGCGCCGCCCGTGACGCCGCCCGACGCCAGATTTGCAAGCGCATCCGAGGCAACGTTCGTGCCGACCGGCGACTTGAAGGTGA
This sequence comes from Reyranella soli, assembly GCF_007992495.1. Lineage (GTDB taxonomy): Bacteria > Pseudomonadota > Alphaproteobacteria > Reyranellales > Reyranellaceae > Reyranella > Reyranella soli. The sequence goes on from NZ_BKAJ01000205.1 coordinate 3,826, forward strand.
CGGCGCCGCGGATGGGATACATGACCGAGGCCGCGAGGGTCGCTGCCGCCGTCGCTTCGCTGGCGCTCGATTCGAAGTGAACGCCGAGGTCGCTGAGGATGTCCTGCGCATCGGACAGCACGTCCATCAGATGCGAGATCGGCGCGCCCTGATAGCCTGCAACATAGCCCACGCCCGATTGCAGCAGGGCCTTGGTGATGGCGAGGATGCCTTCGCCATGGAACTCCTGCCCGTCACCGAGCCTTAGGTCCTCTACCTCTTTCGCGAAGGATCGTTCAGCCATCGGGCGTCCCTCATCGCAATGGAGATATTTAAGGAGTGAAGCTTTTATCTGTCAATCGATCGCGGTGTGGCCTTGACGATCGTTTTCGAGAAACTTTAGGATTGAAACATCTCGGCTTGGGGGGACGGGCTTTCAATGGCTCGACAGAAACTGGTCGATCGCAGCCGCGAAGGCGTGCGGCATATGGTCGGGAAGCGGCACGGTGCCGGCTTCGATCTCGATCAATTTGCTGCCGGCGATGCTGGCGGCGACGGCGGGCGCGTGCGGGTGGGCATGCGGGTCGGCCATGGGCGCGATCACCAGAGTCGGGCAGCGCACCAACGGCAGGCGCGGTTCCATCACATAGCGGCCGACGACGCGATGGCCTTCGGCGGCGCGCGGCCCCGCCTTCAGCGCATCGACGATGAAGCGTTCCAGAAGATCGCCACGGCCTTCCGGATAGAAGGGCTGGCGTCTCGCCCACAGTTCCTGGAGATGCCGGCCGTCGTGATGCGCGGCGACCTCGTCGATCACGCGCTTGCCGGGCTCCCTCGCCCGCCGCGCCGCATCGACATAAGGGCAGGCCGACAGCACCAGCGCCTCGACCCGCTCGGGCTGCGACGCCGCCATCTCAACGGCGACAGCCGCCCCGGTATGATGGCCCGCGATGACGGCGCGGGCGTGGCCCAGCGCTGCCAGGACTTCGTGCGCCGCAGCCGCCCAGGCTTCGATGGAATCGCTGCCGTCCGGCAGAGGCTCGGAATCGCCGAAACCGACGGTATCCATGGCGATGGCACGGTAGCGTGCGCCCAGGAGCGGCAGCACCTCGCGATACTCGTCCCAGGAGCGCGGCGTCTGGTGCAGCAGCAGGATCGGCCGTCCGGCGCCGCAGGCCGCGACATGCACAAGTCCGGATTTGATACGCACGAAAGAGCGTTCGATCATGTCACTACGGGGATAAGGGCTGAAAAAGGAGACAATGATGAAGAATAGCATCGCGGCGGCCGTCGTCGCCGCCTCTCTTGGGTTTGCCACGGCGGCGCAGGCCGAGATCACGGTCGGATTCATCACCTCGCAGAGCGGGCCGGGCTCGTCGATCGGGGTGCTCTACGACCGCGGCATGAAGGCGGCCGTCGAGTACGCGAGCAGCGTGGGCGCTGAGAAGGTCAAGCTGATCCAGCTCGACGACGGCTCCGATCCGTCGTCGGCGACGCGTAACGCGCGCAAGCTCGTCGAGGAGAACAAGGTCGACCTGCTGATCGGCACATCCACGGCCGCCTCGACCAGCGCGATGGTGCCGATCGCCAACGAGCTGAAAGTGCCGATGATCGCGATCTCGCCCATCAGCGTGGCGGCGAACGACGCCGGCGACCGCTGGGCGATCGTCATGCCGCAGCCGCCCACCCTCATGGTGAAGGTGGTGGTCGACCGCATGAAGCGCGATGGCGTGAAGCAGTTCGCCTATATCGGCTTCTCCGACGCCTGGGGCGACCTCGTCTACAACGGTGCGCAGAAGCCCGCCGAGGCGGATGGGCTGAAGATCCTGACCAACGAGCGCTATGTGCGCACCGACACCTCGGTGACGGGCCAGGTGCTGAAGATGATGGCGACCAAGCCCGACGCCGTGCTGCTGGGCGGTGCCGCGACCCAAGGCGCTCTGCCGCCGCTAGCGCTGGCCGAGCGCGGCTACAAGGGGCCGCTCTATGGCACGCCGGCATTGCTCAATACCGACTTCATCCGCGTCGGCGGCAAGGCAGTCGAGGGCGTGCAGGTCTCGGCCGGTCCAGTGGTCGTCGCCGAGCAGCTGCCCGACACGCACTTCAGCAAGAAGATCTCCATGGACTTCCGGGCCGCCTACCAGAAGGCGAACGGCTCGCCGACATCGGACGCCTTTTCGGCCTACTCCTTCGATGCCTGGCTGGTGTTCCTCGACGCCGCCAAGCGGGCGATGGCCACGGGCGCCAAGCCCGGCACACCAGAGTTCCGCGTGGCACTCAGGAACGCGATCTTCAACACCAATGACCTCGTGGGCACGCACGCCATCTACAACTACAAGCCCAGCGACAGCTACGGCGTCGACGAGCGCGCGCTGGTGATGGTGCGGCTGGTCAACGGCCAGTGGAAGTACGAGCCCTGAGCCGATGGCCCTAAGACGATGAACGGCGAGATCGCGGCAATCCTGGCGATGGACGGCATCGCCAGCGGGGCCATCTATGTCCTGATTGGCCTCGGCCTAGTGCTGATCTTCGCCGTGACGCGCGTGATCTTCGTGCCGTTCGGCGATATCGCGGCCTTCACCGCGCTCAGTCTCGCCTCGTTGGAAACAGGAGGCCGACCGGGCACGGTCGGCCTGGTGGCGGTGCTCGCGGTGCTGGCGACGGCGGTCGAGGCGGTCGCCCTCGTCAGGAACCGCGCGTTCCATCGATTGCCGCGCGCCCTGCTGTTTTATCTGGTCCTGCCGCTGATACCGGCCGCGGCGGTCTGGTTCGCGGCCGGCACGACGTTCTCGATGCCGGTCAGGATCGTGCTGTCGCTGGCCCTCGTTCTGCCGATCGCCCCGTTGCTCGATCGCATCGTGTTCCGGCCGATCGCCGATGCCTCGGTCCTGCTGCTGCTCACCGTCGCGGTGGCTTTGCATTTTGCGCTGAGCGGGCTCGGCCTGATGTTCTTCGGCCCGGAAGGCGTGCGTACCAAGCCGCTGACCGACGCTGTGTTCGACGTCGCGGGCCTCATCGTCAACGGCCAGATGCTGCTGATCCTGGCCGCCTCGATCGTGTTCTGCGGCCTGCTGTTCCTCTATTTCGAGTTCACCATTCAGGGCAAGGCATTGCGCGCCACGGCGGTCAACCGCGTCGGCGCGCGCCTGGTCGGCATCCGGCCGACCTCGACCGGCACGATCGCCTACCTGCTGGCGTCGCTGCTCGCCGGCATCTCGGGCGTGCTGATCGCGCCGGTGACGACGATCTTCTACGATTCGGGCTTCCTGCTCGGGCTGAAGGCCTTCGTCGGCGCCATCATCGGCGCCATGGTGAGCTATCCCGTTACGGCGCTGGGCGCTGTCATGGTCGGCCTGCTGGAAAGCTTCACCTCGTTCTGGCTGAGCGCCTACAAGGAGGTGCTGGTCTTCAGCCTGCTCATTCCCGTGCTGCTGTGGCGCTCGCTCGCCTTCGCCGGCACCGAGGAGGAAGAGGCCGAGGAATGACGCGCCTGCAATTCCACCTCGTTGCGGCCGCCGGAGTTCTGCTGCTGGCGCTCGCACCGGCGCTGCTCAGCCCGTTCAGCATCACGCTCATGAACTTCATCGGCATCTATGCGCTGGCCGTGCTCGGCCTGGTGCTGCTGTCGGGCATCGGCGGCATGCTGTCGTTCGGCCAGGCTGCGTTCGTCGGCATTGCCGCCTACGCCACTGCCTGGCTCACCGTGAAGGCGGGCTATTCGCCGTGGATCGGGCTGGTCGTAGGCGTCGTGCTCACCGGGCTGGTTGCCGCCATCCTCGGCGCCGTGACCCTGCGGCTGGGCGGCCACTTCCTGTCGCTCAGCACCATCGCCTGGGGGCTGGCGACCTACTTCCTGTTCGGCAACGTGCCCATGCTGGGCCAGTACAACGGCATCAGCGAAATCCCGCCGATCTCCATTGGCGGCTACGCGCTCTCCAGCAGCAACAGCATCTACTACCTGATCTGGGTTTTCGTGATCGTGTCCCTGGTGCTGTCGGCCAACCTGCTCGATTCGCGCGAGGGCCGGGCGGTACGCGCCCTGCGCGGCGGCCAGGTCATGACCGAGAGCCTGGGCATCAATCCGTTCCGGGTGAAACTCATCACCTTCGTGATTGCGGCCCTGCTGTCGGCCCTGTCGGGCTGGCTCTACGCCCATATGAGCCGCTTCGTCAGCCCCGCGCCCTTCGACGTCAGCGTCGGCATCCTCTACCTGCTGATGGCGATGGTCGGCGGCATGGCCTACCTCTCGGGGGCGATCGTGGGGGCGGCCGTCGTCACCCTGCTCAAGAACAGCATCCAGGACTGGCTGCCGGTGATCTCGCCGGGTGCCTCGGGACAGCTCGAAGTCATCGTGTTCTCGGTGCTGTTCATCCTGGTGCTGCAGCGGGCGCGGGCCGGCATCGTGCCCCTCGCGCTGCGCTGGCTGCCGCGCGTGCAGCCTACCCCGCCCCTCGCTTCGGGCTCGCTCGTGCATCGCCAGCAACCCGAGCGCGGCCAACCGATCCTGACCATCGCCGGTGCGACCCGCCGCTTCGGCGGCCTTTTAGCCGTCGACAATGTGAGCTTCGAGGTCAAGGCCGGCGAGATTCTAGGGCTGATCGGCCCCAACGGTGCCGGCAAGACCACCATGTTCAACCTGATCACCGGCGCGCTGCCGCTGAACCAGGGTCGGATCAGCTTTTTAGGGCAGGACATCAGCCGCCACGCCCAGCGCCAGATCGCCCGCGCCGGCATCGCCCGCACCTTCCAGCACGTGAAGCTGCGCAAGACCATGACCTTGCTCGACACCGTGCTGCTCGGGACCTACGGCCGCACCAGTTCCGGCTTCTTCGCCGGGGTATTGCGCCTCGACCGCGCCGAGGAAGCGCGGGCCCAGGCTGAGGCGATGCGGCAGTTGCAACGTGTCGGCCTGGCCGACCGCGCCTTCGAGCTGGCCGGCAACCTGCCGCTCGGCAACCAGCGCCTGCTCGAAATAGCCCGTGCGCTGGCGGCCGATCCCGCACTGCTGGTGCTAGACGAACCCGCCGCCGGCCTGCGTTCAGCCGAGAAAGCCGAGCTCGCCCATCTCCTCGAAGCGCTGCGGGCCGAGGGCCTCTCCATCCTGCTGGTCGAACACGACATGGATTTCGTCATGGGCTTGGTCGACCGCACGGTGGTGATGGATTTCGGCGCCAAGCTCTGCGAGGGCACGCCCGCCGTCGTGCGCAGCGACCCGCGCGTCCAGGAAGCCTATCTCGGCGGGGTGGCGTGAGATGGCGCTGCTATCGATCGACCAGGTCTCCGTCGCCTACGACAAGGTCGAGGCGGTGCGCGGCGTTTCGCTCGCCATCGAGCCCGGCCAGATCGTCACCGTCATCGGCCCCAACGGCGCCGGCAAGACCACGCTGCTGGGTGCCGCGATCGGCCTGCTGCCGTGGCGCGGCCGCATGTCGTTCGATGGGATCGACCTGCGACGGCTCGATGTCGAGGCGCGCATCGAGCGCGGCTTCTGCCTGGTGCCCGAGACGCGCGAGCTGTTCGGCGATCTCTCGGTGTCGGATAATCTTTTACTCGGCGGCTATTCACGACGACGCGATTCGGCAGGGCTGAAACAGTCGCTGGCCGACGTCTACAAGCGCTTCCCGCGCCTGGACGAACGGCGCAACCAGAAAGCCTCGACCCTGTCCGGCGGCGAGCGCCAGATGCTGGCGCTGGGCCGCGCCCTGATGGCCAAGCCGCGCCTACTGATGCTCGATGAGCCGAGCCTCGGCCTCGCCCCGATCATCGTCCGCGAGGTCTTCAAAATCATCGCCTCCCTGCGCGAGCTCGGCGTGTCGATCCTGCTGGTCGAGCAGAATGCCCGCGCCGCCTTGGAAACGGCCGATTTCGGCTATGTGCTGGAGACTGGCGAGATCGTCCATTCTGGCGCCGCCGCCGACCTGATGCACGACCCGCGCGTCACCGCGAGCTACCTGGGCGGGCACTAGATATTTTAGATATGAAGCTTTATACTTAAAGGGTATATCGTCATCTTGCCGGACCGCGGGCCTCCAGGCCCGCTCATGATCAAGACTATGAGCGGGCCTGGAGACCCGCGGTCCGGCAAGACAGAAGGAGAGCTGAGGTGAAGGTTGCTGTTCTCGGCGCCGGCCCCGCCGGCCTCTACTTCGCCATCTCGATGAAGCGCCGCAACCCCGGGCACGAGATCACGGTGTTCGAGCGCAACAAGCCAGACGACACGTTCGGCTGGGGCGTCGTGCTCTCGGCCGAGACGCTCGACAACCTCGCGGCCAACGACGCGGTCAGCGCCGCCTGGATCCGGGAATACTTCGCCTACTGGGACGACATCGCTGTGATCCACAAGGGCGTGCGCACCGTCTCTACGGGCCACGGCTTCTGCGGCATCGGCCGCAAGCGGCTGCTCCTGCTGCTGCAGCGGCGCGCCGGCGATCTCGGAATCGAGCTCAAGTTCGAAACGGAGATCGACGATCCGCGGCCGTTCATGGAAAGCCACGACCTGGTGATCGCCGCCGACGGTCTGAATTCGCGCTCGCGCGCGGCCTTCGCCGAGGTCTTCAAGCCCGACATCGACGTCCGCAAGTGCAAGTTCGTCTGGCTCGGCACCCGCCAGAAGTTCGACGACGCCTTCACCTTCATCTTCGAGGAGACCGAGCACGGCTGGGTGTGGGCGCACGCCTACCAATTCGAGCCCGAGACCGCGACTTTCATCGTCGAATGCAGCGAGGAGACCTGGGCCGCCTGGGGTTTTAGCGACATGACGCGCAAGCAGTCGATCGCGGCCTGCGAACGGATCTTCGCCAAGCATCTCGGTGGCCAGAGTTTGATATCCAACGCCAGCCACCTGCGCGGCTCGGCCTGGATCAATTTCCCGCGCGTGCTCTGCGAGCGCTGGTCGCACAAGAACCTCGCTTTGCTGGGCGACGCCTCGGCCAGCGCGCATTTCTCGATCGGCTCGGGCACCAAGCTGGCGCTCGAGAGCGCGGTGGCGCTCGCCGACTATCTGCATTCCGAGCCCGGTCTCACGGCGGCGTTCGAGAAGTACGAAAGCGCGCGCCGGACCGAGGTGCTGCGCCTGCAGTCGGCGGCGCGCAATTCGCTGGAATGGTTCGAGGAGGTCGAGCGCTACCTCGACCTCGACCCCGTGCAGTTCAACTACTCGCTGCTAACCCGCTCGCAGCGCATCAGCCACGAGAACCTGCGGATGCGCGATCCGGCGTGGCTGGGCGGCGCCGAAGCCTGGTTCCAGCGCCGCGCCGGCAACACCGACAATCTGCGTCGCGCCCCAATGTTCGCGCCATTCCAGCTGCGCGACCTGAAACTCGCGAACCGCGTCGTCGTCTCGCCCATGGCGCAGTACAAGGCGGTCGACGGCTGCCCAACCGACTGGCACTTCGCCCACTACGCCGAGCGCGCCAAGGGCGGTGCAGGCCTGATCTATATCGAGATGACCTGCGTCAGCCCCGAAGGCCGCATCACGCCGGGCTGCACGGGGTTTTATGCGCCCGAGCACGAGGTCGCCTGGAAGCGCCTGGTCGATTTCGTGCATGCCGAGACCGAGGCCAAGATCTGCGCCCAGATCGGCCACTCCGGCGCCAAGGGATCGACCCAGCTCGGCTGGCAGCAGATCGACGCGCCGCTTAAAAGCGGCAACTGGCCGCTGATGGCCGCGTCGGAAGTTCCGTGGTCGCCGGAAAACCAGGTGCCCAAGGCGATGGACCGCGCCGATATGGCGCGCATCAGGGAGCAGTTCGTGGCCTCGGCGGAGATGGCCGCGCGCTGCGGCTTCGACATGCTCGAGATCCATGCCGCGCACGGCTATCTGCTGTCGTCCTTCATCACGCCGATCACCAACCATCGCACCGACGAATATGGAGGTGCGCTGGAGAACCGGCTGCGCTATCCGCTGGAGGTCTTCCAGGCCGTGCGTGCGGTCTGGCCGGCACATAAGCCGATCTCGGTGCGCATCTCGGCCAACGACTGGATGGGCGATGAGGGCGTGACGCCGGCCGAGGCCGTCGAGATCGCGCGGCTGCTGCAGGCGGCCGGCGTCGACATCTGCGACGTATCGGCCGGCCAGACCTCGATCCGCGGCCGCCCGGTCTACGGCCGCATGTTCCAGACGCCGTTCTCCGATCGCATCCGCAACGAGACCGGCATGGCCACCATGGCGGTCGGCAACATCTACGAGCCCGACCACGTCAACTCGATCCTGCTGGCCGGCCGCGCCGATCTTGTATGCCTGGCGCGGCCGCACCTCGCCGATCCCTACTGGACCCTGCATGCCGCGGTGCAGCTCGGTGACCGCGACGTGAAGTGGCCCGATCCTTATCTCAACGGCCGCGATCAGCTCTATCGGCTGGCCGACCGCGGCGGTGCGACCATGGGGCCGAAAGTATGATCTCAGGCAAACATGCGCTGGTGACCGGCGGCGGCACGGGCGTCGGACGGGCGGTCGCCCTGGCGCTCGCTAAAGCGGGCGTCTCCGTCACCATCTGCGGCCGCCGCAAGGCCAAGCTCGAGGCGGTGGCTGGCGAGAACGCCCGGATCTTCCCGATCGCGGCCGACGTCACTGACGAAGCCGCAATGACGGCTCTCTATGCCGAGGCCGAGGAACTGCGCGGGCCGTTCGACATCGTCGTAGCCAATGCCGGCGGGGCCGAAAGCAGCCCGGCGCACAAGACGTCGCTCGCCGACTGGCAGCGTGCGCTCGATCTCAATCTGACGGGATCGTTCCTGACCGTGAAGCCCGCGCTCGGCGGCATGACCAAGCGCAAGGCGGGCCGAATCGTCTTCGTCGCCTCGACGGCGGGACTGAAGGGCTACGCCTATGTGGCACCTTATGTTGCCGCCAAGCACGGCGTCGTCGGCTTGATGCGGGCGCTGGCAACCGAGACGGTGAAATCGGGCGTGACCGTCAACGCAGTGTGCCCGGGCTTCATCGAGACCGACATGCTGGAGGAGTCCGTGCAGCGCATCGTGCGCACGACCGGCCGCACCGTCGAGCAGGCGCGGACCAGCCTCGCCAGCACCAATCCGCAGGGCCGCTTCATCCAGCCCAAAGAGGTCGCGGCGGCAGTGCTGTGGCTCTGCAGCGAGGCGGCGGGTTCGGTGACCGGTCAGGCGCTGTCGCTGTCGGGAGGCGAGACGTGGTGAGTGGACCGGTCTCTGCTTCCAAGGAGAAGCTCAGGCTCTGGATCCGGCTGCTGCGCGCCTCGCGCACCATAGAGGGCGAGCTGCGCGAGCGGCTGAGCACCGAGTTCGACACCACCCTGCCGCGTTTCGATGTCATGGCCGCCCTCTATCGCGTGCCCGACGGCATGCTGATGAGCGACCTGTCGCGCTTCCTGCTGGTCTCCAACGGCAACGTTACCGGCATCGTCGACCGTCTGGTGTCCGAAGGCCTGGTGCAGCGCGGCCAGCGCAACGGCGATCGCCGCACCTCGATCGTGCAGCTCACGAAGGCCGGCAAGGACACCTTTCGCACCATGGCGGCCGCGCACGAGCGCTGGGTTGGCGAATTGCTGGCCGGCGTCACCAAGAGCGACGCCAAGCAGCTCACGTCGATGCTGAAGGCCTTTCGCAGCAATTGGGAGGGACGGGAATGACCAAGATGGCGGGCTTCCGGCCCAAGCACTTCCTCTGGCAGGTCGAAGGCAAGGTGGCGCATATCCAGCTCGACCGGCCGGAGCGCAAGAATCCGCTCACCTTCGACTCCTACGCCGAGCTGCGCGATACCTTCCGCGAGCTGCGCTACGCTGAGGACGTCGACGTGGTGGTGTTCCTGCCCAACGGCGGCAATTTCTGCTCGGGCGGCGACGTGCGCGACATCATCGGGCCTCTGGTTGCCATGGAGATGAAGGAGCTGCTCAACTTCACGCGCATGACCGGCGATCTCGTCAAGGCGATGCTCGCTTGCGGCAAGCCGATCATCACCGCCGTCGACGGCGTCGCCGTGGGCGCCGGCGCCATCATCGTCATGGCCTCCGATATCCGCATCGCCACGCCTGAGGCCAAGACCGCCTTCCTGTTCACACGCGTGGGACTCGCGGGCTGCGACATGGGCGCCTGTGCGATCCTGCCCCGAATCATCGGTCAGGGCCGCGCCGCCGAGCTTCTTTATACCGGCCGCAGCATGTCGGCGGCCGAAGGCGAGCGCTGGGGTTTCTATAATCGCCTGGTCGACGCTGGGGCACTGGAACCCGACGCGCTCGACATGGCCCGGCGCATCGCCTCGGGCCCGACCTTCGCGCACGGCATCACCAAGACCCAGCTGAACCAGGAATGGTCGATGGGCCTCGACCAGGCGATCGAGGCGGAGGCCCAGGCGCAGGCCATCTGCATGCAGACCCGCGATTTCGAGCGCGCCTACCGGGCCTTCGTCGCCAAGCAGACGCCGGTGTTCGAAGGGACCTGAAGATGCTGGGACCGAGCGCACATATCGACACCTTCAGCCGCGACAATCTTCCGCCTGCGGCGCAGCTGCCGGACTTCCGTCTGGCCGGCTTCGACTATCCCGAGCGCCTGAATGTCGCCGTCGAACTGACCGACCGCATGGTCCAGAAGGGCTTTGGCGACAATACCGCGCTGATCGGCAATGGCCGCCGCCGCACCTACAAGGAGCTGACCGACTGGACCAACCGACTGGCGCGCGCCCTGGTCGAGAATTACGGCGTGCGGCCGGGCAATCGCGTGCTGGTCCGCGCCGCCAACAACCCGGCCATGGTCGCCTGCTGGCTGGCGGCCACCAAGGCCGGCGCCGTCGTGGTCAACACCATGCCCATGCTGCGGGCCGGCGAGCTGGCGCAGATCGTCGACAAGGCCAAGATCGCGCTGGCGCTCTGCGACACGCGCCTGATGGACGAGCTGGTGGCCTGCGCCAAGGACAGCCGCTTCCTCGAGCAGGTCGTGGGCTTCGACGGCACGGCCAACCACGACGCCGAGCTCGACCGTGTCGCGCTGACCAAGCCGGTGCGCTTCGAGGCCGTCGCCACCGGTCGCGATGACGTCGCCCTGCTGGGCTTCACCTCGGGCACGACCGGGGTGCCCAAGGCCACCATGCACTTCCATCGTGACCTGCTGATCATCGCCGACGGCTACGCCAAGGACGTGCTGGGGGTGACGCCGGACGACGTGTTCGTCGGATCGCCGCCGCTTGCCTTCACCTTCGGCCTGGGTGGGCTTGCGATCTTCCCCCTGCGCTTCGGCGCGGCGGCAACGCTGCTCGAGAACGCCTCGCCCGCGAACATGGTCGAGATCATCGAGACCTACCGCGCCACCATCAGCTTCACGGCGCCCACGGCCTACCGCGCCATGCTGACGGCGATGGATGCTGGCGCCGATCTCTCGTCGCTGCGCATTGCCGTCTCGGCCGGCGAGACCCTGCCCGCGCCGGTGTTCAACGACTGGCTGGCCAAGACCGGCAAGCCGATCCTGGACGGCATCGGCGCCACGGAGATGCTGCACATCTTCATCTCCAACCGCCTCGACGACCTCGCTCCCGGCTCGACCGGCAAGCCGGTCCGCGGCTACGAGGCCCGGGTCGTCGACGAGGCCATGAAGGAGGTGCCGCGCGGCACGGTGGGGCGGCTCGCCGTGCGCGGCCCGACCGGCTGCCGCTATCTCGCCGACGAGCGCCAGCGCAATTACGTGCGCGACGGCTGGAACCTCACCGGCGATTCCTTCGTGCAGGACGAGGCGGGCTATTTCCACTTCGCCGCGCGGTCGGACGACATGATCATCTCCGCCGGCTACAACATCGCCGGCCCCGAGGTCGAGGCGGCGCTGCTGACCCATGCCGACGTGGCTGAATGCGCCGTGATCGGCATTGCCGACGCCGAGCGCGGCCAGATCGTCCAGGCGCATGTCGTGCTGGCCGACGGCGTCGCGCCGGACCTCGACACCACAAAACGCCTGCAGGATCACGTCAAGGCGACGATCGCGCCCTACAAGTATCCGCGCTCGGTGAAGTTCACGCCTGCCCTGCCGAAGACCCAGACGGGCAAGATCCAGCGCTTTCTGTTGAAGAACCAAGGTTGATCATGACAACGCACACGATCCTGCAGCCGGCCGGCTGGGCGAAACCCAACGGCTACGCCAACGGAGTCGCCGCCCAAGGCCGCTTCGTGTTCGTCGGCGGGCAGATCGGCTGGAACGGCCAGAGCCGCTTCGAGACAGACGACCTCGTGGGCCAGGTCCGCCAGACCCTGCAGAACGTCGTCGACGTGCTGGCCGAGGCCGGCGCGAAGCCCGAGCACGTCACGACGATGACGTGGTATCTCACGAATAAGAAGGACTACCTCGGCAACCTCGCGGGCATCGGCAAGGCCTATCGCGAGATCATGGGGCGCAATTTCCCGGCGATGGCCGTGGTCGAGGTCACGGCCCTGGTCGAGGACCGCGCCAAGGTCGAGATCCAGGCTATGGCGGTCGTGCCGATGTGACCATCGTCTGCGACGGACACGTCACGCAAGCTCCTCTCCCCCGCTAGGGGGAGAGGTTGGATGAGGGGGTTACA
>NZ_BKAJ01000206.1 GCF_007992495.1 Reyranella soli
GTCCACCGTGCAGAGTTGCTAGCGGGCGGCGGCAGCGACCAGCCGGGCGATCTCGCGCACCAGGCCAGCAACCGCGGCGCCGCGCATGCGATGGGCACGCTGGGCGTAGATCTGGCGTTCGGTATGGTTGGGGTAGGCGATCGAGAACATGGAAACCTCCAAGAGTTGGAAGTTACTTAATTCCTATATGAATGGCCGTTAATCCTATCAGTTTGACTATCACTGATGAATTCTATTCATTATTGGCGCAATGATCGATCATGCGAGCGAAATGGCCGCCTTCGTGCGGGTCGTTGATTCCAATGGCTTTTCTGCCGCGGCGCCGGTGCTGGGGCTCAGCCCCTCGGCGGTCAGCAAGCTGATCACCCGGCTGGAGACCAGGCTCGGCGTGCGGCTGCTGCAGCGCACGACCCGCGCCTTGCACCTCACCCAGGAAGGCGAGGTCTTCTATGCCGCGGCCAAGCGCATCGTGGGCGAGATCGAATCGCTGGAGAACCAGATCGTCGGCGAGAGCGGCACGCCGAGCGGCGTGCTGCGGGTGACGACGTCGCTTGCCTTCGCCACGCATCAGCTCGCACCCGTGCTCTCGGAGTTCCTGGCCCGCTATCCGCTGGTGCAGTTCGAGCTGCTGCCGACCGACCGTGTGATCGACATGGTCGACGAGGGCATCGATGTCGCGCTGCGTATCGGACGGCTGGCCGACACCAGCTTCATGGCGCGCAAGATCGGCGAGGACAAACGCCTGATCTGCGCGGCGCCGTCCTATCTCGCGCGCCACGGCACGCCGCAGCGGCCCGAAGACCTGGCGCGGCACAATTGCATCGTGTCGCGCGACCAGCCCTATCTCAACCGCTGGTCCTTCAAGGTCGACGGCCGCCTCGTCGAAATCGACGTGCGCGGGCGGGTCGCGGTCGCCGAGGGCGAGGCGCAGATGCAGCTTGCCTTGCAGGGCATCGGCATCGTGCGGGTCACCAGGCTCACCCTGGCCCAGGCGATCCGCGAGGGCACGCTCGTGCCCTTGCTGGGCGCGTTCTCGGCCGAGGAGGCCGTGGCCATCCATGCCGTCTATCCGCACCGCCGCCATCTCGCGCCCAAAGTGCCGGCCTTCGTCAATTTCCTGATCGAGAAGTTCACGCCGCCGCCGTGGGAAATCTGATGAGGGGAGATATGATTGGCACATGCTGCTCAATCTCAGCCAGAACGGCCAGATCGCTTTGCCCGTCGCCGAGCTCGAGAAGCGCGGTCCTGGCGCTGATGCAGGAGGCGCCCAAGGGATACACGCCGCCGGCCGCATGATGCTAGGATCGGCCCCGATAAACATATGAAAGTCGAGGAGGGGATATGGACCGCGACACGGACCTCTTTGTGCAGGCCTTCTGGGTCAAGTGCCGCGACGTCGTCCGGCCCGAGCTCGACCGCGTCATCGACGAGCTGAAGGGCGCCGGCCACGACGCCAACGTCTCGACGCAGGAATACTCCCCCGTCGCCGACCAGCTACCCGACATCGGCCCCGTGCTGACGCTGACCGTGCATCCCAACGGCGCGTCGGAGGGCCGTCCGCTTCAGTTCCACGGCGACGTCGCCAAGGGCGACCTCGAGATCATCGGCAACGGCGGCAAGGCGCAGCGCTACGAGCTCGCGAGCGTCGACGAGGCGGTCGTGAAGCGTGAGGTCGCGGGCTGGCTGGCCGTTGCGCTCAAATAGCCGAGGAAGGACCATGCCCGACGCCATCGACGACCTGTTCCGCCGCTTCGGCAAGGCCTTCAACAAGGCCGACGTCGAGGAGATCGCGGCCTGCGTGACCGACGACTTCGAATGGCGATTGAACGCCGGGGCAGCGGGCGGCGCGCCGGGCGGTCGCGTGCTGCGGGGCAAGGACGACCTGCGCGCGCACTTCGCCGACAAGAGCAAGGCCCATCGCGAGGCGCGCTTTTCCGAGGCGCGCATCCATCGCTCGGGCGACAAGCTGTTCGGAACGTTCCGCGTCACCGGCATCGACCATGCCGGCAAGCCGTTCGACCGCTACGGCATCGATCTCTACGAGGTCCGGGATGGCAAGATCGCGCTGAAGGACAGCTACCTCAAGGCCGACTGAGGAAGCCGAGCGCCGCCTCGCAATACATGGCGTAGACCGGGCCGATCGAGGCAATGTCGGCCCATTCGTCGGCGGCATGCATGTTGCCGAAGCTGACGCCCGGCGCGCAGACGGTGGGAACGCCGTGCGCGGCCAGAAGATTGCCGATGTTGGAGGGGCCGCAGACATCGGCGGCGAACGGCCGGCCGAACGCGGCGCCGGCGGCGTGCGTGAAGCTCTGCACCAACCGGTCATCGCGCGGCACGACATAGGCCGGCCAGGAATCGACGATCTCGATGCCGGCCTCGGCATCGACGGCGTGCACGATCTGCTCGAGCCAGCGCGTGGCCTGCGCCGCATCGAAACTGCGCGTCAGGCGGATGTCGACATGGCAAACCGCAAGGTCGGGCACGACGCTGAAGCCCTCGCCGCCTTCGATGCGCGTCACCGTCGCCGCCGGCCCGAAGGGGAACGCGGCATCGGCCACATCGGGGAAGACGGGATCGGCGAGCCTGAGCGCGAAGGCGGCGGCCTTGGTGAGCGCATTGACGCCGCGACGCTCGGCATCGCCCGAATGCGCGGCGATGCCGGCGAAGCGCAGGCGGGCGCGCAGGAAGCCGCGGCTGCCGGCAACGATGCCGGCATTGCCGGGATAGCCCAGCGACGCGGCATCGGGCGGCCGGCCGACAGCCTCGAGATAGGCCCGCACGCCGCCGAACCGGCCGGTGTGCTCGTCGGCGTCGAACAGCACGTGCAGGGTGCCGCGCGGCAGGCCGCTCTTGGCAAAATGTCGCGCGACATGGGCGAGGATGGCGACGCCCGCCTTGGAATCCGCGGCGCCGCGGCCGAGCAGCCGACCGTCGCGCACCGTCCCGGAGAAGGGCGGCGCGCTCCATTGGCTCGGGTCGCCGGCTGGCGCGGTATCGATGCAGGCGTCGAGGCAGAGCACAGGCCCCGGCGTGGCGCCCACGTTCTCGACCAGCACCGCCACCGGCTTGCCCGAGGGATCGTCGAGCAGCCGCGGCGCGAGACCGTTCTCGGCGAGCCACGTCTGGACGACCGACAGCACCGGTTGCGGCGGATCGATGCCGGCGCAGGACGGCGTCGCCACCAGGCGTGACGCCAGCTCGACGATGCTATCGATGGGGATCATGACCCATCATGTATAGTGCGCCGGCCGATGAAAGTAACTTTGCCTCCGCCGCCGGCGCGCTTCGAGCTTCCCGACCTGGCCTTGCTCGGCACACTCCTGATCGTCGCCGTCATCGGCAGCTCGCAGATGTCCCTGATGGTGATCGACGCCGCGGCCCACATCACCGCCGCCTGGCTCGGTAATGCCTGGGCGCTGTTCTACGACCAGGTCACGGGCCGCGCCGTTTCGACCCTGCTGGCCTTCGGCCTGGCCTGGGCACTCGGCGGACTTGTCGACATGCCGGCGCGGGTCTTCGTCATCGTGGCGCATGTCCTGTACTTTGCCGTCCCGCTCGTTTTCTTTCTGGTCCTGCGCGCCGTCGAGCTGCAGCGGATCTTCTCCCGCCTCTACCTGGCAGCGGCGCTGGTCCTGGTCTTCTTCAACTCCGAGCAGATTGCCGGCATGGGCCTTTGGATGATCTGGCTCGCCGTGCTCGACCATCCGCAGCGATCGCGGCAGGCGAAGGCGATCACCACGATCGTGATCGCGCCGCTGCTGGTGTTCACGCATCCCGCCATGGCCATCACCTGCGTGGTGTTCGCGGTCGGCGGCTTTGCCCTCCGGGTGCTCGACCGGCCTTTCCCGCTGCAACTCGCCATCACGTCCGCGGCCATGGGCGTGCTGGTGACGGCCGGCTACTTCGCCAGCTCCGCAGCCCGGAAAGGAACAGGATGACCGTCGTGGTCACGGCGAGGCGATAGGGTGTCGACAGCGCATTGGCCGTGACGACGCTCACCGCGGCATCGATCCAGAACGGCAATGGCGGATAGAAATAGAAAGCCGGACTGCCCAGGCCGTCGAACGAGTCTGGCATCCAGCGCGGATAGAGGATGCCGGCGCGGACCTGCTCGGCAAACTGGCTTGCCCAGGTGAGGTTCTGCGGCGAGCTGTGACTGATCAGCGTGCCCAGCACCAGCGTCGGCAACAGCAGCAGCGCAGCCGCCATTGCCAGGACGAAAGCCGGACGGCGCAAAGTCTAGTCCGCCGCCTGCCTTTGCGCGGTGCGGTCGGGCGTCAGGCCGTAGGTCGTGAAGCGCTTGTTGAGCGACGGCATCGGGCAGGCTTCGAGATGGCCTTCGCCCGGGCGCATCAGGATCATGGCCGTGGTCGCCGTCTTCACGCCGCGCGTGTTGAGCCGCGGCGGCCGGCACACCGACCAGGGCGAGTTCCAGTCGTCGAAGAAGGCCGAGCGGAAATCGTCCAGCGTAAGCTTGCCGCGCTTCGGGCTGAGCTGGTCACGCACGCGCTTGTCGCGATAGATCGAGCAGGGCGTTTCGGCGAGACCGGTATCCTTCACCTTGGCGCGCGCCGAATCGGCGATCCAATGGTTGGCGTGGACATAGAGGCCGCGCTCGGGCGCCAGCCAGAACGTGTCATCGGGCGCACATTCGAAGCCGAAGGCCTCGCCGCCGCCGCCAGAGACGGTCGCGTGGCTCACCGCCATGTGGTTGGAACCGAGCTTGGGCGTCGACATGATGGTATGCACGGCATTGGCGAGATAGGCGCTCTCCAGCACCTTGCGGCGGATGAAGGGCAACGGCACGCCGGAGCCGCGCGTGTAGTCGCGGTCGCATTGCAGGGCATTGGCCGTGAGGCCGATGCCGGCCGAGTTCAGGCCCGAGCGCGCGAGACCGCCGGCTTCGGTGAAGGTCAGGATGTCGGGGCCATCGTCGCGATGGATGCGCAGGATCACGCCGGTCTCGGCGCACTCGGCGCGCCAGTCCCAGTTCTGGCCGTGCAGCAACACGCCGTCGGCGCTGGCTTCAGGCAAGGCGAGCGCCGCGGTGCAGCCGTCGGGCACCTGCTTGGCCTCCTGCTCCTGGCGGGCAGCGGCCACCATCTCGGTGCGGGCGTTCATCAGCACCACGGCGGCGAAGGGCTCGTTCGCGCCCTCGGCGATGCCGCGCATCTCCTCGATGTAGGTCGGATCGAACTTCTCGATCGACGGCACCAGCGCCTCGGCGCGGTGCTCGAGCTCGGCCCAGTCGACGCCGCTCTTGAGCAGCGATTCGGCGTACATCTTGGCGCCGCGGCGCAGGCGGTCGGCGGCGGCCTTGCCGTGCGCACGGCCACGCTCGCGCGGGCTGCCGGAGAGGTCGATCAGGGGAAACGGTGCGTACTCGGCCATGGATGCCTCCTAAGCCGCGGAAGATAGCGTCTGTGCCCGCAGCTCGCTCCCTAATTTATCCTCGCCCCTCTGACTTCCCAGGGACCGGGGTTGAGCACGACGCCGGTGACCTTGCCGGTCAGGTCGCTCTCGAATGCAAGGCGTGTGCGATCGCCACCTTCGACACGAAACTCCGTGTTCGACGTCGCTTGCAGAGGAACCGGTTTATCCTTCTCGAAGTCGAGGACCGCCCATCGTCCCGTTGCAGCCACCTCGAGCTTGCCGCCCTCGACCCGCACCTGGATTCGGGCGCCGGGCAGGCGGATGGCCTCGCGCACGATCGTGATGTCGATGGGGGCGTCCTGATCCTTGCGCGTGATCTTGAGCCGGACCGGCGTGCCGGCGCGGCCACGCAGCTTGTCGAGCACCTGGTTGAGGTCGAGCCCTCTTGTCCCGACGCCGTCGATTTCAGTGACGAGATCGCCGGCCTTCACGCCGGCCTTTTGGGCAGGTCCGCCATCGATCGGCGAGCGAACCGTGACCTTGTCGTCCATCACGGCGACCTCGAGCCCGGTGCCGGCGAACGCGAAGGCAGGAATCGGCGCCTGCTTGTCGCGCGAACTGAGCGACGCCCCGAAATCGTAAGTCCCGGCGTAGTTCTTGAGCGTGTCCGCGCTCACGACGGTGGGTGTCGACGCTGCTTCCCGTCCTGGAATACTGAGGGCGGCGTAGGTTAGATGCCGAAAGGCATCTCGGTAAAACGCGCCCGCATCGGGCGGGACCTGGATCATCTGCAC
Source organism: Reyranella soli (assembly GCF_007992495.1). GTDB lineage: Bacteria > Pseudomonadota > Alphaproteobacteria > Reyranellales > Reyranellaceae > Reyranella > Reyranella soli. The sequence goes on from NZ_BKAJ01000206.1 coordinate 6,171, forward strand.
ACCGATCAGCTTCTCGACCGGATCGATCCAGAAATACGTTCCCCAGATGCCGCTCCAGTTGAAGCTGCCGACGGCGCCGGGAATGAGGCTGAAGTCTGGGTTGGTGCGCACGGCGAAGCCCAAGCCCCATCCCGTGCCCACGCGCGGGCCGACGAACTGGCCGACGACGCCAGCAAAGCGCATGTCGGGCGGCATCGTGTTCGTCGTCATCTGCCGCACGGTCTTTGCCGAAAGAAGACGAACGCCGTCGAGCTCGCCTCCGTTCAGCAGCATCTGACAAAAGCGCAGGTAGTCAGGCGACGTCGAGACCAGCCCGCCGCCGCCGGAGAACAGTTTCGGTTTCTTGGTGACATCCCAGGTCGGCGGACGACCATCAGGCGGCGGATCGACCAGACGGCCAAGCTTGTCTTCGGGAACGTAGAAGCCGGTATCGACCATGCCGAGCGGCCGGAAGACACGAGCCTGCAGGAACTCATCGAAGCTCTGCCCCGAGACGACCTCGATCACCCGCGCCAGCACGTCGACGCCCCAACTGTATTCCCAGACCTCGCCGGGCTGATGGACAAGCGGCACATTGGCAAGCGCGGGCACGAAGTCCGCGAGGGTTTTATCGCGCCTGAACGTCGGCACAGTGTTGTAAGTCCCGTGCAGCAGGTCCATACCCTCTTCCGGATAGGTGAGCCCGGAAGTGTGTTGCAGCAGATCGACCACTTCCATTGGCCGCTTTGCCGGCACACGGTCAAGACCGACCTTCATGTCCCGGAGCTCCGGCAGGTATCTGGCGACCGGTGCGTTCAGCTCGAGCTTGCCCTCCTCGACCAGCATCATCGCCGCCACGCTGGTGACCGGCTTGGTCATCGACGCGATCCAGAAGATGGCATCGGGCTTCAGCGGGATCTTTCCGGCGCGGTCATAGGTCCCGATCGCCTGCAAGTTGGCGAGCTTGCCAGCGCGGGCGATGGCGACCACGGCGCCCGGCAATGCGCCTGTATCGATCTGCGCTTGATACCACGGGGCGATGCGCGCCAGCCGCGCCGGCGAAAAACCGGCACCAACCGGATCGGGCACTGTGAGGTTCTGCGCAAAACTACTAGTGCACAGCGCAAGCATCAGGAGTGCTGCGCTCGCCAGCTGTGCAAGTCTCTTCATCAGAAAGGTTTTAGCACCGCCAAGAACACGATGGCGATCATCAGCACCGTCGGCACCTCGTTCCACCAGCGATAATACGTTGCAGGCCTTGTGTTGCGGTCCGCCTCGAAGTCCTTGCGCCAGCGGCCGTAGAGGTGGTGGATCAGGGTGAGGCCCACCACCAGCGAGAACTTCACCTGCCACCAGCCGGCATGCCACCAGTCGCCGCGCCAGGCGAGCGCCAGGCCGAAGATCCAGACCAGCATCATCGCGGGGTTCATGATGCCGCGCAGCAGGCGGCGCTCCATAACCTTGAAGGTTTCGCTCTGCTTGGATCCTGGCTCGGCGTCGGCGTGATAGACGAACAGGCGCGGCAGGTAGAGCAGACCTGCCATCCAGGCAATGACGGCCACGATGTGCAGCGCCTTCAGGATCTCATAGAGCATCGCGCACCAGCCTCGCGAGACCTGCGATGAACAGCGGATGCGTGCCGACCGTGGGCACGCGGATGTAGCTCGGCACCCCGACCTTGTCGGCGAGATGGCGGTATTCGATGTCGAGCTCGACCAGCGTCTCGGAGTGCTCCGACACGAAGGACAGCGGATAGAGCACGACCGAAACCTTGTCCGCGCCGGCCCGCGTGATCTCGGCGTCGGTCGAGGGGCCGATCCATTTCAGCGGGCCGACGCGGCTTTGGTAGCAGACCGACCAGTCGAGGTCGCCGATAACATCGGCGATGGCTTTGGCCGTGTGCTCGACCTGGCTTTGATAAGGATCACCCGCCTTGATCACCCGCTCCGGCAGGCCGTGCGCCGAGAACAGCACACGGTGAGGCGCATTGCCGACCTGGGCCAGGCCTTCCTTCAGCAGGGCGACGGACGCGGCGATGAATCCCGGTTCGGTCGGATAATCCTTCACGACCTTGGTCGGCACCTTGAACTTCGCCGTGTCGTTCCATGCCTTGAAGGACGATTCGGTGGTCGCGGTGGAGTACTGCGGATAGAGCGGCAGCAGCACGATGCGGTCGGGCTTGAAGCGCTCGACCGAGCGTACGACAGCCTCGGTCATGGGATGCCAGTAGCGCATGCAGACATAGCCGCGCCATTCGTGTTCGGTGCCCAGCTCTCCTTCGAGCGCGCGCGCCTGCGCCTCGGTCTGGCCCAGGATGGGCGAGGAACCGCCGATCTTGTCGTAGATCGCCCGCGCCGTCGGGGCGCGCCGGCGCGCCAGAAAGCTCGCCAGGGGTCCACGAATGAAACCGGGCACGCGCAGGATCGCTGGATCTCCGAACAGATTGCGCAGAAACGGCTGCACGGCCTCCAGCGAATCCGGTCCACCGAGGTTGAACAGGATGATCGCGATCTTCACGTCGTCGCCCTCATGAGGTGGAGGGCTTCCAGTTGCGCACGATCTCGACCAGTTGAGCGACATGTTCAGGCGGCGTCTGCGGCACGACGCCATGGCCGAGATTGAAGATGAAGGGGCCATGGCCGAGCTTGTCGAGGATGCGGGTCGCCTCGCGCTCGAGCGCAACCCCTCCGGCCACCAGCATCATCGGATCGAGATTGCCCTGCAGACAGATATGCGGCTGCAGCTCGCGCGCGGCCCAATGGGCGCCGATTCCGGTATCGATCGACAGGGCGGCAAACGCATCGCTGCGGCGATACATCAGCGTCGCCGGACCAATGGCGCGCGGAAAGGCGATAATCGGTGTCTTGGGATGCCGGGCATGAACGGCATGGGCGATGCGCACCATGGGCTCGAGCGACCAGCTGAAAAGCTGCTCCTCCGGCAGCAAGCCGGCCCAGGTGTCGAAGAGTTGAACGGCGTCGGCGCCGGCGTCAATCTGGTTGACGAGATGATCGACGATCGCGTCGACCAGAAGATCGATCAAGAGGCTGAAGGAATCGGGATGGCGATAGGCCCAGGCCTTGACCTTGGCGAAGTCACGGCTGCCGCCGCCTTCGATCATGTAGCAGGCGAGGGTGAAGGGTGCGCCGGCGAATCCCAGCAGCGCGGTCCCCTTCGCCAGCGCCGATCGCGTCTGACGGATCGCCTGATAGACCGGCGCCAACTTCTCGGGCAGGCGCGCCCTGGTCAGGCGGGCGAAATCGGCTGGTTCGGTCAACGGCTCGAGCTTCGGACCTTCGCCTTCCTCGAACCAGACCTTCTGGCCGAGCCCATCGGGCACCACCAGGATGTCGGAAAAGATGATCGCCGCATCGAGACCGAAGCGCCGCACGGGCTGTAGCGTCACCTCCATGGCCCTGTCGGGCGTGTAGCACAGGTCGAGGAACGAGCCGGTGTCCGCCCGGACGGCGCGGTATTCCGGCAGATAGCGCCCAGCCTGGCGCATCAGCCAGATCGGCGGCGTCGGAAAGCGCGTTCCGGCCAGCGTCTCCAGGAGTTTCCCGGTGCTCACTGCTCATCCCTCATGCTTCCTCTTACTCTATTCATAATAGGTAGTAGGAGTAGTAGGGGGTGTGGCACATGGGGATGCGCCCTATTGGTAAGGCGTCCCCAGGCCGCTGTGGATCGGCCAAGGCCGATCCGACGAGCTTTCACCGCTGGATTCCCGATTCGCAGGGTATTCCTCCCAGTCTGTCCGCAAGGGACGGGAAATGGATGGGGCCGGCCGGTCCGTGGCCTGAATCGGCGCTGTCCGGCGGATCGGCCTGGCTGTCCCCGTCTTGCCCTCGCCAATCCCGCGTTTCTCCCCGGGTCGCTGTGGGGTAGAAAAGACCGTGGCCAACCGAAACTTCCACGTCCATCTCGTATCCGACTCGACCGGCGAGACCGTATCGAGCGTGGCGCGTGCCTGCCTTGTGCAATACGAGGGCGTGTTCGTGCAGGAACATGTCTGGTCGCTGGTCCGAACCAAAGGCCAGATGGACAAGGTCATGCAAGCGGTCGAACGCGACCGCGGTCCCGTGCTCTATACGCTGGTCGATCCCGAGTTGCGCGACCTGGTGCGCGATCACTGCCGGCGCCTGCAATTGCCCTGCGTCGGCGTGCTCGATCAGGCGATGAGCGTGCTGGCCGTGCACTTCCATTCCAAGAGCGAGCAGTGGCCGGGCCGCCAGCATCAGCTCGACGAAGGCTATTTCGATCGCATCGACGCCATGCACTACACCCTGGCGCACGATGACGGCCAGTCGACGCACGATCTCGAAGATGCCGATGTCATCCTGGTCGGGCCGTCGCGCACCTCCAAGACGCCGACCTGCGTCTATCTCGCCAATCGCGGCGTGCGTGCGGCCAACGTGCCGCTGGTGCCGCTGGTCGATCCGCCGTCTGCGCTGGAATCGGCCAAGCGGCCTTTGATCGTCGGCCTGATCACCGATCCCGAACGGCTGGTGCAGATCCGCGTCAATCGCCTGCGCCTGCTGCAGCAGAACACCGAGACCGACTACACCGACATGGACAACGTGCAGCGCGAGATCCAGGAAGCGCGCCGCCTCTATGCTCGCCGCAAGTGGGCGACCATCGACGTCACGCGCCGATCGATCGAGGAGACTGCAGCGGCGATCCTGCAGATGCTGGCGGTGCGCCGCGACCAGCGGCTGCAGGCGACGGAATAAGCATCGACACGGCAAGGGAGGCGATCATGCGTATTCGTCATCCTCGTACGGGCATTGCAGTTGGTCTGATTTTTGCTGCTTCTTCGGCATTGGCTGCGAATGGCATCGACGTCACGCGCGGCCAGGACGCGATGGTCTTCGGCAACTGCGTGCCGAGCCTCGTGGTCGAGAACAACTCGATGGAGATCATCGACTACCTGCAGGTCGATGTCGCCGTCGCGCTGGAGAACGGCCAGGAACGCGTCGTTGAGCTTAAATCGGCATACCGGGAAGGTGTGCTCCATCCAATCGGGGTCGGAGGGAAGGCAGTCTTGCAACAACATCTCGATACATCGAAGGCGCTGGGCGTGGGCTGCGGCGATCTGAAGACGCGCCGCGTCGTGCGCACCATTTGCGAGGCTGAAGGCGGCAAGTCGTGCGCCTCGTCGGTGTCGGTGCAGCCGTGATCCGTAGAAGGACTTTCGTCGGCGCCGCCGGCGCTTCGCTGCTGGCCGCTCCCGCTCTCGGACAAGGCGCCTTCCCGAACAAGCCACTGAAGATGGTGGTGCCCTATCCGCCGGGCGGCGGCACGGATGGCCTCGGACGCATTACGGGGCAATTCCTGTCCGAGAAGCTCGGTCAACCGATCATCATCCAGAACATCGGCGGCGCTTCGAGCACCGTCGGGTCGGAAACAGTGCGCCGGGCCGATCCCGACGGCTACACGCTGCTCTTCAACGCCAGCCTGTTCGTGCTGGGCAAGACGGTGGTGCCGACCTGCCCGTACGATCCCGTGACCGACTTCCGCGCCATCGCCCAGGCGGGCGAGGCTCCGCTGGTGCTCCTGGTCAACAACAACGTGCCGGGCACCGACTACAAGAGCACCATGGAGGCGATTGCCAAGGAGCCGAAGAAGTACTTCTTCGCCCTGTCGTCGGGCGGCTCCGCCGGTCATATCGCCACGCTGGCGTTCCTGAAGAAGACCGGCCTGCCGCTCGACACCATCCTCTACAAGGGCACGGCGCCGGCCAATGCCGACCTGCTGGCGGGCAACGTCCAGCTCTTCATGGATCCCTGGACGGCGCTCCTGCCGCTCGCGACCTCGGGCCGTGCACGCGGACTTTTCGTGACGTCGAAGGAACGCACCAAGCTTGCGCCCAACATTCCGACCTCCGACGAGGTCGGGCTGAAGGACTTCAATATCAGCTCCTGGTACGGCGTGTGGGCGCCCAAGGACACGCCTGATGCCATCGTCGACAAGCTCGCGAGCGCGATGGCGGAAGTCTCCAAGGACCCGGCTTTCATCGAGAAGACGACGTCGCTCGGTATCGTGCCGACGGCGCGCGGGCCCAAGGACTTCGCCGCCTTCATCAAGACCGAGGTCGAGGTGAACACGGCGCTCCTGAAGGAGTCGGACTTCAAGCCGGAATAGTCTTCCGGGAGCGCGGGCCTCCCGGCCCGCATCATGTCATCCTGAGCGTAGCGAAGGATCTCATGCCGGTTGCAAGCGGCGATGAGGTCCTTCGCTTTGCTCAGGACGACTGATTATGAGCGGGCCGGAGGCCCGCGCTCCCAAAGCTACTCTGCCGCCTTCGCCACCGGCTCGAAGCGCGCGTCGAAGTCGCGGATGGATTTCTCGACGGTGTCGGCGACCTGCTTCAGCTTGTCCTGGTTCACCACCTTCAGGCCGAACAGGTCCTTCACGTAGAACACGTCGACGGCGCGCTCGCCGTAGGTGGTGATGTGGGCCGAGGCAACCTGCAGGCTCATGCGCGTGAGCGCGCGGGTCACGACGTGCAGGAAGCCCGGACGGTCGCGGCCGTTGACCTCGATCACGGTGAACGTGTCCGAGGCATTGTTGTCGATCAGCACGCGCGGCTCGACGGTGAAGACGCGGTCACGCTTGGGCCAGGACGGGCGCTGGCTTTCGAGCTCGCGCTGGATGTCGAGGCGGTTGGAGAGCGCGATCTCGACGCGGGCGGCGAGCCGGGCCAGGCGCTGCGGGCCGTCGAACGGCTTGCCCTCGAGGTCCTGGATCCAGAAGGTGTCGAGCGCCATGCCGTTGGCCAGGGTGAAGATCTTGGCGTCGACGATGTTGGCGCCGCTGATCGCCATGGCGCCGGCCAGCCGCGCGAACAGGCCATGCGTGTCGAGGGTGTAGATCGTGACCTCGGTGACCGAGCGCTCGCCGTCGATGCGATGCTCTATGGCCAGCGGCTGGCGCTCGCGCTCGGCGCGCCGCACCAGCTCGGCCTGGCGCGCCAGTGTGTCGGGATCGAACGACAGCCAATAGGGCGCGTAGCCGCGGGCAAAATGCTCTTCACGCTCGGCCTCGGTCCAGCTCGTCAGGCGCTTGGCCACCTCGGCCTGGATCTGCTTGATGCGCTCCGCGCGGCCGCCCGACAGCGTGCCGCCCGACAGCACCTGCTCGGTGGCGTAGTAGAGCTGGCGCAGCAAAGCGGCCTTCCAGCCGTTCCACACGTTGGGCCCGACGGCGCGGATGTCGCAGACCGTCAACACCAGCAGGAGGCGCAGGCGCTCGGGCGATTGCACCAGGGCGGCGAAGGTGTCGATGGTCTTGGGATCCATCAGGTCGCGCTGGAAGGCAGTGCCCGACATGGCGAGGTGGTAGCGCACCAGCCACGACACGGTCTCGGTCTCGGCGGCGCTCAGCCCCAGGCGCGGTCCGAGCTGCATGGCCACATCGGCGCCCAGCACCGAATGATCGCCGCCGCGGCCCTTGGCGATGTCGTGCAGCAGCACGGCGAGATAGAGCACCGGCCGCGACAGGATCTTGTGCACCACCTGGGCGGACAAGGGATGGTCTTCCTTGAGCGTGCCGTTCTCGATGCGCGAGAGGATGCCGATCGCCCGGATGGTGTGCTCGTCGACCGTGTAGGTGTGGTACATGTCGTGCTGCGTCTGGGCGACGACACGACCGAAATCGGGCACGAAGCGGCCGAACACGCCGGCCTCGTTGAGTCGCCGGAGCGTCGTCTCCGGGTCGTGCTTGGACGTCATCATCTGCATGAACAGACGATTGGCCTCGGCATCGGTGCGCAGCCGATCGACCAGGCGGATGTTCTGGGTGATCAGGCGCAACGTCGCGGGATGGATGTCGAGGTCGTTCTCCTGCGCGACATGGAACAGGCGCAGGATCGCCACCGGATCCTTGGTGAAGGCGTCGGACGAAACGACCGCCAGCCGCTCGCCGTCGAGTCGGAAACCTTCGAGCTCGCGCGGCCGCAGGGTCTGCCACAGGGCGGCGAGCTTGGGCTTGCGCCGGCGGCTGTCCTCCAGCGCGGCGATGAAGATGCGCGTGAGGTCGCCGACGATCTTGGCATGCAGGTAGTAGTGCTTGGTGAAGCGCTCGACGCCGCGGCTGCCTGGGCGGTCCTGATAGCCCAGGCGCGCGGCGATCTCGCGCTGCAACTCGAACGACAGGCGATCGTCGGCGCGGCCGGTCAGATAGTGGATGTGGCAGCGCACCGTGGTGAAGAAGCGCTCGGCGCGCTCGAAGTGCCGCGCCTCCTCCTTGGTGAGCACGCCCTTGGCCACCAGTTCGCTGGGCTCGTGGACGCGATAGAGATACTCGGCGATCCAGAACAGCAGGTGCAGGTCGCGCAGCCCGCCCTTGCCTTCCTTGACGTTGGGCTCGACGACGTAACGTGAATCGCCCATGCGTTGATGGCGCTGGTCGCGCTCGGCGAGCTTGGCCTCGACGAAGTCGCGGCCGTCGCCGGTCAGGAACTTCTGAGCGAAGCCCTTGACCATCTCGTCGAACAGCTCGCGGTCGCCCCACACATAGCGCGCCTCCAGGAGCGCGGTGCGGATGGTCTGGTCGCGCTCGGCGTAGCGCAGGCTCTCCTCGACGGTGCGCGTGGCGTGGCCGACCTTCAGCCCGAGGTCCCACAGCAGGTAGAGCATGAACTCGACGATCTGCTCGCCCCTGGGCGTTTGCTTGTAGGGCCGCAGGAACAAGAGATCGATGTCCGACAACGGCGCCAACTCGCCGCGGCCGTAGCCGCCGGTCGCCACCACGCCCAGGCGCTCGGCGGCGCTGGGGTTGGCGGCGGGATAGATGCGCTGGTCGGCGAAATCGAAGATCACGCGGATCAGCTGGTCCATCAGGAACGAGGTGGCGGCCAGCACCTGGTCGCCATCGTTGCGCAGCGGCCCCGGCTCCTCGAAGCGGCGGCGGATCTCAGCCCGGCCGGCGGCCAAGGCATCGCGTAGCAGGGAGAGCACGGCCGGGCGCGGCGGCTCGCCGCCGGTCGGCAGGTCCTCGACCAGGGTGGCCAAGGCGTCCTCCAGCGCGCGCCGGCGCACGATGGCGCGGCGGTCGGGGATCTGGTCGTAGGGCTTGGCCATTTGCGGCGCGATACTACAGGCTAAGGATCCCCTAAAATAGGGACCATGCCGCACCCCTTCACCCTCGCCGTCTTCACCAAGAACCGCGTCAATCCGGCCTATGCCGCGGCCCGGCTGGCCGCCGACCGGGTTGCCGCCGAAGCCGGCGCGCGGACCCTGCATTTCGTGCCGACGACACCCGACGACGTCGGCCAGCAGAAGGTTTTGGTCGGCGAAGCGCTGGCGGCCGTGCCGGACGCGGTCGTGTTCGTGCCTGTCGACGACAAGCAGATGGTGCCCGGCCTCGCGCGCTTTGCCGACGCCGGCATCCCGGTCGTGACCTGCATCAATCGCATGGAGGGCAAGGTTATAAGCTTCGTCGGCTCCGACGATGTCGCCGTCGGCCACACCGCCGCAAAGGCCCTGTTCGCTGCCCTCGACGGAAAGGGCCGCATTGTCGCCATAGAAGGCACACCGGCCGCCCCGACCAGCCGCGATCGTACCGTCGGCCTGCACAAGGCCTTGGCGGAGGTGCCGGGCGTACGGCTCGCCGGTTCGGGCGTCGGCTATTTCCAGCAGGCACCGGCGCGCGAGGCGATGGCGCGGCTCTTGGCCGAGCATGGCGAGATCGACGGCGTCTGGACCTCGAACGACGTCATGGCCTTCGGCGTGCTCGAGGCACTGGCGGCGGCCGGCCGCACGGCCAAGGTCGTAGGTGTCAATGGCCTGCCCGAGGCGATCGACAACATCGAACGCGGCACCATGCAGGCCAGTGTCGATTTCAGCGCCTTCAATATTGCCGGCATCGCCGCCCGCGCCGCCTTGCGTCATCTGCGCGGCGAGGCGGTGCCGGCCTCGATCATGGTGCCGGCGGCGCTCATCGATCAAACCAACTATCAGCGGTGGAAGGTGCCTTTCGCGTTGCGACCGACACCGGCATGGAAGGAGCCGTGAGC
>NZ_BKAJ01000207.1 GCF_007992495.1 Reyranella soli
TGCTTGCAGCCTGAAGACAGCTTAGATATGCAAATATTGGAGTCGACCCCCGAATAAGCGGTTAAATACAATTTTATCACCGATTTGTCACTTTTTGGACGAATTCGGGATGGGGCGTGGGGGCTTTTGCATGGTCATCAGCGATAAGGCGGTTCTCGCCTTCGGAATCCTGTCGGTAATTGGCGTATTTGCTTACAACCACCACAGAGCCTACGCCGGCGATCTTCCCGTTGTCGCCGTCGAGATGGCCGCTGCTGTGCGGGAGAATCCCGCGCCTGAGCTGCCGCGCGGGTATCTGACCAATCCCGACACATCGCCGCTTGCCGGCGTCATGATTGTCGGGCTCGTGCCTGCCAGTCCGATCCGGCGGTGAGAGGCATCCCTTTCGAGCTGAGGCGAACTCTCGTAGCCGATCTTGGTGGGCGACTTCACCGGCCTTTGAATGCAACGCAACGTCCGCGCGACGCTGTGCTAACAACGCCGGCATGTCGACGCCGATCGTTACCGCTCGCCGCAACTTCGCGCAGCGCATCTCGAACCTGTTGCGCAAGGCCGAAGCGGCGAGATCAATCTGACGCGTTGGCAGGTCAGCGAGGTACAGAACGCGATTGGGCAGCTCGAGGAAGAGCACTTCGCCGAGGGCGAGCGCACAATGTCGGAGGCTGAGCTACCCAAGCTCTACGAGCCGGCCGGCTTCGTCCCGACGCACCGATCGACTACCGGCGTTTGGTCGAACAGCTCGCCGCGATGATTGCTGCCGCATAGCGACCGGTAGGACCCGTAGTCACGATGGCAGCCGAGGCTTTAACAGTGGCACGTTTGACCCATGACAAATGCCGTTCGAACCGTCGAGAAAGTACTCACCGAGGCTGATGTCCTCATTCGCTTCCGCCTGAAGGAGGTCGGTCTGGACCTGCCGCATTTGGTCATCGCAGCGACGCCCGACGGCGAGGTCGTTCTGCGCAGCAACGTCGACCCGGACGTGTTGCGGTCTTTCAGCGAGGATTTGAAGAATATCGCTGATGAGTTGGAAGCATCACCGAGGCGAGACAACCAGGCCCACTAACGCTACCGGTGCGCCCAGTGCGGGGCGATCGGCCTGCCGTCCCAAGGCCACTCGTCGCCTTGCCCAGTGGCTGGCCGCGTGCCGCAGCCACGTTGAAGGTGCTGGCGGTACCGGTTTACGGTGACTGAATGTGGCGCTTCCTTTTGCTTCCCTTGATTGTCTCCGCGTTTCAAGCCGGGGTAGCGGCGCAGTCAATACCGCAGCAAACCAATCCTGCCACGGCCTATACCGGCACCGTGGGCGATTGGGCACTGGGACGCTGGAACGGGCTGGCTGTCAGGAATACTAAAGGCGGTAGCGCCATCGATACAGCGTCATTCGTATTGATCATCCGGAAGCAACAAGACGGCAAGGCAGTCTGCCGTTTTGCGCCCGTTCAATATGCAGATGTCGCGCCCTGGGCGCCTGAGTGCACCACCACTGCCGACAGCATCAGGCTCTTGTCGCTGAGCGGCCCCGGAACGGCAAGTGGCACTGCTACCGGAACCACGATTAGGCTCAGCCGCACGGGGCGGGATGGCCTCGAAGGCAACATGATCGCGGCAGCAGGTAGCTCAAGAGTGAGCTTCACGCGCGAGTAAGGCGCTCGCCTAGCGCCGGTCATTTGTGACGACGCGCCATCGCGCCTTTGTCCGTCACATTACAGGTAACCTCGAACTCAAGGGCGGTATTGCCCAGGCGTTACAGGAACGCGGCATCGGACCCGGCCGGGGCAGCGCAGAGCGGACCTCGAGGCCGCAGGCTGTGGGTCTCGCCGGGTCTGGCTGAATTGCTGGAATTCCGCGGACAAAGCGTGCGCCTGTCTCAATAGCGACCTGCATTCTTTAATCGCCGTGTGTGGTTCTCGCTACAGTAATTGCAGCACCACCTGAGGCTGCCAGTAAGTAAGAGCGCACGACTGCACACGCATTGGCGCCTATGTGTTCAGCGGCCGCTCCGAGGGCACATCTCCCATTTCACCCCATGCCCCATATAGCTAACGCACCGCCCCAGCCGACCTAGTTCCGAGCCAAGGACATTGCGCTGACAGCAAGCAGCTTCGCCGACAGTGACCTTCCATCCACTGTCAGTATAGCCCACGGGCGTTTTTGCTGCTGCCGGAGAAAAGGCCAGTAGAAACATGGACAAGATGACTGCCAACTCATCCCTTCCTATTCTCAGCTTCATGGCGCCGGCTCCCAAATCTTCATGCAGAGCGGCCCCGCACAGGAGGGCACCTATGCGAGGCCTAACCCTCCCTCCCTTGGTTTGGGGTGCCTGGAGCGAGGGCTACAGCAGAGTAGCTCGCACGCGAGCAGGCTGTGGTTAGGCCCAATGAGCTACCAACAATGCGCCGGAGGTCACATATGCGAGGGGAAAGCCCCCCGCTGCGAGGGGAAAGTCCCCGCGGTAAGCCGAAACAGGACGCTGGGTCGGCGAGGCCTCAGCCTTTCAACAGCCAGTAGAGGAGAGCGGCTGTCGCAGGGCATCCAATCGAGATCGAGGCCGCTGCCGTGGTCTTGGCGTGGCTTGCCGTGCGGAAGGTCGGCGCCGGGGGGCGAGGGCCGACCCCCGAGCGCATCAGAGGTAACCAATACGTTCTCAGGTTTGAGGCTTGCGGGCCGACATATGCTTGTCGCCAGCCGTTGGCCGGCTCTCCCCAAGCAGAGCGGCGACGATGCAACGGTCAGGCCCCACACCTCCAGCATGAGGGTGTGGGGCCGCTTCGTTTGTGCCCGACTGATCAGAAGCAAGGCTCTTGACTGAGTAAGGATCGCCCGATGACAGACCCCAAAATCCTCGAGGAAGTCCTTGGCGAGGCCGACGTCCTGATCCGTCAGCGGCTCAAGGAGCGCGGGATCGAGTACCCGTTTTTGGTTGTCGCCGTGACTCCAGATCGCCAAGTCGTATGGCACAGCAACGTCAGTCCGGAAGGGCTGCGGTCCTTCGGTCAGGACCTGATCGACGCCGCCGACCAGCTGGAGGCACTACCGCCGCACTAACGCTCGGCCGGCAGGTCGGCGAGCCGCCGTATGCCTAGGCAGCCTTTCGTATAAAGTGAGACGGCGGCGCTGCGCTCACATGTCGGAACATGCCTCGCGGTGCGTACACTGCCGCGAGCCGCTAGCGGAGCCTCGATGCGCTTTCCACATCTGCGCGCCGGGGCTGCCTTAGCGAGGGTCGCTCTCGACAGTTAACGCGTCAGCCGGACGTGATTAGCGTTAGGCGCCATGGCGCTCCTCGAGGAGCTTCATGACGGCGGCTAGCGCACCACGGTACGAAAGTTTGCGAACTGGGCGGGATCGATCGGCACCTCACTGAGCCAGGCGAATGCGGAGGCGACATCGCGAAAGACACGCAATGGTCTCGCGGCAAGTACTTTAGTGTTGAACTTCTCGGCCTGCTCGTAGATCTCATCAGACGTCGCGACTACTGCGACCCTGCCCATCAATTGGTCCACTTCGTGGCTTCGGATGCGCGCTCCAATCGAGACAAGATCATCCTTGCTCAACGCAAGACGGCAGTTGTCCATACGGAAAATCTTGCCATAGGTCAGTGTCGCCGCCGATGCCAAGTCATCCAAGTAGGCATCAAAATCTGTCTTGACCAGCACGCCTGTTCCGGTCGCAGAAACAAGCCGAGCTGCATGATTTACTCCCCAACGGATCGGCATTTGGCACCCCTTAATCTCTGGCTTTCCTTCCCAAGCCGCAGTCGCAATATCTCATCGGAGACTGTTTACCCGCCAGAGCCAAAAATCTGACTCGCTGCAGCGTTTCGTCGGCCGGTGAGCCTGTGGAGGCCCGACAAGAGGCCAAACCCCTCCACGAGTCAAAGGCAGGCCCTGGCGTGGGCTATAGGGGCCGCGCACGGTCGATTGGTTTCAAACAGCCCATGGGTGGAAGCCATGAGAAACCCGCGCAAACATCGGCCTAAGGCAAAGCAACGTTGCCTCAAGCTCCGTGCTGAAAAGGCGCGTCGTTCGGCCAAGCTGCAGGGGCGGCTCCCAAGCTGACTGTCATCTACAGTCAGATCGGTTGTTGCCTCTCGTTGACCGCCCACCGTGCCGAGCTGCAGCGCCTATTCGGGCCCTGCCTTCGGCGTTTGGGGCGACCCTGGCGATTGATCGCAACCTGCGCTGTCCCATCGGCGTTGGCTCGCGAGCGCATGAAGACCTTTGGCCTAACCCGCCCGGTCTTGTGCCACTGGCCGATCCGGCAGGGATGACGGATCGGCCTTTTACTTTGGTGGGCGACGGGGCCCGGCGATGGCAGAAGCGGATAAAGACATCTCCCCTGAACGTCTCCCGCGGAATGGCTGACCTACTTGGCCGCAAGCAAACGTCTTGGGCTTTCGCCCTCCACCGTCGCCGCCCGTGCGCGTCGAAATAGATGGCCCATGCGCGTGCGCAACGACACGGGGGAGACCGAGGTCGAGGTTCCAGAGCCAGTCTTGTGGCCCGCAAGTTAGCTCTCGATGCGGCTTCCGAGCAGGCCTTGCGCGAGCGCGTCGCGCAGGCTGTGAGCGGGTTGACCGGCTCGAAGCCACAAAGGCGCGTGAGAAGGCCGACGCCGAGGAACGAACTGCAGTGAGGGCCGCAGCAACTGCCAATCGGCCGTGGTGGCGCTTGGGCAGGTAGACTGAATATGCTCCACTGATCGTCGTGGTAACAACATCTCGGCCGCCCAAGTGGATCAAGCCGCAGCTCACGCGCCTGGTGGACGAGGCGCCGGCGGGCAAGGAATGGGTCCACGAGATCAAATATGACGGCTATCGCATGCACGCCCGAATCGACAACGCTAAAGAGCACGGGTCTAGATCGGTCTCACTGATACCGGCGCAGCTTAGCGCTGCAGCACCGCTCCCACCAACTAAGGTCGGCACCATCGCGAGCGACGTAGGGAATGAACGTGCGCAGCTCGGCGATTGTTGAATCTCCCATCTGCGGCTCGCGGCGCAACACTACGTCGGGCGTATATCGAATATCGCCGATTGTGCGCCAGTGATCGGCCGACATCAGGCGATTGAGCAGGCGTCGCGATATCCCCATGTCGTAGAGAAGTTCCTTCGGCGCGCCGTCGGCTAGGTCCTTCATCGCCAGTATCTGTCGCCTTGCTCGCAGTTTTCGCATTGACCAAAGTCGCGCGAACCTCGGCTGTTTTCTCAAAAAGACCATCCCGCCGCCTTGATTGGAGGCGAGGGCCAGCTTTGGTTAACACTTATACGTGCCGCGGTGTGTGGTCTTTGAGAGACGGATGAGGCCGCCGGACTGGCGCCCGGTGGTACCTCAAAAGAGGTACTTGGATAGACAGAGATTTTCATCCCGCAATGCAGGTCAAAGCATGCCGCTCGCTGTGGCGCCGCGGCGCGACAGCCGATTTGCCCGCCGTTAAAGCTGTCGAGGGTGCACTGGGTAAAGCCGGTGCTTGTCGTCGAGGTCGCCTACCTGACTTGGACGGAGGACAACCTACTGCGGCAGGTCTCGTATCAGGCGCAGCGAGAGGACAAGCCCGCGAGGCAGGTGGTCCGGGCGATTCCGCATCCGCCACGACGGAGTCCGTGAAGGAACTTTCAAGACACTCCTGGCGTTCCGAAGACCAGGGGAACCGCGGCCAACGGCGTTGCATCCGGAAAGCCATGAAGGAAGGACAGCCGCCACTCACACCAGAACAAGAGAGTGCTTTGCGACGCATTAGAGATGGCGGGGAGAGCCTGCTCGGCGGAACCGTGGGTGTGAGCGAGCTGCACAAGCTATTAGTACTTCAATTCATCCAGTGGGATGGAAGGTCTTGGCGGTTAACCGATCTTGGGGAGGAAAGTGCCCGCGCATTATTCGGTGGGGACCCCTAGCTGGACTTGGGCCAAAATCGAATATTGCTCGCCAACCTGGTCGTTCGGGCTAACAGGCGCCACTTCTTGAAGTTGGTCGGCAGCACAGAGCGAAATGTGGCCGTGGCTCAGTCGACGCCGCTGACAGTCGTGGATCCCGCCAGTTCCTGAGTTTGCCGCGGGAGGCAACAGTCGAGCGGTCCATTCTTCAGCGAATCAACGCGCCAGTCTGGGTTAGTAACCGTGCGATCTATTCGTCATTCTGGGCCGCCCTGGCGTAGCGCCGCTCTCTCCTCAACGCCGGTCTGGAAGGTCAGGAAGCGCAATGTTGCGGCAAGCCTCCGCACGTTTGGCGACGTCCACAAGCCTAGGATTTCCTCGCAAAGCTGAAGGTGCAGGATCGATCCTGCTGTCTGCTGCCGGTTCCTTTGTTGCCCTCAAATCGGGCGCTTACCTTGTAGTTATACGGATGGTTTTCCCTATTTTGCTTGTACGCCATCTCGGGATTCCCAACGAGACCACTTGCCGTCAACATCGCGGTGCCGTCGGTTCGATCTGGCCGTCGATGGACTGGGAGCCAGGCTGGTCTTTGGTGCCGTACTGGCCTTGTATTACGCCGTTCTTCACCTCGGCCTTGTATCGAAGCGTGAATGCTTTGGCGCCGTTGGGTTCGGCGGAGCAGATGACAACAACGTCCCCGGTTCCCGTCGAACGAAGCGCTTCTTCCCCCGGATCATCCCTTCCCTCATGGTCACCGGACCGGCTCTGTTTGACCTGGCTCGCCAGAGTCGTTTTCTGACTCATGGACGACTTTGATGCTGGGGTGAGTCTCGGCTCCCAGACGGAGCCTAAATCGATGCCACGGGCCGAAAAACCGGGATAGCGGTGGTGCGGACCAAGTCCTTAAGAAGGGACGCACGCACACAGGTGGCCACATCCATTGGAGGTAGAGCCCGATCTCTAGAGGTAGTTGCGACTCCGTGCGCTCGCAGATCTGCCAAGTTTCGCCATCCTACTCTGGGAGGGGACGATGGACAGATAACCCGTCGAGTTGAGTCCCCTGGAAGCGGCGGCTCTTATTCAGATCTCCAATGCAGGACTGGGGCGTCTGTCACATTCACGTTGAAACTAAGGGAGCTGAGATGAAGAAATGTATAGCGACGTTGTGCCTGATCTTGTTCGCGAACGCAGTGTCTGCACAGCAGGCGATGTCCGGGGACGAACTTAAAAAATATGTCTCCGGAAAGGCCGTCGAACTGAGCGATGGCATTGCCACCTATAAAGCCGACGGCAAGTATGAATATTGGGCGAGAAGCAGTGGGCAGACATCGAGAGGAAAGTGGTCAGCGCAGGGCGACAGGGTGTGTGTGGACTTTGACAGCGGTGGCAACCGTTGCGATCAGTACCTAAAGGATAGCGCTGGCAAAGTTAGTCTCAAAAACTCCAGGGGAACCACCTACCCAGTAGTGTCTGTGAAGTAACTCCCACTGTTGGCTTGGCCCGCCCCCGGGGCCACGTCTCGAGAAAGTGGGAAGCGACCCCGGTGTCCGCCCGACCGCTGGTGTTGCCGGCCCGGCTGTCCGGGCGCGCTGTCTGCTGTCGGGCTCGCGGTCATCTCCAGTCCTACAGCGCGCGGCGTGACGATGCCGGCGGCAGCCAGATCGCGCACGATGCTGGTCACATCCTCGCTGCAGTCGGATTCGCTCAGCACCGCCAGCTTGATGGCGATACCTGTCAGGTCGATGGTGTGCGCGTCATAGCGTAGTGCTATGGCTGGAAGCAATCGCTGATCCCGAACCGGCCCGAGGGCGATGGCGCCCCAGTCTCAAGACCGACTATCAAGAAGACTTTCATGACCCACGATGGGTCGCGCAACGTCTCTGGCTCGAGCTGCAATCCCTACCGTAGAAAGGGCGTGCAGGGGCCAATCATAAGTGGATTTGAGGCGATGTCTCGCGTCAGGCACAAACCTTCGTCATTCGAAGAGTATTGGTTGGCGTCAAAGGCTTGGGAGCGCAAGGGTCTACCGCTCGGCACTGCCCGGGCTTTGGCCAATGCAGGCTTCCTCAAAGTGGATGACCTCCGCTCAGCCAATGCTTTGGAGCTGGCGAGCATCCCCAGAGTAGGCCGCAAGAGCCTCGCGATTTTGCATAAATTGGCGGACCGCACGAAGGCGCGGCCTTGACTGGGACGGGGGATGAAGAGAAGCAGCCACGACTCTACATCAAGAGCGTTTGCGTGACTGCCGTCGTTGGCTTGAAGGCAGCTGCCGGCCGCTTCCGCCGTCTTGGAAAGGGAGCAGGAATCTATGAATTCCTAGACGCCTAGCGGAAGGTTCTTGAGCCTTTGGATCAGGGCCGTCGGGCATGCCGGTAGGTGTTGGGTATGCTACAGACACACGAGAAAGCGCGTTGCCTTTCGATACTCCGACGGCTGCCGAAGATATGGGGGCCGAAGCAGGAAAGTGAAGACTCGGCCCGGTGACTAATTGCCGTCGCCGTGTCGCCACGCGGTCCTTGAACGAACGGATATGTGGCTGACGCGCTGGCTTATCCTCCCTGCCTGGCAGCGAAGGCGCGCCTGGCACGATCGAACTACGCGCGCGAGGCCAATGCCGGAACGCGGGCAATCATCGAGGATCTTCAGCGCGCGGGTGTGCAAGGTCTCCGATCGATCGCCAAGGCGCTGCAGGCGAGAGGAGTGCGCACACGAGCTCGCCGGCCCAAGCAGCCGGCCGCTTTGGGGAAGCGCTGCCGGAAATCGGCTCTTGCGGCGCGAGAAGGCCCGCATTGGCCGGGGCGACAGCGCCGTTTGCTAAAGTCTCGCCAGCCGCCGAGGCCTTGCCCCAAGCCTGGCTCGGCGGGTCAGGCCTGGTACCAACACGATCTGGGAAACGATTTGCCGTCTCCGCCGGCGCCTCACACCAGGATGCCCGAAAAAGGAACGGCGGCCGAAGCCGCCGCTCGATGCTCCAAGCTAAGCCTTGAGGTTAACTGCCGCGTCTCTGCCGCGCTCGGTTTGGACTTCGTAGCTGACCTTCTGCCCTTCGTTGAGGCCGTGCAGACCTGCTCGCTCAACGGCGCTGATGTGGACGAACACATCCTTCCCGCCGCCATCAGGTTGAATGAAGCCGAATCCCTTGGTGGCGTTGAACCACTTTACCGTGCCTGAAGCCATAGTTTGCATCCTAGTGTGGAGCGCGAGAGTGCGCGGGCATCACGCTACACTAGGTCCTCAAGTCGAGCCCCTGTTCCCGCAACTTTGCCCACAGCGGCCACCACACGATCACGTTGAGGAGGGACGTCGCAACGGGGCTCAGCGGTCGCTCCACGCCACCACACTGGCCTTAGCCCTCTGGGTCGCCACCTCGGAAATCCCACTGACAATTGCCAGTGCAGCGAGCACCGTCAGAGCTAGCATTTACCAGCGGTTTTGCACCGAGTTGCTCTCCCATTCCGCGCCGTGCCCCAAGCCGGACGGAGCTTCCTGGGCAGCCGGCTCGCAGGCTCAATGGCAATGCCCTACGCTGCCGCGCAGTTGATCGACAGTCTCCTGCGTTGCCACGATCCGCCCCATGAGATTGAGCCGGCGAATTACTAGGCTAGTGTTTCTCGGCTCCGCGTTGACCTTGGCCGATAGACAATTGAGATCGTCGCGCAGCCGCTGCAGACCGGTCTCGAGTTCGGCGAGCTTCCTGTCGTCTCTGGTCACTGGGGGCCCTCACACCGCGGAAAGAATATCACGGCCGTGGGCGAGCATGAGAGGCGCAAGGCCCTCGCAATACGATTGATACAAAGAAAGGACGGGGGCGACACCTCCTCGGAGGGCGAGGCCTCGCGTCTGCGGCTTACAATGGCACAGGCCGTCAGAACCGTTCCCCCACGACGGCGGTCAGGCCTCGCCCGGCTATTTCCCACCCCCCGCCGGGCGAGGCGTCAGCCCGCCGACCAAGAACGCGATGGCGGGTGACACTGCCGCTCCGGTGCCGCCGACACAGCAAAGCGCCTCAGCAGGGCCTGTCCGTAACTTCGGTGTCAAGGACCGATTGCACCCGCCTAGCTCGTCGATCGCCATTTCCCTGAGCCATCCTTGCGCTCGCTCGGCCCGCAGAGGGGAGAAGTTGTATTTAGTTCACCTAGTCGAGCAGGATCTGAGGGAAGAGTCGCGCGGCGCCAGTAAGGTTGGGCTTATTCCCACTCGAGAAACACGACACGCGCCTCACGTCCTAGCACTTGCGGAGCGTTTGCCGTGTCATCGAACATGACGTCGACTTGGACGATACGGGCATCCGCCGACGACGTCCCGCCCCCTGGATTGATGCGTTGCATACCCTTGGTAGTCGTTGCGATGCGCTCGACCATACCCCTGTAGACACGTTGGTCGCCTTGGAATGTGATGCCGACCTTCACGCGGCCGACAGACTTTTCATCGACGTCCGCGAGATCGATCGGCGATAGCTGGGAGTCGAGCGAACACGTTGTCGATGGGGTTGAGATGCTGACCTACAATCAACAAAACGATCCTTGGCCGATGCATGTAGACTCGGAAGCCGCTGCCAAGACATCCTATGGTGGCGTGATAGCAAGCGGCGGGAACACAATATCGATCATGTATCGGCTGGGTCATGAAATCTACAATCGGCCGGACCGGCGATGGGCTTTCTCGGTGGTTTAGACTGGCGCTTGAAGTTTGGCGCCGGAGGCAGGCTGCGTGAACGGATAACCATCTTGGAGGCCCGTCCATCAAGTAAACCGGGTCGGGGTATCAACAAGATCTGGATGGAGCTTGTTAAGAACCGCGTTGTCAGTCGAAAGCGTGGGAATGATCGCCGCCCGTCCTCCGAATACCTGAACCGCCGCAACGGCCTGACGGCGGGCTATCATCGCGGTGGCCGTCGACCGGGGCTAGATGCTCGATCGTGCGATAGTGTCTGTTTACGAGCTAGGACAGGAGAACCAGACATGGTCGGTTTTCAAGAGGTTTTTCGCTGCTCCGGCATCGATGAGCGCCGCAGCCCGCCGGGCATGGTGGTGCCGCTCGGCGGCGACAACATCGTCGCGCTGATCGATCCCGGAAGAAAGCTCAAATTCGAGCCTGCCCATGCCCTCGAGATCAAGGAGATCGATGCCGCCCAGATCCGTACACGTGTAATACAAGTCAGAGACACCTTCTCCGAACCCGACATCGATCCGCAGCTCAAGGCGGCGTCACTGCCCGCCATCTTCAATGGCGACGCACGGTTTTTCGAAATCAAGGGCCGGGGTAAGATCGGTTTTCCTGGCCTCGTTGTGATAGCGCGATCGGCTAACAAGACGATGGAAGCCAAGCTCCAGGTCGCCGTGCTGCCAGAAATCAAGATTAAGGTGGCGTTCCGCAATGTCATGGTTCCGGGGAATGGGGGCGCTCCGGCGTTTCACGCCAAGAACCCCTGCAACGATCAACCTGAATTGCTGACGATGAACAATATATGGAGGCCGCAGGCCAACATCCGCTTCGAGCGGGTGCCAAGCGACAGGGTGGTCATCGACGACTCGCAGGCTTCCGTCAAACAGGAGCTCGCCAAGGCCCTTGGCATGAAGGATACGAGCCTAGCGACCTTTCCCGATGTGATCGATGTCGAAAAATTGAAGGGCTTCTTCGTCAAACACAAAGTTCCGGGCGCCCATCTAACCATTTTCTGCGTCGATAAGCTTTTCTCCAATGGCTCCTTCCCCAATGGCTCGTTTGCTCGAGGGCTGGACCTCGCCTTCATCTGCTCGCAACGCGGGCCTAACACATCTGCCCATGAAGCCGGGCATTTTCTTGGCTACTACTCAAAGAGCGCGACCAAACCTTGGGACAGCCAAGGCCACACGCTGGAGATCGATCCGAAAACCAGAAAAGAAAATAGGGCGGAAGACATCAAAATGCTGATGCGCGGGGAGGCGCCGGGTGGAAAATTCCGTACAACCTCGTCAAGGAGTTCCGCGACTTCCCCGGCTAGCATCCGAAGAGCAAACAGAGCTGGAAATCCGCCAGGCGTTGATGGAGTACGCCGAGTCGTACCCCGTACAGCCAGAAATTCCTCAGCCTCCCAAATTGCCTCTCCCTGACGCTATTAGGGTGCCAATGCGGCGGTTTCTTCACGGCTCCAATACGCGACTGGGCGTACCCGCGCCGATCGCGAGAGCGGGCGGAGAATAGAATGGTCCCGCAGAGTCAAAATCTGACTCACCGGAGCGCTTTGTCGGGTTGGTGAGTCCCGGAGTCCGGCAAGAGGCAAAACCCGCTGTACGAGTCAAAAACCAGCCCTCGCGGCGACGCCCTTCTACCAAGTCAATTTGGGCGGGGCGGATTGCGTCGGCTTCGGAGACTGGCTGCTGGCGGTGCTCGGCCGCGGCGAGCCTTGTCGCTGGTCAAGCTGCAGGATACCCACCGCTAGGCAGGCCAAGACCACCAAAGCCAACCAAGGCCACTGGGTAACGCCCAGCCAAAGCCCTCGCATGACCCGCGGCGGCGTAATCGCTCGGCTGCAGATCAACATGCGCCAGAAGTTGAAGCGCCCGCTCCGATCCACCGAAGACCACCAACAATTGCGCGGGGAATGCTACCACACCCGCAGGCCGTCCAGATATGCCGGGCAGGAGTTGACCGCCAAAGACACCCCAGGCCCCGCCGGCCAAATGCATCCTTCGCCACAAGCTCCATGTACATTTGCTCACCCCAATCGTTGCTGCCCTAGATCCCACACCTAAAGCGAGCATCGAGGATCAAGCACAACCCGTTCTAGGTTCGGCAGCGGAGAATCTGTGTCTCTTTCGGAGTACCACCACATCGAAGTGGCCGGGTAGCAGACGGGGCCTGACATCCGCGGCTAAGGTCGGCCAAGCCGCGATCGGATCGTGCAGACCCGTGCACGGTAAGGCTCGGGAGATGGGCGAAATAATGCAGCCGGCTGCGGTGCGGCCTACAGCGTCGAAAAGCCTCGCGACATGAGTTGGCTCATCGTCGTGACACTCGGACTGTTTTGTGTCGCGGGTGGAGCATGGGGGTGGTGGAAAGGGACGAAAGACCTGGTGGACGCGATGGAGCGTGACGATCGGCCGATTGGCATGGGTCGTCGCGAGTACCAGCATCACCTGCGGAGACGCTACCAGCGCCGACGCATCCTGCTCGCGTTCGCAAGTTCCGCGTTCTCTGGCATCGCGGGCTTCGCTGTGCTCATGTTGATGGCTGCCCCAGCGCCAGCGCCGGAGCCTGTAAATCGTAATCGCAGGTACAATTGAGTCTGGTCAAAGTCGGACTTGCCCCGATTTATCCGAACCAGAGCGGGCAGTGCCATGGCGATGGCGCATTCCAAGAGTAATCAGAGTCTCCGGTAGGTCTGCGTCTCGGAGGGTTTGGATGCCGATTTATGTGGAGATTTCGCCGCTCCATAGGCTAGTGACGATTGTTGCCCGCGGTACGCTTACTTCCGACGAGGTGCGAGGCACGGCGCAGAAGCTTGCTGAAGCCCGCGTTCGCCGGTTCGCAAAAATCGTCGAGGTAGCGGGCGCTCATCTCGACCTCGCTCCCGCCGATATTGCGCAGTTCGCGCAAACCCTGCGTGGTGACCCGGACAAGCGCGGGCCGATTGCCTTTATCGTCGCCGCCGACCGGGGTACTTTTGCCCGGCAGTTCGCCGCCGCCACCGCCCACGAAGGGCCGGTCGACATCTTCCATAGCCTGCATGCGGCGCGATCCTGGGTGGCAAGAATTCAACAGGCTGGTTGTCAAGCGGCCGCCGGTCATGCAACTACGCAAGCTGCGACTATTGAAGCGAATCTCGTATCCGATCCGGGGCGCCAGGGAACAATGATCCGTGGGACTCGGCACCGTGAATTCACAACGCGGGAATTGGTCAGTTAGACGACAACCAACCACCAATCAGCGGATGGCCGCCGCAGTCGAAATCTGACTCACTGGAGCGTTTTGTGGCGGCGAGTCTGCCCGCCACATGGAAGAGAGACCATTGGTCGTGCGTCTCTCTTCCACGGAAGATCCGCTGCGCCGCTTACGGATTGAGATTAATTGTGCCCACGTTTCCGCCCGTGCAGCTGACACAGCAATCCTTGCAGCGATGCTTGTTGTCTCTGCCCACGCCCCACTCCGTGCGCTTATTGACCCAAGCGCCGTAACAGATTTTTTCCCCCTCCCAGCACTTGATCTTAGAGGGGTGAGCATCCGAATCGTCCAGCTTGTAGTACTTGTTTACGTCTGGATAGACGCGCTGCCCTTCCACCGCATACAGCTGCATGTATGCTATGTTCGGGTGATTGTTCCGGAACGACCATTCCATGGTCACATACTTGTTTGTGACCCCGACGCTTTCTGACCAACTCACTTCGGGAATAAAGACGCCAAGCCGAAAACGAACGCAATGGCAATGAGGAACCTTCGTGCTCGCATTGCCTGCCTCCTTTCTCGAAACCCTACGCCGTCAGGTTAACCGCACCTTTTGGTAGAATGTGTGGTGTTCCGCACTAATCTGCGTAGCAGCTTGGATGGACCAAACACTGTGTCCAAAGAGCCACAGTGGAGGGTCGAGCGCGCGAACTGGTACCGCCGCTAGTTGCGGGTGGCGCTTCTAGATTCTGATCACGTAGTTGATGAGCATGGTCGGCTGAACGACGGTCACGGTGTGGCTGTGTTCCTGGGCGACGTTGATGTTGGAAGCATCATTCCTGACAGGGGCAAGACTGCTGGCCCCTCCTGTATTCGCCTGCTGGAGGCCGCCTGACGCACCAAGCGTTGTGCCGTTCGGTGACATCGACGTGCCGGTGAGCCGGCTGGCTGCGCTGCCTCCCATATCATCCTTGCCTGCCGTCACGCGCCTTGGCAGGTCCGGCGGGTTGAACGTCGTGCTGCCGTCACCGGTCCCGTGCGCCGTGCTGAGCGGCGCAAACAGGCCGGCATAGGCCGTGCGGCTGATAGCCTGGCCATAGCAAAGCAAAGGTGCCCGCCGGGGCCGTGGCGCCGGCGAACGCCTCAATGATGCCCGTGCGGTCGGGCAGGTTGGCGATGCGGTAGGTCCCACTGCTGCTGTGGTAGTAGACAGTGAATATCGCATCCGCCGTCCATAGAGCCGCCGGTACTGGCCGCCACGATCCAGCCGAGAAAATAGCGCAGGCGGGATCGCTCCCAAGCTATTCACGTTGAGCGTCGGTGCATCGCTGTTCGCGGCGTTGAAACAGACGACGTGTTTCATGCCGTCGACCAAGGCGCCGGGCGCCGTCGAATAGCTCAGGGTAAACGCGGTCGTGGTACCGACCGTGGTCTTGGGGATCTGCTGGTTAACAAACCGCTTGATGGCCCCCTGATGCGCGCGCAACACATTATTCCTGAAGGTGCCATGCCTTCAGGCGCGCCATCCGGCGCAGCGCTGCTGTTGGAATTGTCGTCTTCATTCCAATTCGATGCGTACAGATCCATTGATCAGACTCCTAAGTCTCGGGAAACAGGTGCGGGCGCAAGCTCGCGAGGATCTCGAAATAGCGAGCCGGATCGTTTGCGTATGTCACCTCGATCAGCGGCGCAATCCCTCGGCGGAAATGTGCCTGGAGCGCAGCGGCATCGGCCGCGGTGATGTCGGCGCCGTCCCAAACAGGCGACGACAGCGGCAACGGCTGGACGGCAAGCGGGCCGTAGCGGTCGAGCTCTTTCACGGCGTGCGGTGCAATCCTCCTCATCTTAAAGCAGGCCTCCAGGCGCCCTATATGAGTTCGGTTGGGTGATCGCAGCGAAGACATTACCGCCGCCCGACAGGTCAGCCAGCGGATAGTCGCTATTGTCGACGGCGTGCACGTCGCGATTGACCACGATGCAGGCCGACCGACTGCCGCGCAGATCACCACCAGCGCCTTCGGCCAGGTCAAGCGCGCAACTCAGCCGGGACCGCACTGGCATGGTCTTCAGTCCAGCAACCCGCGCCATGGCCTGCAGCACTTCAAGGCTGGCGAGGAAGTTTCCGCCGACAATGAATCCATCGCCCGCGATGTGCGCAGCTTGCGGCGGGCAGTTGCGGCCGGTGAATCCCGCAAACGTGCCGTCACTCCCCAAGGCCAAGAGTTGCCGTTCCTCGCGCTTGGGGTCGGGCCGAACGAGCGTGCGCACGATGTCGTCAGCCGTCGCCCCCGAGCCCAGCATCATTGCGCCATACGGCTTCCAGAACGGGTTTGGTTCTGCCTGCACACAAAGGGCGCCGCGGCCTGGTAGGAC
>NZ_BKAJ01000208.1 GCF_007992495.1 Reyranella soli
CCCGCGGTCCGGCAAGACTGTCACTTGAAATAGGAATGGACGATCTCGACCAGTTCCTCGGCCGCCTGCGTGCGGGCATCATGCCGGCCCGACGAATCGACGAAATGTTCGAGAATATGGTCCTCGATCACTTCGGCGATGAAGCCGTCGAGCGCCCCACGACACGCCGCGGCTTGCTGCAGGACTGACGAGCAGCTTGCATCCTCCTCGATGCGCCGCTCGACGGCGTCGAGCTGGCCGCGAATGCGCCGCACGCGCATCAGCAGCTTGCGCTTCTCCTTTTCCTTCTGCGGTGTCGTCGTCATATTGGCTTGATCCTATCCTGGAGGGGGGTATATGGACGCCGTCCACGCCGATTGTCGACCTCGTTCGGCGAGAGGCGCAGATGAATGCGGTCCACAAGCTCCGCCCGGCGATGCAAGGTTGCCCGTCTATGCCCGAAGTCGGCGCGCACGATCCTTGCTTGCTGCTGGCGGCGGGACGCCGCTGGCCGCCTGACCTGCGTCTGGCGGCGCGTGGCGTCGTTGCCGTACGTTCCCTGGCATGGTGCTGTAACCGACAACAACGAACATCGATCCTGAGCCGGCGGCCGAGCCTGACATGCGGCAGATGAAATCGGGAATGACAATGAACAGACTGAGATCGATCGGGGCCGGGGGCCGGGTCTGGAATGTGGCTGGTGCAGGGGCACTGGCCACGTTGCTGCTGTCGTCCGCACCAGTCTTGGCGCAGGAACCAGGCCGCTCCGGCTTCTACTTCGGCGGTCACATGGGCTACCTGTTCGGCAACGGCACGGCGACCTTGGCCGACCCCATCGGGATTCAGTCGGCCGGCGGCACCACCCCGTACGGCACGCTCTACGGCGGCGTGCACGCAGGCTACGAGCAGCACTTCGCCTCGCGCCTGATGCTGGGGCTCGAGCTCGACATGTCGTTTCCGAACTACAGCGACCTCGCCAACGTGCTGTCGTATCGCGCGACCGGCACCGGCACGGCCAACGAACAGCTCGAGTACCTCGCGAGTCTGCGCGGTCGTGCCGGCTATGACATGGGATCGTGGACTCCGTTCGTGACGGGCGGCATCGCCTGGGCGAGCACGCGCTACTCGCGCACCGACCTCACGACGGGCAACGAGGATGCAAGCCCCGGCAACATCCGCGTGGGCTGGACGGTGGGCGGCGGCCTCGACTACCGCCTCGATCCGCGCTGGACCACCCGCTTCGAGTACCTCTACACCAACCTCGGCCTCAGCGGCTTTGTGTTCGGCTCGGCGCCCGCGCGCTACGATTCGCAATACAGCCTGAACCAGTTCCGCGTCGGCCTGAACTACAAGTTCGGCGTCGAGGACGAGAAAAAAGCGAAGGCCGACGATCGTGGTCCTGGCAGCTGGGAAATCCATGGCCAGACCACGTTCATCTATCAGGGCTATCCGCCGATCTACGCCCTCTATAGTGGAACCAACAGCCTGCCGCCGGAGGGCCAGAGCCGCGAGACCTGGACGGTGTCGGGCTTCCTCGGCGTGCGGCTGTGGCAGGGCGGCGAGCTCTATTTCAATCCCGAATTCCTGCAGGGATTCGGCGTGGCCAACACCGTGGGCGCGGCAGGCTATCCCAACGGCGAGGCGCAGAAGTCGAACTTCCCCTATCCGCGCTTCAATGTCTCGCGCCTGTTCCTGCGGCAGGAGATCGGGCTGGTCGGCGAGACCGAGACGGTCGACAGCGACTATGGCCAGCTCTCGGGCGTGAAGGACATCAATCGCGTCACGCTGCAGTTCGGCAAGTACTCGGTGAAGGACATATTCGATACCAACGCCTACGCCAACGACCCGCGCATCGACTTCCTCAACTGGTCGATCTGGGCGGCGGGCGCCTTCGACTATCCGGCGGACCGGCTGGGACTCACCTGGGGCCTCACCGCCGAGCTGAATCGCAAGGATTGGTCGGTGCGTGCCGGCTACTTTCTGGTGCCCTTCGAATCCAATGCCAACACGCTCGACACGGCGCTGTTCGTGCGCGGCGGTTACGTCGGCGAGCTGGAGATGCGCTACAGGCCGTTCGGTCAGGAGGGCGCGTTTCGGCTGGGGACGTGGCTGAACAGCGTCTACGCCGGCTCCTACAACCAGGCCACGGTGCTCGCCAATCCGGACCTGGGCCTCAACGCCAACGATACGATCCCTTGGACGCGCCAGGGTCGCACCAAGTACGGCCTCTACCTCAACTTCGAACAGGCGCTCTCCGACTCAGTGGGCCTGTTCGGTCGCTTCAGCTGGAACGACGGCCGCAACGAGATCATGTCCTTCACCGACATCGACACCAGCCTGTCGCTCGGCGTGCAGATCAAGGGCACACTGTGGGGTCGGCCGGATGATCGCGTCGGCATCGCGGGCGCCTGGAACAACATCTCCGGTGACCACAGTGCCTATCTGGCGGCCGGCGGCCTGGGTCCGCTGGTCGGTGACGGCGCCTTGAGCTACGCCTCCGAGAATGTGTTCGAAGCCTACTATGCCTTCCAGCTCGCCAAGGGCATCGTGGCGACGGCGGACTACCAGTTTCTCGGCAATCCCGCCTACAACATCGTGCGCGGTCCGGTGAATGTGTTCAGCGGACGGCTGCGCATGAGCTTCTGACCTTCATCATCCTGTAACGTCGAGAAGGCTAACGAGGCAGCATGCATCTCGACTTGGCGAGCCTTGGGGATTCCGCCTTGCGCCTCGCGGTGGCGCTGCTGCTCGGCTCGGCGATCGGCATCGAGCGCCAGTGGAACCAGAAGATGGCCGGGCTGCGGACCAATGCGCTGGTTGCCCTGGGCGCCTCGGGATTCGTCGTCTTCTCCGGCCTGGTCGGCGCCGGCGATCCGACGCGCATTGCCGCCCAGGTGGTGACCGGCATCGGCTTCCTGGGGGCTGGCGTCATCCTGCGCGAAGGCATCAACGTGCATGGGCTCAACACCGCCGCCACGCTCTGGTGCTCGGCCATGGTGGGCTCGCTGGCGGGCGCGGGGCTGCTTGGTCCCTGCCTGCTCGCTGCCGCCTTCGTGATCGCCACTAATCTTTTCCTGCGACCGCTGATACGGCGACTCAACAATCGCCTGATGACCAGCACTAACGTCGAGACGCACTACACCGTGGAGATCGCCTGCCGCGGTGCCGAGGAAGCGCATATGCGCTCGCTCCTGCTGCACGCGCTGTCCCAGGCCGGGCTCGGCCTGCGTCGCCTTGAAAGCGAGGACATACCCGACACGTCCAAGGTGACCGTCACCGCGCAGGCGGTCGCCGCCAAGCGCAACGACGCGGCCCTCGAGCAGATCGTCGGCCGCCTCAGCCTCGAGCCCAACGTGTCGGCGGCGACCTGGCAGATCGACCGGTCGATCCCGGAGGCTTAGGGCGTCTTCAAGGGAGCGCGGGCCTCTGGCCCGCATCATGAGCGGGCCAGAGGCCCGCGCTTCCAGAAGAGTTAATCCTGCATCAACGTCTGCACGTGCGTGGCGACCGACTCCGCCAGTGCACCGAGGTCGTAGCCGCCTTCGAGGACGGAGACCACGCGGCCTTCGCTGTGGCGGTCGGCGATGGCGAGGAATTCCTCCGTCAGCCAGATGAAATCCTCGGTCTCGACCTCGAGCTGAGCCAGCGGATCGGCGGCATGAGCGTCGAAGCCCGCCGAGATGATGACCAGCTCCGGCGCGAAGCCGTTCAGCGCGAGCAGGATGCGCTCGGCCCAGGCGGCGCGGAACTCCTTGCTGCCGGCGCCGGCCGGCAGCGGCACGTTGATCACGTTGTTGGCGATGCCATGCTCGCGCGGTGAGCCGGTACCGGGATAGAGCGGGGACTGGTGCGTCGAGGCGTAGAAGAGGTTGCGGTCGGGCTCGACCACGGCCTGCGTGCCCTGGCCGTGATGGACGTCGAAGTCGAGGATGGCGACGCGCTCGATGCCGTAGCGCGCCTGCGCATGGCGGGCCGCTACCGCGACATTGTTGAACAGGCAGAAGCCGCCGGGGATGGCGGGCGAGGCGTGATGGCCGGGCGGACGGACCGCGGCGAAGGCGGTGCGCGCCTGGCCCTGCATCACGGCGTCGACGCAGGTCACGGCCGCGCCGGCTGCGCGCTGCACGGCCTCGGCGCTGCCCTGGCTCATCACCGTGTCGCCGTCGATATGGACGTGCTCGCCGGGGCCGGGCCGGACGCCGAGGATCGCCTCGACATAGTCCTGCGGATGCACGCGCGTCAGTTCCTCGAGCGAAGCGAGGGGGGCCGGCACGCGCGCCAGCTCGGCGAAGGCCGGATCGTCGAGCGCCGCCAGCACGGCGCGCAATCGGTCGGGCCGTTCGGGATGGTAGGGGCCGGTATCGTGCTCGAGAAAGGACGGATGGCTGACCAGGAGAGTCGTCATGACGGGCGCCTCTAGAATTTGGCCATCAGCCGGCCGCTGAAGAAATGCGCCGGGCCGCGGACCGCATTGTAGGCAGGGTTGCCCAGGTACTGGTAGTCGGCCGTGACGAAAACGCCCTTGGCGAGCTTCAGCGAGTAGTAGGCCTCGGCAACGAACTCCGAGGCATAGGTGAGAGCGCCGTCACCCACTGTCTGGCCGAGGCCGCCCACCGCCAGGTAGTTGGCATGGCTGGACGAGATCGAATTGATGGCGCCGCCGATCCCGATCGTATCGTCCGGCCGGTTCCAGGAGTTGCCCTTGATCGACAAGCCGCCTGAGACGCTGGCGTCGATGTCGGTGAAGGCCAGGATCTCGCTGCGGCCGTCGTTCCAGCTGAAGCGGAAAAAGGCGCCGACGTCGTCGCTGAGCTGCTGGTCGATGCTGAGATAGAGACCGTACTTGGTCCGCGTCTGCCGCGTCAGGGCAATGGCGGTGTTGGGATCGAGAGAGGGGGTGGCATTGGTGAGCGCCACGGCGTCGGCGTAGGAGCCGGCGAAGGCGCTGGTCATCCAGACGCCGAGCCGCGTCGTGCCAGGCTGGTCGAATGGCTGGTAGCGCATCTCCAGCTCGCCGACAAAACCGTTGCGCGAGATCAGGGCGAGGTCATAGACGTTGGTGTCGGGCTGGTTGGCGACCAGGAAATAGCCGGCGCGAACCGCCCAGCTCGGCTGGTTGAGCTCGGCGGTGATGCCCCAGGTGAAGCCGACGCTGTCGGCTGGATAGTCGAACGCAGCCGCCGACCACACTGCCCAGTTGAGGAAATCGACGCGCGGGTCGTTGGCGTACTTGTTGTTGTCGAAGAAGTCCTGCACGGCGAACTTGCCGGCCTGGACGGTGATGCGCGAGATGTCACGCTCGCCGGCGAGCTGGCCGAGATCGCTTTCCACCTTCTCGCGCTCGCCGCCCAAGCCGAAAGTCTGGCGCACGTACAGGCGCGAGGTGTTGTAGCGCGGGTAGGGGTAAGCGCGCTGCGCCTCGCCGTTGGGGAAGCCCGCGGCGCCCGTGGTCAGCGCCACGCCGTAACCCTGCAGGGTCTCGGGATTGTAGTAGAGCTCGCCGCCCTCCCAGAGCCTCACGCCGAGGAAGCCCGACATCGCCCAGGTCTCGCGGCTCTGGCCGGACGACGGCAGGCTTTGCGGGCCGTCATAGGCGGCGCGGATCGGCGGGTAGCCTTGGTAGACGAACACGGTCTGGCCGCCGACCTCGAAGCTGCCCGGTCCGCGATCGTTCTGCTTGCTCTTCTTCTCCTCGACCTCACCGAAGCGGTAGTTCAGGCCGAAGCGGACACGGTGCAAGTTGTACTGGGTGTCGTAGCGCGCCGGCGCCGAGCCGAAGACGAAGCCCGAGAGGTTGAAGTTGGTGTACAGGTACTCGGCGCGCGCCGACCAGCGCGAATCGAGCCGATAATCCAGGCCGGCGCCCGCCGTCCAGCCGACGCGGATGTTGGACGGGTTGGCGTCCTCGTTGCCGGTCGTGAGGTCGATGCGCGAGTAGCGCGTGCTCATCCAGGCGAGGCCGCCCGTGAGGTAGGGCGTCCAGGCGCCGATGTCGTAACCGACCCGCCCGCGCAGCGATGCCAGCCACTCGTATTCCTCGCTGGCATAGCCGGTCGGCGTGGCGCGGTAGGACAGGACCTTCGAGGCATCCTCGTAGTTGGGGAACGAGAAGTCGGCCTCGATGCCCAGCATCAGCCGCGAGGGGAAGACATATTCCCAGCCCGCCTGCACGCCGCCAAACAGCGCGCCGTAGGGGTTGGTGGCGCTCTGCGAGCTGATGCCGGTCGGGTCGGCGAGCGTGGCCGTGGCGGTGCCGAACATGTAACCGACATGGGCGCCGGCATAAAAAGAGCCGCCGCTGCGGCGGTTATCGTCGGTCTGCGCCTCGGCCGACCCAACTGGTTGCACCGCCGCGATCAGGGCGGCGATCGCAAGGCCCTGCGCTGTCCTTGCAAAGCTCATCATCGATCCCACCTCTACCTTGAGCGGGTGTGCAAAGCGACGATAAGATGCGTTTTTCCTGCTCGGAGAAGCCGTTTCATGTTGCGTAAATTGTTGGCCGTCGTCCTTTCGCTTGCCGGAGGCGAGGTGGCGGCGCAGGAGACCAGCTTCCTGCTGATCAACGGCACGGCGTATCCGATCAGCCAGTTGGCAGTGTCCGAGACCGACTTCAATTTCTGGACGCCCAATGTGCTGCGTCCGCCGCCGATCAAGGCGGGCGAGCGTCGGCAGGTGACGTTCAACGCGCCGACGACCTACTGCCAGGCCGACCTGCAGGTCGGTTTCGCCGACGGCGGGCAGCCGGCGGTGTGGCGCAACCTCAACCTTTGCACGCTGAGCAAGATCAAGCTGGTCTACGACCGCATGACGGGCATGACGACGGCGAGCTACGACGATTAGGGAAGCAAGCATGGCGAACGACACGGGTCTGACCTTCCTGCGCGAGGCGCCGCCATCCAGCGGGGGGCCGGTCTTCGCCTTCGACAACAGCTATGCCCGGCTGCCGGAGCGTTTCTATGCCCGGCTCGATCCGACGCCGGTTCCGGCACCGCGCCTGCTCAGGCTGAACGAGGCGCTGGCTCGCGAGCTCGGCCTCGAGCCTGAGATGCTGGCGACGCCGCAGGCCGTAGACGTCCTGGCCGGCAACCGCATCGCCCTCGGCTCCCAGCCGATCGCGCTCGCCTATGCCGGCCATCAGTTCGGCAATTTCGTGCCGCAGCTCGGCGACGGCCGCGCCATCCTGCTGGGCGAAGTCGTCGATCGCCTGGGCGTGCGGCGCGACATCCAGCTCAAGGGCTCGGGCCCCACGCCGTTCTCGCGCCGCGGTGACGGCCGCGCGGCACTGGGTCCGGTGCTGCGCGAATACATCGTCAGCGAAGCGATGGCCGCCCTCGGCATCCCGACCACGCGCTCGCTCGCGGCAGTCGCCACCGGCCAGCCGGTGATGCGCGAGACCGTGCTGCCGGGCGCCGTGCTGACGCGCGTCGCGACAAGCCACATCCGTGTCGGCACCTTCCAGTTCTTCGCCGCGCGCGGCGACGGCGAGGCGCTGCGCCTGCTCGCCGACCACGTGATCGCGCGGCACTATCCTGATGCACGCGACGAGGCCAATCCCTATCGCGCGCTGTTCGATCGCGTGATCGCGCGCCAGGCCGAACTGGTGGCGCGCTGGATGCTGGTGGGCTTCATCCACGGCGTCATGAACACCGACAACTGCTCGATCGCGGGCGAGACCATCGATTACGGCCCCTGCGCCTTCATGGACACCTACAAGCCCGACACGGTGTTCAGCTCGATCGACCACGGCGGCCGCTACGCTTACGTCAACCAGCCGCGCATCTGCCATTGGAACCTGGCTCGTTTTGGCGAGACCCTGTTGCCACTGCTCGACGACGACGCCGACAGGGCGCTGGCCATCGCCAACGAAGTCCTGGCCACCTTCCAGGGCCGCTACGGCGCGGCGCTGATGGCCGGCATGCGGCGCAAGCTCGGCCTCCTCACCGAGGAAGACGGTGACGGTGCACTCGCGCAGGAGCTGCTGGATGCGATGGCCGAGGCGCAGGCCGACTTCACCAAGACGTTCCGCGCGCTCGATCCGCAAAGCGATGACAAGGTGCGGCCGCTGTTTGCCGAGCCGGCCAGGTACGACGCCTGGGCGTCGCGCTGGCGTGAGCGCCTGGCGCGTGAGCCGCAGGATGCCGATGCACGTCGCGCCGCGATGCAGTCGGTCAACCCGGTCTACATCCCGCGCAATCATCGCGTCGAGGCGGTGCTGGCCGCGGCGATCGAGCACGACGACTACGGCCCGTTCGAGGAATTTGTGGCGGTGCTGGCCCGGCCGTTCGAGGAGCGTGCGGAATTCGCCGACTATGCCGAGCCGGCGCCGACCGACCAGGGCGGCTATCGCACCTTCTGCGGCACCTGAAGCGCCGCTGACAGGCGGCGGAACTCCCCGTCGCCGGCCGGCAGGCCGAACCGCAGCCATGTCGGTTGATGGCCGAAGGCGCGGACATGGATGCCCTGTCGCGCAAGATCTTCGACCTTGTCATGCGCCTTGGGATGGCTCGCCAGCCTGAACAAGGTCGTGCCGCCCAGGATCGTGAAGCCGGCCGAGGCCAGCAACGCATCGAGCCTGTGCGCATCGTCCGCGAGGCGGGTTGCCGCCGCCTGCAGCCATGCATCGTCAGCCAATGCGGCCGCACCGATCGTGAGGGCAGGGCCGGCCACCGCCCACGGTCCCAGCTCATCGCGCAATTGCCGGGCGAGCGCCTCGTGGGCGACGGCGAAGCCCAGACGCAGCCCCGCCAGACCATAGGTCTTGCCGAAGGAGCGTAACACGACGGCGTTGCCCGGCAGGTTGCCGGCAAGGCTTGCCTCGCCGGGCAGCAGGTCGATGAAGGCCTCGTCGACCACCAGTAGCCGCGCTGTGACACCGCGCAATGCCTGCGTCGGCAAAATTCGGCCGGTCGGATTGTCGGGATTGACCACGACCACGACGTCGGCGTCCGCCGCCTCGAGAGTTGTCACGACAGCCACGTCATGGCCGTGCCGGCGCCAGTTGTGTTCGTGCTCGGCATAGGTCGGCCCGACGATGGCGACGCGTGAGCGCGGCACCAGCCGCGGCAGGATCTGGATCAGCGCCTGCGTGCCCGGGGCGGCAACGAGCTGGCCGGGCGCACAGCGATAACGCGCGGCGGCAGCGGCGATCAGCGCCTGCTCGGCTTCGCGCGACGGCAGGCGCGACCAGACGTCGGCGGGCTGCTCGATGACGGGATAGGGCACGGGATTGATGCCGGTCGAGAGGTCGATCCACGGCTGCGGTGCGTCGGGATGGCGTCGACGCACCTCGCCGAGGTCGCCGCCGTGGGCGATCGGTTTGCCGGTCAACACGCCTGTGTTAGGCACATCCTGCATGTTCGCCGACCTCGCCCTCGTTGCCATCGCGACCGAAGCGATGGTCGGCTATCCCGACGCCGTCTATCGCCTGATCGGCCATCCCGTAACCTGGATCGGCCGCCTCATAACATGGTGCGACGACACCTGGAATTCAGCGGCGCGATCGCCGCGCGAGCGGCGGCTCTACGGCGTGGTGACGCTGCTGTTGCTGCTGGTGGTCTCGCTGCTAGTCGGCTTGGCCATCATGGCTCTTCTAGAACGTCTGTTCCCAAGCCTGATTGCACTCATCCTGTGCGGCGTGCTGGCAAGCACGCTGCTGGCGCAGCGCAGCCTCGACACGCATGTGATGGCCGTCGCCAAGGGCCTCGAGACGGAAGGCCTGGCCGGTGGCCGCACGGCCGTGGCGCATATCGTCGGCCGCGAGACCGAGAACCTTGATGAAGCCGCCGTCTGCCGAGCGGCGATCGAGAGCCTGGCCGAGAACTTCTCCGACGGCGTGGTGGCGCCCTTGTTCTGGATGGTGGTGTTGGGCCTGCCGGGCGCGCTCGCCTACAAGGCGATCAACACAGCCGACAGCATGATCGGCCACAAGACCGAACGCCATCAGGCGTTCGGCTGGGCCTCGGCGCGCTGCGACGACCTGGTGAACCTGCCGGCCTCGCGCCTGTCGGCGCTGTGGCTGGTGCTGGCCGCCGTGCCCCTTGGCTTCTCGCCCGCCGGCGCGTTCCGGACGATCGGGCGCGACGCCGGCCACCACCGCTCGCCCAATGCCGGCTGGCCCGAGGCGGCGATGGCAGGCGCGCTCGGTATCCGGCTGTCGGGTCCGCGCGTGTACGACGGTGTGCGCGTGGAAGAGCGCTGGGTGGGCGAGGGCAAGAGCGACCTCACGGCGAAGGATATCCGCCGCGCGCTCATGCTCTACCGCACGGCCTGCGGCCTGCAGGTCGCGGTGCTTGCCCTGATGGTGTTCGGTCTTAGGATCGCGACGAAGTGATCGCGTGAAAGCACTGCTGGCACTCGCGTCCGGCGACACAAGGCGCGGCGTTATTGCGCGTCAGACCCCCTACGGCACGCAAAAACTCGCGAAAACGAAACTGGCAAATGCTGACCACAGTGCTTGACGGAACAGCACTGTAGTTATATTGTCTGTCTGTTGCGTCGCTTTCCGGCGCTCCCGTTCTATGCATCGTTTGATCCGAGACCCAACAGGCCGGCTGACACCGCGCGGTCCGTCCGCTCGCTTGCATCCGGACGGGCCACTCTCCCCAGAA
This sequence comes from Reyranella soli, assembly GCF_007992495.1. Classification (GTDB taxonomy): domain Bacteria; phylum Pseudomonadota; class Alphaproteobacteria; order Reyranellales; family Reyranellaceae; genus Reyranella; species Reyranella soli. The sequence goes on from NZ_BKAJ01000208.1 coordinate 10,587, forward strand.
TGAGGCACAACAGATAGGAGGTGCGATATCAAAAAGGCACTAGGCTCTCTCTCGGAAACCTCAGGAACCTCAGAAACCTCTCGCACCTCTGGCGGCAGTGCATGCACCAAAGTCACCAGGCGGCCTCGATCCTGGCCCGCATCCAGCGCCGCGTCGGCCAGCACAGGATCAGCATGACCGGGATGAGGCAGAGCGACAGCAGCGAGAGGATGTGGGAGGTCCTGCCGTAGCCTTCGATGCCGGAAAGTCCGAAATAGCCGAACATGATGGCGACAGAGACCGTGACGATCATTCCACGCTCGGAGGACGACGCCGTTATCCGGCCGAGCGCCATGGGCAGGGTGCGCGCGAAGAAGAACCACATGGCGGTCGCGGTCGGGATACCCAGCACGATCAGGACGACCCAGGGCGAGACGCCGAGCCCTCGGGCGATATCGGCCATGTCGCCGGTAGGGGCAAAGGTGCGGATCGGCACATAGTCGAAGAAGTTGCCGAGGTTCATGAAGTTGAACCAGAACACGAACGTGAAGAGCAGGGTGCTGCTACGCACGCGCGGACGCTGCAGCAGCCAGAGCGACACCAGATAGAGCGCGCCGTTGGCGAGGCCAGGGCCCGCGAAGCCGACCAGCACCGCAGCGAACCCGTCACCACGGGCGTACATGGCGGCGTAGTCGACACGCTGGTCGATGTCGATCAGGAGTATGACGTCGGTGACGCGACGGACGCCCCAGTGGATCACCAACGGGTCGCTCTTGTAGCCAAGTGCCCAGGCCATGAAGGAGTGGGCATATTCGTGGGGAAGTAGCGCGGCGTGATGCGCCAGCACGACGCTGAGGAGGCTGGCAGCGATGTGGCCGGCCTGCTTCACGCGCCGATCTTCGGTTCGCGCGCCAGCGCGAGCAGGCGGTCGCAATCGATGTGCTTCTCGAGATGGTCGGCGAGCAGGTCGAGTGTGATGTCGACATCGGCTTCATAGTCGAAGCCCGCGGCGCGTCCGCCGATGAGTTTTAGCCAGTGCTGCCGCTGCCGGTCGTCGGCCAGTAGCCCGTGGATGTAGCAGCCGGCGACACGGCCATCGCCGCTCACCGCACCGTCGGTCTTGCCACTGCCGAGGCTGAGCAATGGCCGAAGGGATCCGCCCCTCCCGCTGGTGCTGCGGCCGACATGCATCTCATAGCCCTTGAATGGCACGGCGCCGTCGACGGTCTCGCCGGTCACCTCGACCAGGACCTTGTCGCCTTCCAGGACGGTGTCGACATCGAACAGGCCGAGCCCGTCGACCTTCTGCGGCGGTCCCTCGATGCCATGCGGATCGGCGATGGTGCGGCCGAGCATCTGGTAGCCGCCGCAGATGCCCAGCACGAAGCCGCCGCGCCGCAGATGCGCCTTGAGGTCGATGTCCCAGCCCCACTCCCTGAGCGAGGCGAGGTCGGCAATGGTCGACTTCGAGCCGGGCAGGATGACCAGGCGGGCATCGCCCGGCACCGGCTGGTGCGGGCCGACGAAGACGAGATCGACGCCGGGATCGAGTCTCAGCGGATCGAAGTCGTCGAAGTTGGCGATGCGCGGGTAGACCAGCACGGCGACACGAATCCGCCCGTCGGCATCGCCCATCCTCTTGTCCTGCAGGACGACCGCGTCCTCGGCCGGCAGGCGATGCGCCCCGTTGAAGTAGGGGACGAGGCCCAGCGCGGGCCAGCCGGTGCGTTCGCTCACCGTCTTCATGCCGTCGTCGAACAGCGTGGGATCGCCGCGGAAGCGATTGACGATGAAGCCCACGATCATGTCGGCGTCGGCCGCGTCGATCACGGTCTTGGTGCCCACCAGGCTCGCGATCACGCCGCCGCGGTCGATGTCGCCCACCAGCACGACGGGCACATCGGCCGCCCGCGCAAAGCCCATGTTGGCGATGTCGCTCTTGCGCAAGTTGACCTCTGACGCGGAGCCCGCGCCCTCGACCAGCACGAGATCGCAGTCGCTTGCGAGCCGTCCGAAGCTGTCGAGGACCGCCCCTAGAAGCTTGGGCTTCAGTCCCTGGTATTCGCGCGCCTTGGCGTTGCCCAGGATCTTGCCCTGCACGACGACCTGGGCGCCGACATCGCTCTGGGGTTTCAACAGCACCGGGTTCATGTGGACGCTGAGCGGCACGCGGGCGGCGCGCGCCTGCAGCGCCTGGGCGCGGCCGATCTCGCCGCCGTCGGCGGTGACTGCGGCATTGTTCGACATGTTCTGCGGCTTGAACGGCCGGACACGAAGACCGCGCCGCGTAAAAACGCGCGCCAGCCCCGCGACCAGCAACGACTTGCCGACATCCGATCCCGTGCCCTGGATCATGATGGCGCGGGCGGTCATCAGAACTCGATGCCCTCCTGCGCCTTCACGCCGGCCGCGAAGTGATGCTTCACCAGCGTCATCTCGGTCACCAGGTCGGCCGCCTCGATCATCTCGGGCTTGGCGTTGCGGCCGGTGACCACGACATGCTGGTCGGCGCGACGCGCCTTCAACGCCGCCACGACGTCGGCGATGGGAAGATGGTCGTAGCGCAGGGCGATGTTGAGCTCGTCGAGCACGACCAAGCGGATGGCGGGGTTGGCCATCAGGTCGCGCGCTTTTGCCCAGGCACGCTCGGCGGCGGCGACGTCGCGCGCGCGATCCTGCGTCTCCCAGGTAAAACCTTCACCAAGCGTGTGCCATTCGACCTGATCGCCGAAGCGTTCCAGGGCGGCGCGCTCGCCGGTCTGCCAGGCGCCCTTGCCGAACTGCACGACTCCGCACTTGAACCCACGGCCCAAGGCGCGCAGCAGCAGGCCCCAGGCCGCCGTCGATTTGCCCTTGCCCTTGCCGGTATGGACGATCAGCAGGCCCTTCTCCGCGGTCTTTTTCGCGACCTCGGCATCCTGCACAGCCTTGCGGTTGGCCATTTTTGCCTTGTGGCGGGCGTCATCGTCGGTTTCTGCGGTCATGCCGGCACAATACTGCAGCCCTGAAGGCAACCGAAATCCCGTTGACGGGCCTTCTCCGCCAACCGTATCAAGCGGGCGACGGTGCCCCTCACGGGGCTCAAAAGGGAACGCGGTCCGGCCATACGGCCTCAATCCGCGGCTGCCCCCGCAACTGTAGTCGGCAAGCCGATGGCCAGGATACCACTGGGAAACCGGGAAGGTGGCCAAAGGCGAGGACCCGAGAGCCAGGAAACCTGCCGTCAAACGCCGCATCCGAACCGTCGCGCGGGGCGCAGCGAGGGTCGAGGCAACGCTTTTCGTCCGGCCGCTCGGCCGGATGAAGGTGCTCCGTCGGAGACGGCATCCATTCGGGCCTTCGGGCTCGCGACGACGGAGGAAGCGATGGTGTTTTCGTCCAAGAGGCTCGGCGTGCTTGCGATCATCATGATCGTGGCGGCGCAACCGGCATGGGCCCATCACGTCATGGGCGGCAAGATGCCGGAGACGTTCCTCCAGGGTCTGCTGTCGGGCTTCGGCCATCCGGTGATCGGCGTCGACCATCTCGCGGCCATCGTCGGCGTCGGCATCCTTGCCGCAATCGCCGGCCGCAGTGCTGCCGTCGTTCTGGCGTTCAGCGTCGCTGTCATCGCCGGTGTCGGCCTGCATCTCAGCAAGATCGACCTGCCGGCGAGCGAATTGTTCGTTGGATTGACGACGCTATTGATCGGCGCGCTGGTGATCGCGCGCCAGTCGATGGGGCAGGGCCTGGCGCTGCTGCTGTTCGCCGTTGCCGGCCTGGTGCATGGCTATGCGCTGGGCGAATCGATCGTCGGCGCTGAGCCCTCGCCGCTGGTCGCCTATCTCCTCGGCCTGCTGATCATGCAGAGCGCGATCGGCGTCAGTGTCTATGCCGCCGTGCGGGCGCTGGCGCGCTGGCCGATGCGCACCGCCGGCCTCACCGCCGCGGGCGTGCTGGTCGCGCTGGCGGGCGGCATCGCGGCTGCCTCGGCGGCGGGCCTGACGTGACGACAACCATTCTTTATGTCTGCGTCACCTGCCGCGGCACGCCGCCGGTCGACGCGCCCGCCAACCTTCGACCGGGCGCGCGCCTGCTGGCCGAGGTGGAGCGGCGGCTCGCCGCCGACGGCGACAAGAGCATCGACGTGGTGCCAGCCAACTGCCTGTCGAACTGTCCGCGCGCCTGCAGCGCGGCCGTGTCGGGGTCCGGCAAATGGACCTACGTGATCGGCGACCTCGATCCCGATCGGCATGCCGGTGACATCATCGATTTTGCCCGCCAGCACCGGGCGCACGAGCAGGGCGTGCCGGAGTGGCGCGACCGGCCTGAGCATGTCCGCAAACACACCATCGCCCGTGTGCCGCCGGTGAAACCCGCGGCACCTTCCCAGGAGCAGTCATGAGCATTGCCAAGGTCCCCTGCACCATCGTCACCGGCTTCCTGGGAGCCGGCAAGACGACGCTGGTGCGGCACGTGCTCGAGAATGCCGACGGCCGCCGGCTCGCCGTGATCGTCAACGAGTTCGGCGATGTCGGCATCGACGGCGAGATCCTGAAGAGCTGCGGCATCGAGAGCTGCCCCGAGGACGCCATCGTCGAGCTGGCCAACGGCTGCATCTGCTGTACCGTCGCCGACGATTTCGTGCCGGCGCTGAAGAGCCTTCTGGACCGTCCGTCGCCGCCCGAGCACATCGTCATCGAGACATCGGGCCTGGCCCTGCCCAAGCCGCTGGTGAAGGCCTTCAACTGGCCCGAGATCGCCTCGCGCGTGACGGTCGACGGCGTCATCGCCGTGGTCGATGGCGCGGCGGTCGCCGCCGGCCGCTTTGCCGACGATCCGGAAGCGGTCGCCAGGCAACGCGCCGAGGATTCCTCTCTCGACCACGACAATCCGCTGGAAGAGGTGTTCGAGGACCAGCTCCTCTGCGCCGACCTGGTGATCCTGAACAAGGCCGACCTGATCTCGCAGGACGAGCGCCGCACTGTCGCCGGCGAGATCGCCAAGACCCTGCCGCGGGCGGTGAAGGTCGTGGAGACCGAGAACGGCAAGGTGCCGATCAAGGTCCTGCTCGGCCTGGGCGCCGAGGCCGAGTCCGACCTGGCGAGCCGCCCGTCGCATCACGACCTCGAGGGCGAGCACGACCACGAGGATTTCGACACCTTCATCGTCGACCTGCCGGTCTTCGATTCGCCGCAGCAACTGGTCGATCGCCTGGTGAAGGCCGCCGACGCGCACGACATCCTGCGCATGAAGGGCTTTGTCGACATCGCCGGCAAGCCGATGCGGCTCCTGGTGCAGGCCGTCGGCAGCCGCGTCCAGCATCACTACGATCGCAAGTGGCCCGCCGGCGAGCGCCTCGGCCGGCTGGTGGTGATCGCGGAAAAGGGCTTCGACAGGGACGTGATTAGAGGACTCATCGCCTCTTAA
>NZ_BKAJ01000209.1 GCF_007992495.1 Reyranella soli
TCCTAGCCTCTCCCCCTAGCGGGGGAGAGGAACATGAAAGACGCGACGGGCAGCCTAAACGCCCGTCTTCGACGCCGGCACCGGAACCTCCTCGACGATCTCCTCTCCCAGGTCGGGAATGATCTCGTCGGGGATGATCGGCGCGGCGACGGCTTGCGCGGTGTGGCGGGTGTAGCGGCCGGTCACCAGCTCCCACGGCGCGCGGTGATAGAGCTTGATGTCGTGGAACGGGTCGGTGGCGATCTTGGTCGCCCACACCAGGCCGGTCTGCAGGTCCTTCAGCACGAAGAGCTGCAGGACGCGAAAGGCGATACCGGACAGGCCGACCACCAGCCACAGCTCGCCGACATGGGTCACGAACTCGAACCAGTCGGCGTGCGGCGTGAAGACCCCGAGCAAGGTCGGATCGGCGATCAGCAGTAGCGGAGAGGCTGCCCAGACCGCCAGCAGCACCAGCTTGCGCTTGATGTTGTAGCCGACCTTGATCTCTTCCTTGTACTCGTCGGTCGCCTGGTTGATCTGGTCGTAGCCGCGCGGCTCGAAGAACAGATGGCCGACCTGGCGCGTGGTCATGGCGACCAGCCAGCCGATCAGCGCCGCCATGGCGGGATCGGAGAACGCCACCACATAGGCGAACAGAAAGCTGGTCGCGCTGACGAAGTGGAGCGACTGGTTGATCTTGCTGTGGTGGTAGTAGCGATGGTCGTCCCAACGCTGCACCTTCAGCTCGTTGAAGAAACCACTCATGAGCGCTGTCCTTGTCGATGGAGGGGGAGTCGCAGCAAGTCGCGATCGCTGGCCGGGCAGGAGGGCAGCGACCGGCGCTGGGTCGGCGCAAGGCGTGAAGCTCGGTCCGTACCGGCGGGTGCTGGACCGATGGGAGGGGGCACTTTCAGCAGTCTTGTTGTTTCCGGTGACACAGCGAGACAAGCGGCGCGATCCGGCCGTCGGTCGGACGACCGTTGCACGCCAGTGACCTTGGTACCGCGTTCCAGTTACAGGACAGAGACGCCCCAGATCGCCGCGGCCAGCGCCGCCGTGGTTACGCCGGCGACAAGGGCCAGCGGGATCAGCGGATGGACGTTGTTCATCCGGCGGAAGAGGTTGCACAGGAAGCCGACGGCGCGCTCGGCCGGCGTGCGCGGGCTCTTGGAGTATTCCATCGCCGCTTTGACGACGTAGAACACCGCGGTGTTGGCGGCGAGTGCGGCGCGCCCGGCGACGGCGGCGTTGCGCGGCGTCACCAGGTAGTTGCACTTCAGCAGGATGCGCTGGCGGTCGGTCGGATTGTACTGGCCTTCGACCCAGTGCAGCTCGCGGTGAAAGTCGAGCAGGCCGAAATCGTAGGTCTCGAACGCCTTCTCGACGCGGCTGTCGTCGAACACGACCTTGTAGGTGGCGTCGGACTGCAGGTAGATCAGCGCCCGCACGACCACGCTCGACGCCAGGAAGCGCAGATTGCCGTCGTAGTGCTTGTCGAACAGCCCCTGGTCGCCGCCGCGATCCTTGTTGTAGTGCGAGATGTAGAGCTCGTCGGTGTGCTTCATCGGCGCGATGACGCTGCCCGGCGCGACGCGGGCCGCGATCAGCGAGCGGATGAGCGTGCTGTCGCGCAGCCGGTCGATCTCGGCGATCGCGGGCTCGGGCAGCGTGCTGACATAGACATGCTTGGACGGCCGCTCGGCCAGATCGGCGCGATAGCGCTGCTCGACCCAGCGTGTCAGCTTGTCGATCGCGGCCCGGTCGGCGAGGTCGTCGAATCGGCCGATGGTCGCGGGAAAGCGCCGCGCGGCATGGATTTGTGGCCGTGCCGCAGCGCTTCCACCGGCCTCGTTCAGCATGCTGCTCATGACGTTCTCCTTGCGGTTTGTTTCGCCGTGGGGGTCGGCGGCGCATAGCATCGGTACAGAGTCCAGGTGCAGGTGAGGACGGCCAGGCCCGCCAGCGCGATCGGCACCGTCAAGGTCCTGTGGGATCCGATGGCAGCCAAGACCGCGGCGAACAGGGCGCCGGCGAAGACCAGGGCGCCGCCGATCCGGACGGCGCGTCGATGCGCGCCGGTCAGCTCCATGGCGAGCAGTCCGATATTCAGGGTGACATGCAGGCCGGCGAGCGGCCACCACTGCTCGCGGAATGCCGGATTGATCAGAGTGCCGCCGAAGGCCGCTACGTTGCCCACGATCATGGGATGGCCGATCAGCGAATAGGGAAAGGCGGTGATCCGGCGCGGCGGCAGGCCGGCGACCTCGTGACCGTAGTAGGTCCGGTCGACTCCGAGGACCATCGCGGCCCGGACGTTCAGCAGGATGCCGCCGGCGATGACGACCAGGGAGACGAGGTCGATTGGCGCCGCGAGATAGACCGCCGCCAGGACGGCGACCGACACGGCCTTCATCGCCACGGCATCGCGCTTGAAGACCTCGAACGGGATCGCGCCAAAGGCGAAGGCGAGCCAGTAGAGATAGTAGTGCCAGAAGCTCAGCAAATAGACCGCAAGCGGCGGGCTGCGCTCGAGGGCAGCGCCAAGCAGGACCGACAGGACGAGCAGGACGCACGACAGCGTCGACGCATTGCGCCGGACGGCCTCGCGCAACGACCAGGAAGCAGACACGTCACGGAACGATAACGCCCCATTGTGTCAGGGCCGTTACCCGCCCCCGTTCCGCTGTGGAACCTCCCTGCCCAGGCGGACGTTGCGTCGTACACGTGAGGAACTTGGCATGTCTACACTCCTGATTATCGTTCTCATCATCCTGCTGCTGGGCGGTGGCGGCGGTTACTACGGTTACCGCAGCTACGGTGGCGCCGGTTTGGGCGGTGCGCTGGGGCTCGTCCTCGTCGTGCTGCTGGTCGTCTGGCTGGCTGGCGGCTTCCCTCTCCGCGCCTGAGGCGCAGTCGCGACGCGAAGCGGGGCGGTGGTGCGGGCCGAGCTTGTTAGGGCCCGACGCCGGACCTATGGTCGAACAAGAAACCGAGGGGTTCGTCATGACTGCTGCGATCGGGCGTCGGAGTGTTCTCGCTGCCTCTCTCCTCGTGCCGGTGGCGCACATCCCGCCGGCGTTCGCCGTCGATGCGCTGCCGGACGCGCGCTTCGTCGGCTTCGCCCAGGCCGTGAACGACTTCGATCTCGCCTCCGGCCAGATGGCCCTGCAGCGCTCGGCCAACGAGAACATCCGCGGCTACGCGACGCGCATCATCGCCGATGCCAACTACGACGCCAGCGCCTTGCAGAAGTCGCGCTCCGAGGCCGGCGTGTCATGGGCGCCGGACGGCAGCATGGGCCCCAGGACCCAGAACCTCCTGGGCCAGCTCAACACGCTGCAGGGACCGGCGTTCGACACGGCCTTCGCCCAGGGCCAGCTTGCGGTGCAGACCGATTGCGAGGCGCAGTACGGCGCCTATTCGCAGAACGGCAAGAGCGGCCCGCTCAAGCGCTTTGCGCAGGTCGCCCTGCCGAAGGCGCAAGGGCGGCTGGAGCTGGTGCGTCGGCTGGCCGGCGGGCGCTGAAGATCCCGCCATGCCGGGGCGTTGACGGGCGTCGACGCAAGAGCGCGTAACTGCGCGTCGAACAGCCCGCTGCTTTGTATCAGATGTGTTACCCGGCGGCAGGGTTGGCGATGATCCGTGCGCATCACCGGACCCCATTTCACCTTTCGATCCGGGCAATTGGCGGCATCAGGCTGGGGCGCGCTGTCGATCCTCGCGAAGATTGCAAGGAGTTGAATTTGGATTCACGGTGACGCAATTTCTATGGGGCAACAGTAGGAATTGAAAAGAGTCAAAGGGGATGAGCGGCTCGAAAGGTTGGAGGGCCAGTAGGCACTAGCCGGCCGGGCCGCCCGCGAGAGTTGGGGCTTGCATCAGTCATCGGAGCTTGCGGCTGTGCTGTCAGCCGGCCGATTCGCGTCCGTCGGTGTCGCGGTGTCCCCGCGCTCCCTGAACGTGCCCGATCCCAGGACCTCGTTCTTCACGCTGTCGAGGCGCGCGTGCCGGCGCACGACATCGACCAGACCGCACAGGCACTCAAAGGCCGCTGACCAATGACCACTACCGTCACCTTTTCGTTGGCCACCTTTCTCTCGGGCAAGGCTGCCTCGGCCGACGTCAACATCTATGCCTATGCCTTCGACCAGAGCGGAAACCTCCAGGGCACTCCCCTGCAGATCGCCAGCGGCGGCACGGTCGTATCGTCGCCGAATTTCAGCTTCGACAGTTTCGACAGCGGCAACATCGTCATCGTCACCCAGCAGGCCGGCGGGACGGCTTTGCCGACGTCGCCGACGTTCGGCACGCTCGCCAATATCGGGAACGCGCAGGCCGGCAACTATCGCTACGACATCGTCGAACTGTCGTTGTCGGGCAGCAGCACCGACCAGGGCGACCTGACGGACATCGTCCAGTTCGGTGCGCCGATCTCGATGACGGTGGAGTACACCGGCGCCCCCGACCAGACGCGGGGCTATGGCGTAACGGGGCAGGCGGTGGTCAATGCCCTGAACGCGATTTCCCCCATCGCCTCGGCCAACCTGCCCTACACGCAATGGATAGGTACCACGCCGTTCAACGATCAGCGCGAGACGCTGACCGTGGCGACCAATCTCGCCACGGGCATGCAGCCGACCGGCAGCTCCAGCGACTGGAACACCTACGTCAATAGTATCCAGGACGGCACCCGCATTGCCTACTTCTATGCTGGCGCCACCAACGGTTCCGGTCAGTTCACCGTCGACCCGAGCTTCTTCTATTACACCGTCAAGCACGACGGCGGCTACATCACGCTAACACCGGTCGAGAACGAGGCGTTCAGCAGCTTCCTCACCCAGCAGGGCATTCCGTGGCAGGCGTCGCATGTCGTCATCCGTATGCCGGCCACCTCCGATGCCATTCCGGCTTACGGCAGCGGCAATGCCCTGACGCAGAACATCTACACCCAGACGGCCAGCACCCTGTTCGTCTTTCCCGACGAAAAGACGGCAGACGCGTTCCCGACGATGACGCCGTCGCAGCAGGCGCAATACGAGCAGACCGGCTTCAACCCGAACAACGCGTACGGCTTCCTCACTGAGATCCTCGTCACCGGTTTCGAGGCCGGCTTCTTCAACGGAAGCGGGCTGCCGATTCCCGATGCCATGGGCCTGACGTCCGGGGCGCCGCGGGTCGATCTCGACCAGATGTGGAACTGGTCAGGCCTCTATGCCTACGGCGCGGTCGGTGCGGCCAGTGGACCGCTTGCCAGCTTCGACTACCAGAACTCGGTCACGGCCCAGCACTACGACGTCCACACCCTGCCCATCTTCCAGAACACCAACGCCTACGGCTGGTCCTATTCCGACTTCCTCTCGACGTTCAAGGGCGCCGTGAACCCCCAGGTCTCCCTGTGGGATGCCAACGCCAATGGCGGAGCCGGCGCCCAGGTGAGCCAGATCAACATCAAGCTCTTCGATCTCGCCGATACCCCGGACGGCACCTACCAGGCGCCGACCCTGGACGATTATTTTCTCCAGCCGGTCAGCAGTCCGACGCTGGTCCAGTCCCAGAGCACCGGGCCGGTAGGGAACAACGGCTTCATCCTGAACATCGATGCCTCCTTCGGAATCCCGACATCGACGGGCGGGCCGACCTATACGCCGATCGGTCCCGCCAACGGGACGCCCATCCAGCTCAAGATCTTCGACCAGACGGGCACCTTCACCACCATCGACCTGCCGTCCAGCTATTCCAACTACTACACCATCGTGGGAAGCCCGGGCGCCTGGACGACGGCGCCCAATCCCAATGGCAGCGGCCAGCAGGGCAATTTCATCTTCTACAACCTGCCGGTCGCGTCGAACGGGACGGGCTGGTACCAGATCGTGCTGGGGTCGGGAGCGTCGGCCAAGACCTACAACATCTACACCCAGCAGACCGTCGCCGGGACCTTCGCCTTCACCGACGCCGCGGCCGACGGCGGGGCGATCGCGTCTCTCATATCGAGCGGCGCCGACGGAACCGCGCTGGACGAGGTCAAGATATCGCTGACCTCGGGCAGCACCGTCACCTACGATCCCAAGTACTGGCTCTCGGCGCAGTCGCCGCCGACGCCGAACCCCAATCCGCCGCAGACGCTCAGCGCACCCCTGGTCGGCGTGGGCGACGACGGCACTTTCATCGCCTTGAGCGCGCTCGGCCACATCACGCACGGCGACCTGGCGTTCAGCTACAATGCCGCTGGCCACAATGAGACCGCCGGCTTCAATTTCGCCAAGGTCCTGCTCAGCAGCACCGCCCATCCGTCGTGGATCATCGCGCCGGTGGTGGCGCAGTCGGACATCGACGGCCATTGGCTGACCAAGATGGGGGCGCAGTTCGGTGACGGCACCTACAGCGCCTTCATGCAGCAGTACAAGCCGTACGACCTGGACCTCGACAAGGCGGTCGGCGCGGCGACAGTGCCCGTCAGCTTCACCGTCGCGCTCGACAAGTTGCCGCTGTCGGCAACGCCCGACGGCCACGCGCTGCAGTTCACGCAGGGCTCCTCCAGCACCACGGGCAACTGGATCGAGCTCTCGGCCGTCTCCTCGACCCTGCTGAACGGCACGCTGATCGCCTACGCCACCGACAGCAGCGGCCACATGCTGATGCGCGACGGCTCCGGCTTCACCAATTCGCTCGAGGACGCAGCGCTCGGACGCATCGGGTCCGTCGCCAGCGACAGCGGCCAGCTGTTCTTCAGCGGCAAGCAGCAGCTCTACCTGACGGCGGGCGAGCAACTCCATTTCGCCGTCGTCGCCGCCGACGGCCGGGTGGACGTCAACCCGACAGTCAACGTGACCGGCACCGGCGGCAAGTTCAACGTGGCTGTCAGCGACGGCTTCGGCGCCATCAACCTCTCTGCGTCGGCCAACAACACGCTCGACTCCTCGACCATGCTGGCCGGCAGCCAGCGCGAGACCGACCATGCGTGGGTGTACCTGACCGACGGCAGTCAGCTGAAGGTCGACCTCGCCTGGAGTGGCGACTACGTCAACACGCTGCATTTCGTACGCCTCGACGTCGATCCGGCCGATCCCCGCCACTTGAGCCTGAACGGCGTCGACTATGGCAACACCGACGCCTTCCGCACGGCCGTGAAGAACGGTTGGGAATTCTCGACGACCCAGGGACATTCCACGGGCACGTCGTCGACGACGTGGACGGTGGAGGGCAAGGACGGCTTCTACGTGCCCGTCCTGGTCAGCGGCCGCGGCGACATCTGGATGGTCGAGAACACGCCGGCCGCCACGGCCAATGCCGACGGCCACCAGCACATCCGGAATTTCGGCGCCAACACCTTCGGCTTCGAGGACACGCACGCCAACGCCGGCGCCGACTTCGACTACAACGACATGGTGATGAAGCTCTCGATCCTCTGATCGGGGGCTTGGATGCGACGGCGCGTCCGCAAGCCATCTGCTTGCAATGCAAGCATTTGCGTTTTTGGCGCCTTATGGCACGCAAAAATTGTCTGACAGCGACCCGCGTGGAGCACTTCGGTTATTTTCCTTGCGTGTCATGGATACTTCAGTTATTATATGGCTCATGACATCGCCAGGCCGCCCGACCCTCTACAAACCTGAATACGCCGAGGAGGCACGCAGCCATTGCCTGCTGGGCGCCACCAATGCCGACCTTGCCGATGTGTTCGAGGTGGCGCCGCGCACCATCGATAACTGGATCGCCAAAATTCCGGAATTCGCCAAGGCGGTGCGCGAGGGGCGGGCGGTCGCCGATGCCCGCGTCGCTCGCAGCCTCTACGAGCGCGCGGTCGGCTACCAGCACACGGTCGAGCAGACCGTGCTCCATAGGGGCGAGGAACGAAAGCTCACCAACACGGTGCACTATCCACCAGACGTCGGAGCCTGCATCTTCTGGCTGCGCAACCGGCGGCGCGACTTATGGGGCAATCGGCGGCCAGCCAACGACTCGGCTTGGTCCGACGACGACATAGCGGCGCTCGACGCCGCGGGCGAGCGGGCGCGCCTTGAGGGCGATTGATCGATGGTCTTCCGCACATTCCCATCAGGCTCCTCTCCCCCTAGCGGGGGAGAGGAACATGAGGAGGTGTCTACCTCCCCTTCGCGGGTTCCGCATAGGGGAGGGACGCTGACTGCGACGTCGAACTCGTACTGGGAAGAGAAGGGCCTACCGGCCCTCGCGCCACCAGGCGCTGCCGATGGCCAGCAGGAACGCCATCGCCACCAGGATGCCGGGCAGCAGCGGGAGCTGGTTGATGCCGGCGACGGTGTAGCCCTCATTGCGGCGCAGACCGATCCAGTCGGAGCCGCCGGCGGCGCGGCCGGGGCGGACGGAGCGGATGTCGGGATCGTTTGTGTCGGCCAGCCACATGATCGAGCCGCCAGAGGCCTCGGTCAGCGGCTTCAGCTTGGCGTCGGTGGCGCGCACGTCGGAGAATTCCAGCGGGTCGGGATTGCCGACCGCGGCCACGGTCCTGAGGGTGCCGTCGTCGAAGCGGTAGAGGCCGGGCTTGTCGACGTCGATCACGCCCAGGCCCAGGCCAGGGCTGGTCTGGCGCAGCTCGATCACCTTGGTGCTGCCGTCGGGCGCGGTCATGGTGACCTGCGGGAAGGTGGCGGCGAGCGTGCGGCGCGTGACTTCGATGCGGCCGCCGACGGAGGTGGCGCGCAGCGCCTCCTCCTCGAGGTCGGGCTCCTTCATCAGCCAGTGGGCGACGCGGCGCACCAGCTCGGGCTGCGGTCCGCCGCCGTCGATGCCGCGGTTCCACAGCCACAGGTGATCGGACATCAGCTGGGCGACGCGGCCCTCGCCGACGCGGTCGAGGATGACCAGCGGCCGGTCGTCGGCGCCCGACAGCACGGCATTGCCGCGCTCGGTGCGCGAGGTGACCAAGCGGAACCAGCGGCCCCAGTCGGGCTCCTTACCGGGATCGCCTGCCTGCGGCAGGTTGGCGGAGACGGGATGGCGCTGGCCGATCTCGGTGACCTTGGGCTTGAACGGCGTCTCCAGCACGTCACCGAGCGGCGCCGCCGGCAGCACGGCGCCGAGCGGCGTGCGGTAGAGCGAGCGCTGGGTCGCGAACACCGGTCCGACCGAGACCAAGAGCGCGCCGCCGCCCTTCACGTATTCCGCGATGTTGCGGAAATACTCGCGGGTGATGAGGCTGCCCGATTCGTAGCGGTCGAAGATGATGAGGTCGAATTCCTTCAGCTTCTGCTCGAACAGCTCGCGCATCGGGAAGACGATCAGGCTGAGCTCGCGCACCGGCGTGAAGTCGTCCTTCTGCGGCGTACGCAGGATGGTGAAGTGGACGAGGTCGACGGCGGGGTCGCTCTTCAGCAGGTTTCGCCACGCCCGTTCGCCCTGGTAGGGCTCGCCCGAGACCAGCAGCACGCGCAGCCGATCGCGCACGCCGTTGATGGTGAACAGGCCGCGGTTGTTGTCGAGGGTGAGCTCGTTCTGGCCGGGCGCCACCTCGAGCTCGACGACGTTGGCGCCGGGATTGCCGACGGTGATCGGCAGCTCGACCGACTTGCCGACCGGCACGTCGATGCGCTTCACGATGTCGCCGTTCACCGACAGGGTCACCGGCGCGGTGCCGCCGGCGGGATCCTCGACCTTGAACTTGGCGGTGACCTCGCGGCCGACCACGCCGAAGCGCGGCGACTGCTCCATCACGATCAGCCGGTCGCGCTCGTTCTTCTTGCCGGCGATCAGGGCATGGACCGGCGCACCGCCGAGCTCGGGCGGCAGGTTCTTGGCCGATTCGATGGCCGGCACGTCGTGCACCTGGCCGTCGGTCAGCAGCACCACGCCCGCCAGCCGCTCCGGGGGCACCTCGACCAGCGCCGACCGCATGGTCTCGATCAGGCGCGTGCCGCCCGGCCGCTCACTGCCGAGCTGGATGTGCGAGGGCGGCAGCACGGCTTCGCGGACTTCGAGGCCTTCCTGCTGGCCGAGCTTGCGCTTCAGGGCTTCGCGCGCGGCCTGGACCTGGGTGCGGCGATCGCCGATCGCCATCGAATCGGAATCGTCGACCACGACCAAGGCCACGTCGGCGATCGGCTTGCGCTGCTCCTCGATCAGCGAGGGGTTGGCGAGCGCCAGCAGGACGACGGCGAGCGTGCCCAGCCGCCAGAACGTACCGCGCGCGCGGGCCGCGAGGCTGAGCGCGATCAACACCACGCCGATCGCGCCGAGACCGGCCAGGATCTCCCAGCTCAGCAACGGGTCGAAGGCGACGGAGACGGCGGAGGTCGGGTTCATCGCCTGAGCCTCTGCATGATGTCCTGCATGTGGACCATGTCGTCCTTGTAGTTGCCGGTCAGCGCATGCATCACCAGGTTCACGCCGACGCGGTACGACATCTCGCGCTGGGTCTCGCCGCCGGGAGACACCGGCATGACGCCGCGGCCGCGCTGGTCGGCCGCCCAGGCGCCGACATAGTCGTTGGAGCCGATGATCACGGTGGTGACGCCGTCATTGACGCGTCCGCCGCCCGCCTCGATCCAGAGCTTGCCGCCCGTCCAGCGGCCCGGCATGTCGGACAGGAGATAGAACGACTTGGTCAGCACATGCTCGGGCGGCATGGCGATCAGAGTCGGGATTTCGACGCCGTTGAGCAGGCGCTTCAGGTCGGGGTTGCCGCCGGCCGGGCGGTCGAAGCTGAGATGCTGGTCGCGCGTGTCGATGAACAGGATGCCGCCGGTGCGCAGGTAGCGGTCGAGGGCGGCCTGGGCGCGCGGCGACAGCGCCGGCTGCGTCGACGTGATCGCCCAGTAGATCAGCGGGTAGAGGCGCGGCTCGTCCTTCTCGAGATCGAGGGCGACCGGATCAGCCGGCTCGACCGAGGTGCGGTTGCGCAGGATCTCGCTGAGGCCTTCCAGGCCCTGCTTGGTGAGGTCGTCGACTTCCTTGTCGCCGGTGGTGATGTAGGCGAGGCGAATGTCGAGCGAGCCTTTCAGCGCCTGCTCCTCGCTGAGCGGCGGCGGGCCGGGCCGCTGGTCGGCGGCCTGGGCGTGGGGGGCCGGCAGGAAGACGGCGGCGGCCAGCAGCAACAGCAGCGCGGCAGGCGCCGCGCGCCCCGGTCCCTTGGCGAAGCGGAAGGCGCGGCCCATCAGCCCGCGCATCCACAGCGAGATGAAGATGTCGGCCAGCAGCAGGAGAAGTGCTGCCAGCAGGAACCACTTGGAGAGATCGGTCTCGCCGCCTTCGCTCAGGCGATCGGTCGAGACGCCGCCGGGCAGGGCCAGCGGCTTGGGCTCGCCGACGCGGCCGCCGATGTTGAAAGCGACTTGGGCGTTCTCGTCGCCATAGAGGCCGGGTGGCGTGGTCGGCCTGGGCTTGAACGTCTCGTTGGCGTCGGCCGGCAGGATCTGCGCGCCGGCGGGTGGGGCGCCCAGGCGGCCGAAGCCGTCGAGGGTGCGCCAGGGCTTCAGTGCCTTGTTGACGCCGTCGCCGGCGACGCCGCGCGACATGGTGACCAGCCGTTGCAGCATGTTCACGAACAGTCCGCTCAACGCCATGTTGCTCCAGCCGGTGTTGGCGGTGGTGTGGATCAGCACCAGGTAACCCTGGCCGCGCTTCTCGCCGGTGACCAGCGGCGTGCCGTCGGCCAGGCGCGCCCAGGTCTTGTCGGCGAGGTCGGGCGTCGGCTCGGCCAGCACCTGCTGGCTGATGCGCACGTCCTTGGGAATCGGGATGCCGAGGAAGGGGCTGTTGGCCGGGAACTCGCTGAGCGCACTGGGCTGGCCCCAGCTCATGACGCCGCCCAGCGCGCGGTCACCCAGGCGGAGCCGCGTCGGCACCAGCGGATCGTTGCCCGTGGCGAGGTTGGGGCCGGCAAAGCGCACGGCAATGCCGCCGCGCTCGATCCACTTGGCGATCTCCTCGCGATCGCTGGCCGAGGGGGCCGCGCCGTCGGGGATCAGCAGCACGGCGGTGTTGCGGTTCAGCACCGTCTCGCGATCGCCGATCGACAGGCTGACGTAGGGATCGAGCGCGCGCTCGAGGAAGTAGACCTCCTGCAGCAACGGCTGGCCGCTCGCGGTCGGCCGCTCGCCCAGGATCGAGACCGGCCGGCGGCGATGGCGTTCGTCGAGCAGCACGGCCGAGCCCGCGCCGCCCTGGGTCTCGATGTCGAGACGGGCCATGCGGTTGCGCAGCTCGGGCGGCGTCGGCAGGACGCCTTCGCCCTTGGTGGCGGTGGCGGCGAAGTCGAGATCGATGCGGGCGACGATGCGGCCGCCTTCGTCGGAGGCCTGGACGGCGATCTTGCGCGGGCCGTCGGCCGACGGACGCAGCGCCTGCACCTTGAGGTCGCGGCCTTCGGCGACCGGCGGCAGCAGCAGCAGCGGCGTCGCCGCCTGGTCGGGCAACAGGACCTGCAGGCCGTCGAACTTGCGCAGCCGCTCGGTGAGCTTGGGCGTGCCTTCGTCCTCGATGCCATCGCTCAGCCAGACGACATAGGCGCCAGGGTCGACCTGCATCTGGTCGATGGCGGTGACGGCGGCGGCGCGATCGGTCGGCCAGGGCTTGGGCCGGAAGGCGCGCAGGATGGTGCGCGCCTCGTCGGGCCGCATGGCGCCGCGCTTGGTCGTGGGCGCATCGATTGGTGGGGGCGCGGTGCCGGTCAGGATGACGGGACGCTGGGCGCGTTCGGCGCGCTGGATCAGGCGCTCGGCATGGGCGATGCGCGTGGTCCAGCCCGGGGCCGACGACCAGCCGTCGTCGATCACCAGCATCAGCGGGCCCTTGCCCGGCAGGTCGGCCTGCGGGTTCAAGAGCGGGCGGGCGACGGCCAGGATGAGCGCGGTGGCGAGCAACAGGCGCAACAGCAAGAGCCACCACGGCATCTTCATTGGCGTCTGCTCGGTCGGCTCCAGGCCGATCAGCAGCCGGATCGCCGGAAAGCGCACGAGCTTGGGCAGCGGCGGGATCATCCGCAGCAGCCAGTAGATCACCGGCAACACCAGCAGCAGGGCCAGCATGCCCGGTGCGGCGAAAGCGAAGGCGCCCAGACTCAACATGACACGCCTCTCAGCGTGTCATCCTGAGCGCAGCGAAGGATCTCATGCCGGTTGCGAGCGGCGATGAGGTCCTTCGCTGCGCTCAGGACGACATAATCTTTTTCGGGACGACTCATGTCGAAGTTCATCACGTCACGCCGCCGTCAGCCGACGCAGGTCGGCCATGGCGAGATAAAGGGACAGGAGCACGGTCTGCGGCGACTTGTCGGTGCGATGGAGATGCACCGTCCAGTCGGTCGAGCGCGTCAGCCGCTGCAGGCCTTCCTTCTGTGCCGCCAGCCGCGCGCCGTAGGCCTGGCGCACGCCCTCGACGCGGCGGATGGTGTGCTGGCCCTCGGCTTCGAGGCCCTCGAACTTCACGTGCCCGTCGAACGGCAGGTCTTCCTCGGCGGGATCGAGGACTTGCACCAGATGGCCGCGCACGCCGCCCGAGGCGTAGTGCCGGATCACCGCTTCGATATTGTCCAAGGGATCGAGCCAGTCGGAGACCAGCACGACCGTGCCGTGCGCCGGCAGCGGCAGCAGCGGCGGCAGGCTGGGCGGCGTCTTGCCGCTGCGCGCCTCGTCGAACAGCGTCTCGGCAACGCGGCGCACGGCGATGCGGCCCGACGTCGGGCGCATGCCCGAGCCCAGCACGGTCACGCGCTCGCCGGCGTCGGCCAGCAGGCTCGCCAGGGCCAGCGTTATCAGCTCGGCGCGCACGGCTTTGGTGTCGGTGTTGCGCAGCGAGGCGTACTGCATGGAAGGCGAGGCGTCGCGCCACAGCCAGACGCTGGCGGCGGCTTCCCACTCGGTCTCGCGCACGAACAGGTGCCGGCTGCGCGCGCTCTGGCGCCAGTCGATCTGGTTGGCGCTGTCGCCGTCGCGATAGGGCCGGTACTGCCAGAAGGCATCGCCTTGCCCGACGCGCCGGCGTCCATGCACGCCCTGGATCACGGTCGCGGCCACGCGATCGGCCGCCACCATGAGCGCCGGCAAGGTTCCTGCCAACTCAAGCGAGCGATGAAGGGTCGAGGGGGACGCCATCTACTGTTCGTGACCGTTCTGGTTCAGCGGAGCGCGGACCTCCAGGTCCGCATCATCATGAGCGGACCTGGAGGTCCGCGCTCCGGATGAAAATGCATACGCTAGGCCAACCTGGCGCACATCTGATTGATCACCGTCTCGACCGTAATGCCCTCGGCGCGGGCCGAGAAATTCACCGCCATGCGATGACGCAGGATGGGGCCGGCCAGCGCCACGACGTCGTCGACCGACGGCGCGAGGCGGCCCTGGATGATGGCGCGGGCGCGGGCCGCCAGCATGAAGGCCTGGCTGGCGCGCGGGCCGGGGCCCCACGCCACGCGCTGCTTCACCACGTCGAGGTCGCTCGATTCGGGGCGGCCGGCGCGCACCAATTTGACGATGGCGTCGACCACGCTCTCGCCGATCGGCAGACGGCGGACCAGCGCCTGGGCCGCCATCAGGTCGGTCGGCGTCAGCGTCGGGCTGGCGACGGCGGTGGTGGCGCCGGTGGTGCCGATCATGATCTGGCGCTCGGCGGCCTCGTCCGGGTAGCCGACGTCGATCTGCAGCAGGAAGCGGTCGAGCTGCGCCTCGGGCAGGGGATAAGTGCCTTCCTGCTCCAACGGGTTCTGGGTGGCGAGCACATGGAACGGCGCCGGCAGGTCGTAGCGCTTGCCGGCGACGGTGACGTGCTTCTCCTGCATGCTCTGCAGCAGTGCCGACTGGGTGCGGGGCGACGCGCGGTTGATTTCGTCGGCCATCAGCAGCTGGGCGAACACCGGTCCCTCGATGAAGCGGAAAGAGCGGCGGCCGGTGTCGCTTTCCTCGAGCACCTCGGAACCCAGGATGTCGGCCGGCATCAGGTCGGGGGTGAACTGGATGCGCTTGGCTTCCATGCCCAGCACCACGCCCAGGGTCTCGACCAGCTTGGTCTTGGCCAGGCCCGGGACGCCGATCAACAAAAGGTGGCCGCCCGAGAGCAACGCAACCAGGGTTTGATCGATGACATCCTGCTGTCCATAAATGACCTTGCCGATCGAGGCGCGCGCGGCCCGCAACTGGGTGCCCAGCCGCTCGATATCGGCCAGAGCGGCGAGAGCATCGGCGTCGGTCGCGGTCGAAGTGTCTGGGGCCACCGGGGCGCTCCTGTTGTCCGAGGGATTAAAGGTCAGGGAAGCCCAGAATTGAGGCCGGAACAAGGGCATGACAGTTGACGAAATTGTGCAGCGGGTGGGTGAACGCAGCAGGCTGCTGTCATCCGGTTTGCCCGTTCCGAAACCTCCTCTGGGCAGCGACTTTTCGCTGAACGGCGTGGTTCCCGCGCCGACCAGCTTTCGTCCGGCTGCAGTTCTCGTGCCACTCGTGCGTCGCGAGTCCGGAATAACAGTGTTGCTCACCCAGCGCACCGAGGACATGCCGAGCCACGCCGGCCAGATCGCCTTCCCGGGCGGCCGCAAGCAGGCGGAGGACGCCGATGCCAAGGCCACGGCGCTGCGTGAAACCGAGGAAGAAGTGGGAATATCGCGCACGTTCGTGGAGGTGGTGGGCGAGGTCGACCATTACCGGACGGGCACGGGCTACGAGATCGCCCCGGTGGTGGGCATTGTGACGCCAGGATTCACCATCCATGCAGACCCGCGCGAGGTCGCCGACGTCTTCGAGGTGCCGCTGGCGCATTTCCTCGATGCCCAGAACCATCGCATCGACAGCCGCGTCTGGCAGGGCCGCGAGCGGCGTTACTACGCCATGCCCTACGGCGATCGCTACATCTGGGGGGCGACGGCCGGTATGCTGAAGAATCTGCACTTCGTGCTGACGAACGGCGGGTAGTGCATGGCCCCGTTCCACGTCATGGTCTTCCGGACCGCGCGC
>NZ_BKAJ01000210.1 GCF_007992495.1 Reyranella soli
ACGGCCGAATCGGACAGTTACGCAAGTTTCGCAACGGGAATCGCCACATCGAAAACGCGGCGCCCGGCCCGTCCGATCGCAGGCAACCGGACGGGCGGCACGCGGTGCCTGCCGCGCCCATTGGTCTCGGATCAAACGATGCATAGAGCGACAACACGGAGAAGCAACGCAACGAGTCGACAATATAACTCAAGTGCATTTCAGTCAAGCACTAGGGTAATTATCACCAATTTCGTTTTCGCGACTTTTGGCGCTCCGTAGAGGGCCACGTCTGGCGGGTCGAACCGGCGATCACGCCATTCGTTGTGTTGCTCGATCTGAGTGCCAGCAGTGCTTGCAGCGCCGACACGCCATCGCGAGTCTCATGCAGCTGCGGGATCTGCGCTAGGACAGACCGCGATACCTCCGGCGCCGGGGCGGCCGCGAGCCGAGCACAAAGCCGGTATCGGGCCGGCCGCCGCTGCGGTTGCCGATCCACAGGAAGATGAGGCCCAGCACCAGGAAGGCCGGCAACACCGGGACCATCAGCACCGGCCGGACCAGCCAGAACCAGAGGGCCGAGGAGACACTGCGCTGGATCGCCGTCTGCGCGTCGGCAAGCGAGCGTGTGTCGAGATGCGACCAAAGGTCCCCCAGGCCGAGCAGATGGAACGACCCCTCGGTCCACCAGGCCAGCGCATCATGCACGATTGCTGCGACGGCCATGGCCAACAGAAGCCACCCCAGCGCGCGAAACACTACCATCTTTCCCCCAATGGCGGCGCGCACCCTACAGAAGTGGGGCCCTCGGGGGAAGACATGTCAGGGATGGCGGACAGGGCGGGATTCGAACCCGCGGTGGCTGTTACACCACGCACGCTTTCCAAGCGTGTGCCTTAAACCACTCGGCCACCTGTCCCAGGCGCGGTTCGTCGTCCTTATAGCGCGCCAAACAGGCCGGGCAACGACGATATGGCCCACGGCTTGCCTGCCCCATGGGTGGCGTCTAGCGTCGCTGCGTGGGGAGTGACGACCGGATGGATGACTTACCGAGGCTTGGCATTCGGCTGCATGGCGGCCTCGCCGCCAGCCGGTGCGTCGAACTCGCGCTCTCGGCCGAAGCCAACGGCTTCGCCTCGGTCTGGTTCGCCGAGAATCCCCTGGAGCGTGGCGCCCTGCCGGCGCTCGCCGCCTGCGCGGCGGCGACCAGGCGCATCGAGCTCGGGATTGGCGTGTGGAATCCCTTCCTGCGCCATCCCACGCAAATCGCGATGGACGCCAGCGCGCTCGACGAGCTGTCAGAAGGCCGCCTCGCGCTTGGCATCGGCTCGGGCCTCGCCGGGCCGATCAAGCGGCTGGGCATCGACAACAGCAAACCGCTGGCAGCCCTCAGGGACACCTTCGCCATCGTGCGCGGCCTGCTCGCCGGCGAGACGGTCACCTACAAAGGCAAGGCCTTCACCGTCGAGAATGCAAAACTCTCCTACAGGCCGAGCCGGCCCGCACTACCGATCCTCATGGCGGCGCGCGGGCCGCAGGCGCTGAAGCTCTGCGGCAGCCTCGCCGACGGCCTGATGATCTCCAACATGTGCCCGCCCGGCTTCGCCACCTGGGCCGCCTCGATCGCGCGGCCGGCGCGACTGGTGCAATACGCGCCCTGCGCCATCGCCGCCGATCACGCGACGGCGATGGCCGCGATCAAGCCCGTCCTGCACGGCATGCTGAAGACCTTCTGGGCGCTGGCGCAGACGGTGCCGGCCGCCAAGGTGAGCCTGGTCGAGCATAGCGGCATCGCCGAAGCCGACTTCGCCGCCGCCGTCAACTCGCCCGCGGCGCAACTCGACGAGCGCTTCGTCGAGGCCTTCGCAGTCGCCGGCACGGCGGACGAGTGCCTCAGCCGAATCGCCGCGTATCGCAGAGTGGGGGTCACGGATCTCGTGCTGACCTTCGTCGGCCCTGACCCTGTGGCGGACATGGCGCGCTTTTCGCTTGGAGCGACGACATGAATGTCCCCAAGCTCTTCGTTGCCGCCATGGCGGCCTTTGCCCTCGGTGTGGCGCAAGCGCCCGCGCAAGACTGGCCGAGCAAACCTGTCCGCTTCGTCGTCCCGTTTGCCGCCGGCGGTTCGACCGACGTGCTGACCCGGCTGCTGTGCGATCAGCTGGCGATCGAGCTCAAGACGCCGTGCGTTGTCGAGAACAAGGGCGGCGCCGGCGGCAATGTCGGCGGCCAGGCCGTCGCCACGTCGCCGCCGGACGGCTACACGTTCCTGGTCTCCGCACCGGGCGTACTCGCCTACAACAAGATCCTCTATCGCGAGATGGCGTTCGATCCCGACAAGGATCTCGACCCGATCTGCCTCTATGCCTTCCAGCCCAACGTGCTGGTGGTCCATCCCTCGTTGCCGGTGAAGAGCGTCGAAGAGCTGATCGCCTACGCCAAGGCCAATCCGCGCAAGCTGAACTACGCGTCCGGCGGCGTCGGCTCGACCTCGCATGTCGCGGGCGAGCTGTTCAGGACCATGGCCGGGCTGGAGTGGCAGCACGTGCCCTATCGCGGCACAGGCCCTTCGCTGGTCGACCTACTGGCGGGCCAGGTCCAGCTCACCATCGACAATCTCCCGGCGATCCTGCCGCACATCAAGACGGGCGCCTTGCGCGCGCTCGCAATCAGCACCGACAAGCGCGTGCCGCAGCTGCCCGACCTGCCGACCATCGCCGAGGCGGGCCTGCCGGGCTACGCCGCGATCTCCTGGCAGATGGTGGCCGTGCCGACGGGCACGCCGCGCCCGATCATCGATCGCATGGCGGCAACCATCAGCAAGCTCACCGCCGAACCCGCCTTTCGCGCGCGCGTGGCCGACGCCGGCGCCGAACCGGCTGGCGGCACGGTCGACGAGGCGCGCGCCTTCGTGAAACAGGAAACCGTGAAGTGGCGCGAGGTGGTGCTAAAGTCGGGCGCCAAGGCGGATTGAAGGGTGGAAATGAGCGACGCGAAGATCGTCGGCGGCAGCGATGCCGACATCAAAAAGCTGCTGCAGCTGCACGAGGACTATCTGGTCGCCAACGGCAAGTTCGACTGGCCGGCCATCGAGCCGATCTGGAGCAAGGAGCCGCACGCGACCTTCTTCAACCTGAACGGCCATACCTACAACGGCGCCGAGCACTGGAGCCGGCTGTGGGCGTTCTACATCAAGAACGTGAAGGGCTCGTACTGGACGCCGTACGACATCGGCGGCGAGATCAGGGGCGACATGGCGGTGATCTGGTGCCACCGCAACTCCCAGCGCAACTGGGTCGGCACGACGGCCCAGCCGCCGCGCGACATCCACTACCAGGGACAAGAGTTCGTCAGCCGCTCGACGATGGTGTTTCACAAGGAAAAGGGCGAGTGGCGTGTCGTCCACGCCCACTTCTCGGTCGGCGATTCGGGCGAGCGGCCGGGAGGCGTTTGAAGCCGCTCCCGCAAGAGCCCTATCCCCGAGGGCACGCGTTCCAAGGCTGAGGCCTCATCTTCACCGCCTACTCCAAGCCCATGCAGCTCGCATAGTAGCTCACGGTGGCGGGCCAGTCGCTGAAAACGCCGGTCACGCCGGCCTGCTGGGCCAGCACGTCAAGCACTTCGTAGTAATCACCGCCGCCGGTGATCGCCTTCGAAACGCTGTTGAAATACCAACCACCACCGTCCGTCAGCGGACCCGAGCGCTCCAATGACCAGGTGATGATCTTGATGCCGGCCTTTTTCAGGGCGATTGCCAAGGCCGAAGGGACGATCTTGCCCTCTTTGTTCACGGTCAGCAGGAAGGTGATCGCCGGTGCGACGTAGTTGATGCCTTCAGCCTTCAGCGCCGCCGGCTCCCACCCCCAGGTCGCGGGGTCCATGCCGTTGAGACCGGGGATGCTTTCATCATCGATCAGATAGATGGCCTGCGCGCCGTATCCCGGCTCTGTCTTGATCCAATAGCGCACATCGGCAATGTCGAAGCTTTGCGGAAAGACGTTCGAGGCCGGCACGCCGGCTTCCTTGTATTCGCTGATCAGCTTCCGAGCGTAATCCTCGCGTGAGAAGCCGTTGTAAGGCATCTGAACCACCGGGGTCTTCAGCTCCGGGGTGAACTTCGCGCCGAGCGAGCGGAAGAGCGCGATCGATTCCTTATGCGTCATCAGGCGTGCGGGCTGGGTCGCATAGAGGTTGGTGCGCCAGCCTGCCGTTCCGGAAAGATAGGCCTCAGGCGTCGTCGCCGTTTTGTCGAAGCCGTCCGTCTTGGGTGTCAGAGTACGGAACTCGGCCAGGGTGATGTCCGAGGTCCGGCATTCCGCCGTGGCGGGCTTGTCGCCCGAGGCAGGCGTGAAAGGCGTCGTGCATTTCGCGGCCAGTGGGGTCGCGACGATATTCGTCGTCTGGTGCAGATCGTTCTGCGCGTGGCGGCAGACGAGTTCCTTGTCGGCGGTAAAGGCAACGTCGCATTCCAGGATCCCGGCGCCCTGCCATGCGGCAGCGAGGTTCGACTCAACCGTGTGTTCGGGGAATTGCAACGGCGCGCCGCGATGCCCGATCGAGAACAGAGTCCGCTTGACCGGCTTGCCCATGCAAGCCTGAAGCTTCTGTTTCAGCGGACCGTCCTTCATCTTGTCGATCAGGTAGAGCGGGCGAACACCTACCTCGATGGGCACCTGCTGTGCGGCTGTTGAAATGGTGGTTGCAAGCAGGGCAATCAGACCGATCAGGATGCTACGAATATGGCGCATGGTTCCGTCCCTTGCATTGCCTCCAGACCATCTTGTAGATCGGGCATGACAGGCAAATGAACGGCGAGATTCGGCGGCAGGCCAGCCCTGCGCGCAATCGGTCGTGACCGTCATGAGAGCGCTATGGCGTACGTAGTTCTCGTTTTCGTCGCTCTCCGTAGGGTGCCTCCCGAAGCTGCGACGGAGCATAGGGAGGCTGCCGCAACCTCAGGTTGGCCGTACATGAAATCAGATCTGCGCGATGCCGCCATCCACAAAGACCTCGCTTCCGGTCATGAAGCTGCTGTCGCCCGACGCCAGGAAGGCAGCCGCCGCAGCCGTTTCGGCCGGATCGCCGAGACGGCCGAGCGGCGTGCCGGCGCCCATCTCGTCCATGCCCGCCTCGCCGACGACCTCCACGGCCAGCTCCGTCCGCGTCGGCCCCGGTGAGAGGACGTTGACGCGAATGCCGGTACCCCTCAGGTCGAGCGCCCAACTGCGTGCGAAGTTGCGGATCGCCGCCTTGGTGGCGCTGTAGACGCTGAAGCTCGGCGTCCCCATGACCCCTGTGCTCGAGCCGGTAAGGATGATCGTTGCCCCGGCGGACATCAGCGGCAGGGCCTTCTGCACCGTGAAGAGCGTGCCTTTGACGTTGGTGCTGAAGGTCTGTTCGTAATGTTCGGGTGTGATCTCGCTCAGCGGGACCAACTCCCCGGTCCCCGCATTGGCGAACAGGATATCGAGATGCCCTCGCTCCGCCTTCACAGTCTCGAACAGCCGGTCGAGATCGGCCAGGTCGCTCACCGAACCGCTTACAGCGCGCGCATTGGGCCCGAGCTGCGCCAGCGCCGCATCGAGCGCGCCCTGCCGCCGTCCGAAGATGTAGACGAACGCGCCTTCTTCGATGAACCGCTTCGCGGTCGCGAGCCCGATGCCGCTTCCGCCGCCGGTTACCACCGCCGTTTTGCCTTCCAACCTCTTCATCTCGGTGCCTCCATTTAAGGTGGCACTTAGCTGGCGCGATACACACCTATCGACAAGTATGCACCTTTTGGTAAGTATCAAAAATATGGTTACGACATCTGACCCCGTTCCCGGCTTCACCTGTGGGCTCGACGCCACGCTGCGCGTGATCTCCGGCAAGTGGAAGCCATTGATCCTCTACTTCCTGCTCCAAGCGCCGAACCGCTACGGCGAGCTCAAGCGAGCTGTCCGCAGGGTCAGCGACAAGGTGCTGATCCAGCAACTGAAGGAACTCGAGGCCGACGGCATCCTGAGGCGCACCGACTACAAGGAGGTGCCGCCGCGGGTCGATTATTCGCTCACGCCGCTCGGCCGCAGCCTCGCCGAAGCGCTCGCGCCGCTCTGCACCTGGGGAACGGAGAATATGGCCGAGGTCAGCCGCGTCCTTGCCCAGCGCGAAGCCTGGGATCGCGGGACGGGCTAAGGACACTCCGAACAACAACCGCTACGATCTCGTCGACCTTGCCAAGTCGCGCGGGCGGATCGAGCTGGACCATCAGGAACCCAAGCGGGAAATGGGGCTGGGGCACTATGAAGGACGCGGATGTATGGCGCGCTTCCATCGTCACGCCACGCTCCGCATTGCAGCTATGGATTCCTGATCGCCGAGCGCCCTCGTGGCCTGCGCGCCATGTTCCAAATTCGATCGCGACGATGCGCGCTCGCCTGATCAACGCGCTCGCAAAGCGATCCGGCGAGATCAGATAGACCCACCCTACGCACTGCAGCTACGGGTGAGGCGTTTCTACCCTGCTCCGGGCGGCGCCATGTTCAATCCCTGCGCGGCTGCGCTGACCGCCACCAGGTTGGAGAAGTTTTCGGGCCGGTAGCGCCAAGTCTGCACATCCATACCCCGCATGGTCATCTCCAGCACGAAGAGCCTGCCGCCACCACTGCCGGATCGGCGGTAGCAAAGCCACCATGTCCAATCTTCGACGGCTCCGCGTATCCGGCCCGGCGCGATGCGGGTCTCGAACTCGGCGATGCGATCCTCGCCCGTGACGTACTTGTCGGCTCCCACTGCGATCGAATGAGCCGTGTTAAAGGCGTTCGTGCCATTCGCCTGCCGCTCCCATTGTTCCGTCAACTCATGCAAGAAGGCTCCTCCGGCAACGTGCGACGGCAGACGCTCAAGATCGCCGACGTCGATGGTGCCGCCTTGCACCATGAAACCCGCATTGGCGAATTGCCCGACGCGCACCATCTCGTTCCCGCGGCTGATAAGGATGGTGACCCGCCGCGCCCCCTCTCTCGTAAGCAGCCTGCTCAGCAGGGCGGCGAACCGATTCTGCCAGGACGCCCGGCGAGTCGCGGCAGCCGGGACGGCCCCCAGAAAACGCCCGCGGCCCGCCTCGGGCACGGGCACCGCCGGAACAGTGCCCGCCCATTCGGCCGGCGGCGAAACAGCAAGCTGCACCCGGTCGGCCGCAGCCAGCCGTTCACCAGTTGGACGAGATCCTGCGACGGATTCCGCATTCCCGGCGGGCCATTAAGCTCGAAATAGAAGGGCATCGCTTATCCCTCGCGGCAAGACCGTCTTTACCGCATGCTCGGCCAGATTTTGTGCGCCGTCTTGTCCGAAAGCGCACGCGGCTTGCACGCGGACGCACTCGCGAGTGGCCTTGGGCGGCTGCCCGGCCACACCATCGACGAGACCGACGAGCCTCCGAAGAGACCGGCGAATTGATGGCCGCAGTTCGTTCGTGCGATACTGGCCACGCGGTCGGTCGAAAGGGGGGGCCTATGGCGCCATCGGCGAGCGATTTCGTGTCGGTGCGGTTCTCGACCGACGATTTGCCGGATCGCGACCGCCACGCGTTCGTGCGCGAGGTCCTGGGACGTCAGATTCTGGGGGCCGAGATCACGGCCCTGACGGATGGCCCGGTCTGCTCGCACTTCGCTCTGACGGCCTTGCCCGGGCTCTTCTTCACGTCCGGAGAGAACTCGGGGTTCCGGCTTGAGCGGACGCGCCGCGACCTCGCCGACGGCAAGGACGACCTGTTCCTGTCCATTCAGACGGCTGGCGTCACGATTGCGTCGCAGCTTGGCCGCGAACGCACATTCTGCCCAGGCGAAGTGACCTTGCTGTCGGGGGCCGAGACCGGCTTCGCAGCCTTTCCGTCCGCGTCGCGGCTCGTCAGCATCGCGCTTTCGCGCGCCGCGCTCGCCCCGCTGGTGCCGGGCCTTGACGACGCCCTCATGCGGCCCCTGCCAAGCGGCTCGGAGGCGCTGCGGCTGCTAGCGAGCTACCTTCACGAGCTGGAGAACGGATACGCGCTGGCGGTGCCCGAGCTGCGGCGCGTCGTTGTCGGCCACGTCTACGACCTTGCGGCGCTGGTAATCGGGCCGGGACGCGACGCGGCGGAGGCGGCCTCGGCAAGGGGTTTGCGGGCGGCGCGTGTGCGCGAGATCCTGGCGGTCATCAGGGCCGGATTTCCTGATCCGGCGTTCTCCCTCCATCGCGTCGCCCGCAAGGTCAGCTTATCGCCGCGCTACGTCCAGGACCTGCTGCATGAGACGGGCGCGAGTTTCACCGAGCTCGTTCTCCGATTGCGGCTGGAAAAGGCGCGGACGATGCTTGCCGATCCTCGAAACGACCGGCTGAAGATCATTGATGTCGCCTATGCGTGCGGCTTCAACGAGGTCTCGTACTTCAACCGTTCCTTCCGACGCCAGTTTGGCGCTTCGCCCACCGCGCTGCGCGCCAACGCCTGAGGCAACCGCGCCTGCCTTTGCCGAATCCCTTGCGTGTCGATCATGCCGACCCGCATACCGCCGCAACGCCACACCAGGAGCCAAGCCGCTCCGAGTCACATCGCCACAGGGCGCCCCCGCGCAATCCGATTCACTTGTTGTGACGGGCGTCCTAAGGGCAGCTTCGGGCAAGTTCGAGAACGATCCGCAGTCCATCTCGCACCGTCCGGCGCAAGTGCGATTCCTGCGGGAATGCGACGAGGTCGCCGGCCTTCACCAATGTCTGGATCCGGCTTCGCGGCAACTGCAGCTCCTTCGCGAGAAGCCGATCCACGCGGAGCCCGACCGGTTCGGGGACGGAGCATAGAATCTCCAACTGTCGCGCCGGCATGGTGCTCTCCGACAGCACGGTCTTGATCACCAGCGCGTCGTCGAATTCCTCGACGCGTCCTGCGCAGCGCCTCAGGCCTTCGACATCGAAGGCGAGCCGACGTGCCAGCGCCTGCTCGCTGGTGTGCAATGCCATGAGCAGGTCGGGCTCGATCGTCCGCACAGAGCGGCGCTCCAGGATCGGGCGGTTCCAGGTGCTGCCGCAGCCCGTGCATTTGTAGATCAGCCAGGCGTCGACGCGCTTGCCGTTGGCATTGAGCCTGATCTTGTCGCTGCTGCGGAAGGGTCTCGCCTCACCGCATCGGCTGCAGCTGAGCCACGGCTGGGGCGCGGTACGAGGAGTGATGGTCCATTGAACCCGTAAGACATCGGACATGCCGCCTTGCTCTTCCCATTGGGAAGCTCAGCAGGACGGCGGCAGGGCGAACCCCTTCGGACGCGGCGTAGCAAGGACGGTGGAGCGGAGAGCTGAAATGGCGGCGAGACAGTCATGCCAAACCGGTCTCGAACCGCCACCATGAAGAGCTTGCGCGCAAAAACGACGCGGCGACGCATCTCGCATTGCCGCGCTGGTGGAACTGACGAGACCGGCAATTACTTAGGCAAGGTCGCTCAACCGTTGGCTGTCAACGGCGGCGGTTCTAGCCAAGGAATTCGGGGTTGGAAAGTCGGCCGATC
Organism: Reyranella soli; assembly: GCF_007992495.1. Lineage (GTDB taxonomy): Bacteria > Pseudomonadota > Alphaproteobacteria > Reyranellales > Reyranellaceae > Reyranella > Reyranella soli. The sequence goes on from NZ_BKAJ01000210.1 coordinate 9,492, forward strand.
AGCCGGGCAGCACGAAGCGCACCCCGGGCCGCGCGAAGCCGCCGCCCAGCGCTACCGGTGAGCCGTCGGCCCGCCAGCAGGCGGCACCCGTCATGCTGCCGTCGTCGTGGAACTGGATGGCGTTCATGCCGCCCGCCACCGTCGGCATGACCTGCAGCTTGTGGCCGCGCGCGACGAGCCCCTGGCGCACCGTCTCGGGGATGCCGTGCTCGACCTCCAGCACCGGCCCCTCGGTCCAGATGCGCGGCGCCTCGACCGCCTCCTGCAGGGTCATGCCGTGGTCCAGAAGGTTGATCAGCGCCTGCCAGGCCGAGGGAAAGATCTTGCGGCCGCCGGGGAGACCCAGCGCATAGATCAACCGGCCGTCGTGCAGGGCCATCATCGGCGCCATCGACGTGGTCACCCGCTTGCCCGGCGCGATCGACAGCGCATTGCCCGGCCGCGGATCGAAGTTCGACATGTAGTCGTTCGGCACCATGCCGATGCCGGGCACGACGAAGCGCGCGCCGAACAGGCTGTTGATGGTCTGGGTGGTGCAGACGACGTTGCCCTTGCCGTCGGCCGTGGTGAGGTGCGTGGTGTCGGCGCCTTCCTTGGCGAGCAACCCCGACGTCCAGCGCTTGGCGTGGCCGAGGTCGATGCCGGCGCGACGCTGGTCGGCGTAGGCCTTCGACGTGATGCGCTCGACGGGCACGTCGACGAAAGCCGGATCGCCGCTCGCCTGAGCGCGATCGGCGAAGGCGATCTTCAGCACCTCGGCCAGCAGATGCAGCGTCTCCACCGTCCCGAAACCCAGTCTCTTGATGTCGTAGCCCTCCAGGATGTTCAGCATCTGGGTGATGTGCACGCCAGACGCCGCGGGTGGCGGCGGGCCGACGATCTCCCAATCGCGATAGCGGCCGCGGATCGGCGCCCGCTCGACGACGCGGTAGTCGGTGAGGTCCTTCCTGGAGACGAACCCGCCGGCCTTCTGCATGCACTCCACGAGCAGGTCGCCAAGCGGCCCGCCATGCAGCGCGCTCTCGCCCTGCTGGGCGATCAAGGTGAGCGCCTCGCCATAGTCGGCCTGCACCAGGCGCGTCCCGGCCTTCAGCGGCGTGCCGTCAGGCAGCAGCCGGGCGGCGGCCAGCTTGTCCTTCAAGAGATCGGGTGCGGCGCTTTCGATGCAGTCGGACAGGTACGGCGTGACCGTGAATCCGCGGGTGGCGTGGCGGATCGCGGGCTGCATGACGTCGGCAAGCGACATCGTGCCGTAGCGCCGCAAGGCCAGGGTCCAGGCCAGCAGCGATCCCGGCGCGGCAACTGCCTTGGGCCCGACCTGGTTCTCCTGGCCCTCGACGTCGTAGACCTCCGGCGCTGCACCAGCGACCGGCCGGTACATGTCCGGGCGGCCGGCGAGCGGCACCGCGCTCATGCCGTCGACGACGGTGTGGGTGCCGTCGGCCAGGCGGATATGGCAGGTCGTGCCGCCGATCAGGCCCACCATCATCGGCTCGACGACCGTGAGGGCGAATTGCGCGGCAACCGCGGCGTCAACGGCATTGCCGCCGGCCGCCAGCATCTCCATGCCGGCGGCGGACCCCAGCGGATGGTTGGTGACCACCACGCCCTTGGCGCCATGCGCCGGCTGCTTCTCGCAGGTGAAGAGCGTACCGGCGCGCCCCCGCCAACCCGACATGGTCACGTCAGTAGATCGTTTCCTTGAGGCGTTGCGGATATTCGCGATCGTAGGTCTCGGCGTCGAACTCCGCCTGCAGCGCCTTCATCATGGTGCCGCTCGAGGGCAGCGCGTTTTCAGCCAGATGCCGGCTCGCGTCCCACAGGTGCGAGCGCACCAGCGCCTTGGGGCACTGGGTGTAGACGCTCTCGGCGGTGACGATGATCACGCTGCGCGGCACCTTGTTTTCCATGGTGAAGGAGGCGCAGAGCTCGGGATCGACGCTGATGGCGGCGCGGCCGTTGATGCGCAGTGTGCGGCCGATGCCGGGGATCAGGAACAGGAGCGCAATGCGCGGATCGCGGACGATGTTGCGCAGCGTGTCGATGCGGTTGTTGCCCCGCCGGTCGGGGATCATCACGGTCTTGCTATCGACCACCCGCACAAAGCCGGCCGGATCGCCGCGCGGCGTGCAGTCGAGCCCCTCGGGGCCGGACGTCGCCAGCACGACGAACGGCGAGACCTCGATGAAGCGGCGATAGTGCTCGGAGATGTGCGGGATTTCCTTGATCACCGCCGCGCCGGCTGGCTGGCCATAGAGCGCTTCGAGTTCCGCTTCGGACGTGACGAGATGCTGCACAGCGACCTCTTTCAGCAGGAGCATCGTCTGTTATCCCAGTGGGCGCACATCGACAAGCCTGCGGGTCGCCGCGGCGGCCGCGGCCATGGCGGGAGAAGCCAGGGGCGTGCGGTCAAACGAGCCCTGCCGCCCCTCGAAATTGCGATTCAGCCAGAGGTCTGTCGTTATGATGGCTGCTTGGCGCAGCGATTGCTGGCGAACGACAACGCAATCAGGTGGGAGTCATCATGCCGGACAACGGCTGGCAGGTCGGCATCGATATCGGCGGTACCTTCACCGACCTGGTGGCGTTGAAGCCCGCGACGGGCGAGTTGCGATCGATCAAGGTGCCGACGCAGCGCAATGATCCGGTTGCCAGCATCAAGGCGGCCCTGGCGGCGGCAGGCCTGGTGGCGATCGACGTCGACGATCTCGTGCACGGCACAACGCTCGTCACCAACGCCATCGTCGAGGATCGCGTCGAACCCGTGGCGTTGATCGCCACCGAGGGCTTCGAGGACGTGCTGGATATCGGCCGCGCCGGACGCCAGCATCTCTATCGCCTCGACCTGCCGCCCAAGCGCGCAGCGCAGGTTCCGATGGAACGCCGCATATCGTTGGCCGAGCGCGTCGATCACACGGGCGCCGCCGTGAAAGTGCCCGACGTCACCGCGCTCGCCGAAGCAGTGCGGCAAGCGACGACGACGGGTGTCGAGAGCGTCGCGGTATCCCTGCTCCACGCCTACGCCAACCCGGCGCATGAGCGTGCCTTGGGTGCGGCGCTGAAGGCCTCGATGCCCTACGTGTCGCTGTCGCACGAAGTCAATCCCGAGACCCGCGAGTTCGAGCGTACCGCCACAACCGTGCTGAACGCCTCGGTCATGCCCATCGCCGCGCGCTATCTCGATCGCCTGCAGCGCGAGGTCCAGGGCTCGCGCCTGCATGTCATGCATTCGGCGGGCGGCATGGCCTCGCCCGAAGCCGCGGCGCGGCGGCCGCTGGCGATGGCGCTCTCGGGGCCTGCGGCCGGCATCTCCGCCGCGCAGCACGTGGCCGCCTCGCTCGGTCTCGACAAGGTCCTGAGCTTCGACATGGGCGGCACGACGACCGACGTCTGCCTGATCGTGAAAGGGGCGGCCGAGATCTCCACCGATTCCAAGCTGGCCGGGCGGCCGGTGCGGCAGCCCATGGTCGCCATCGAATCGATCGGCGCGGGAGGCGGCTCGCTGGTGATGCTCGGCACCGGTGGCCTGTCGATCGGACCGGAGAGCGCCGGCGCCGAACCAGGACCGGCGGCCTACGGACGTGGCGGCACGCGGCCGACCGTGACCGACGCCAACGCCGTTCTAGGCTATCTCGACATCAACCGGCGTCTGGGTGGCGCCATTTCCCTCGATGTCGCGGCGGCGAAGGCCGCGCTGGAACCGCTCGCCAAGCGGCTTGGCGTAAGCGTCGTCGAATTGGCGCTGGGCGTGCAGCGTGTCGCCAATGCGACGATGGTGCGCGCGCTCGCCCGCGTCACCGTCGAGCGCGGCGTCGACGGGCGGCAATGCAGCCTGCTGGCGTTCGGCGGCGCCGGTCCCATGCATGCCGCCCAGCTCGCGCGCGAGTTCGGCATCACCGAGATCGTCGTGCCGCGCTTCTCCTCGGCCTTCTCCGCCCTGGGCTGCATTGTCGCCGACATGAGCTATACCCAGCAGCAGGCCGTGCGCATGCTGAGCACCGACTGGGACGCCGACCGCTTCGCCAGGCTCCATGACGAGATGCTGTCCACCTTGATCGCGCCGCTGCAACGCCAGGGCCATGACAGGAAAACGATCGTCGTCGAGCGCACGGCCTTGGTCCGCTATGTCGGCCAGAGCTATGCCGTCGAGGTACCCTTCGACGAGCCGCTCGACCTGGAGGTACTGGGCGGCAACTTTCGCAAGCGACATCGCGAGATCTATGGCTATGCCACCGACGAGCACTGGGAGATGCAGAGCCTGCGCCTGCGTGCCCTGGTCGCGCGCCGCACGACGCTCGGGCTGTTGGACAATTCGGGTGCGATGCCGCAGCCGACCAGCGTCGGCGACTGCTGGTTCGAGCCGTCGGCGCCGCATCGCACGCCGCGCTTCGATCGCGAGCTGCTGCCCGTCGGCGCCAAGATCGCCGGGCCGGCCATTGTCGAGGATGCCTGGTCGACCATCGTCGTCCCTCCGGGCTATGTCCTGACCACTGACACGATGGGCCATCTCTGGATCCGGGAAGCAGGCCTATGAGGAACAGGGCATGAAGAACACCGTCGATCCCTTCACCGTGGAAGTCATCCGCCATGCGTTGACGGCGGCGGCGGAAGAGATGTCCTTCGTCGTCATGCGCTCCGCCCGTTCGCCGCTGTTGCGCGAGGCGGGCGACCTCTCATCGGCCATTACCGACCACAAGGGCGACCTCATCGCCCAGGGCCGCGACATCCCGATCCATCTCGGCGTCATGAGCTTCACGGTGAAGAAGTTTTTGGAACGCGTGCCGGCGGAGCGCCTGCGGCCGGGCGACGTTTGGTTCCTCAACCTGCCCGAGGTCGGCGGCAATCATCTGCCCGACGTGAAGGCGATCCGGCCGATCTTCCTGGAAGGACGGTTGTTCGCCTTCGCCGTCAGCCTGGCCCATTGGGGCGATATCGGCGGCGCCTGGGCGGGCAGCTACTTCGCTGCCGCGACCGAGACCTGGCAGGAGGGCGTGCGCATCCCACCCCTGCGGCTCTGCACGGCCGACGGCATCGACGAGGAGAAACGTGACTTCCTGCTGGCCAACCTGCGCGGCCCCGCCGAGCGTGAGGGCGATCTTCTGGCCCAGGTGGCGGCGACGCGGGCGGCCGAGGGGCGCCTGACGCGGCTCTGCGAGGAACACGGCGCGGCCACCATCCGCGCGGCACTCGATCGCCTGGACGATCTTTCCGAGGCGCAGATGCGCGAGGCGATCGCGAGCCTTCCCGACGGCGTCTACGAGGGCGAGGATTTCCTCGACGACGACGGGCCGGGCGGCAAGCCCGCCGCCATCCGCGTCCGCGTCGAGATCGCGGGCGATCGGGCAAGCTTCGACTTCAGCGCCACCGACGATGCCGTCGCCGGCCCGCTCAACACCACGCCGTTCGTCGCCATGGCCGCTGTCTACTACGCCATCAAGGCGGTGGCCGGGCCGGAGATCCAGCCCAACGGCGGCTGCTACCGCGCGCTCGACGTTCGCACGCGCCCGGGCTCGATCCTCGATCCCGGCATCGACAAGCCGGTGGTCGGCGGCAACCACGAGACCTCGCAGCGTGCCGTCGACGCCATCATGAAGGCCTTCGCCCACGCCGTGCCGGAGCGGCTCACGGCGGGTGGCTCGACGACGGCCGGCCTCCTGATTTTCGGCGGCACGCGGCGCGACGGCGCCACCGGCACGTTCTACGAGACCCATGGCGGCGGCGAGGGCGCCCGCGCCGACCGCGACGGCGTGCCCGTCGTGCGCGTCCATCTCACCAACACCATGAACACGCCGGCCGAGATCGTCGAAGCGGAGTACATGATCCGCGTCGAGGAGCAGCGCCTGCGGCGCGGCTCGGGCGGCGCCGGCAAGCATCGCGGCGGCGAGGGCATGATCCGCACCTACACCGTGATGGGCGACGGGCTCACGCTCACGACGATGTTCGAACGCCGTGTCGTGCCGCCCTACGGGCTGATGGGTGGCGAGGCCGGCGCGCCGTTCCGCGTCACGCTGCATCGCGCAGCCGGCGGCAGCCGCGAGCTTTCAGGCAAGGAGAACCTCTCCTTGTCCGCCGGCGACCGTGTCGTCATGGAGACGTCCGGCGGCGGCGGTTACGGAAAGGCGTGAAATCTTCCGGACCGCGCGCATCCTGCGCGCTCATGAA
>NZ_BKAJ01000211.1 GCF_007992495.1 Reyranella soli
ATAGCGGTGGCTCGAAAGCCGACCCACTATCCATAGGGCTATCGTGTAGGACCTCATCGATGCTGGAAAACCAGTGGCTCGTCGACCGCTGGTCGGCGTGAATTTCGCTGGATTTCGCTAGATCCGCAAACACCGGCGAAGCCATTGAATCCTCGGGCTTTTTGAATTTCGCTAGTTTCGCTGGCCGTTATCACTCAGCCGGACAGAACCGCCCCTCGGGCGGCTTCGCTCGGAACGACGATGCATAGAGCAGAGCCGCCGGGAGGCGAGCGCAGGCTTAATATAACTTAGGTTATCTTATTGGTCAACTCCGGTGATAGTTTTTGCGAGCCGTGGAGCGCCACGAATGGCGGGTCGAACCGGCGACCACGCCATTCGTCGTGTCGCTGGGCCCGGATGCCAGCAATTCTTTCAAAGCCGACATCATGGCGATCCTGAATGAGCGGCCGAGGCCTATGTTCCGTCGCCCGGCCGGAGCGAAGCTCGCATAAGGTTTGGATTTGGCGATATCTTTGGATCCCGACCAGCCGGCCAGCCGATGAGTTTGGTGGTTTGGATAGGAGTGCAGGCCGGATCTCATCGGCAGAGCACGATGCCACGCCATGCATTCATCTTGGGCGGAACGGGGCAAATCGGCCGAGCGGTCGCAGGCGAGCTTATTGAGCAGGGCTGGCGCGTCACCGTTGCGCATCGTGGCAGCCGTCCGCTACCAAGCAGTCTCTCCGAGCGCGGTGTGGAAGTTGTCTTCTTGGACCGCGAAAAGCCCGGCCAATTGGCCGAGGCTGTGCGCTCAGGCGCCGACGCGTTGATCGACACGGTAGCCTTCGGGCTGGACCATACTCGCCAGCTGCTCGAAGTGCAGGATAGCGTCGGGTCGTTCGTTGTCATCTCATCATCAAGCGTGTATCGGGATGCCCTCGGCAAAACCCTGGATGAAGCCAGGCAGAATGGTTTCCCGGATCTACCCATGCCGATTCCGGAGACACAGCCCACGGTCGATCCCGGTACCGCGACCTACTCGACGCGGAAGGTCGCCGTCGAACGCGCGTTGCTTGATCATGCCACAACGCCAGTTACAGTCCTTCGCCCCGGCGCAATCCATGGGCCCGGTTCTCAGCTTCCGAGGGAATGGTGGTTCGTTAAACGTATCCTCGACGGTCGCAAGGCCATACCGCTTGCCTATCGGGGCAGGAGCCGATTCCACACAACTTCTGTCGCCAACATTGCCGCGCTGACGCGTGTCGTCATCGAAGCGCCAGCAAGTCGGGTCCTGAATATTGCCGATCCTTCGGCCCCCAGCGTGGCCAACATCGCGGCAGTCATCTCACAACTCATGGGCTACGCGGGACATTTCGTCGAAGTGCCGGGGGACGCCTATCCGCCGGTCCTCGGTCGGACACCCTGGTCTGTGCCACGCCCCTTTGTCCTCGATATGAAGGCGGCTGAGGGACTGGGCTATGCTCCTGCCACGACATATGCCGAGGCTGTTAAGTCGACTTGCGACTGGCTGGTCAAAACAGCGTCCGACGGGGATTGGCGAGAGAGGTTTCCCGGCATCGCGCGTTCCCCGGAGCTGTTTGACTATCGTACTGAAGATCGCCTTCTGGCTGCCAGGACATGACCGCTTCGGGTCCATTGTCCGGCCTAGATGCAGCCCTACCCTGGAGGCGAGCGGTGTGTTCGAAGCGTTACACCACCGGCCCTAACTTTCCCGCACCCAGTGACCATCGTTTACGCCGCGCCGCCGGCGCGCTAAAGGCGACGCCATGCTGAACCACGCGACCGGTTACACCTCGGCTTGCAAGCCGCCTTTCGGGGCGGGAGCCGTCGCGCGCGTGGTCATTTGATCTGAAGCCGACCTCCCCAGCCCCGCCGTTCATGGCGCGGGGGCTGATCGACCGGTCCCGCTCCTGCGGCAACGCAAGCGAGACCTGACATGACGATCTTCGAGAAGCCCCTTCCGCCGCCGCCGGTCCTGGAGACAGAGCGGCTGATCCTGCGCCCACTCGTGCCGGTGGACGCCCCGGTCATCCAGCGCCGCTTCCCGCGCTGGGACATCGTGCGCTATCTCAATCCGCGCGTGCCTTGGCCCTATCCCGACGACGGTGCCATCCGCTTCATCGAGATCTGCCAGGGCGAGATGGCGCGCGGCGAGAAGCACCACTGGTCGATCCGCCTGAAGGACGGGCCGGACGAGCTGGTCGGCAGCATCAACCTCTGGCCCGACGACGGGCAGAGCCGCGACATGCGCGGCTTCTGGCTCGATCCCGAGTTCCAGGGGCGAGGGCTGATGACCGAAGCCGCCGACCGGGTGACCGACTACGCCTTCCGCGAACTCGACTGGCCCCACCTCTGGGTCAGCAACGACGACCGCAACCTCGCCTCCGCGCGGGTGAAGGAAAGGCAGGGCGCCCGCCTGGTCGCCTTCGAGCCGTTCCGCTCTGTCAGCGGGGATGGCCGCCGCATGGTCTGGCTGATCGAAAGGGAGGCGTGGCTGGAGCGCTCCACCGAAGCATCTGCGCGCCCCAACATCGCGGCCCACAAAGCAAAGCGCAGTGAGCGATGACGGACTTCCTTCTCGCTTATTTCCGTTCCGGATGTGCCCACAGTAGCAGAGCTCGTCATGCAGCCACTGTCAGACGAGGGCAAGCAGCGGGCCTGCTTGCGATCTTGCGCGAGTATATGGGAGGCGAGCGAACGTCTACCTGAGGGCGCGAGCGACCGCGAAGACCAGCGCGACGAGGCCCAGGGAGACGCCGACGAACCAAGCCTGCATCTGAAACGTCGTCGGCATCTGAGCAATCTTGCCCTTGATCTCGGCGACGCCCTTGATCAGGCCCCTCACGTCGATGCCGATCTCGGATGTCCTGGCTTCGAGGGCCTTCACGCGAATGTCGAGGTCCGGCGGCATGCCACCATTATTCCCGCCATCCGGACCGCCACGCAACAAACGAGGGGTTGTGCTCCGGATGCGGCGCGGCATCTCTTCGGGTTTGTCGGTCATTCTTCTCCCGCCTGCAGCGGCCCAAAGAAAAAGGCCGTCCCCTGGATGGAGACGGCCTTTCGGTTCGAAGCGTTACAGCCGATCAGTCGTCGGCAGCGTGTTCCTGCTCCAGCGTCGGGACCGGCTGGTCCTCGCCGTCGTTGCCGGCGGCCAGGATGGCGCGGTCGCGCTGGGCGGCGATCGCCTTCAGGCGGTTCACGACTCCGCCGGTACCCGCCGGGATCAGGCGGCCGACGATGACGTTCTCCTTGAGGCCCTGCAGCGTGTCGACGCGGCCGGACACGGCCGCCTCGGTGAGCACGCGCGTGGTCTCCTGGAAGGACGCCGCCGAGATGAACGACTTGGTCTGCAAGCTGGCCTTGGTGATGCCGAGCAGCACCGGGTCGGCCTTGGCAGCCTTCATCTTCTCGGCCACGAGCTTGGCGTTCTCCGCGTCGAACTCCTGCTTGTCGACCTGCTCGCCGATCAGGAAGGTCGACTCGCCCGGATCGGTGATCTCGACCTTCTGCAGCATCTGACGAGCGATCGTCTCGATGTGCTTGTCGTTGATCTTCACGCCCTGCAGTCGATAGACCTCCTGGATCTCGTTGACCAGGTACTCAGCCAGCTTCTCGATGCCCAGCACGCGCAGGATGTCGTGCGGCACCGGGTTGCCGTCGATCAAGAGATCGCCGCGCTCGACATAGTCGCCTTCCTGCACGGCGATGCGCTTGCCCTTCGGGATCAGGTACTCGACCGGCTCCGCACCCTCGCCTTCCGGCACGATCAGGATGCGGCGCTTGCTCTTGTAGTCCTTGCCGAACTCGATGCGGCCCGCGATGTCGCAGATGATCGCGAAGTCCTTGGGCTTGCGCGCCTCGAACAGCTCGGCCACGCGCGGCAGACCGCCCGTGATGTCGCGGTTCTTGCCGCCCTCGCGCGGGATACGCGCCAGGATGTCGCCGGCATGGACCTCCTGGCCGTTCTCGACCGAGAGGACCGAGTCGATCGACAGCAGGTACCGAGCCTCCTGGCCGTTGGCCAGCATGATCGGGTTGCCGTCGGCATCGTGGATGGCGATGCGCGGACGCAGGTCGCCGCCGCGCGGCTGGCCCTTCCAGTCGACGACCACGCGGTTGGAGATGCCAGTCGAGTCGTCGATCACCTCGCGCATCGACACGCCCTCGACCAGGTCGACGTAGACGGCCTTGCCGGCCTTCTCCGTGATGATCGGCAGGGTGTACGGGTCCCATTCGGCCAGCTTCTGGCCCTTGGTCACCGGCGTGTCGTTGTCGACCAGCAGGCGCGCGCCGTAGGGCACGCGATGCTTGGCGCGCTCGCGCTGGGCGCCGTCGATCAGCACCAGCTCGGTGTTGCGGCCCATGACGACCGGCACGCCGGCGCTGTTGACCACGACGTTGCGGTTGCGCACCTGGACGTGGCCATCGTGGCTCGCCTCGATGTTCGACTGCTCGGCGCCGCGCTGGGCGGCGCCGCCGATGTGGAAGGTGCGCATGGTGAGCTGGGTGCCCGGCTCGCCGATCGACTGGGCGGCGATGACGCCGACCGCCTCGCCGATGTTGACCTTCGTGCCGCGCGCCAGGTCACGGCCGTAGCACTTGCCGCAGACGCCGGTCTTGGTGTCGCAGGTCAGCACCGAGCGGATGCGCATCTCCTCGATGCCCGCCTTCTCGATCAGCTCGACCCCGACCTCGTCGATCAGCTCGCCGGCCTTGCACAGCACGGTGCCGTTCAGCGGGTCGACGACGTCGTCGAGCGCCACGCGGCCGAGGACCCGCTCGGAGAGCGGCTCGATCACGTCGCCGCCATCGACCACCGCACGCATGGTGAGGCCGTTGGTGGTGCCGCAATCCTCCTCGAAGATGATGCAGTCCTGGGCCACGTCGACCAGGCGCCGCGTCAGGTAGCCCGAATTGGCGGTCTTGAGCGCGGTGTCGGCCAGACCCTTGCGGGCGCCGTGGGTGGAGTTGAAGTACTCCAGAACCGACAGGCCTTCCTTGAAGTTCGAGATGATCGGCGTCTCGATGATTTCGCCCGAGGGCTTGGTCATCAGGCCGCGCATGCCGGCGAGCTGCTTCATCTGCGTGGTCGATCCGCGCGCACCGGAGTGCGCCATCATCCACACCGAATTCACCGGCTTGTTGGCGACGGGCGTCGAAATGCCCTTCATCATCTCCTCGGCCACGCGATCGGAGCAGCGCGACCAGGCATCGACGACCTTGTTGTACTTTTCACCCGAGGTGATCAGGCCGTCCTGGTACTGCTGCTCGTACTCCTTGACCTCCTTCGTGGTTTGGCTGACCAGCTTCACCTTGGCGGCCGGGATGACGAGGTCATCCTTGCCGAAGGAAATGCCGGCGCGGCAGGCGTGATAGAAGCCCAAGCCCATCAGGCGGTCGGCGAAGATCACCGTCTCCTTCTGGCCGCAGTGGCGGTAGACCGAGTCGATGACGTTCTGCAGGTCCTTCTTCGTCAGAAGACGGTTGATCAGCGAGAACGGCAGGTTGGGATGCTTGGGCAGGATCTGCGCCAGCAGGATGCGGCCCGGCGTGGTCTCGACCACACGGCTGGCCAGCACGCCCTTGTCGTCATAGACCTCGAGGCGGCCCTTGATCTTGGCGTGCATGGAGAGCGTGCGCGAATGCAGCGCATGCTCGAGCTCGCCGATGTCGGAGAACAACGAGCCTTCGCCCGGCTCGCCCTCGCGCTCGAGCGTGATGTAGTAGATGCCGAGCACGATGTCCTGGCTGGGCACGATGATCGGCTTGCCGCTCGCCGGGCTCAGGATGTTGTTGGTCGACATCATGAGCACGCGGGCCTCGAGCTGGGCTTCCAGCGACAGCGGCACGTGGACCGCCATCTGGTCGCCGTCGAAGTCGGCGTTGAAGGCCGTGCAGACCAGCGGATGCAGCTGGATCGCCTTGCCTTCGATCAGCACCGGCTCGAACGCCTGGATGCCCAGGCGATGCAGCGTCGGGGCGCGGTTCAGGAGCACCGGATGCTCGCGGATCACCTCTTCGAGGATGTCCCACACCTCCGGCCGCTCCTTCTCGACCATGCGCTTGGCGGCCTTGATGGTGTTGGCCATGCCGTAGGCCTGGAGCCGCGAGTAGATGAACGGCTTGAACAGCTCGAGCGCCATCTTCTTGGGCAGGCCGCACTGCTGCAGCTTGAGCTCCGGACCGACCACGATGACCGAACGGCCCGAGTAGTCGACGCGCTTGCCGAGCAGGTTCTGGCGGAAGCGGCCCTGCTTGCCCTTCAGCATGTCGCTGAGCGACTTCAGCGGACGCTTGTTGGCGCCGGTGATGACGCGGCCGCGGCGGCCGTTGTCGAACAGGGCGTCGACCGACTCCTGCAGCATGCGCTTCTCGTTGCGCACGATGATGTCGGGCGCGCGCAGCTCGATCAGGCGCTTCAGGCGGTTGTTGCGGTTGATGACGCGGCGATAGAGGTCGTTCAGGTCCGACGTCGCGAAGCGGCCGCCGTCGAGCGGCACCAGCGGACGCAGCTCGGGCGGGATCACCGGCACCAGCTCGAGGATCATCCACTCGGGACGAGCGCCCGACTCGATGAAGTTCTCGCAGAGCTTGAGCCGCTTCACGAGCTTCTTGCGCTTGGCCTCCGACGTCGTCTCGCGCAGCTCCTCGCGCAGCCGCGGGCGCTCCTCGTTGAGGTCGATCGCCGACAGCATGGCGCGGATCGCCTCGGCGCCGATGTCGGCGCGGAAGGCGTCGTCACCGTACTCGTCGAGGGCGTTGAGGTACTGCTCCTCGTTCAGGAGCTCGCGGTACTTGAGCGGCGTCAGGCCGGGCTCGGTGACCACGTAGTTCTCGAAGTAGAGGATGCGCTCGAGATCGCGCAGCGTCATGTCGAGCAGCAGGCCGATGCGGGACGGCAGCGACTTCAGGAACCAGATGTGCGCCACCGGCGAGGCGAGCTCGATGTGGCCCATGCGCTCGCGACGCACCTTGGTGAGCGTCACCTCGACGCCGCACTTCTCGCAGGTGATGCCGCGGAACTTCATGCGCTTGTACTTGCCGCACAGGCACTCGTAGTCCTTGATCGGTCCGAAGATGCGGGCGCAGAACAGGCCGTCACGCTCGGGCTTGAACGTGCGGTAGTTGATGGTCTCCGGCTTCTTGATCTCGCCGTGGCTCCAGGCGCGGATGCGGTCGGGGCTGGCGATCGAGATACGAATCTCGTCGAAGGTCGGGGTGCCCTGCGGCTGGCCCAGTACGTTGATGAGGTCGGTCATCTTTGTGTCCTACGGTTCGTTGGACGAATTCGCGAATAGAGAGTTCAGCCGGCGTCCTTCTCAGGACGCCTGCTGATTGAGTTCGACGTTGAGGCCCAAGGAGCGCAGCTCCTTGACCAGCACGTTGAAGGATTCGGGGATGCCCGCCTCGAAGGTGTCGTCGCCACGCACGATGGCCTCGTAGACCTTGGTGCGGCCGGCCACGTCGTCCGACTTGACGGTGAGGATCTCCTGCAGGGTGTAGGCGGCGCCATACGCCTCGAGCGCCCACACCTCCATCTCGCCGAAGCGCTGGCCGCCGAACTGGGCCTTGCCGCCCAGCGGCTGCTGGGTGACCAGGCTGTAGGGGCCGATCGACCGGGCGTGGATCTTGTCGTCCACCAAGTGATGCAGCTTCAGCATGTAGATGTAGCCCACGGTGACCTTGCGGTCGAAGGGCTCGCCGGTCCGGCCGTCGACCAGGGTCACCTGGCCCGACTTGTCGAGACCGGCCATCTCCAGCATGCCGACGATGTCACTCTCGTGCGCGCCGTCGAACACCGGCGAGGCGAAGGGAACGCCGTGGCTCAGGTTCTTGGCGAGCTCGATGGTCTGCTCGTCGTCGAGATCCTGGATCTCGGCCTTGAAGGCCTTCTCGCCATAGACCTCGCGCAGGTGCTTCTTGACCTGGGCGACCGACGCCTCGCGGGCGCCGTTCACCATCTCGCCGATCTTCTTGCCGAGACCGGCGGCGGCCCATCCGAGATGGGTCTCCAGGATCTGCCCGACGTTCATGCGCGAGGGCACGCCCAGCGGGTTCAGCACGATGTCGACCGGCTGGCCCTCCTCGAGGTACGGCATGTCCTCGAGCGGCATGATGCGCGAGATCACGCCCTTGTTGCCGTGACGGCCGGCCATCTTGTCTCCCGGCTGCAGCTTGCGCTTGGTGGCGACGAAGACCTTGACCATCTTCATCACGCCCGGCGGCAGCTCGTCGCCGCGCTGCAGCTTGTCGACCTTGCTGTCGAAGCGGTCCTGCAGGCGCTTCATCGATTCGTCGAACTGCTTATTCAACGCCTCGATCTCGCTCTGCTTCTTGTCGGTCTTGACGGCGATCTGGCGCCACTGGCCAGGGGTGTACTCGCCCAGCACCTTGTCGGTGATGCGCGTGCCCGGCTTCAGGCCCTTCAGCCCGCCGGCCACCGTCTGGTTCATCAGCATTTCCTGGATCTGGCTGTAGAAGCTGCGCTCCAGGATGGCCTTTTCGTCGTCGCGGTCCTTGGCCAGACGCTCGATCTCGTCACGCTCGATGGCGAGCGCGCGCTCGTCCTTGTCGACGCCGCGGCGGTTGAACACGCGGACCTCGACGACCGTGCCCTCGACGCCCGGCGGCACCTTCAGCGAGGTGTCGCGCACGTCGGCCGCCTTCTCGCCGAAGATGGCGCGCAGCAGCTTCTCTTCCGGGGTCATCGGGCTCTCGCCCTTCGGCGTCACCTTGCCGACCAGGATGTCGCCCGCCTTCACCTCGGCACCGATATAGACGATGCCCGCCTCGTCGAGGTTCTTCAGAGCCTCTTCGCCGACGTTGGGGATGTCGCGGGAGATTTCCTCCTGGCCGAGCTTGGTGTCGCGGGCCATGACCTCGAACTCCTCGATGTGGATCGAGGTGAAGACGTCATCGCGCACGATGCGCTCGGAAAGCAGGATCGAGTCCTCGAAGTTGTAGCCATTCCACGGCATGAAGGCGACGAGCACGTTGCGGCCGAGCGCCAGCTCGCCGTCACGCGTCGACGGACCGTCGGCCACGATGTCGCCCTTCTTCACCTGGTCGCCGACCTTCACGAGCGGCTTCTGGGTGATGCAGGTGCTCTGGTTCGAGCGCTGGAACTTCAGCAGGTTGTAGATGTCGACCGCCGGGCGGTTCGGACCCACATCCTCCGTGGCGCGCACGACGATACGCATGGCGTCGACCTGGTCGACGATGCCGGTGCGGCGCGCGGCGATCGCCACGCCCGAGTCGCGTGCCACCACCTCTTCCATGCCGGTGCCGACCAGCGGCGATTCGGCCTGGATCAGCGGCACGGCCTGACGCTGCATGTTCGAGCCCATCAGCGCGCGGTTGGCGTCGTCGTTCTCGAGGAACGGGATCAGCGCCGCGGCGACCGACACGATCTGCTTGGGCGACACGTCGACGAAGTCGATCGTGTCGGGACGGCCGAGGATGTACTCGCCGCCCTTGCGGCACTGCACCAGCTCGGACACGAACTTGCCGCGCGCGTCGATCTCGGCGTTGGCCTGGGCCACCGTGTAGCGGCCCTCTTCCATCGCCGACAGGTAGACGACCTCGTCGGTGACGCGGCCGCCGGCGACCTTGCGGTACGGGCTCTCGATGAAGCCGTACTGGTTCACGCGCGCGTAGGTGGCGAGCGAGTTGATCAGGCCGATGTTCGGGCCTTCCGGCGTCTCGATCGGGCAGATGCGGCCATAGTGCGTCGGATGCACGTCGCGCACCTCGAAGCCGGCGCGCTCGCGCGTGAGACCGCCCGGTCCCAGGGCCGAGAGGCGACGCTTGTGCGTCACTTCCGACAACGGGTTGGTCTGGTCCATGAACTGGCTGAGCTGGCTCGAACCGAAGAACTCGCGCACCGCCGCCGCCGCCGGCTTGGCGTTGATCAGGTCGTGCGGCATCACGGTGTCGATGTCGATCGAGCTCATGCGCTCGCGGATCGCGCGCTCCATGCGCAGCAGGCCGACGCGATACTGGTTCTCCATCAACTCGCCGACCGAGCGGACGCGACGGTTGCCGAGATGATCGATGTCGTCGATCTCGCCCCGGCCGTCCTTGAGGCCGTGCAGCACCTTGACCACGGCGAGGATGTCCTCGCGACGCAGCGTGCGCTGGCTGTCGGGCACACCCTGGAACTCCAGGCGCATGTTCATCTTCACGCGGCCGACCGGCGAGAGGTCGTAACGGTCGATGTCGAACAGCAGGCCCTGGAACAGGGTCTCGGCCTGCTCCAGCGTCGGCGGCTCGCCCGGACGCATGACGCGGTAGATGTCGAGCAGCGCCTCTTCACGGTTGGAGTTCTTGTCGGCCGCCAGGGTGTTGCGGATGTACGGCCCGACATTGACGTGATCGATGGCGAGCGTCGGCAGGATGTCGATCTCGTTCTCATCGAACAGGTCGAGCACCGCCTGGGTGATCTCCTGGCCGGCCTCGACGTAGATCTCGCCCGTCTTCTCGTTGATGACGTCGACCGCGGCGTAGCGGCCGATCAACTCCTCCACAGAGACGCGGATTTCCTTGATGCCCTGCTCCTTGAGGCGGTTGAGCAGGCGCGGCGTCATCTTGGCACCGGCATCGGCCACGGCCTTGCCGGTTTTGCCGTTCACCAGGTCGTGCGTCAGCTTCACGCCGCGCATCGAATCGGCGTCGAACGGCGTGTTCCAGCCGTCCTTCTCGCGCTTGTAGACGACCTGGCCGTAGAACGCCGCCAGGATCTCCTCCGGCGACATGCCCTGGGCCTCGGTCGGATCGAGCGTCTGGCCCTTGGCGATGGCGGCGGCGCGCTTCTTGGCGGTCGCGTCGTTGTCGAGCGCGAGCAGCAGCGTCGTCACCGGGATCTTGCGGCGGCGGTCGATGCGGACGTGGATCAGGTCCTTGGCGTCGAACTCGAAGTCGAGCCACGAGCCGCGGTAGGGAATGATACGGGCGGCGAACAGGTACTTGCCCGACGAATGGGTCTTGCCCTTGTCGTGGTCGAAGAAGACGCCCGGCGAGCGGTGCATCTGGCTCACGATCACGCGCTCGGTGCCGTTGACGATGAAGGTGCCGTTGTCGGTCATGAGCGGCATGTCGCCCATGTAGACGTCCTGCTCCTTGATATCGCGGATCGAGCGCGAGCCGGCTTCCTCGTCGATGTCCCACACCACGAGCTGCAAGGTGACCTTGAGCGGAGCGGCGTAGGTGATGCCTCGCTGCTGGCACTCCTCGACGTCGTACTTGGGCTCCTCGAACTCGTACTTCACGAATTCCAGGCTGGCGCGCTCGGCGAAGTCCTTGATCGGGAACACGCCGCGGAAGACTTCCTGGAGGCCGCTCTGCGTGCGCTTGGCCGCCGTGATGTTGCGCTGTAGGAAGTTCTCGTACGAGCTCTTCTGGACCTCGATGAGGTTGGGCATCGGCGCCACAGATTCGATGTGGCCGAAGAAACGACGAATCCGTTTGCGCGTATTGAAGGCCGTGGCCATCCTGCGTCCTCGAAGGTTCAAGGGCGGTAGAAAACACCCGCTGCTTTCTCGGAGCTCCCGGCCCGCCAGCCGTTCGCCCCATCCGTCGCAGAGGGCCACTTGTCGGAGCGGACCGATTTTGGGGGGTCCGCTCAGATAAGGGGCCGTCTTGAATATTCAAGCCGTGGTTGACTAACCGTCCTAAGTCTCTGTTCGCTTACTCACTCTCCTCATCCTCCTCTCCCCCTTGGGGGAGAGGTTGGGTGAAGGGGGTACACAGCACCCCGTCTCACCCCCTCACCTAGCCTCTCCCCCAAGGGGGAGAGGAACATGAGTGCTTCGAAACCGAAGCGAACGCCTCGATCGAACTACTTGAGTTCGACCTTGGCGCCCTCGGCCTCGAGCTTGGCCTTGAGCTTCTCGGCGTCGGCCTTCGGCACGCCTTCCTTGACCGCCTTGGGGGCGCCCTCGACCAGGTCCTTGGCCTCCTTGAGGCCGAGACCGGTGATCTCGCGCACCGCCTTGATGACGTTGATCTTCTTGTCGCCAGCAGCAGCCAGCACGACAGAGAACTCGTCCTTGACCTCGGCGGCCGGGGCAGCGGCGGCGCCCGCAGCAGCGGCGACCGCGACCGGAGCGGCGGCGCTGACGCCCCACTTCTCCTCAAGCAGCTTGCTGAGCTGAGCGGCCTCGAGGACCGTCAGGGCCGAGAGCTCCTCGACCAGCTTTTCCAGATTAGCCATTAGTCTTCTCCTGATATCCCGAACTTCGTTGAAACGGTTGTCGATACGTGAGGCTTACGCCGCCTTCGCACCGTCTTCCTTGGCTCCGTACGCTCCGAACACACGAGCGAGCTGACCGGCCGGCGCCTGCAGAACGCCCGCGACCTTGGTCGCCGGGGCCTGCAGAAGACCGATGATCTTGCCGCGCAGAGCATCGAGGGACGGCAGCGAGGCGAGAGCCTGGACGCCAGCGACGTCCAGCGTGTTCTCACCCAGTGCACCGCCGACGATGCTGAGCTTCTCGTTGTCCTTGGCGAAGGCCGCGATGACCTTCGCCGCAGCGACGGGATCCTTGGAGTAGGCGATGGCAGTCGGGCCCGTGAACATGGGACCGAGCGCCTTGAAGGCCGTGCCCTCGAGGGCACGGAGCGTGAGCCGGTTCTTGGCGACCTTGTAGCTGGCACCGCCCGCCCGCACCTTGCGGCGCAGGTCCGTCACTTCCTGGACCGTGAGCCCGGACTGGCGGGTGACCACCATCAGACTCGCGTCCTTGAAGATCTGGTTCAGCTCGGCGATCGCTTCGGCCTTTTCCGAACGATTCACGGCTTTCTCCAATTGAGACCCGACCCGGGGGATCCGGGTCGGATCGGCTGCGTTACAGACTGCGCAGCCTCCGTTGGCGGGTTAGCGCGAACGGAGACCTCGCGGTCCGGTTCGCCTGCCCCGGAAGTTCGGGCGCGTGCGCGCACCCCGAAGAGTGCAGCGTCGATTCCCTTGCCCCCGTCTGCGCTGGCGGATTGCTCCTTTAGGCCTGCTCCCGAAAGAGCGAGGCACCGGCGGTCTCGGACAGGTGGAGTTCGAAACCTTGCGGTCTCTCCCTCCTTCACCGCAGACCCCTCAGCAAACCGAGACGTCCACGGCAAAACTCTAAAACTCTTTGGCCGCCGCTCAGGTGTTGAGAGCGGTGGCCGGGTCGAGCTTGACGCCCGGACCCATGGTCGAACTGATCGACACCTTCTTGATGAAGGTGCCCTTGGCGCCCGACGGCTTGGCGCGATTGATCGCGGTCACCAGCGCCTTGACGTTGGCAGCGATCGCCTCCTCGGAGAACGAGGCCTTGCCGACGCCTGCATGAACGATGCCAGCCTTCTCGGCGCGGAACTCGATCGAGCCCGCCTTGGCGGCCTTCACGGCGGCAGTGACGTCCTGCGTCACGGTGCCGAGCTTGGGGTTCGGCATCAGGCCGCGCGGGCCCAGCACCTTACCGAGACGGCCGACCACACCCATCATGTCCGGGGTGGCAATGCAGCGCTCGAAGTTCATCTCGCCGGCATTGATCTTCTCGGCGAGGTCCTCGGCGCCTACCACGTCGGCGCCGGCGGCCTTGGCCTCCTCGGCCTTCGGGCCGCGAGCGAACACCGCCACGCGCACCGACTTGCCGGTGCCGTTGGGCAGCTCGATCATGCCGCGCACCGCCTGGTCGGCGTGGCGCGGATCGATGCCGAGGTTCATGGCGACCTCGATGGTCTCGTCGAATTTCGCCTTGGCGTTGGCCTTGACGATCTTCACCGCCTCTTCGAGCGGATAGGTCTTGTTGCGGTCGACGGTCTCGACGGCGGCCTTGTAGCGCTTGCCCTGGCTCATGGCTTACTCCACCACCTGCAGGCCCATCGAGCGGGCCGAGCCCACCACCTGGGCCATCGCCGATTCCACCGAGTCGCAGTTGAGATCGGGCATCTTCTGCTTGGCGATCTCCTCGACCTGCGCCTTGGTCACCTTGCCGACGATCTGCGTGCCGACAGTCTTGGCGCCCGATTCGATGCCCGCGGCCTTCTTCAGGAAGTAGCTGACCGGCGGGGTCTTGGTGACGAAGGTGAAGCTGCGGTCCTGGAACACGGTGATGACCACCGGGATCGGCATGCCCGCTTCCATCTTCTGGGTGCGCGCGTTGAACTGCTTGCAGAATTCCATGATGTTGACGCCCTGCTGACCGAGCGCGGGCCCGATCGGCGGCGACGGATTTGCCTTGCCAGCCGGCACTTGCAGCTTGACGTAGGCCTGAATCTTTTTGGCCATGCCTGCCCCTCCTTGGAGCTGCGCGGTACGGCCATGGCCGGCCTCCCGCACCTATGTTAAGGCCAAGCCCTTGATCCAAAAGGATTTCCGGTCTTGGCCGCCGCATGAGAAAAGGCCGGCACATCGGCCAGCCCCTCAAGGGGGCGCGATCTACCAAATAAGTACGCGCCCCACAACCCCCTAGATCTGGGCTTTTTCAAGGAGTTATCCCACCCTGGGGAGTGCGCTCCGACTTTTCCGGATCGCGCGCATCCTGCACGCGGTCCGGAACGACCTAGATCTTCTCCACTTGGGCGTAGTCGAGCTCGACGGGGGTCGAGCGGCCGAAGATCGAGACCGCGACCTTCAGGCGGGCGCGCTCCTCGTCGACGTCCTCGACAGTGCCGTTGAAGGAGGCGAAGGGGCCGTCTGCCACCTTGACCTGCTCGCCGATCTCGAAGCTGACGGCGGGCTTGGGCCGCTCCACGCCCTCTTGGACCTGTTTCAGGATGCGGCTGGCTTCGGCGTCGGAGATCGGCACCGGCTTGCCTCGGCCACCGCCGCCCAGGAAGCCCGTGACCTTGGCGGTGTTCTTCACCAGATGCCAAGTCTCGTCGCTGAGATCCATCTTCACCAGGACGTAGCCCGGGAAGAACTTGCGCTCGGTCTGGACCTTGGCGCCACGGCGGACCTCGACGACCTCCTCGGTCGGCACGATCACCTCGGAAATCTCATCGCCCAGGCCCTTTTTCCCGGCCTGCTCACGGATCGACGAGGCGACCTTGTTCTCAAAGCCCGAATAGGCGTGAACGACGTACCAACGATGCGGCATTTCAGGAAACCCCGAGCAGCAGCTTCACGACGAAGCCGATGATCTTGTCCGCCACCAGGAAAAACAGCGCCGCGATCACGACGAAGATGAAGACCATGCTGGTGGTGATCATGGTCTCGCGCCGGGTCGGCCAGGTGACTTTCGCCACTTCGGCACGGACCTCGCGAACGAACTCGATGGGATTCTTGGTCATTCTCGCTGTTCTTCAGGCAATGGCAGGAGTGGAGGGACTCGAACCCCCGACCCTCGGTTTTGGAGACCGATGCTCTACCAACTGAGCTACACTCCTACGGGCCGCTGCCGGGTCTAACCCGCCAGCGGCCTTTTCTCTATAGCCTATTT
>NZ_BKAJ01000212.1 GCF_007992495.1 Reyranella soli
GGCCCGCGCTCCCGTCAGAGAAGGACGACGATCACCAGCAGGACGGCTGGCGCGATCAGCGGCCATGCCACCATGTGCAGCGACAGGCCGCCCGCGACCGCGCCCACCAGATAGCCGACCCAGGTCATCAGCAGCAGGCGCGGGGTGGCGACAACCGGCAGCTTGCCGCCTTCGGCGGGCCACAGGTGGTCGAGCGCGGCGTCGGCGGTGCGGGCGAGCGTGCTGGTTACTACGACAGTGCTGACGGACACGCCGCCGAACTGGGTGATGGCCGAGGCCTGCAGGCCCATCGCAAAGGCCAGCACCAGGACGGCCGATTCATTGACAAGCGGCAGAAAACCCATCGCGCCGATGATCGCCGCTTCCAGGAGGATGGGGATCATCGGCCTGTGCCACAGCCGCAGCAGCAGGCGCGCCAGCATGGCGCCGATGAAGAAGGCGACCAGCGGCGCGAGATGGCGGCCCGCGTCAGGATAGCGGCCCTCGGCGAGGGCGATGCCGGCCAGCACCGTGTTTCCGGTCATGTTGGCGGCGAACACGCCGCCCATGGTGATGTAGCCCACCGCGTCGGCGATGCCGGCGGTGACGGTGAGCAGCGTCGCCTGTATCTGCGGCCGGACGATCGTTACACCACGTCGTAGGTGATCTCGACCTCGGCGCCGAAGCAGTGGCCCTGGCAGGTCAGGATCCAGTTGTTGGCGAGATCGTCGGGCGTATAGATGTCGTTCTTGGCGAGAAGCACCTTGCCCTTGATGCGCTTGGCCGCGCACGAGGCGCAGAAGCCTTCCTCGCATGACGACAGCGGATTGAGCCCCGCGTCGCGCGCGGCCTCGAGGATGGTCTTGCCCTTCTTGTAGGGCACCTTGTGCGTCTTGCCCTCGAAGTGAATGACGATGTGATCCGGGATGACGTCGCCCTCTTCGCTGGGCTCGATCGGGATCGCGTCGTTGCCCGAGGCCTCGAAGCGTTCGATGCGCACGCGGTCGTGGCTCATGCCGTGCTCGAACAGCGTCTCCTCGACCAGCGACATGAACGGGCCGGGGCCGCAGAGATAGGCGTCGCCTGCTTCGAAGCCTTTCATCGCCGCCACGATCTCCTCGGGCTTGGTGATGCCCTGGGTGGCGTCGAGGTGATGAATGATCTCCAGCCGCCCGGGATGGGCCTTCAGCAACGTCTCGAACTCGGCGTCGAAGATCACCGATTGCTTGTCGCGGTTGGCATAGAACAAGCGGATCTGCCGCTTGCCGGTTTTCAGTGCCGACTTGATCAGCGACATCATCGGCGTGATGCCGCTGCCGCCGCCCAACAGCAGCAAGGTCGCGGCGCTGTCGTTCAGCACGAAGCGGCCGGCCGGCGGCAGCACCTCCAGGGTGCCGCCCTCCTTCAGCGCGTCATGGAACCAGTTGGAGCCCTTGCCGCCCGTGACGCGCTTCACCGTCACCTTGGGCAGGCCATCGGTCTCGGGCGCGCTCGACAGCGAGTAGCAGCGGTTGAAGGCGCCGTCAGGGTGACCCACCTTGAAGGTCAGGAACTGGCCGGCGCGATAGCGGTACTTGTCGGCCAGGTCGGCCGGGACATCTAGGACGAAGGAGCGCGCATCGGGCGTCTCTTGGATGATCTTGGCGATGCGCAGCTTGTTGTAGGACATTCGGTAAACCAGCGTTCAGGGATCATGCATTTTCCGGGCGGGACTCCACTAGCAGACTGTGCTAGCTTCCGCTCGAAAAATGAACGGAGCGTCATCTTTGCCGCTCCGTCTCGGGATGGGACCGCGTAAAGCGCCAGGAGGCAAGAGCCAATGACGACGCAGAAGATCTATCAGCTCCCCGTCGACGTCACGAACTGGAAGTTCGACGGCGCCACCGAGATTGCCTTCAACTGGGAATACGAGGACGGCTCGGCCGACCTGCTGAACCTCTACGAAAAGGGCAAGCAGCAGCAGTGGGACACCTCGACCCGGATCGACTGGTCGCAGGAGCTGTTCGAGGAGAACCCGATGGGGATGGCCGACGAGACCATCCCGATCTACGGCACGCCCTTCTGGGACAAAATGACCGAGAAGGAGAAGAACTGGCTGCGCTTCAACCTTCAGTGCCATTCGATCTGCCAGTTCATGCACGGCGAGCAGGGCGCGCTGATCGCGACGGCCAAGATCGTCAACACCGTGCCGGACATGAACGCCAAGTTCTATGCCGCCACCCAGGTGATGGACGAGGCGCGCCACGTCGAGAGCTACAAGCGGCTGATCCACGAGAAGTTCAAGTCGGCCTATCCCATCACCGATTCGCTCAAGAACCTGCTCGAGCAGACGCTGAGCGACCGCCGCTGGGACATGACCTATCTCGGCATGCAGGTGCTGATCGAGGGCCTGGCGCTCGCCGCCTTCCAGCGCATCCGCGACAGCGCCAAGAACAACCTCGCCGCCTCGGTGAACGCCTACGTCATGCAGGACGAGGCGCGGCACGTTACCTTCGGCCGCATGGCGCTGCGCGAGTACTACCCGCACCTCACCGACGCCGAGCGCGCTGAGCGCGAGGAGTTCACCGTCGAGGCGCTCTACTTCATGCGCGACCGCTTCAACCAGGCCGAGGTCTGGATGCGTTCGGGTCTGCCGGTCAAGGAAATGCTGGAGCACGCCTATCACTCGGGCGCCATGCAGTCTTTCCGCAGCCGCCTGTTCACCCGCATCGTGCCGATCCTCAAGGAGATCGGCCTGTTCGGGCCCAAGGTGCAGAAGGCGCTGGGCGACATGGGCGTCATGGGCTACGCCGAGATCGACGTTGAGAAGCTGATCGCCAACGACCTCAAGGTCGCCGACGACTTCGACGCCAAGAAGTTCGTCAACGACGCGATCGCGGCGGAATAGCTGCGACACGTTAACCACTCTTCCTCCTCCCCCGTCTTACGGGGGAGGGTAGGGAGGGGGAGAGCCGCAAAGACGGCTTCGAATATTTCAGATCAGCAAGCAACCAGAGGTTGCTGCCGAGCCACAATCGCGCCTCGAAGGACTGATTTCCTTCGGCCATGGACGACTGCGCCCGCCATCCCCGCAACAACGCGACTGAAGCCGAACGTCGCTTGTGGCAGCGCTTGCGCCGACGTCAGCTGAATGGTTTCAAGTTCCGCCGCACCAGATCGGACGTTACATTTGCGATTTCGTTTGTCTTGAAGCGGGTGTCATCGTCGAGCTGGGTGGCAGCCAGCACGGGACGCAGTCGCCATATGACAATCAACGCGACGCCTTCTTGAAGGCAAACGGCTTTCGCGTGCTGCGTTTCTGGAACGGCAGCGTGTTCTCTGAGCCGGAGGCTGTCGTGCAGACGGTCCTTGAGGCTCTCACTCGACAAGATCTGGAGGGCCGCTTCACCTGATCTCTCGCTTTTCTCCCTCCCCCGTAAAACGGGGGAGGGTCGGGGAGGGGGAAAGCCTCACGGGTGATCTCTGAGAATTTCAGATCTGTAATTTTCCGGCGCTGCGCTTGTTGCCTTCCCCCTCCCGTACCCTCCCCCGTATGACGGGGGGAGGGGCCATGAGTCTCTTAGAAAGGCCTCTCGCCCTTGATCGTCACGCGGTGGCCGTGGCGGACGTGCGGGTGATAGTCGAACATGGCGCGGTGCATGGCGCAGCGGTTGTCCCAGAAGGCGACCGAGTGCTGCTCCCAGCGGAAGCGGCACTGGAACTCGGGCGTCTCGCAGTGGCGGATCAGCATCTCGAGCAGCGCGTCGCTCTCGTGCTTGTTCAGGCCTTCGATGCGCTTGGTGAAGCCGCGGTTGACGAACAGGCACTTGCGGCGTGTCACCGGATGCGTGCGCACGATCGGATGGACGGCCTCAGGGAACTTCTTGTCCGAGCGCTCATACTCGCCGCGCGAGTAGACATGGGCGCTGGTGTGGAACGCCGACAGCCCCTCGACCAGCCGCTTGATCGGTTCCGACAAGGTTTCATAGGCGAGATACATGTTGGCGAAAGCCGTATCGCCGCCGACCGGCGGTGACTGGTGCAGATAGAGGATCGAGCCCATCGGCGGCTCGGGCTCGCACGACATGTCGGAGTGCCAGACCTCGCCGGTAGCCGTCTTGGTCTTCTCGTCGGCATGCACGACTCGGATCTCGGGATGCCCTTCGACCTCGGCCCTGGCCGCCGGATGGACCAGAAGCTCGCCGAACAGGCGGCCGAACGCCTTGTGCTGGTCGACGCTCATCTGCTGGTCGCGGAAGAACAGCACCTGATGCGCCATCAGCGCATCGTGCAGTTCGCTTGCCTGCTGGTTGGAGAGCGCGGCGAGATCGACGCCGGACACTTCCGCGCCGATCGCTGGCGTGAGCTTGCGGATCGCGATGGTTTCGTAGGCCATGGCGCGATGATCCACGGTTCACGGCGTCTTGCCAAGATCGCGCGCAGTCCGCTAGGTCGAAACGCCTCTCATATGCTCCTTGGGCTGAACCGGCAGGGGCTGGAAAAGCCAGCGCAGGGCGCCAAGGGCGACGATCAGGATGAGGGTCAGCGACAGCAGACCAATCGCCATCCGAGCAGCGCCTGGGTGGTTCAGGAGGTCGACCAGGAAGCCGATGGCAGGGCATTTCACCGCGAGCCACAGGCCAATTCCGAGCGAGGAATCCCTGACGCACCGGACGGCGGCGGCGGCCCAGGGCGAGACCAGGCAGATCAGCGCGCCACCGACCACGATGGTCGTCCATCGCAGCCATCTCGGCGGATCCCCCCGGTCATTCCGGTCCGCGGCCCAACCCACAGCATTCAACAGGGCGGCGACGGCGATGGCGGAAACCGCGATGGCAGGCAAGTCACGCCACTGCAGCGCGGCAAGCCACTTGTGCGGAAGGATGTACCAGAGCAGGGCAGCCGTACCGAGCCAGACGGCAAGACCGATGAGAAGGACTTCCGCCGTGCGCAGCGTTGAGCGCAGCCACACTGCCGGCGCCACCTGTTGAAGGTCGGCGGCGCCGAAGTCCTTCCTGATCAACCACGATGCTACTTTGAACACCAACGGGTGCTTCGGGCGTTCGAAGCCCGGCGACGGCCGCGTCAGGTAGCCAAGATGGCTCAACAGCCATATTGGTCCTGCTTTGTACGCGATGCTTTGCGTTATCTTTGCTGCGCTCCTGCCGTCGACGACAAGCGGGGCGTTGACGTTCTGGTCGTTACCGTCCCAACGGCCTCCTGTGCTCAGGAATGCGGCCAGTCGGCCGGATACCGGATCGGTCGGCTCGTAGATGTTGAACCACTCAAAATCTTCCCGAAAGACGTATTCATCACGATTTGCGGGAACGATGACCGGCCAGATCGCCCTCAGCTTGCCGATGGCCGAGCCGTAGGTCAGCAGGCCGCGTAACTTGCTGAACAGTATCCTGCGGTCGATGCCATCGGTGGGACTGAGCCACACCGGCCGCCGCGGCAAC
This sequence comes from Reyranella soli, assembly GCF_007992495.1. Classification (GTDB taxonomy): domain Bacteria; phylum Pseudomonadota; class Alphaproteobacteria; order Reyranellales; family Reyranellaceae; genus Reyranella; species Reyranella soli. The sequence continues at coordinate 5,418 of NZ_BKAJ01000212.1, forward strand.
ATCACATCGATGACGGGCTCGACGGTCGCGCCCAGCAATGCTTTCACCTGCTGCCATCGCCCTTCGGTAAGGTAGTTCGGCAGGGCGGCTTCCGTCTCCATCAGGCCGTTATAGGCAACGACGCTGCCGAGACTGTGGGCGAGGATGAACCAATGATCATAGTCGCGCATGGCGAACTCGACCATGGCGTCGACCATGCGTGCGCGGATCGCGACGCGCGGCGGCTCCCCCAATTCCGACACGATGGGATTTTGATCCCGCGCCGGTTGGCTGTAGAGCATGACGTCGCCGACATAGGCCGTCAGCAGATCGGAAATTGGCACACGCGGCAGCTTCAGGCGCTCCAAGATCAAGTTGAGCAGACCTACTGTCGCCGCACCGAGGAAGAAGAGAGCTCCGTAGAAACCAAGGACGAAGCGGCCCAGATACTTGAAGCGGCCGTCCCTCGGCACATACATGTCCTTGAAGCCGACGAGCCTCGTATATTCGCGTCCGGCGACCGTCCACATGGACAGGGCCCAGAACCAGAATTTGACTTGACGTGGCAGGGTCGGTGCCTCGCCGAGGTCCGCCCAATAGACCTCGTTGAACTCGATACGAAACCTGCGGTGCCGCTTACTCGTCGTGGTGACGTCCACGCATATTTTGTTTGTGCTGAAATCGGTGGTGAATTTTTTGGGTACCTCGGCCGGGATGGACGGCTCGGTCACAACCTCGATCGCCGCCGCTTCGTCGCCCAGCGCGGCGACGATGTTGCGCGCTTCGCCGATGAGATGCTGGTTCGGCAGTTGCATGCCGATGCCGTGCACCAGCAGAACTCCGATACGTTCCGTCATGGTCGCCCCCGCAAGAATCCGTGACGGACCGACCATGACCCACGAATTTGAATCATGCAACCTGCAGCTTAAGGAACTCGTCGCCTGCTACTGATGGTTAGCAACGGCCAATCGTCGGTGGCGCACCGATCACCGAAGCCACCTTGGTGATGTCGAGGCAGCGCGTTCCGATCCAGGCCTTGCCCTGCACGAAGATGGCGAACCGGGCGAAGGTGTTGGCCTGCTCGGTCGGCGTCGGCCGCGCCTGGGCGAGCAGCCAGTAGAGCGCATAGAGATTGCTGGTGGCGAAATCGGCCGCCGCCATGTCGAGATCCTTGTTCCACATGGCGGCGTTCTTGGCCGCGGCCCCCGTCGGATCGTGCAGGGCCGCCAGCCAGGCATGGGCGTTCTTCGCCAGCGCGTACGCCTCGCCGTTTTGCGCCTTGTAGGTCTTCACCTGCTCGGCCACGGCGATGTAGCCCTTGCCCTCGATCGTGTTGCCCGCGCAGCCCTGCCGGCACAGCGCCACGAAGGTCAGGTACTCGGCCAGGATGATCTCGACATTGCCGTTGTTGTGCTTTCGCCAGGCGCGCGCCAGGTGCCAGCCCTGCGTCAGCTCCGCCCCGGTCCACGGCTTGGCGGCAAGCGGCGTGTCGCGCTCGAGATCGGCAATGACGGCCTGCGCGGCCGACTGCCACTCGGCCGGAATCTGGGCGAACAACCGGCCGGTCGCCACGAAGGTGACCAGCATGAAGACGATCAGGAATTTCACGACCAACCTCCCTTAGTAGCGACGCGCTCGTTTTCGATCGGCGCTTTCGTACTGAACCAAGTCGTCTGCGCGCATTTCCATGTCATCGCGCGGCATCAGGGTGCGCGTCTGTGCGGGCGTGATCAACCGGTGATGCGGCGCGTCGTCGAGCGCAGCGCCGACGTCCCAGCAATCGTCCTCGTTGGTCACCCAGTCCTCGATGTCGAACTGGCGGAGATCGACGGCATCGGAATGGGTGCGCAGGGTCTTGCGGCGGTCGTCGTTGGCGTATTCATGGAAGTACGACATCGCGAGCTCGCGCAGGTTTCGATAGACCGGGTCGCGCCAGCGCAGCCAGACGTGGTTGCTCTTGGAGATGGCGCCCCAGCAACCATTGCGCCGGAAGAGGGCAATGACGTGGTCCGAATCGCCCTTGGCCACGAGGTCCATCAGGAGCGGCGGCTCGCCATGCAGCCACAACGCACAGGCCGCCGTGAAGGCCGCCTCGATGCAGTGGGCACGGCGATGGCGCAGCACGCCCCGTACCGACCGCAGCGTGTCGCCTTGGTCCTCGAAGTTGGCGCTGAGGCCGACCAGGAATTCCTGGATGCGCCAGGGCGTCGAGAGCGGACGCAGGAGGCGTGCTTCTTCGGCGGTGAGACCCAGATCGGCGGCTGTGGGGTGACGTTTGCGGACCAGCATGGACCCTGAAGGTCCCCTGCCCGGCGCCTTATGACAACAGGTCAGCCGCGGTTAAAAGCGGACGGTCACCCCGACAGTGAAGAAGAAGGGCTGGTTCTCACCCAGGAAGCGAGCGGCCAGCAGATCGAAGTCGAGCGGCCACTCCCTGGGAGTGTATCGCAGGCCAGCCTGGATGCCGCCTATGCCTGGCGTCCGGCCAAATCCTTCGACCGTGAACATGAGTTCCCGGCTGATCTGGAGCTCAATCTGTGCCCCATAGAAAAAGGCATCGGGCATGTCGCCTTGAACGTAGCTCCAGCCGGCGTTCAGATTGACCCGGAACGCTTCATTTATGGGGACCGACATGAGTCCGACGACGGTCGCGAAGTTCAATTCGCCAGTGGTGAGGTTCACACCGGAAGAGGCCGTGATGCCAAGGCCGAGGCCGGTATCCTGCGGACGCAGATTGACCTTTACCGTGGGGCCGAGGATCGGGGCGTTGTTCTCCTCGGACCAATAGTCCTGGTGGGCGAGACCCACTTCGAGGAAGGGAATCTGCTTCAACGTGCAAGCTGGCGCCGCGTTGGCATAGCCGTTGCCTGGGACGAATCGGGTCACCCATAATTCAACGTGGCAGTGTCCCGGAGTCTCGACCTCCGAATCGTCAACGATATGTGCGCCGCCAGCGGCTCTGGCATCGGACCAAGTCGACAGCACAAGGAGCAGGAGGCCGGCCTTGAAGAATTCTTTCACGGCCTGCGGACGATCGACCCATTGGGTTACGAGCGTAAGTCAGAGTCCAAGGTCAAATACCCTGAGTGCTTTGTTCCGGTTGGTGGAGCTGAGGGGGATCGAACCCCTGACCTCCTCATTGCGAATGATAAGGACAGCAATTTCCTGGGGTTTTCTCGACTTGCCGCTTGTTGCTCTACGTTGAGAAAATCCCCAATTTATCGTATCTTTGAGATAGTTTGATTTGCGGCGAGATATTCGTTGATTGCGTCGCGGTGTTACCCCGGTGATACCCTGGGCCAACAGGGCTCACCGGAAGCCAGTGCGGAGGCGGCCCTGATGGCCCGAATCACCAAGCGATATGTCGATGCCTTGAAGGCAGGGCCGGCCGATGTCGTCCATTGGGACGATGGTCTGCCCGGTTTTGGTATCCGCGTGCGGCCGAGCGGTGCAAAATCCTACGTGTTCCTCTATCGGCTTGGCGGTGGTCGACGTGGCCGGCAACGGCGTCTAACGCTGGGGGCGGCCAACAGCGGCCCGGTCGAACGGACTGAAGGAAGAGAGAAACGCCGCAGGGTCATCACCGCCGAAGAAGCCCGCAAGGCCGCCCTCAAGGCGAGCGCGACGGCAGGGGCGGGCGGAGACCCAGCGGCCGACAAAACGGCCCAGAGTGAAGATCTGACTGTTGCCGAGCTGCTCACCCGCTACCTGAAGGAAGGACCGGCCTCGCGACCTGCAAAGAAGGCTAGGAGCTGGGAGAACGACGCCAGCAACCTCAAGCGCCATGTGCTGCCTCTTCTAGGCCGCCAGCGACTGCGGACCCTTACCAAGGGCGACATCGAGAAGTTTCAGGCCGACGTAACTGCGGGAAAGACCAAGGCCCCGGTCACGGCAAAGGGCGCCAAGAGGCGGGGCCGGATCCGCGTCCAAGGTGGGGCCGCCGTGGCGGCCCGGGCTACGGCAGCCCTGCGAGCCATGCTGAATTGGGCGATCGATCAGAAGCTGGGTTTGAAGGAGAACCCGGCCTCCAAGGTCCGACTGAACAAACTGCGAAATCGCGAGCGTTTCCTGGACGACACCGAGCTTGCCCGCCTGGGCAAGGCGGTGGCCGACATGGAGGCCGAGGGGGTCAACGCCGCATCCCTCACCATCGCCCGTCTGTTGGCCCTCACTGGCGCCCGCAAGAACGAGATTGCCGGTCTGCGATGGCGTTACGTCGACTTCCAGCGTAGCGCGCTCATCTTGCCGGACAGCAAGACGGGCGCGCGGGTCATTCCGTTGGGCGCCCCGGCTCTTGCCGTGCTGATGGCCTGGGGTGAACGGTTCGACACCATGACCGGCGACCAGTTCGTGTTCCCTGCCGAGCGCGGAGACGGCCACCATGATGGCGTTTACAAGGTGTGGAGGCGGCTCCGTCAGAAGGCCGAATTGAGCGAAGTACGCCTCCACGACCTGAGGCACACTCACGCGTCGACCGGCGTGGCCCTCAATCAGTCGCTCCACATCGTCGGCAAGATATTGGGCCATCGGAAGCCCGAGACCACCGCCCGTTACAGTCACTTGGCACTAGACCCCGTTCGAGCCGCTGCCGATCAGACGGCGCAGCGCGTGGCTGCGGCCATGAAGGGCCGAGGTCCCAACAATTCCAAGGTCGTGCGCCTTGCGCGTCCGAAGTAGAATCCGAACAGCGGGGGCTAGCCTTGGCCGGCGAACAGCGAGACCGCACTCGCCCGCCCCCGTCTCCACCTCTGCGGTGCACCACGGCGGAGGTGCGCGATGACTACAAACGCTGAGCAGGAATCGCGTCTACAGTCAGAATGGTGGACTGCTGCCCAGGCGATTGCCTGGATCGTAGAGGGCACCAGTCAGGCCGTCGAACGAGCGGCGGCTGTGAAGGGCATGGACGGCCTGCAGCGTCTGCGCTTGCGTCCAACTTCGCGATGGGATGGACCGCCAGTGTCCCTTGCCGCAGCGCCGGCCGAGATGCTCCGTGTCGCCCGTTTGGGCCGACTCGTAATTCGTGGCCGACATGGCGTCGGATCGGACCTGCAAGCCGTTCCTGTTCGTTATGAGCAAATGGCATTCCTAGACGCTCGGCTCTGCTTTGCAGACGAGAAAAATCGGCGGGTCGGTCTGTTGTGGGTAGACCTGTGGGCTCGAGCTGATGAGTGCCAACGGCAATGGCCTGGCGTTCCTAATGCTCCCGTAGCGCCTGAAACTAAGGAGAAGAGCGTTTCCCCAATTGGGGCGACAGCCACTAACAGTACCCACCGTACCGGCCGTCCACCCGAATATGATTGGGAAGGCGCCTTGACCTATCTAGCGGGCGTTGCAGCAACGCTCGATGGTCTGCCCGATGTACAGGCTAGAGCCGCAGATCTGCTTAAGGAGCACTTTGGCAAGCTGAACGGCGGCGAAAGTCCAAGCGATAGTTTAATCCGAGCGAAAGTATCCAGAGTTTATCAGGCATGGGAAGCCGAGAAGGAGCGTCTTGAGCGGGCCAAACCCCGCCGGGGAAATCGATAGGCCGCCTGAAACTCTTGCCTGAAACTCGGCTCCATCGACTTTTAGGCGTTTCAGGCCGACACGTTTTTTGAATTGCGTACCCTTGCGGGCACTTTCCGGGGCTCATCCCCAGTTGCCGCGAGGAATAGATGGGTATCGACGCAGATGACAGGCCACTGCCTCCAGAGCAGGCTAGCAGCCTTCTCGAAGGCCTGGGCTACCCGGTAGCCAAAGCAACACTCGCTCAGCTCCGTTGCCACGGCGGCGGGCCCGAGTTCATCAAGTTTCGACGGCGAGTTCTCTACAAGCCGAGTGCCCTGCGCGCGTGGGTCAGTTCGACCGCACGCACCGCCGAGAACACTAGCCAGCTAGCGGCCTGATCCCGCTCGTGGCCTTCCATTCACTTCCTGAAAACGAAAGCCGGCCGAGGGTGACCTCCTCGACCGGCTCTATATCGCTTTGTCAGTCCCCTCCAAGGAACCAACATCATGAACCGCAAGATACTAGGCGGCGCCCGCGTCCGCAATGGGCACGCAATCCCCTCACCCTCTGCGCTTGTCGCGACAGATCACCCTTGGCGAGTGCGCCGGCTCGCCCGCCGGCACGACATGTGCCTACGCCATGCCGCCATCGTGGCCGAGGCCATGGGCATTATTGGCCGAGAGGTGCGGCCATGATGAAGCGGCCCCAACTCGGCCGGCTCATGGTCGAATTGCTGGCGGCCCATCGCCGCGCACGCATGCCCGAGGTAGCTGAGGCCCTGGCGGCGTGCGGGCTGCCGATGACCGGCCCCCTTTGGGGGATCGGCTTTGTGAGTGTCGATCGCCACCACTACGAACCCGACGATACGGGCAAGCCCGCTGTGATCGTTCCCTATTTCGAGGATGGAGTGTTGTTAGACCTAGTCGCGACCAGTTTGGCGACACGGCAGTCTCGGACGCGGGAGGGCATCTGCACGACGCTGGGCGAGGAATGGCTAGAGCAAGCTCGCGAGAGCGGCACCGCAGCCAAGATCCTGCCTGACCCTATCGCTTGGCTGCAGAATGGTAGACACGGCGCCGTGCTGGTGGATATGCGCGCAGCCCGTCACGTCCTGGCCGACATGTCAGCACTTGCCTGCGAGGGTGAATTGTTGGCCGCCAGGATCGATAGGGCGCTACGCCAGCCGGTTATCTTCCCCACCATCTACGTGCGGGAGGCTCACCATGCAGCCTAAGACGCCGCCCGCCGGCTTCCGCGTGTTCAAGGGCGCCAACGGAAACGGCAGCCACGGTGCGGCAACGTCGCCCTGGTCGCAGCCGGTCCCGCTAGTCGGGCAGATCGAGCGCGCCGACTACCCGCTATCGGCGCTGCCTGAGGCGATCCGCGGCGCAGTGTCCGAAGTGACCGACGCCGTGCAGGCACCCCCTGAGATGGTGGCGAGCTCGGCGCTGGCGGTGGCGAGCCTCGCCGCTCAATCCTTGGCCGACGTGCGCAGAAGCGAGACGCTGACCGGCCCATGCAGCCTCTACTTTCTGACCGTGGCCGAGTCGGGCGACCGCAAGAGCACGGTAGACCGTCTACTGGGCCGCGCTGTGCGGGAGTTTCAGGACAGCCAACGTGACGCCGCCAAGGTGACGATGGCGGCACACACGGCCGACCTGTCCGCATGGCAGGCAAAGCGCGACGCGATCGACGGCAAGATGACCGGCGACGCCAAGGCCGGAAAGGACATCGACGGGCACCGCGCCGATCTGGCCCAGATCGAGACCGGCAAGCCGGATGCGCCGAGAGTGCCGCGGCTGATTTTCGAGGACGTGACATCGGAGAAGCTGGGCAGGGCGCTGGCGACCGAATGGCCCAGCGCTGGCATCTTTTCCAGCGAAGGTGGTGCCGTGTTGGGCGGCCACTCGATGGGCAAGGACTCGATCGCGCGGACCCTGAGCCTCCTAAACAAGCTATGGGACGGAGCTAGCCATGTGGTCGACCGCGCCACCTCGGCCAGCTTTGCCGTGCGGGGTGCGCGCATGACGATCAGCCTGCAGGTGCAACCGCATGTGTTGGGCGACTTCCTCGACCGCGACCGGGGCATGTCGAGGGGCAGCGACTTCCTCGCCCGGTTCCTAGCATCGCAACCGGCGTCCCTGCAGGGCTCGCGGATGTACAGGGAGCCCCAGGCCACGCCCGAGCTGCACGCGTTCAACGCGCGCATTGCCGACATGCTTGCCGACCTTCCGACGATCGACGGCGAGAGGGGCTTGTTGCTGCCGACGCTGGACCTCGACCCCATCGCAAAGGCGCATTGGGTCACTGTCTATGATGCGATCGAGACCCAACTATCGAGTGGCGGTGACTTCGCGTCGGTCCGCGACGTTGCGTCCAAGGCGGCCGACAACGTGGCGCGCTTAGCTGGCGTGCTGCACGTTTTCGAGAATGGCCCCGGTGGAGTGATCGGCCTGAGATCGATGCAGGCCGCCGCTCGCATCGTCACATGGCATCTGTACTCCGCGCGCGGCCTGTTCGCCCCGCTCACTTTGTCAAGGGAGGTGGCCAACGCAGCGACGCTCGACCGCTGGCTAATCGACCGCTGCCGCATGGAGGGCGTTGACGGATTCTCAACTCGAGATGTGCTGAACGGTGGCCCCAACGGCACTCGCAAGCGCGAGGACTTCGAAAAGGCGGCCGAGATCCTGGCCGCTCACGGCCGCGTGAGGCTGGTGCAGGACGGCAAGCGCAAGCGACTGACGGTCAACCCCATGCTGGTCGACGGCACAGCCGACGATGCAGACGATGACGCGCCAGACTCGCCCATGATCGAGAAGCGGGTGGAGGGGTGGAACTGATGCGGCTCCGCTCCCTCATTGAAGGCGACGCACCGGCTGGAAGTGCAGGTCTAAACATCCGGCCACGCCCGCCAATCGACAGCCCGACCCCTGCGACACTTGCGATTGTTGCGACACATGCGGGGCGCCCGTCCAAAATTCGACCGTCTGTCGCAGAAGTCGCAACTGTCGCAGCACTTCCGGAACCGGAACGCTGGGCCAACATGATGCGCGACCTGACCGTTGAGGGGGTGCGGCTCGATCTGGCTGCCGACGCCTTGGATAGCCTCATGGACGGTGGAACGGTTGAGCGCTCCCTGATCTTGGGATGGGACGCGCGCGAACTGATCGGCGTCCAGCGCGCAAAGCCGCACGACAACCCATTCGTGGCCGGCCTGGTGTTTAGCCTGCGCCAAGGCGACCGGGTCGAGGCGGTATCCGACAACGGCTGCGCCATTGTCCCAGCGTGCTCCAACGTCCGCCATCTCTGGCGCCGCGCGCCACTGGCCGCTGACGACTCAATATGCCTGCCTTGGGAGCTTCGCTAAATGACCTCTGACGCGTCCAATAACGGCGGCAAAACGCGCGGTAAGCCATTTGAGCCAGGTAATCCAGGTGGCCCTGGCCGGCCGTCAGGGAGCCGCAATAAGGCGACGTTGGCACTGGATGCACTCGCCGACGGAGAAGGCGAGACCATCCTCCAGAAGCAACTCGAGAAGGCCAAGGAAGGGGATGCCAAGGCCGCCGAGCTGATCCTCTCGCGCATCTGGCCCGCCAGAAAGTCCAGAGCCATCAACCTCGAACTCCCACCGGTAAACGCGCCTGCCGACATCGTGCCGGCATTGGGACGGATCGCTGATGCGGTAGCGGGCGGAGAGATCACGCCGGAGGAGGGGGCGGCTGTGGCGGCTGTCCTCGAGGGCAAGCGCAAGGCGATTGAGACCGTAGAGGTGCTGGCCCGGATCGAAGCATTGGAGAAGGGGAGAGGCCGATGACCAATCTGACAAGCCGCCTAGACAGGCTGGAGGAAGTGATGGACCCGAAGCGATCGATTGTCGTGTGGCAGAACCACGGCGAGGCCGCCGAGGCCGCTATTGCACGATGGAGCGCCGCTCGTCCCGGTGAGCCCGAACTCAACCCAAACAACGTCCAACTGATCGGATGGGAGGCCCCACAATGAGCATCGACAGCATCAACCGCCGCCTGGACAAGCTAGACGCCCTCCATCCCGCCGAGACGCCCCGCAGGGTGATTCGCCTGATCTTGGGGGAGGATGAGGAGACCTCGGACCAGGCCATCGCCCGGTGGTGCGCAGAGCACCCTGACGAGGCTCCACCGGACAGCGCCGCCGACTTCATCATCCTGCGGTCCCTGGTGAGCCCCAAACACCAGCGGGTGCCTGACGGAGACCCCGCGTGACCGATCGGGC
>NZ_BKAJ01000213.1 GCF_007992495.1 Reyranella soli
TCCGAGCAGGTGGGCAGTCGGGCAAGTGCGCGGCGATGGGCCGGCGCTTCCGGGACGTCCGGCTCGATGGCTCGATTCGAGAAACCTGCATTAATCCAATGGCGGGCGGCTCTTGCGCCCCGAAAAGCGCTGGCTAGCATGGTCTGAACCACGGCCTTTCCCAGATGGCCAATTCACCTGGCGGCAAGGCGGGCGGGGCGGTAGGGCGTCCAGCTCAAAGTTCGAGCTGAACAACCCTCTCTGAGGCACTCAAGGGTACCATCCGCGCCAGCCCCTGCCTCTCAATGGCAGCCGTGTCGCCATTGCGCACCGATCCGGCGGAAAACAGGCCTGAGGCAGAATTCAGCCACTCCGGCTGGGCGGCCGTGTTTTCCAAAACCACCCCTGTATGTCTTGCCAAGAAGCCGGCGCTAAGGGTCCGACGCCCGGCACCAACGCCTCGATCTTCACCCAAACGTGGGTGGAAAGGGGCAGACATATGGAAGGTGCATTGTGATTAAGTTGTCGAAAGACGAGAAGCTCAAGCCGACCGATCAGACTGAGATCGAAAAGCCTGTGGTCGGCGAGGCGGGGTCCCGTGGGGTCAAGCCCAATGCTTTGGTCCAGCCGTTCGCCCCGATGGTCGAACCGCGCGCGGTCGCAGACATTATCGTCAATACCCGCAACGCCCGCACGCACAGCGACCGTCAGGTGCAGCAAATCGCGGCCAGCGTGCGTAAGTTCGGGTTCATCATTCCGGTTGTCATCAATGAGAAGGGAGTCCTTCTCGCCGGCCATGGCCGCCTGAGAGCCGCCCAGCGACTTGGCTTCAAGGAGGTGCCGACCATCGTGGTCAAGCACCTGACTGAGGGGCTCCAGCGCGCCTTCACGCTGGCCGACAACCGCCTGGCTGAACTGGCAGGCTGGGATGAAGAGCTTCTCAGGGTTGAACTGCAGGAGTTGTCGGATCTCGCCATTGACTTCGACTTCGAGGTCACGGGCTTCGATACGATCGACCTGGACCGCCTAGAGGCACCCAAACCGGTCAAAGCGGCCAAGCCGGAGGTTGTGCCGGAGCTGGAACGCGACCGCCCGGCGGTGAGCGCGCCCGGCGACTTGTGGCAGCTCGGCAAGCATCTCTTGTTTTGCGGCAACGCCCTGGAACCGGCCTCCTACCAGAAGCTGATGAGTGAGGACCGCGCCCAGATGGTGTTCACCGACCCGCCGTACAACGTCGGCATCGACGGCCACGTCTGTGGTCTGGGCTCGGTGCGCCATCAAAATTTCGCTATGGCATCGGGCGAAATGACAACGTCCGAGTTCACCGAATTCTTGGGCTCGTTCATGGCTCAGGCGGTGCAGTACAGCCTGAACGGGGCTATCCACTACATCTGCATGGACTGGCGCCATATAGGCGAGGTCCTGAACGCCGCCGGCGAGCTCTACGAGCTCAAGAACGTGTGCGTGTGGAACAAGACCAACGGCGGAATGGGTACCTTCTACCGCTCCAAGCACGAGATGGTGTTCGTATTCAAGGTGGGCAGTGCCCCGCACATCAACAACTTTGGGCTAGGGGAGAAGGGCCGCTATCGCACCAACGTCTGGGACTACGCTGGAGTGAACACCTTCAAGCGTGGGCGAATGGACGACCTGCGCACCCACCCGACGGTGAAGCCGCTGCCGCTGGTGGTCGATGCGCTGAAGGACTGCTCGACGCGCGGCGGAATAGTGCTGGATCCGTTCGTCGGCAGCGGTACGACCCTGCTAGCGGCGGAAAAGACCGGGCGAGTTGGCCGAGCGATCGAGCTTGACCCGCACTACGTCGATGCCGCGGTCAGTCGCTGGCAGGCACTGACCGGCCAGAGGGCGGTTCATGCCGAGACGGGCCAAGCCTTCGACGAGGTGGCCGCTACGGTGGTCCGCCCTGCAGACGCCGCGTGAGGAACGAACAGTCATGAGCGAACAGAAAGATCAGCCTCAGGCAGCGAGCCCCGACTCGTATCAGGTCGGCTACGGTAAGCCGCCGAAGCAAGCGCAGTTCAAGAAGGGGCAGTCCGGCAATCCGAAAGGGCGACCAAGGGCGACTGAAGCGCATATGCCAGTCAGCCGCATCATACGCCGAAGCTTGTCGGAAGAAATTAAAGTGCATGTCAACGGCAAGCAGCGAAAGATGACCAGGTTAGAAGCGGTTATCGAGATGCTATTTGCAATGGTGCGCAAGGGTGACCTCCGCGCTGCCAAAATGTTGATTGACCTCGGTCATAAGCACATTGCCCCTCATCAAACCCTGGCTGAGCTGATGGGTGATCGCCCTCTGTTCACGTTTACCAAGGAGGAGGCGGCCAAGTTCTCCAAGAAGAAGCTCATGGAGGGCATAGTGTTCGATGACCACGAAGACGATGAAGGTGGCCAGCCGGTGCTCTGAAGCATCGGCAAGCCTGAGGACTGCCGACGGACATTCGTGTGCAGCCGCGCCGTGGGCGCCAACAATACCGCGCCGGTCGGGCGCTGAATTCGATGACTTCCCATCATGCTAGTTGGCCGCCGGCGACCGCTATTAAGGGGACCTTCGAATGCACCCCATCGACTGGAACGTGTCCCCGAGGACAGAAATCCGGTGCATCGTCAGTCGCTGGTGCCATCTTGCGGGCAGAAAGAAAGGCGGCAGAAGCCGCCTTTCCATCAAATTTGGCTTTAACTGTCGACGCCGCTCGACGCTGGTCCCTGCGTTCCGAACGGACTCCAATGCGAGGTCACGTTGGACCGGTTCACAGCGCGCACCCGCCAGCTCGCGCGAAAACACTGGCGCAGCATCGCTTCGCGTACGGCACTGCGTGCCGGCGACAAGGTTGGACCGGCAGGCAGTGGAAGAACGGCACGCAGTGGGTCGGTGAGCTGGTCCTCGGAATCGCTAAACACAATCGTCAGAATCTTCGAGGGCGGCAATGCTGGGTTCCCCGGGTTGGGGTCGATGAAGCGAAATTGCACTTCATACAAGACTTCGCAGCCGGGCTGCTGCCCGGTGACTTTGGCGACGGCGAGATTGAAACCCTGCGTGCCGAGTTTGGTTTGTGCGCCGCGGCCCCAAGGCGTCATCTCGCATGCCGAGGACTGCGGCAAGGGGGCTAATCCACCTTGTTCTCCAGCGCTGGATGTATGACGATTGCATCTCTGGGCGCCATCCCTGTGGGTTGAGCCACAGAAGTATCGAGCACGGCCACCCACGATGTCATGAGAGTTCTCCACACAAATCCGAGACGGGATCAGGAGACAGCGGCTAAAGGCGCACGGGAACCATGACCGCCATCAGCATCGACGTCCTGCCTGCCGCACGTGGAGACTGCCTCTGGATCGAATGCACCCGGCCGGTTGGCCCACCGTGGCGGCTACTAATCGACGGTGGCATGCCGGGGTCATGGCCGTTGCTACGCGATCGTATCGATAGGCTCTCGGCCACTGGGCCTGTTGTCTTCGATCTCGCTGTCGTCTCGCACATAGATTCTGACCATATCGGCGGCATGCTTCCTCTCTTTGCTGCGACCAATCTAGATGTCAGCTTTAAGGACCTATGGTTCAACGGCCTTCAGCAGTTGCCCGACAACAACGGTATGCGCTCAAGAAGTGTCGCGGAGGGTGAGCAACTTGTTGAATTGCTGACAGGCCAGCAGGGCGCGCGCAAGCTGCCCTGGAATGCGTCATTTGGGGGCGCCGCCGTGATGACTCGCGGTGACGGCATGTTCGAGACCATTGTGATCCCTGGCGGGCCTACGCTAACGCTGCTCTCACCTACTCCGCGCCGGCTCGCATCATTGCGCAGAACTTGGATGACCGACCTTCTGCGGCTGCAGCGAGGCGAATCCGATGGACCCCAGGAACCTGCGGTTGCGATGCCGTTTGACAACCTCGCGACGCTGGCCGCAATCGACACGCCGCGCGACCAGTCGGTCGCCAACGGAAGCAGCATTGCCTTTCTTCTTGAGCACATGGGCCGGCGATGTCTGTTTGCCGCCGATGCGTTCTCTTCGGTCCTCGGTGCCGCGCTGACCTCCCTCGCCAATTCGCGTGATGGCAGACCCATCGAACTCGATGTCTTCAAACTTCCGCATCACTGCAGCAAAGGCAACGTGACGGCAAATCTGCTCGCAGTCGCGCCAGCCGAACACTATGTGGTCTCCACCAATGGCGAGCGATTTCACCATCCCGACGACATCGCGCTGGCGCGGGTCGCGACGGGCCCGGCACCTCAGCCGACGATCTGGTTCAATTACGCATCCGACACTGCCCAGCGCTGGAGCGATCCGGCCCTGCATGCAAAGTATCGATTCACCACGCGCCTGCCCGATTCCAAGAGCGGACCGGGGGTCTTGATCGAGCTCCAGGCAAAGCAATGACGATCGCGTGGCCCAATCCATGCGAACTGTTGCCGTCGATCATCCCCGAGGAGCGGCGCGGGCGGCCGGGGGCGGCCCGCGAGGCGGCGCTTGCCGCTGCGCGGGAGAATCCAGAGCGTCGGCTGGAATATCTAATGTGGGCCGTCTATGCGTCTCTCTCCGTTGGCGAGGCGCGTGAGGCGCTACGGCTTCTTGACACCTTCCCAGCCGACGCCGACGCAACGATTGCGGGGCGCGCGCGGGCATGCCGCGCGTGGGCGCAAATGCTCGACCGAAATTGGTATCCGGGCAACGATGGCGGGGAGATGTCCCCGTCGTGGCGGGAGAATCTCGCCACCATCGACAGTGTCGCTTCCGGCGACGCCGAAACGATGCTGGTCGAGGCCTGCGCAGCGTACGGCCCGCGGATGGTTCTTACGTTCCGCGATATCATAACCGGCGCGTCGCGCCAATCGCTCGCTCTCCTAGACCAAGTGCTTCCGGCTGCCTTGCAGAGCCTCGACAACTTCTCGGTAGTTGCGGCAAAAGTAAACGCGCCGACGTCTGTAGTCTGGTCGCTCGCCGCGAAGGCGGACCTTCAACAACGCGCAGGCCACCGCGAGGAGGCACGGCAGGCGCTCACGCAGCTCCGCGGATACTGCATGCAAGCCGGCGACGTAGTCGGCGTCGCCAACACCTGGATGCTCGAAGGCGATTGGTGGGCGACACCCGGTTCGACACCGGAAGCGCTGGGCCTCGTACTACCTGATGGAGCAGCGGACGCTGCACCGCCGATACCGGTTAATACGGCCGCGATGCAGGCATACGAGCAGGCCGCAGTGATACTCGCGGAATCGGACGCACCACGCGCGAACGCTGCGGTGAGTCTGCGGCGAGCGCTTCTCGCCGGGCGCGCAGCCGACTTCGACGCTCAGCGCGAGCATCTGATGCAGTGCGAACGCGCCTGCCAGGAAGCTGGCGACGCCGCCGGCGTCCACCTTGCCACTGTGCATCGCTGGCTCTCTGATATTGCTCGCGGCGATCTGACTGCTGTGCGCCAGATCGCGCCGCTGGAGTGGGGACCCGTACACGGCCCAGTCGCCGAGATCGCGGCATGGGCCACGAAACGAGGAAGTCTCACCTACTGTACAGGGCTGGGGCGACTGCTCCAACGGAGCGGACAGAAGTTTGTCGCGGCAAGCGAGTTCGACCGGGCGGAGGTCGCTTTTCGGTTGGCCAGTTATCTTCTTCCACAGAATGGCGCTGTACCACGGTGGACTATCCCGGAGGCGCTGGCGCACCTCGACACCCGCCGAAACCTCACCACCCGCGCGCTCGTTCGACAGGTGCAGACGCTTGATCTACTGCCGGCACCGAAGGCCCCGGCGGGGGATGACAATACTTGGCTGCAGGATCTTCAACTCACGCTGGGGCTTGTGACTGTCCCGACGGGCGTAACCGGTGCCGGCGAGATCGGCATACGGATGATCGAGCGCGGTGAGCAACGCCTGAATGCCCTACTCAATGTGGCCAAAATCGCTCATGCTCCCGACGCACTCTTATCGTCCGACCCCATGAAAGCGCTCGAGGACGCCAAGGCCGCATACAAGGCGGACTTTACGAAGGGGGCCGGGCTTGATCAGAAGGTGCTCGAATTGGCCTCGTCGGTGACGAGCGACGCGCTTCGGAGGGCCCGGCCTCTCGTTGCGTTGATGCGTGCGCGGCAGGTCGAGCGACTGGGGTGGGACACCCAGGCCGAGCTTTGGTACCGAACCGCTCTCGAATGCAGCGCGAAGGCTGGCCCTGAGAACCGGTGGCTAGAAATACTCATCCTCAATGCGTGGGGCAGACGCGCGGAGGCACGAACCGTATTGAAGACTGCGTTGGACGAACGCCTGGTCGAGGACTCGATACTGGCGAAGCTCGCGATTCAGGTTGGTGACCACGAGGCTGCTCGGAGGCTCTTTGCAATACTTGCGACTACGCGCGAAAAGCTTGGAACGGATTGGCGTGATGACGCCGATCGTGCCGAGGCCGCCATAGAGGGCGGCGATGGCGATACGGCGCTCAAGCTCGTATCGCGCGCGATCGTCGACTTTCAAGGAATGATCGACCGGCTCCCACGCGACGCCGATCGCGTTGCGGCATGTGACGACGTGGGCGCCGCGGAGCTCTATTTAATTGCCTCCCGTATCCATTTGCGCCTCGCGCGCGCCGCAGAACGAAAGCGCGACTTGGACACTGCTGCTGCGCAACGTGCGCTCGCTTTCGAAGTCTCTGAACGGCATCGCGCGCTCACCCTGCCGCCAGTGTTACCGGCAAGCGCCCTTGCTGATCGGAAGGGAACGGGCGCGTTCCAACAATGGCAGCAATCTGCAACCGAGCATGCGACGGCGTACCAGCGACTTCTGGCCGCGCTCTTGCTGGGGACCGCCAACGTGCTGCATTGCACGGAAGTGCTTGCCGGCGCGGAGCGCGCGCTAGCTGAGAGCGAGGCCGCGCTTTCGCCCGGGGAGCAAGCCGCCCTTCTCGAGGCGCGCCGTGCCCAAAGTGTTACCGCCAAGGATGTGCAGAAGCGCCTTCCGGCCGACGCTTGCCTGCTCGAATACCAGGTTGTCGGACGCGACTACGTCGCGTTTGCGATGACTGCCTCTGACGTGATCGCACACGAGGGGCGGATCGAGCGCGGAACCCTTCAGGGTCTAGCGAGCCGGCTGGTGCGCGCCTGCGCCGCGGGTACACCTTCGCCCGAGGCCGACGAACTCGCCGCGATCCTGCTGAAGCCTTTCGCGTCAATACTAGCGGCCCAGCAGCGCGTACTGGTCGTTCCGTCTGGTGCGCTCAACGCGGTGCCGTTTCATGTGCTGCCGTTCCGCGGCACGCCCCTAGGCGAAACTCACGTGATCTCTTATCTTCCGGCAGCGGGGTTGATCGCGCGAGGCCCAATGGATCGACCGCTTGCCGCGGGCGGGGCTCTGGTCGTCGGCGATCCTGCCTTCGATCCGGCTGAGCATCCGACGCTGCAACGTTTGCCGGGCGCGGAGGTGGAAGCAAATGCCGTGGCACGGATATACGACACGCCCGACATCTTCTTGGCTGCCAACGCAAAAGAGGAGACGCTGCGCCCGCTGATGCGCGACCGCGCGCTCGTCCACTTGGCGACGCATGGACGGCTCGACGAGATCGCGCCGAACACTTCGTCGATCGTCCTGGCGGAGCGCGGCGAGCTTACCGTCTCTGATCTAATCGGGTTGCAGTTCAACGCCGACCTCGTTGTTCTCAGCGCTTGCGACACCGGTCGCGGCACCACAACACAGGGCGGTGATCTCATTGGACTGGCGCGCGGACTGCTGGCCGCGGGTGTGAGGCGGTGCGTAGTCTCGCTCTGGCCGGTTGACGATGCCGCCGCTTGCGTAACGATGGTCGGGTTTCACCGTCGGGTGAAGAAGGGGACCGCGCCGGCGTTGGCGCTGGCCCTGGCCCAGCGCGAGATGCGAATGCTGTCCGGCGCACAGATAGCTGAACGTTATCGTGCGCTGGGTGGCCCGGTTGCGCCGGGCCAGAGTGCCATGCGGCGCAAGGCGGTGGGCACCGTTCCCCAACTCCCTGCGTTTCCCGAAGTCGACATCGAGGACGTAGACACGACAGTCGAGGCACGCGGCGGTCACTTGGCAAGCATTTGGGCACCATTCATCCTCATCGGCGCGTGAGTGAAAAGCGACAGAAAACGGATTGCCTTCCAAACATCGTGCGAAGGCTCGGCAAATGATGTCGAGCGTTGCCAACGCCGGCGAGAATTCGCCCACGCACGACGCGAACTTCCGCTGAGCCCCTCGGATGTTGAGGAGTTCGTGGCGACGATGGTGAGCCCTGATGCAGGTGCTGATGTCCCGTCTACGCCGTCACTGGCGGCGGCCAGTTAGGCAAAGCCGATCAGGATTTCGCAACTGCAAAACGTTTGGAGAGGCGTTAGCGCAAACGTTTGCGAACCCCTGCCTCGCGGCATGTCTCTTCGGCGCCAGAGTTGAGCACGATATCGAAGTAGATGAGCGGCGCGAGCCATAAGCAGGCCTTTCTAGTTGCTGGCGAACGCCCAGCCCCTGCTCGTCGAACCAGGCTGGCGCTATAGACGTGCTGCTTCACCAGTCAGCGGTGACGACGTCGTAGACAACCAGACAACCAGATCGAGTTGGTGGCCCTTGGTACCAGTGCGCGCACCTATGGCACGATGCGCCCCACGATGAGGGGGTGCGTCGGCTCACGTTATGCAGCGCCGTCGGGATCTAGCATTGGCCCCAAACGCGCGACGGCCGAGGCTTCACTTCTATGACGATTTGTTGGGTCATCTGCGCAGGGCCTTAACCGGCTCCGCACGTGATGAGCCTGAAGGACAAGAAGATCCGAGGGGGACTGAGTGCCCCGCCTCGTTGTCATTGGCCCAAAGGGGGTTGTCCTTACTGAATACTCCGTCCGCGCTGGCGTGACGGGCGAGATCAGGTAGGCTGATCCTCGATGATCGCGTTCCTGAGCTTGCTTCTCCACGTCGTGGTCTCGCCGTTCAGGACGAAGGCGCGGCTGGAAGCCGAGATCGTCTTGCTGCGGCATCAGCTGAACGTGCTGCGCCGGCGCGTTCCCTCGACGCCGAAATTGGCGGTCGCCGACCGATTGGTCTTTGTCTGGCTTTATCGCCTGTTTCCGTCGGTGTTGAACGCCGTCACGATTGTCCAACCGGAAACCGTTATTCGATGGCATCGGACGGGCTTCCGACTGTACTGGCCCTGGAAGTCGCGCTCTCGGGGCGGTCGGCCAAAGATCCCCGGCGAGATCCGGCGCCTGATCCAGGAGATGAGCCTGGCCAACCGGCTGTGGGGCGCGCCGCGCATCCACGGCGAACTGCTCAAGCTAGGGATCGAAGTCGCTCAGTCGACGGTCGCCAAGTACATGGCGAGGAGTCGGCGAGGGCGCTCGCAGACCTGGAAGACCTTTCTGCACAACCATGTGGCTGGCACCGGCGCCATGGACTTCCTGATAGTGCCGACGGTCGGCTTTCGCTTGCTCTTCGTTCTGGTCGTCCTAGGCACGAGCGGCGGCGACTGATCTCCCTGAGCGTAACGGCAAATCTGACGGCGGACTGGATCGCCCGTCAGATCACAGAAGCGTTCCCTTGGGAACAAGCACCAGACTACATGATCCGGGACCGTGACCGATGCTACCGCCAGGCGGTCACAAAGGGTCTTGCGGCCATGGGCATACGCGATCACCCGACGGCGCCGAGGTCACCCTGGCAGAACGGGCATGCGGGGAGACTGATCGGCTCGATCCGCCGGGAATGCCTCGATCACATCGTCGTCTTCGGCGAGGGCCATTTGCGCCGGATCCTTGCGGGCTACGCCCGCTACTGCAACGAACTCCGAACGCATCTGTCCCTGAGGAAGGATTCACCGCACGGTCGGCCTGTCCAACGGCTCGGCCAGCTCGCTGCTCAGCCCATCCTCGGTGGGCTTCACCATCAATATTGCCGGACGTAGTTTTCGGCAGGGACGGCCTCCTTCTGCTCCAACATTCCCTAGAGAACTCCGAAACAGCCTTGACTGTAGCACGCGCCGAAGTGCCCAACTGTGCGAGCGTCACCAGGTCCCGCTGCCGCCTCTCGAACCGCACGGGATCTTTCCATTCAATAGTGCTTGCCAGCTTGAGCCACCTGCCTGAGGCGACTGGCCAGGGCCTCGACACCTCGTGTCTTGTCGATGAAGCCGCGCGCACCGTATTGGAAGGCGAGTTGCTCGTTTGCCGGTTGGGCGTGGCTCGTCAGGAACACAAGTGGCACGTTCACGCCGCACTGCCGTAGTTCGAGTAGTAGGTCGATGCCCGAAATGGTCGGAAGCCTCCAGTCAAGGACGATGACATCGGCTTCAGCGGCGGCATCGAGTGAGCCAAGCAGCGCGTCGCCATTGGCAAAGCAGTTAACGGCAAAGCCGTGCCATGCCAGTTCGCTACTGACAATTTCGCGGTAGTTCTCATCGTCTTCGACAATAAGGACGTGGATGAGATCCGCTTCACTCTCCTCAGCGTGAACCGTCAACGGGGAGGAGGGAAGAGGCACTTGCAAGTCTATGTTTGACTCTGCCTTGGAATTTCCTAGCAACTTAATGGTTTTGGGCATTACGCAAGGCGGCTTTCTTCATCATCTGAGATTGCAACCGCTGGGGCGGGTCTATTCCCAGGAAGACGGTACCCTACACAGATTGCAAGAGATGTAATGCGACCATTCAGTGATTGCGTCTAGCACGGTTCGATCAACCGATACGGTTAATCCTGCAATCCTTGTCTCGATCGGCGCCCAACGGTTAGTCGTCTGTCGCGTAAATCACCACCAGGAGATGGGCAAACCTTCGCTCTGCCCGACCATCAGCCCCATCGACGTGCCTGTCCTCAATCGGTTCCTGACGTGGTTCGCACGTGAAGCATACGGACTTGCGATATCTCCATTAACTCCAACCCGCGACAAGCGGCGCCTTTTGTGCTGTCTTGCTTGTGGGTGGTAGGTGGTATGACGATCAGGAACCTGATAACGCGAAGCGTTGGGGTCGGCTTGTTGCTCTTGGCGGGCTGCGAGGCGCCACGAAACATGCGCGACGACTTTCTAAGATTAACGGCGTCCCAGCCGGCAGCGCGGAAATCTCAGCCTGCAAAAACTACCTCGACGCGGCCACGCGCGACGCCCCCCGCATCGACGACCGATGCAGCGGCCGTCGCCCCTCCACCGCCTTCGGACGAACCGGTATTCCCCGCTGCTACGGCAGCATCGGACGAACCACCGGCACGCCCGGGCAGGCCGACGCTATCACTTGCCGGAAAGAGCGAGATGGAGCTGCGTGCCATGCTGGGCGCGCCGACCAGCGAGGAGGACCGCCCACCTGGTAAACGGTGGCGTTACCAAGAGGGCCAATGCACCCTGGATGTTCAGCTCTACCCGGACGTCCGAACGAAACAGTTCGGGGTTCTTGCCTACGAGGTAAAGAGCGACGACAACACCGACGAAGGAAGGCGTGTCTGCATGGCTCAGCTCCAGTCCCGCGCCCAGACCCGGCAATAGTTATTCATCGGGGTTGGCTAACAGTACCGCTAGCCCTGTTTGCCCGTGGAATCGATTTGGGCTTCGAGGATGTGCCATTTAAACAGCAGGAACTAGACGCGGTGTTTCTTGGCTGCGCAATGCCAAGCGAGGACCCAAGCGCATTGCCGATCTAGCTCGGCGCACTTCCCCGCCCCCAAGGTTTTCAGGTAAGAAAGCATGACCGAGAGTTTTCTCTAGTCATGGAGCTAGTGCCTTAGGTGAGGCGACGTGTAATCCGATCGTGACTGCAAAGTCGCCGGTTCTTTCCGATCTTGCCGGTGGTTGATCACCCGTCGACGGGCGCGGCCTCGTTGAAATCGCCGAGCAGCCACAGCACCCAGTGCAGACCTCAGTCGACGGCGTTAGTACGGCCTGGCTCAAACATGTCAGGCGGAGGACTACCGACACGCCCCCAAAGCGCGCGCCATTCAGTGTTAGTGGTCGCGATAATCTGCTCGGGCTGGCCTGTGATGGCATTGGCACCTTGTTAGTGGCGGGTCCCGATCGCCTGGGCCAAGACGCTCCCCCCGAAAGTAGAAAGGAGCCGGTCGTCAGCGCACAAAAAGCGAAAAATGGCCGACGTCGGATGTGATTAACGACAAGAGGCGCAATTTCGGCGCCTACTCCCACAGCAGTTCTCTCGGCAGACGTTGATGCTGCCATTGGCCACTGCACTAGGGGCCTCGGATTTTCATAGCTGTCATTCACACACTTTAGAAATGGCCCAAAAGCAGGCGGGCTCTCCTGGCTGCAATTTGCAGTTGCCGCTGCAACACGAATTAGGGCCACGCGAGCCAATTGCGCTGCTGTCACCCCTTTGCTCGCTTCGAACGTTATAAGCATCCCCCAATTGGGTGATGCGAAACGTTCGCTTTGAGGGAATCCTCCCACCAACTCTTCCAGCGTAGCGAGAGGAACAAGGAAGGCGGGCATGATGGCGACCATCAAGAGCGCCAGGTAGTGGGGAACGGCTTAGGTCGCAACCGGTGGCCACCGACTCTCGATCAGATCCACAAGTCGGAGAACGGTGGTTGGCAGCGGCGTAAAATATGGGTTCACGGATCTCAAGGCCGCCGAAATCAAACCAATCGTGATTTACGAGCAAGTTCGGCTTCACCAACGCAAGCGGCATATTCAGGCGGACCTTCTTGATGTGATTTGGAAGCGACAGGGCGTCCAAATAGCAAGCTAGCCGAGGTGGTACCTCCAATTAGCGAGTATCCAACACTCATCCTTTAGTTGTATATGATACTGGTAGCGGGTGGACGTAGAGATACAACTACTTACCCGCCGTGGCTACATTGGGGGGGAGAATGTCGAGTTCTACCGACCCGGGAGCTCTTCATACGTATGTGGCGTCGGCATTAACCGGCGCCAGCTCGTATTCCTTCACCCTGCGCTTCAAGTGTTGCGACAGTCTGTTGCAGCCGCATGCAAGCACCTGATCTTGATCGACGCCTACGGACTGGCCCGCAAGGTAGTAGGCGGGCGAACGCCATCTTCTGCAATGTCCAAGATCACTGAGCGTAGAAGTACTGCGTAGCGTCAACTGGCTGCGTTAGCAACTGGTCACGGGGGAAGGGCCATCATGTCCGATCGCATTGACGGGACGACTAATAGTGATCTCATTGATTCCAGTTTCCCGGATAGAACGCCTGAGAACGACGAAGAGATCCATGGTGATGGCGGCAACGACACGATTGTCGGTTTCGGCGGAAATGACATTCTCTTTGGAGATGCCGGGAACGACTACTTAGATGGCGGCCTGGGGGCCGATGAACTTTACGGTGGCATTGACCTCGATACATTGCTGTACGATCCGGCCGATTCTGTCCAAGACGGTGGTGCGGGTCGCGACCTCCTTCGCCTGGAAGCGGCGGTCGACGTCGATCTTTCCGATGGGGCTGACCAGGTAAGCGGAGGGGGCATTGCCATCGGTTTCGAGGATGTCGATGCGACAGCCTTAGGTACGGGCATCCTGATCAAAGGTTCCGCGAGTAACAACGACCTCAAGGGGAGCGGCGGCTCTGACATAATCGAGGGGCTGGACGGGGCGGATGTCATCGAAGGCGGCGGGGGCGGAGATACGCTTAAGGGCGGCGGCGATGTGGATCGACTGTCCGGCGGGCTTGGCAACGACATTCTCGAAGGCGGACTAGGGGGCGATGAACTCGACGGAGGCGAAGGCGACGATACGCTTCTCGGGGGCGACGGTAATGACACTCTTGTTGGAGGTCTTGGAAGCGACACGCTGACGGGAGGCGCTGGCAATGACTTGTTCATTGTGTACCGGGGAGTTCCCAGGAGCGACACCTCTCCCTCGACGTCCGATCACATAACTGACTTCGGGGGCACCGGCGGAACAGACAATGACATTATCGACCTGGTCGTTGGCAGTGGTTTGCCGCTTGCCTTCAACGGTTACCAGACCTTCGATTTGCCCGACGGTAGCGGAACTCAAGGACAGGTGTTGCCCAACGCCGGAGACGGCTTTGCCGATGTCGTCTACCAGCATGTTGGCGGGTCTACGGTCATTGCCGTCGATGTCGATGACGATGGGGCATGGAGTGAGCAGGACGAACTGATCTATCTCGACAACGGCACGTTTGCGCTAGCCCCGACCGATTTCAACGACAACTTCTCTGTCATCCGTGGAACGCCGTCGGTGGAGGATCCGGACAATTTGGCTGGAGGAAATAACGCTGAGACCTTCTACCTCTTGGCGGGAGATGATGTCCTCCATGCTAATGGCGGCGAGGACGTCGTCTTTGGTGAGTCGGGTAGTGATACGCTCTACGGAGGCACGGGAGGCGACACCCTGCGGGGTGGCAACGACAGCGATCTTCTTTTCGGTGAAGCGGGTGGCGATTACCTGAGTGGAGAGGAAGGCAACGACACGCTGAGTGGCGGCGCGGATAACGACATCCTGTACGGTGGTGATGGTGACGACTCCCTCCAGGGTGGCGACGGCAACGACATGCTCGACGGTGGAGACCATATTGACCGGCTGCAAGGGGATGCCGGCAACGACAGTCTCTATGGTGGCAGCGGTGCTGACATACTCGAGGGCGGGGCGGATGCCGACTCACTCGACGGAGGATCGGGCAACGACGTGCTGGACGGTGGAAGCGGCAACGACACGCTCTATGGCAGCAGTGGCCAAGATGACTTAAGCGGCGGCCTCGGCAATGACCGTTTTGTCTTCAACGTCAGCATAGGAGATTCGCAACCGACTGCGCCAGATGTCATCCAGGATTTCGAAGGCGGTGGCGTCGCCGGCGGTGACTGGCTTCAGTTGGTAACGTCATCCTTTCAGCCTCTTGTCCTGAACGAGATGCCACAGAGTTTTACGGTCGATCCGTCAGGGAATGCCGGCCTGCAGTTTCCTTTTGCCGGTGATGGCTTGGTGGACGTGGTGTGGTTCCACGATGCCGCGAGCAACCAAACTCGGCTGGCCGTCGACATCGACGATAATGGTTACTTCGGCGCGGCCGATAGCTACTTCATTCTCGAGAACGGGCCAGCGACGCTTGGCGCCGAGGATTTCGTCGACACGTTTTCGGTGTTGC
>NZ_BKAJ01000214.1 GCF_007992495.1 Reyranella soli
GCACGGCGCGCCGCCGGCAGGTCGACGCCGAGCCGTTGGCAGAACAGGTCGCCGCTTTCCGTCAGCTTCCAGTCGCGCGAACCCTTGGGCTCGATATGCCCGGCCTTGGTCAGCGCGTCGGTGACGGCGATGCCGACCTGACCCGCCAGATGGTCGTAGCAGGTGCGGCAGAAGCGCAGGTCGGGGTCTCTGCGCCAGGCGGCATGCATCGAGGCCGGCGGGGCGCGCGTGCCGGCGAGCGCCATCAGGGATTCGATGGCATGCGCCACGTCGGACGAGGCCAGCCGATAGAAGCGGTTGCGGCCCTGCGCGCGGGCGGCGAGCAAGTTGCCGTCGATCATGCGGGACAAATGTCCGCTCGCGGTCTGGGCCGTGATGCCGGCGGTGAGCGCGAGCTCGGACGCGGTATGGGCGCGGCCGTCCATCAGCAGCGACAGCATGGACGCGCGCGCCGGGTCGCCCATCAGGGCGGCGACTTCGGAAAGGGCGTTCACGGTGGTCATGGCGAAAATCTAGGCCCGCACGTGCGAGTCCGCCATGGTCAATAGTTCGGTGGTTGCCGAATGATCTTGGGGGCGCGGGCCGGAGGCCCGCGCCCCCTTAGCGCCACTTCGGATTGGCGATCGCGATCTTGTCGGCGATGGTCGCCTCGAGATGCGCCATCAGCGCCGTATCCCGCTCGTCGCGTTCGCCGGCGCGTAATTGGCGGGCGAGCTCGCGGTTGAGGTCGTCGAGGCTAGCGTCGCGGCCCAGCAGCTTCACGAGCCGTTCGTGCTCGCGCCGGTCCGCCGCCGGCCCCAACCGCGCTTCGCGCTCCAGGATGGCGAGCGAGTTCACGGCCACGCGCATCTGGAAGCCGAGCCGCGGTTCGACCTTGTCGAGCACGGGCGTAACCTCTTCGCGCAACAGGTCGGCGATGGCCGACAGGAGCTCGGCGGCGGTCGGACGATCCTGCGCCATCAGATCTTCTCCTTCAGGAGCTGCAGCAGGTCGACCTCCGTCTCCACCGCGCGGCGGCCGATCGAGGCGAGCTCCATCGACTTCACCGCGCCGCCGAGGTGCCGCCAGGCCTGCTGATGGCAGATGATGCCCCAGCGCACCGTGCCGAACACCTCCCACCAATGGGCGCGGGCCGGATCGACCTTGGCGCCGCCCGCTTTCTCGTAGGCCCTCCACAATTCCTCGCGGCTGCCGAAGCCGCCGGCCGGCTTGTCGACCGCGCCGAAGCGCCAGCTCTTCACGCACAGCCAGCCGAGATCCTCCACGGGGTCGCCGAGGTGAGCGCCTTCCCAGTCGAGGATCGCCGTCACGCCGCTTTCGTCGGCGAGATAGTTGCCCGTGCGATAATCGCCATGGACCAGCAGCGCTCGTTCGATCGGCGCAGGCTTGCGCCGATCGAGCCAGGACAGCGCCAGTTCGAACACCGGCTGCGGCTGGCTGAGCGCATCGAGGGCGCGCCGCAGGCCCGCGATGTGATCGGCGGCCTCGCGACGGACCAGCGCCGGCAGGCTCCCAAGCTCGACGGCATGGACGCGCGCCAGGATCTCCCCGAGCTGGCCCGCGATCAGACCGCGCGCCTTCTCGTAGGGCGGATCGCGCAGCAGCTTGCGGGCGATCGCCGTGCCGCCGATGCGGCGCATGACAAAAGCCTCGCCCAGCCCGTCCTGCGGCATCAGCTCGAACAGCACCTCGGGCGCGCGCACGCCGGCCTTGAAGGCGGCCTTCAGCACCCGGAATTCGGTCGCGCGGTCGAGGGCGGTGGCGGAACGGTCGCTCGCCTTGCCCGTGGTTGGCGGATCGCGGCGCAGGATGAGGCCATGGCGCTCGCCGCCGGCCACGGCGTCGAAGCTCCAGGTCTGGCGCGAGGCGCCGCCGGATTCGCGGCTCAGCCCCTCGATGACGGCAGGTCCGCCGAAGTACCGCGCGGCGGCACTGGCCAACACGCCGGCCACTTGATCGGCTTCGGACGCTGTGTGAACGGTCATTCACCGGACTGTGGCACAGGGCCGGCAGCGTGGTAAGAGGGCGCCCGCACAACGAGGAGACGCCCGGACGTGTCGACTGATTTCGCGGCCATGCATGGCCTTTATCTGGAAGACCTCACGGTCGGCATGTCGGCGATGTTCGGCAAGACGGTGACCGAGGCCGATATCGCGGCCTTCGCCGGTGTCTCGGGCGACACCAACCCGATCCATCTGCACGGCGGCTTCGCCCAGACGACGCGCTTCGGCCAGCGCATCGCCCACGGCATGCTGAGCAGCAGCTTCATCTCGGCGGTGATCGGCACCAAGCTGCCCGGTCCGGGATCGATCTACGTCTCGCAGACGCTCAACTTCACCGCGCCGGTCTCGATCGGCGACACGGTCACCGCGGTCTGCACCATCACCGACATCAACCAGGAGCGCCGGCGCGTGACGCTGAAGACGCGGTGCCTCGCCAGCGACAAGATCGTGATCGACGGCGAGGCCGTGGTGTTGGTGCCGCGCCGCACGCCGAAGAAATGATCCCGAGCTTCGACCACTGGCAGGCCACGCCCGCGCAATGGCAGGGCGGGGCGGTGGCGCTGGGCAACTTCGACGGCGTGCATCGCGGCCATCAGGCGTTGCTCGACCGCACAGTCGAGCAGGCCAAGGTGCTGAACGCGCCGGTCGTGGCGCTGACCTTCGAGCCGCATCCACGCCGCTTCTTCGTGCCGGACACCGGCCCGTTCCGCCTGACCCTGCCGCCGGCCAAGCTCCGGCTGCTGGAACAGTACGGTGTGCAGGCCGTGCTGGCGCAGCACTTCGACGAGGCCTTTGCCGCCCTGTCGGCCGACGCCTTCATCGACGACGTGCTGCTGAAGGGCATGGGCGCACGCCATGTCGTGTGCGGCTACGATTTCACCTTCGGCGCCCGCCGCACCGGCAATGTCGAGATGCTGCGCGAGAAGGGCCGGCAGAAGGGCTTCGGCGTCACCGTGCTCGATCCGGTGACGCACGAGGGCGAGATCTACTCCTCGACCCGCATCCGCGAGGCATTGCGCGCCGGCTGGGTCAGCGAAGCGTCCGACCTTCTGGGCCATTCCTGGGAGATCGAGGGCGTCGTCGAGCTGGGTGATCAGCGCGGCCGCACCATCGGCTTCCCGACCGCCAACGTCGCCCTCGGCGAGCACCTCAGGCCGCGCTTCGGCGTCTATGCCGTGCGCGCCCTGGTCGACGGCCCCAATGGTTCTGAGTGGCGTCCTGCCGTCGCCAACCTCGGCCGCCGCCCGACCTTCGGCAAGCTCAAGGAGAACTTCGAAGTCCACCTGTTCGACTTCGCGGGCGACCTCTATGGCAAGACGCTGCGCGCGGCGCTGATCGAGTTCATCCGGCCGGAGATGAAGTTCGGTGGCCTCGACCAGCTCAAGGCGCAGATCGCGGCCGACGGCGAGGCGGCGCGGCGTCTCCTCGTAGAGTGAGGATGTCACCCTCAACGATATCGCCGGCGTCGTTTTGCTAAAGCATAGCTCTTCCTCCCCATCGCAGATGGGGAGGTGGCCCGCAGGGTCATGGGCAACAGTACCGACGTTCATGATCCCTCCGCCTGCTGCGCGAAGCCGATGCGGTTTCGCTTCGGCGAAGGCTGGTCGGCGAAGACGCCGACACCTCCCAAGCTTCGCCGGGGAGGAAGAACTTCAGGTCGGACGATGATCACCCGCGTCGATGTAGCTGATCGGCGGCGTGTGCTTCTTGAAGAGCGTGCGGCTCTCGGCCTGCAGGCTGCGGAACACCGCCGGCGTGACGGTGAGCCCGGTGCTGGGCAAGGCGGCCGCGACGTTCACGGTCTTGCCGTAGACGTCGATAATCTCCTCGCCCGGGCTGCCGACCCGGCCGATCGCCACCGGTCCCAGGTGCAGCTTGACGACGATGCTGGTCCTGAAGCCGTGCTTGGCGAGCCACTCGCGCCCCGCCGATTGCACGGAGCGCAAGGCGGCCACGCCGGCGTCGGCTGCTTCGGCCGGGAAGGCAACCAGCCCAGCATCGCCCAGGGTCTTGATCAGGCGGCCGCCGGCGTCGCCGACGATCTGCCCGCTGAGGGAGAAGTAGCCCGCCATCGTCGCCAGCAGTTCCTGCGGCGGGGTCTTCTCCCCCACTGCAGGTGGTCCAATAGTGCGCCTCTATGGGACGCAAAAATTAGCCGAAGGAAACGTCCTGCACGGGACTGTAGTTGTTGTTCCGGACAAGAACTTGGGTTATATTATCGAGGCTTCGCGTAGCTTCCCGGCGGATTGACCCTCTCCGGCCCCATCCCTAGATTGATGCTCCTATGTTCATCGGGGCCCCTCAGGAGCGAATTATCCGCCCGGTCCGCTAGCGGCGGCCGGGTCGTTTTGCCTGTACGCGGCCATCATCCGGGTGGCTATTCTCTCGCTCCTCCTGCACCGAGTTTCTCGTGACAACTGACTATAAATCCAGCGTCTTCCTGCCCAAGACCGACTTCCCCATGCGCGCCGGCCTGGCCAAGAAGGAGCCGGAGCTCTTGAAGCGCTGGGCCGACATGAAGCTGTTCCATCGGCTGCGTGCCGAGAGCCGCGGCCGGCCCAAGTTCGTGCTGCATGACGGCCCGCCCTACGCCAACGGCAACCTCCATATCGGCCATGCGCTCAACAAGATCCTGAAGGACCTGGTCACGCGCACCCAGCAGATGTTGGGCAAGGACAGCCACTATGTGCCGGGCTGGGACTGCCATGGCCTGCCGATCGAATGGAAGATCGAGGAGGAGTACCGCGCCAAGAACCAGGACAAGGATGCCGTGCCGGTGGGCGAGTTCCGCCGCCAGTGCCGCGCCTTCGCCGATCACTGGATCGGGGTGCAGCGCGAGGAGTTCAAGCGCCTCGGCGTCGAGGGCGACTGGGAGAACTACTATTCGACCATGGCCTACGACTCGGAGGCCGTGATTGCGGGCGAGCTCGGCAAGTTCCTGATGAATGGCGGTCTCTACAAGGGCTCCAAGGCCGTGCTGTGGAGCGTCGTCGAGAAGACCGCGCTGGCCGAAGCCGAGATCGAGTATCACGACCATACGTCGGACACGGTCCATGTCCGCTTCCCGGTGGTGAAGTCGAAGGGCGGCAAGCTCGACGGCGCCTCGGTGGTGATCTGGACGACCACACCTTGGACGATCCCGGGCAATCGTGCGCTCGCCTTCGGGCCCGACATCGCCTACGCGCTGGTCGAGGTCGCCGAAGTGGGCGAGGGCAGCCGCGCCAAGGCGGGCGAGAAGATGGTGCTGGCCAAGGAGCTGGTCGGCGCCGTCGGCGAGACGGCGAAGTTCACGCCCAAGGTGCTGGGCGATCTGGCGCCGGAGGATTTCGACGGCCTGCTGGCCGCCCATCCGCTGCGCGGCCAGGGCTACGACTTCGACGTGCGCCTGCTGCCGGGCGGCTTCGTCACCGCCGATGCCGGCACGGGCTTTGTGCATATCGCGCCGGGCCATGGCGCCGACGACTATGAGCTGGGTGTGGCCAACGGCGTGGAAGTGCCCGACACCGTGGCCGAGGACGGCAGCTACTATCCGCACGTGCCGCTGTTCGCGGGCAAGAAGGTCTACACCGCGCAAGGTGTGCGGGGCGACGCCAACCGCGCCGTCAGCGACGCCCTCGACAAGGCCGGCAAGCTTCTGGCCTTCGGTCGCATCCGCCACAGCTATCCGCACTCCTGGCGCTCCAAGGCGCCGGTGATCTTCCGCAACGCGCCGCAGTGGTTCATCGCCATGGACAAGCCGATCGCCGAGATCGGCGGGACCTTGCGCGAAAAGGCACTGGCGGCGATCGATGCCACGCGCTTCGTGCCGCAGGCCGGCTACAACCGCCTGCGCAGCATGATCGAGCAGCGGCCCGACTGGTGCGTGTCGCGCCAGCGTGCCTGGGGCGTGCCGATCACCGTGTTCGTCAACAAGGAGACCGGCGAGCCCTTGCGCGATCCCGAGGTGATGGCGCGCGTCGTCGAGGCCTTCCGTGCCGAGGGCGCCGACGTATGGTTCGAAAGCCCGCCCGAGCGCTTCCTCGGCAACAAGTACAAGGCCGAGGACTTCGAGCAGGTGAAGGACATCCTCGACGTCTGGTTCGATTCGGGCTCGACCCACGTCTTCACCCTCGAGGGCAACCCCGAGCTGAAGTGGCCAGCCGATCTCTATCTCGAGGGCTCCGACCAGCATCGCGGCTGGTTCCACTCCTCGCTGCTGGAGAGCTGTGGCACCAGAGGCCGCGCGCCCTACGACGGCGTGCTGACGCACGGCTTCACGCTCGACGAGCAGGGCCGCAAGATGTCCAAGTCGCTGGGCAACATCACCGCGCCGCAGGCGGTGTGCGACCAGTACGGCGCCGACATCCTGCGCCTGTGGGTGGTCGGCACCGACTACACCGAGGACCAGCGCATCGGGCCTGAGATCCTGAAGCACCAGGCCGAGGCCTATCGCCGGCTGCGCAACACCTTGCGCTACCTGCTGGGCAGCCTCGCCGGCTATTCGGCGGTGGAGAAGGTGGCCTATGCCGACATGCCCGAGCTCGAGCGCTGGGTGCTGCATCGCCTGGCCGAGCTCGATGCCGCGTTCCGGCCGGCGGTCGACGACTTCGACTTCCACAAGATCGCGACCGAGCTGCACAATTTCTGCGCCGTGGATCTCTCGGCCTTCTACTTCGACATCCGCAAGGACGCGATCTACTGCGATGCGCCGACCGGCTTGCGCCGGCGCGCCGCGCGCACGGTGATGGCGGAGCTGTTCTCCTTCCTGACCGCGTGGCTCGCCCCCATCACCTGCTTCACCGCCGAGGAGGCATGGCTGGCGCGGCCCGACGATGTGCCGGATGGCGCCGCAGAGAGCGTGCATCTGCGGCTCTATCCCGAGATCCCGGCGGCGTGGCTCGACGCTGGCCTGGGCGAGAAGTGGAAGACGGTGCGGGCGCTGCGCCGAGTCGTCACCGGCGCGCTCGAGCTCGAGCGCGCCGAGAAGCGCATCGGGTCCAGCCTGCAGGCCGCCCCGCACGTCCATGCCACCAAGGAATACATCGCCGCCATGAAGGATCTCGACCTTGTCGAGCTCTGCATCACCTCGGGCGGCGAGTTGATCGAAGGCGAGCCGGCCGCGACCGACTTCAAGCTGCCGGACGTGCCGGGCGTCGGCGTGGCGCCGTTGCTGGCCGAGGGCAACAAATGTGCACGCTGCTGGCAGGTCCTGCGCGAGGTCGGCAAGTCGGCCAAGCACCCGCTGCTTTGCGAGCGCTGTGAAGGGGCGGTGAGCGAGGCATGATGAGGCGCATCGACCGCCAGGCCATGGCCCTGGTCGTGATCACCTTGATCGCCGACCAGCTCTCCAAGCAGCTGCTGCTCACCTACCTGGCGAAGGCCGGGGCCATCGTGCCGGTGGTCGACGGCTTCTTCCGGCTGGTGATCGTGTGGAACCGTGGCGTCAGCTTCGGCCTGATGGGCGACCAGGCGCTGCCGCCGTGGGTGCTGTCGGTCGTGGCCATCGCCGTGTGCATCGGCCTCTTCATCTGGCTGCGACGAACCGACCGGCCCTTCACAGGATGGGGCATCGGCCTTGTCATGGGGGGCGCCATCGGTAATGTTATCGACCGCGCCCGGTGGGGAGCGGTGTTCGACTTCGCCGATTTCCATATTGGCCATTGGCACTGGCCGGCGTTCAACATCGCCGATTCGGCGATCGTTGTCGGCGTCGGCCTGATGCTCATCGATTCACTCGTCGGCGAAAGACAACGCGCGCCCTGATGCGGCCATGATCAGTGGACAAAAGAAAAAGCCCGAAGGACGAACGATGCGACGCACGATCCTGATACCGGCAGGTCTTGCTGCCCTCAGCGCCCTCATGCTGGGCGGCTGCAGCATGTTCGAAAATCTCGGCGGCGGTAAGAAAGTGTCGCCCGACGAGTTCAAGATCGTCTCGCACTCGCCGCTCACCATGCCGCCCAACGCCGAGTTGCGGCCGCCGCGGCCGGGCGAGCCACGTCCGCAGGAAGTGACGCCGGCCGACCAGGCCAAGGAGGCGCTGTCGCCGGCGCTGGCGGCGCGTCCGCAACGCAACCAGGTCATGACCGGCGCCGCCCAGGGTCCCGGCCGCACCAGCGCCGAAGCCTCGCTGGTGCAGAAGGCCGGCGGCGGCAACGTCGATCCCAACATCCGCAGCCGGGTCAACCAGGACACCAAGACCATCAACGACACCGACAAGTCGTTCATCGACAGTCTGATCTTCTGGCAGGACTCGCCGCCTCCCGGCGTCGTCGTCGATCCGACCAAGGAGCAGCAGCGCATCCGCGACGCGCAGGCCGCCGGCCAGCCCGCCTCGGGCCCGACGTCGACCATCAAGCGGCGCCAGCGCGGCCTGCTCGAAGGCATCTTCTGAGGCCGGCAGCGCTCTCGCGCCGCCGCGCTCTGTTTGGTGGCCTGATTGCGATCAGCGCGCTCGCCCCGCCATCGATCGCGCGCGCCAAGCTTTTCTCGGTCGAGCGGCGCAAGTCCGAGTTCTTCACCCTGCCCAACGGCCTGCAGGTCGTGGTCCTGCCGTCGAGCCGCGCACCGATCGTCAACCAGCTCGTGGTCTACAAGGTTGGCAGCGCCGACGAGGTCTACGGCAAGACCGGCATTGCCCATTTCCTCGAGCACATGATGTTCAAGGGCACGGGCACGGTCGGGCCGACCGAGTTCTCGCGCATCGTCTCCAAGAACGGCGGGCGCGACAACGCCTACACGAGCTTCGACACGACAGGCTACTACCAGACGGTTGCGCCCGACCGTCTGGAGATGGTCATGCGCATGGAGGCCGATCGCATGGCCAACCTGCGCATCACCGAGAAGGAGCTGATCCCCGAGCGCCAGGTCGTGCTCGAGGAGCGTCGGATGCGCACCGAGAACTCGCCGGCGGCCCTCCTGGGCGAGGCGGTGCAGGAGCAGCTCTACGGCCGCCACAAGCCCTACGGTATGCCGATCTCGGGCTATGTCGACGACGTGAAGAAGCTCAGCGTCCACGATCTCGCGGCGTTCTATGCCAAGTGGTACATGCCCAACAACGCGATCCTGATCGTGGCCGGCGACACCACGGCCGACCAGGTGCGCAAGCTCGCCGAAAAGCACTACGGGCCGATCCCCCAGCGCAAGGTCGATCCGCGGCGCCGGCCGGGCGAGGGCGCTTCCGACCTGCCCCAGCGCGTCACGCGCGCCGATGCCCGCGTCGCCGAGCCGCGCTGGTCGCGCTACTACCTCGCGCCGTCCTACCACAAGGGCGAGAGCCAATACGCCTATGCCCTGGAGGTGCTGGCGCGCCTGCTGGGCGGCGGCGAGACCAGCCGGCTGTGGAACAACCTGGTGGTCGACCGCAAGATCGCCCTGTCGGCATGGGCCTCCTACAGCCCGTCGAGCCTCGGCCTCACCTCGTTCGACCTCGGCGTCCATCCGGCGGCGGGCACGCCCATCGTCGAGATCGAGAGCGCGGTCGGCGGCCTGCTGGGCAAGCTGCTCGATGACGGCGTGACCGCCGAGGAGGTCGAGCGGGCGCAGAACCAGCTGTTGGCCGCCGCCATCTATTCGCAGGATTCGCTGCAGAGCGGCCCGCGCATCTACGGCGGCGCGCTCGGCGTCGGCGGCACAGTGGCCGATATCGATGCCTGGCCGCAGCGCATCGCCGCCGTGACGCCTGCCGCCGTCGTCGCCGCCGCGCGCCATGTCTGGCGCGCCGACGGGCTCGTCACCTCGGTGCTGACGCCGCAGGAAGGCATGCGGTGAGCCGGCTGCTGCGTGCTCTTGCGGCGCTGCTCGTCGCGGTCCTCGTGCTGCCGGCCGCCGCCGGCGCGGTCGACATCAAGGCCGTGACCACACCGGCCGGCATCAAGGCCTGGCTGGTGCAGGACAAGAGCGCGCCTGCGGTGTCGCTCTCGTTCTCTTTCGCCGGCGGCACGGCGTCCGATCCGGCGGGCCAGTTGGGTGTCACCTCGCTCATGGCCACGCTGCTCACCGACGGTGCCGGGACGCTCACCGCGCAGGCCTTCCGGCAACGGCAGGAGGATGCCGCGGCATCGGTGAGCTTCAGCGCCTCGCTCGATCGCCTGGGCGGCGGCCTGCGCGTGCTGTCGGCCAACCGCGAGGAGGGTTTCGAGCTCCTGCGCATGGCGCTCACCCAGCCGCGCTTCGACAGCGACATGATCGAGCAGCGGCGCGCCCAGACCATCGCCTCGATCAACCAGGCCAACCAGCGTCCCAACTCGGTCGCCGCGCGCACGCTGATGGAGACCGAGTTCGCGGGCCATCCCTATGCCAACGATCCCGACGGCACGCCCGACGATCTGAAGAAGCTCTCGCAGCAGGAGCTCAAGCAGCGTGCGGCGTCGCTGTTGATCCGCAACGGCCTGATCGTGGCCGCAGTGGGCGACATCGAGGAGGCCGATCTCGCCCGCCTGCTCGACCGCGCCTTCGGCAGCCTGCCCGTGGGCACGCCGCCCGCCTTGCCACCCGAATGGAAGCCGCCGACCAAGGCGCGCACCGTCGTGGTCGAGCGGTCGGTGCCGCAGAGCACGGCCTTGCTGGCGCTGCCCGGCGTCGCCCGCGACGATCCCGACTGGTACGCCGCCCTGATCATGAACCACATCCTGGGCGGCAGCGGCCAGCAGTCGCGGCTGTTCAGCGAGGTGCGCGAGAAGCGCGGGCTGGCCTACGGCGCCTCGTCGAGCCTGCGCGTCTACAAGCGCGCGGCGCTGCTCGTGATGTCGACGGCGTCGGCCAACGAGCGCATCGCCGAGGCGCTGCGCGTGGTCAAGGCCGAGCTGGCCCGCCTGCGCGTCGATGGTCCGACCGAGCAGGAGGTCGCCGACGCCAAGACCTACCTCGCCGGCGCGCTCGCGCTGGCGCTCGATTCGTCGGGCGCCATCGCGGGCCTGCTGCATTCCATGCAGGTCGATGGCCTTGCCCCCGACCATCTCACCAAGCGCGCCGCCTTGATCGCGGCTGTGAAGATCGACGATGTCCGCCGCCTCGCCCGCCGCGTGTTGCGCGACGAGGCCCTGACCACGGTCGTCGTCGGCAAGCCGGTGGGTATCACCGCAGATCCGTAATAGCGGGATCGGCCCGCCAGTATCTTTCCCAGAGCCGGCGGGCGTAAGATGAGAATGCCATGAGCGCGCTACGCCGCCTTCCCTCGACCTTGGTCAACCGCATCGCCGCGGGCGAGGTTGTCGAGCGTCCGGCGAGCGCGGTCAAGGAGCTGGTCGAGAACGCGATCGACGCGGGCGCGCGTCGCATCGCCGTCGTCCTGAAGGAGGGCGGCCGCAGCTTCATCTCCGTGGTCGACGACGGTGTCGGCATGACGCGCGAGGAGATGGCGCTGGCCGTCGAGCGGCACTGCACCTCCAAGCTGCCCGACGACGATCTCAGTGACATCCGCACCTTGGGGTTCCGCGGCGAGGCCTTGCCCTCGATCGCCTCGGTGAGCCGCTTCGTCCTCACCTCGCGGCCGGTCGGCGCCGATACGGCCTGGAGCCTCGACATCGAAGGCGGCGCCAAAGGCGAGCCGCGGCCCGCGGCGCATCCCGCCGGCACGCGCGTGGAAGTGCGCGATCTCTTCTTTGCGACGCCGGCGCGGCTGAAATTCCTCAAGGAGCCGCGCACCGAATCGGGCCATGTCGCCGATGCCCTGCGCCGCCTCGCCATGGCCCATCCCGCCATCGCCTTCCGCCTGGAAAGCGAGGAGCGCACGCTGGTCGACCTGCCGGCGGCCAATCCCTCTCTGCTCGCCGGATCTGACGGGGAGCGGCCGGACGCGGCGCGGCTGGAGCGGCTGGCCGCCATCATGGGCCGCGAGTTCGCCGACAATACCGTCGCCATCGACGCCAACCGCGAGGGCTTCCGGCTGACCGGCTTCGCCGGCCTGCCAACGCTCAACCGGCCGACCGGCCAGCACCAGTATCTCTTCGTCAACGGCCGGCCGGTGCGCGACAAGCTGCTGGCCGGTGCGGTGCGCGGCGCCTACCAGGATTTCCTGGCGCGCGATCGCCATCCCATGGTGGCGCTGTTCCTCGAGGCGCCGACCGCGCTGGTCGACGTCAACGTCCATCCCGCCAAGACCGAGGTGCGCTTCCGCGACGCAGGCATCGTGCGCGGCCTGATCGTGGGGGCGCTGCGCACGGCGCTCGCCGCCGCCGGCCATCGCGCCAGCACGACCGTCGCCGACGCAGCGCTGGGCGCTTTGCGGCCGCACACGGGTTATTCGATGCCGCTGCCGATGGGGGGCGGTCACGGTTCGTCGGTGCCGCGTGGTCTTGCTGAAGCGGCCATGCAATTCATGTCGCCGTTCGACGCACCGTCGGCGCGCGTCGAGACGCCCACCGAAACATCGAACGGCAACGGCCAGCACTATCCGCTGGGCGTGGCGCGGGCGCAGCTGCACGAGACCTACATCGTCGCCCAGACCGACCAGGGCGTGGTGATCGTCGATCAGCACGCCGCGCACGAGCGGCTGATGCACGAGCGCCTGAAGGACCAGTTGCAGGCCGACGGCGTGAAGCGCCAGACGCTGCTGCTGCCCGAAGTCGTCGAGATCGGCGAGGACGGCGCGCGCCGCCTGGCGCAGCGCGCCGGTGAGCTCGCCGAGCTGGGCCTGGTGCTGGAGCCGTTCGGCTTGGGCGCAGTGGTCGTGCGCGAAATGCCCGCGGTGCTGGGCGAAGTCGACGTCCAGGGCCTGGTGCGCGATCTCGCCGACGAGCTCGGCGAGATGGGCGATCATCTGTCGCTCAAGGAGAAGATCGAGGAAGTGTGCGGCACGCTCGCCTGCCACACCTCGGTGCGCGCCGGCCGCCGCCTCACGGTCGATGAGATGAACGCCCTGCTGCGGCAAATGGAGGCGACACCGCATTCCGGCCAGTGCAATCACGGCCGGCCGACCTATGTAGAGCTGAAGTTGGCCGACATCGAGCGACTGTTCGGAAGGCGATGAAGCACATTCTGCTGGTGGCGTTCCTCTTGGCCACGACGACCCAGGCGTTTGCCCAGCCGACGCCCTCTTCGCCCCTCGACGGCCAATGGCGCGGCACGAGCGACGGCGGTTCGTGCAACGCCCCGCTCGACTTCGTGATCGTGATCGAGAACGGCTTCGTCGACGGCTCGGCCTACGACACGACCGCGCACGGTCCGGTGCCCAACCTCAAGAAGGCGCCACCGCCGGCACCGACGCCCGGCCTGTGGCAGATCCACGGCGTGGCCAAGCCAAGTGGCCCGTTTTCCCTGGTCAGCGTCGCCTCGGTGAAAGCCGCCGACCGGCGTCAGGGCAAGCTGACCGCGCGAAGCGAGGGTGCCAGCCTGGTGGTCAGCGAGACCACGGGCTGCCAGCGCACCGCGCGGCTGTCGCGCTAACTACAGAAGATCTTTTCCTCGATGCCCGTCAGCAGGCGGAAGAAGGCGTCCTGCGGCTTTTCCAGGACGAACATCGCCTTGGCGTCGAGCCCGAGGTTGATGCCGCGCAGCACCGCGCCGCTGACGCCGTGGCCGACGACGACCGTGCGCCTCTTCGAGGCGATGATCTCGGCCAGCACCTCGGCCGAGCGCCGGCGCAGCTCGGCATGGGTCTCGCCGCCCGGCGGGCAGTAGCCGTGCGGATCGGCGCGCCAGTCGCTGAGCGCCGTGGGATGCGTGGCCTCGATGTCCTTCCAGCTGAAGCCTTCCCACTGGCCGTAGCTCAGCTCGGCCAAGCGAGGATCGTCACGCCACTCGGCGGCATCGAGGCCGAGCTCGCGGCCGATGATCTCCGACGTCTCGCGCACGCGGCCGAGCGGGCTGCGCAGGAAGATCGTGGGGCCGGGCGTGCGCGCAAGCTCGGCCTTGAGCGTGCGGCCCATCGCCAGCGCCTGGGCGCGGCCACGCTCGGTGAGTGCTGAATCCTTGGTGCCCTGCATGCGCCGTTCGGTGTTCCACGCCGTCTCGCCGTGGCGCAGCATGTAGAGCGGAGCGTTGAGCGTCACGGCTTGCCTCGCAGGATCACGATCTTGGCCGCGCCATAGCGGCGCTCGTCGATCGCCTCGAAGCCCGACGGCGGCACGATGTCCTCGTTGTGCGCCAGCTCGACGGTGACGATGGCGTCCGGTGCCACCCAGCCCGCGGCGGCGAGCGCGCCCAGCGCCGGCGCGGCCTGGCCCGATCGATAGGGCGGATCGAGGAAGACGAGGTCGCAGGGATCGCGGCCGGGCGGCGGCCGCGTCGCATCGGCACGCACCACCTTGGCGGCGCCGGTCTCGCCGAGCTTACGCAGGTTCTCGCCAATCAGCTTGATCGCCGTCGCATCGTTGTCGAGGAAGGTCGCGTGCGCGGCGCCGCGCGATAGTGCCTCCAGCCCGAGCGCGCCCGAGCCCGCGAAGGCGTCGAGCACGCGCACGTCGATCAGGGGCGAGGTGCCGTCGTCGCGCCAGTTGGCGTGGGCCAGGATGTTGAACAGCGCCTCGCGGGCGCGGCTCGCCGTCGGGCGGGTGGCCTGGCCTTCGGCCGTGGCGATGGTGCGGCCGCGATGCTTGCCGCCGACGATCTTCAGCATCAGTGCCGCCGTCGGTGCGGGCGTGAAGGCGCTTTGGGCTTGGCCCAGCCGGCCTTGCGCGGCGGCGGCTTGACGCCCAGCAGGCTGGCGAGGGCCTGTTGCGGCACCTCCTCGACCTGGTTGCGATCGAGCTCGCCGAGATAGAACGGGCCGAAGGCGACGCGGATCAGGCGCATCACCGGCAGGTCGAGATGGGCGAGCACGCGGCGCACTTCGCGGTTCTTGCCTTCGGTGAGCGCGATCTCGAGCCAGGCATTGGTGCGCTGCTGGCGCTCGAGCTTGGCCTGGATGGCGCCATAGCGCACGCCCTCGATGGTGATGCCCTTGCCCAGCGCCGCGAGCCGCGCCTCGTCGACCAGGCCGTGCACGCGCGCGCGGTAGCGGCGGGTCCAGCCGTTGGCCGGCAGCTCCAGCTGCCGC
>NZ_BKAJ01000215.1 GCF_007992495.1 Reyranella soli
GCGCTCCGCTAATACCCGATGTTCGGCCGCAGCCACTTCTCTGCCTGCTCGATCGTGCAGCCGCGCCGCTTGGCATAGTCCTCGACCTGGTCGTGGCCGATGCGGGCGACGCCGAAATACTGCGCATCGGGATGGGCGAAGTAGTAGCCCGACACCGCCGCCGTCGGCAGCATGGCGAAGCTCTCGGTCAGGCTGATGGCGGCGTTCTGGCCGGCATTGAGCAGCCGGAACAGCTCAGGCTTCTGGCTGTGGTCCGGGCAGGCGGGATAGCCTGGCGCCGGCCGGATGCCGCGATACTTCTCGCGCACCAGCTCGTCGTTGCTGAGCGCCTCGTCGGGCGCGTAGCCCCACAGGGTCTTGCGCACCCGCTCGTGCAGGCGCTCGGCGAAGGCCTCGGCCAGACGGTCGGCTAGCGCCTTCAGCAGGATGTCCGAGTAGTCGTCGTGGTCGGCCTTGAAGCGCGCCAGGTGCTCCTCGATGCCGTGGCCTGCCGTCACGGCGAAGCCGCCGATCCAGTCGGCCTTGGGCGAGATGAAGTCGGCCAGGCACATGTTGGCGCGCGGCGCGCGCTTCTCGATCTGCTGGCGCAGGAAGTAGAGCCGCGAGATCTCCTTGGTATGCGTGTCGTCCTCGAACAGCACGACGTCGTCGCCGTCGCGCCGGCACGGCCAGAAGCTGACCACGCCCTTGGCCGTCAGCCACTTCTCGCGCACGATATGGTCGAGCATCTTGCGCGCATCGGCGTAGAGCTTGCGCGCGCTTTCGCCCACGACCTTGTCCTCGAGGATGGCCGGATAGTTGCCGGCCAGCTCCCAGGCGCGGAAGAACGGCGTCCAGTCGATGCGCTCGACCAGCTCGTGCAGCGGATACTCGGCGAAGACCCGCGAGCCGGTCACTGCCGGCTTGGGCGGCGTGTAGGACGACCAGTCGATCTTGAAGGCGTTGGCGCGCGCAGCCTGCAGCGGGATGACCTTTTCCTTGGTGCCGCCGGCGCGTTCGACTCGGATCGCCTCGTATTCCGTCGCGACCTTGGCGGCGAAGTCGGCGGCCTGCGCGCCCGATTCCGAGACCAGCGCCGTGCACACGCCGACCGCGCGCGAGGCGTCGAGCACATGGACGGTCGTGCCGTTGTAGCGTGGCGCGATCCTGAGCGCGGTGTGCACCTTGGAGGTCGTGGCGCCGCCGATCAGCAGCGGCAGATGGAAGCCCTGGCGCGTCATCTCCTCGGCTACCGTCACCATCTCGTCGAGCGACGGCGTGATCAGCCCGCTGAGGCCGATGATGTCGGCCTTGTTGTCGTTGGCCGACTTCAGGATCTCCTGGAACGGCACCATGACGCCGAGATCGATGACCTCGAAGTTGTTGCACTGCAGGACCACGCCGACGATGTTCTTGCCGATGTCGTGGACGTCGCCCTTGACCGTCGCCATGACGATCTTGCCCTTGGGCCGCGACGTCGCGGTCTTCTCGGCCTCGATGTAGGGCAGCAGGTGCGCGACCGCCTTCTTCATGACGCGCGCGCTCTTGACCACCTGCGGCAGGAACATCTTGCCCGAGCCGAAGAGATCGCCGACCACGTTCATGCCGGCCATCAGCGGGCCCTCGATGACCTCGATCGGCCGCGCGATCTGCTGGCGCGCCTCCTCGGTGTCGGCGACGACGAACTGGTCCATGCCCTTGACCAGGGCGTGCTCCAGGCGCTTCTCGACCGGCCAGCTGCGCCATTCGGCGTCCTGGGTCTCGGCGACCTCGCCGGTGCCCTTGTACTTGGGCGCGAGTTCGAGCAGCCGTTCGGTGGAGTCGGGGTTGCGATTGAGGATCACGTCCTCGCAGGCGTCGCGCAGCTCCTGCGGGATCTGGTCGTAGACCTCGAGCTGGCCGGCATTGACGATGCCCATGTCCATGCCCGCCTGGATGGCGTGATACAGGAACACCGAATGCATGGCCTTGCGCACCGGCTCGTTGCCGCGGAAGGCGAAGGAGAGGTTCGACACGCCGCCCGAGATCTTGGCGTTGGGGCAGCGCTGCTTGATCTCGCGCGTCGCCTCGATGAAGTCGACGCCGTAGTTGTTGTGCTCCTCGATGCCGGTGGCGACGGCGAAGATGTTGGGATCGAAGATGATGTCCTCGGCCGGGAATCCGACTTGGTTGACCAGGATGTCGTAGGCCTTGGCGCAGATCTCGACCTTGCGCTCCTTGGTATCGGCTTGGCCCTTCTCGTCGAACGCCATGACCACGACCGCGGCACCGTAGCGGCGCACCTTGCGGGCATGCTCGATGAACGGCTCGATGCCCTCCTTCATGGAGATCGAGTTCACGATCGGCTTGCCGGCGACGCACTTCAGCCCGGCCTCGATCACGCTCCACTTGGAGCTGTCGATCATGATCGGCACGCGGGCGATGTCGGGCTCGGACGCGATCAGCTTCAGGAACGTGTCCATCGCCTTCTCGGCGTCCAGAAGGCCTTCGTCCATGTTGACGTCGATGATCTGGGCGCCGCTCTCGACCTGCTGGCGCGCGACCTCGATCGCAGCCGTGTAATCGCCTTCCAGGATCAGCTTCTTGAAGCGGGCCGATCCGGTGACGTTGGTGCGCTCACCGATATTGATGAAGGTGGCGCGCGGTACGCTGTTGTTGGACTCGTCAGACATCAGAAGAAACTCGCTGCCTCCATGCCGGAGAGACGAAGTGCCGGGGGCAGGGCATGCCACTGCCGCGGCTTCACGTCCTTGACCGCCTCGGCGATCGCCTTGATGTGCGCCGGCGTCGTGCCGCAACAGCCGCCGACCACGTTCAGCCAGCCGTTTTCGGCCCAGCCCTTGACCAGCTTGGCCGTCATCTCCGGCGGCTCGTCGTAGGCCCCGAGCTCGTTGGGCAGGCCGGCGTTGGGATAGACGCAGAGCATGCCCTCGACTTGCGGGTTGAGCGCGTTCACGTAGGGATGCAGCTCCGTCGCGCCGAAGCTGCAGTTCAGGCCCATGGTCAACGGCTTGGCGTGACGCACCGAATGCCAGAACGCCTCGACGGTCTGGCCCGACAGGTTGCGGCCGGCCAAGTCGGTCAAGGTCATCGACACCATGACCGGCAGTTCCTCGCCGCGCGCCTCGGCCGCCTCGTCCGCAGCGACCAGGGCAGCCTTGGCGTTCAGCGTGTCGAACACCGTCTCGATCAGGATGAAGTCGACGCCGCCGTCCAGGAGCCCGTCGATCTGCTCGCGGTAGATGCCCTTCACCTCGTCGAAGCTGACGGCGCGATAGCCCGGATCGTTGACGTTGGGCGACACCGACAGCGTCTTGTTGGTGGGGCCGAGCGCGCCGACGACGAAGCGCGGCTTGTCGGGGTTCTTCGCCGTCGCCTCGTCGGCGCATTTGCGGGTCAGCTTGGCGGCGGCGAGATTGACCTCGCGCGCCATGTCGGCGATGCCGTAGTCACTCAAGCTGATGGCATTGGCGTTGAAGGTGTTGGTCGCCAGGATGTCGGCGCCGGCGTCGATATAGGCGTTGCAGATCTCGCCCACGACGTCGGGACGCGTCAGGTTCAGCAGGTCGTTGTTGCCCTTCTGGTCGTGCGTGAACGACCGCCCGGCGCGGAAACCTTCCTCGTCGAGACGGTAGGTCTGGATCATCGAGCCATAGGGCCCGTCCTTGACCAGGATTCGTTCGCTGCCGATCTCGCGCAGCAGCTCGGCTTTTTCGGCGCGATTCATTGTGGACGTACTCCCAGCAAATGGCAGATCGCGAAGGTGAGGTCGGCGCGGTTCAGCGTGTAGAAATGGAACTGGTCCACGCCTTCATCGCGCAGGCGCCGGCAAAGATCGCCCGCTACGGTCGCGGCGATCATGCGGCGGGTTTCGACGTCTTCATCAAGACCCTCGAACAGTCCGGCAAACCAGGGTGGTACTTTGGAACCGCAGAGTCCGGCGATTCTCGCCACCGACTGGAAATTCGAGACCGGCATGATGCCGGGCACGATTGGCGCATTCACACCCATTGCCGCGGCGCGGTCGCGGAAGCGCAGGAAGTCATCAACCTCGAAGAAGAACTGCGTGATGCAGCGGTCGGCGCCGGCGTCGACCTTGCGCTTGAGATTCTCCAGGTCGGCCGTGTCGTCCGGCGAATCGGGGTGTTTCTCTGGGTAGGCCGCGACACTGATCTGGAACGGGCCGATCTTCTTCAGGCCGGCGATCAGCTCGGCAGCATTGGCATAGCCGCCGGGATGGGGGCTG
Source organism: Reyranella soli (assembly GCF_007992495.1). Classification (GTDB taxonomy): domain Bacteria; phylum Pseudomonadota; class Alphaproteobacteria; order Reyranellales; family Reyranellaceae; genus Reyranella; species Reyranella soli. The sequence goes on from NZ_BKAJ01000215.1 coordinate 4,226, forward strand.
TACTTGCCGCCCATGCCGGACGGCGGATCGCCGCGCAGCGCCACGATGTGGCGGATGCCGGCATCCCAATAGGCACGGGCGATGTCATCGATCTCGCCTTGCGTGGCGCCGACACAGGTGAGGTGAGCCGCGGCATCGACGCCGGTCTCCTTCTTCAGCCGCGCAACGGTCTCGTGGGTGCGCTGGCGCGTCGAGCCGCCGGCGCCGTACGTCACCGAGAAGAACGTCGGCTGGAGTGGAACCAGGCGCGTCACGGTCTCCCACAGGGTGCGCTCCGCCGCCTCGGTCTTGGGCGGGGAGAACTCGAACGAGACCTTCAGGCGTTGCGGCGCGCGCGCGGGAAACTCGGCCGTCGACACGCTGTAGGGGCCGCCAAGGGGACCAGTGTCGGGACTCATCGCGAAACTCCATGGGCGGGGTGGGTGACATGGCGCGTCGAGGTGCGTGTCGGCAGCTCGCGCTCGCCGCGCCAGATGCCGGTCATGATCCGGCGGCCGGGGAAATGGATGGGCTCGAGCGGGTTCAGCCCCGCACTCTTCAGCCAGCCCTGTACCTGGTTGTCGGCGAAGCCGAGATGGACGTGGGCGTGTTCGCGCTTGAGCTCGACCAGATCGTGCGGCGAGAAGTCGACCACCAGCACGACGCCACCCGGGCGCACGACGCGCGCCGCCTCGGCAAGGGCCGCCGCCGGGTCGTCGGCGTAGTGCAGCACGTGATGGATGGTGACCACGTCGAAGGCATCGGATTCGAAGGGCAGGGCATACATGTCGCCCTGGCGGATGTCGGCATTGTCGATGCCGGACTTGGCGAGGTTGGCGCGGGCCAGCGCCAGCATCTCGCGCGACTGGTCGACGCCGATCGCCTGCTCGACCTTGGGCGCCAGCACCTCGAGCAGCCGGCCTGTGCCGGTGCCGATATCCAGCAGCCGGCGCGCGCCGACCGGCAGGTGATGGGCAAGCGCGCGCTCGATCTCGCGGTCGGCCACATGCAAGGCACGCAGCTCGTCCCAGCGCTGGGCATTGTCGCGGAAGAAGCGCGCCGCGGCCGTCTGGCGCCGCTGCTGCAGGGCATCGAGCCGGGAGCGGTCGGCGGCGATGCGGGCATGCTTGGGATCGAGCCGGCGCACGAACTCACGCACCAGGGCGGCATCGTCGCCCGAGGTCACGAGGCGAAAGCGGGTGAACTGCGCTTCGCGGAAGCGCTCGAGCAGGCCCGCTTCGACCAGGAGCTTCAGATGGCGTGAAACCCGCGGCTGGCTCTGCCCCAGCACATGCACATAGTCGCTGACCGTCAGATCCTCGCGCGCCGCCAGCGCCAGGATGCGCAACCGCGTGTCTTCGGCCGCGGCCCGCAGGAGGGTGAGGAGGTGATCCATGAAGTGAAGAATATAAGCATATCTTTATGTATGCAAGAGAGGATTCGAGGGACGAAAATTGTTGCCACGAAGCAACGTGGCAAAGCTCTCTTGCCTATTCACTTCAAACCGCAGCATCCGTGTGCAACACTCATTTTCGAACTTCGTGTCTTTGGCCCGGCGTGCCGGTGCCTGCGGGGATGGACCCAGGGTTGGCGTTGATGATGGCAAGTGTGTTCAAGATGGCCGCCCGCGTCCGTACTTCGGTCGTCGCGGGGGCCGTTGCTGCAACCCTGCTGGGTGGCTGTGCGGTCAACGATACCGGCGCCTCCGAGGTATGGGACCCGATCGAGACGCCCAACCGCTTCATCTTCTCGATCAATCGCGCCGTCGACGTGATGGCGGTCCGGCCTGTCGCGGTGCTCTATCGTGACTGGGTGCCCGAGAAGGCCCAGAAAAGCGTACGCAATCTTTTGGACAATCTCGGTGAGCCGGTGACGGCGATAAACGAGGTCTTCCAGGGCGATCCCAGCCGCGCCGGCGTCACCATGGCGCGCTTCCTGGTGAACTCGACCTTGGGCTTGGCCGGCCTGTTCGACGTCGCCGCCATGATGGGCCTCGAGCGCACCAAGACCGATGCCGGCCAGACGATCGGCATCTGGGCGGGCAAGGGCGTCGAGCCGGAGAATGGCGGCTTCTACCTCGTGCTGCCGCTTGCCGGACCGTCCAATGCGCGCGATGCGACCGGCCTGATGATCGATTACGCGATCGATCCGTTCCAGATCCTTCCGATCGCCTTCAACTGGGACTGGTGGTACATCGGCCTCCCGCGCTACGGCCTGAATGTCATCGACTATCGCTCGCGCACCATGTTCGCGCTGGACGATATCGAGAAGAACAGCGTCGACTACTACGCAGCACTTCGCTCGGCCTACACCCAGAACCGTGCCGACCTTATTCGCGCGAAGCGTGACAAGACCGACACCAAGAGTGAACTGGAGCGTCGCGACAATCTCGCGCTGGTGCGGTAAGAAACCTGCGGTAACAATTCGCCAGGTTTATTGAACCAGATTCATTGAAGGAGCGACCATTGCCGCTGCTCGCTTGCCGTCGCCTCGCTTTTCGTCTCGCCGCTGGTGCCGCCGTTGCGCTCGTTGCGGTGCCCGCCCTCGCCGCCGAGCCGGCGGCCGATTTGGTCTCCGCCACCGCGGCCCAGGCCATCGACATCATCAAGACCACGACTGGCGCGCAGCGCCAGGCCGCGATCCAGCAGGTCCTGCAGACCCGGTTCGACCTGCCCTACATGGCGCAGACGGCGCTCGGAACCCATTGGGCCAAGGCCACGTCCGAGCAGCAGGCCCGCTTCGTGAAGGCGACCGAGACCGCCGAGGCCAAGGCCTATGCCGAGCGCTTCGGCCAGTACGGCGGCCAGACGCTCGCCATCGGCAAGACGACGTCCCGGCCCAACGGCGTGTGGGTCGTCGACAGCCGGCTGAACCAGACCAACGGCCAGCCCATCAAGCTCGAATGGGAGGTCCGCCAGCTGCCGGCCGGCCTGCGCATCACCGACGTCAAGATCGAGGGCGTCAGCATGGTCATGACTAGACGTTCGGATTTCAATTCCTACATCCAGCAGAACGGCGGCAAGGTGCAGCCATTGATCGACGAACTCGAATCCCGGGCGTCGCGGTGAATTGCACCCATAAGGCGCCCGACATAGACTAGCCGGTGGGAGGCGTATCGATCGGCCCGCCGTGACAGAGCAACGGCCGGCCCGAGGAGAACGCCATATGGATAGCGCCGTCGCAAAGAACGCAGCGGAACCCCGCTCGATAGACCCGGTTTGGACCAGGATCCGCGAGGCCGCGCAGACGGCTGCTGCGGCCGAACCGGTGCTGGCGGGCACCCTGCATGCCACCATACTCAGCCAGCCCAAGTTCGAAAATGCGCTGAGCTATCATCTGGCCCGGCTTGCCGGCACCACCGAAGTGCCCGCCGCGCTGATCCGCCAGATCTTCGATGAGGCGCTGACCGCCGATCCGGCCATCGGACTAGCGGCGCGTCTCGACATCGTGGCCGTCGCCGATCGCGATCCAGCCTGCACCTCGCATCTCGATCCGCTGCTCTGGTTCAAGGGCTATCACGCGCTGCAGACCTCGCGCGTCGCCCATTGGCTGTGGCTGCAAGGCCGCCAGACTCTCGCGCACTTCCTGCAGAGCCGCGCCAGCGCCTTGTTCGGGCTCGACATCCATCCCGGCGCGCGCATCGGCAAGGGCATCTTCATTGACCACGGCACCGGCGTGGTGATCGGCGAGACCGCGGTCGTCGAGGACGGCGTGTCGATGCTGCACGGCGTAACCTTGGGCGGTACCGGCAAGGAACGCGGCGACCGCCATCCCAAGGTGCGGCGCGGTGTGCTTCTGGGCGCCGGCGCCAAGGTGCTGGGCAATATCGAGATCGGCGCCTGCGCCAAGATCGCGGCCGGCAGCGTGGTGCTGGAGCCGGTGCCCGCCGGCTGCACCGCGGCCGGCGTGCCCGCGCGCATCATCGGCTGCGTCGACGTGCCGGAGCCCGCGTTGGAGATGGATCAGCGGATCTAGCGGCGATCTGGCCGATCACCTGGCGCCGATCGCTTGGCGCCAATCACTTGGCATTCGCATCGACGGAGTGATGCAGCGCCTTGATCGATTGGATCAGCTTGTGCATCCGCTCCTTCTGCTTGTCGTCGAGCTTGTCGTTATCGTCGGTCTCGGCCTGCAATGACAGTTCCGCTTCCTCGAGACGTCGGACGAACGTCATCGCCTGCTGCGACTTCTCCTGCTCGGTGCCAGACATAAGCTGGTACATGCTGAGATAGAGCGAGGCGAGGCTGCGATTCTGCAGCTCCGGGGTCAGCGGGTATTTGCTCTTGAACATGTTGTCCATGGCGGTCTTGGCGTCGCCCACCGTCTTGGCGCGGCGCAGGCCGTATTCCATCTGGTCGAGACGGTGCGTGATCTCGAAGCGGTGCGTGGAGAGCTGCTGGCGGTTCTGCTGCGCGATCTCGTGATTGTGCTGGATGTTCTGCAACAGCGCCGCGCCGCCGGTCAGGACGACCGACGACAACAGCCACATGCCGACCGAGCTGTTGAAGAAGTCGAATACCCTTTTACCGAAGCCGATCTTTGGCTCCGGGGCCGGCGGGGGAGGCGGCGGCGGATTTTCCGTGTCCAGCCGTCTCCTCACTTCGTGCCGTAGCTGCTCTTCGGCCTCGATGACCTGGCGTTGATCGTCAGTCAGCATGTCCGCTCCTTTCGGGCGGTCTTCTGCCACAAGCCAACGAAAACTGCATCAGCACTGTGATTATTGCATGAAATTGGGCTTTTGCTGCGGACTACGGGCCCTTGAGGTCGGCCGGGCGGTTGATCGGCCAAATCTTGGCCATTGCCCAGCTTACGAGCAGCCCGACAAGGCAGCCGAAGACGACTTCGGCGACCTTGTGCAGGCCGTGCTCAACGCCGCTCACCCTGGAATGGCTGGTGACGCCGCTGGCGATGACGATGGCCGCCGTGATCGGCGCCTGGCGCCACATCGTCTGGATATGGACGACGTACGACGACAGCAGGACGGTCACGGCGAGCGCGAAGGGCAGCATCCACTCGGCCGGGCCGCCGACAACGAGGAACAGCAGGCCGACCACGCCGCCCACCAGCACGTTGATGAGGCGGCTCCTGAACATGCGGGCCGCCTCGTTCACCTGTGGATCCGACGCCGCCACCATCGAGGCGATCGCCCAGATCGGATTGGTATCGACCATGTACTTCAGCGAGTACCAGACGATCACCGTGGCGATGGCGACGTTGAGCGCGAACCGGATGCCGAGGATGTCCTGCGGCATCGAGAAGGGCCATCGCCAACTCTGGTTGGTCTGCAATGTTGCCTCCCGTGTGTCTTGCCGGAGCGCGGACCTCCAGGTCCGCTCATGCTCTGTCGTCCTGAGCGAAGCGAAGGACCTCATCACCGCTTGCAAACGGCATGAGATCCTTCGCTTCGCTCAGGATGACTTGAGCGGACCTGGAGGTCCGCGCTCCGGCAAGAGTATGACTCACAAAAAGGCTGAGCTTGCGCTAGTTCCTCACCAGCGGCTTGTACTTGATGCGGTGCGGTTGGTCGGCGTCGGTGCCGAGCCGGCGATGGCGGTCGGCCTCGTAGTCCTGGTAGTTGCCCTCGAACCATTCGACGTGGCTGTCGCCCTCGAAGGCCAGCATGTGGGTGGCGATGCGGTCGAGGAACCAGCGATCGTGGCTGATGATGACGGCGCAACCGGCGAAGTCGACCAGCGCCTCTTCCAACGCGCGCAGCGTGTCGACGTCGAGGTCGTTGGTCGGCTCGTCGAGCAGCAGCACGTTGGCGCCGCTCTTCAGCATCTTGGCGAGATTGACGCGGTTGCGCTCGCCGCCCGAAAGCTGGCCGACCTTCTTCTGCTGGTCGGCGCCCTTGAAGTTGAACGAGCCGCAATAGGCCCGGCTGGAAATCTCGCGGTTGCCGAGCTTGATGATGTCGAGTCCGCCCGACAGCTCCTCCCACACCGTCTTGTTGGGATCGAGCGTCTCGCGGCTCTGGTCGACATAGCCCAGCTTGACCGTCGGGCCGACCGAGAAGGTGCCCGAATCCGGCTTGTCCTGGCCGGTGATCATCTTGAACAGCGTGGTCTTGCCGGCGCCGTTGGGGCCGATCACGCCGACGATGCCGCCCGGCGGCAGGTTGAAAGTGAGATCGTCGATCAGCAGCCGATCGCCGAAGCCCTTGGAGATCTTCTCGGCCCTGATGACGTGGTCACCGAGCCGCGGGCCGGCCGGGATGACGATCTGCGCCGTGTCGAGCGTGGCCTTCTGTTCCTCCTCGACCATCTGGTTGTAGGCCGCGATTCGCGCCTTGCTCTTGGTGCGCCGCGCCTGGGCGCTCTGGCCCATCCATTCCAGCTCTCGCTGCAGCGTGCGGCGGCGGGTGTCGGCGGCCTTCTCCTCCAGCGCCAGCCGCTGATCCTTCTGCTTCAGCCAGGAGGTGTAGTTGCCTTCCCACGGGATGCCGGCGCCGCGGTCGAGCTCGAGGATCCAGCCCGCGACATTGTCGAGGAAGTAGCGGTCGTGGGTGACGGCCACGACGGTGCCGGGGAACTCGGCGAGGTGCCGCTCCAGCCAGGCGACGGACTCGGCGTCGAGATGGTTGGTCGGCTCGTCGAGCAGCAGCAGGTCGGGCTTGCTGAGCAGCAGCCGGCAGAGCGCCACGCGGCGCCGTTCGCCGCCCGACAGTTTCTCGACGTCGGCGTCGCTGGGCGGGCAGCGCAGCGCGTCCATGGCGATCTCGACCGTGCGCTGCAGGTCCCAGCCGTTGCCGGCGTCGATCTTCTCCTGCAGCTCGGCCTGCTCGGCGATCAGCTTGTCCATGTCGGCGTCGGGATCGGAGAAGGCGTTCGATACCTCCTCGAAGCGGGCCAGCATGCGGGCCATCTCGCCGGCGCCGTCCATGACGTTGCCCAAAACGTCCTTCGCGGCGTCGAGCTTGGGTTCCTGCTCCAGCAGGCCAAGCTTGGCACCCTCGGCCGCCCAGGCCTCGCCGGTGAAGTTGTCGTCCTGGCCGGCCATGACCCGCAGCAGGGTCGACTTGCCCGAGCCGTTGAGGCCCAGCACGCCGATCTTGGCACCCGGGAAGAACGACAGCCAGATGTCCTTCAGGACCTGCTTGCCGCCCGGGTAGGTCTTGTTCAGGCCCTTCATGACATAGACGTATTGGTACGCGGCCATCGGCGGCTCCGGTCGGGTCAGTGTGAAACGGGGTTGGCGCGCTTGTAGCGGCCCCGCCGCTCGGGTTCAATGACGGTCGGGAGAAACGCTCAGGGATGATGACGGAACCAACCGTCCTGGCGCTGTCGCTGGCCTATGTCGGCCTGCTCTTCGCCATCGCCTATTTCGGCGACCGATATGCCCGCGATTGGTCGGCAAGCTCGGTCGCGCCGGCCGTCTATGGCCTGTCGCTGGCCATCTACTGCACGTCGTGGACGTTCTACGGCGCCGTCGGCCGTGCGGCGACCTCGGGCATCGACTTCATCCTGATCTATACCGGCCCGGCGCTGGTCGTGGTCGTGGGCTACCCGATGCTGCGCAAGATGGTGCGGCTGGCCAAGCAGCACAACGTCACCTCGATCGCGGACTTTCTCGCCTCGCGCTACGGCAAGAGCCGCGCCGTCGGCGTCACCGCCACCCTGTTCGCCACGGTCGGCGTGCTGCCCTACATCGCCCTGCAACTGCAGGCCGTATCCTCGACCTTCCGCTCGATCGCCGCCCCCACGCCGGTGGCGGGCAGCCTGCCGGGCGTGGTCCATACCGACACCTCGCTGATCGTCGCCGCCCTGATGGCGGTGTTCACCATCCTGTTCGGCGTGCGCAACGTGCAGGCCTCCGAGCAGCATCGCGGCATGATGCTGGCGATCGCCTTCGAATCGGTGGTGAAGCTGCTCGCGTTGCTCACCGTCGGACCGTTCGTGCTGTTCGTGCTGTTCAGCGGCCCGGCTGACCTGCTGGCGCAGGTCGAGAGCGTGCCGGCGGTTGCCGATCGTGTGTTTCGCGAGGGCTCGCCGCTTACCTGGGTGGTGACCACGCTCTTGTCAGGCATGGCCTTCCTCTGCCTGCCGCGCCAGTTCCATGTCGCGGTGGTCGAGCACGACCATCCGGCGAGTCTCAAGACGGCGCGCTGGCTGTTTCCGATCTACCTGGTGCTGATCAACCTGTTCGTCGTGCCGATCGCGGCGGGCGGCCTGCTGATGCTGGGCTCGCAGACCAGCCCCGACCTCTATGTCCTTCAGCTGCCGCTGACCAACGGCGAGAGCTGGCTGTCGGCCTTCGTCTTCATCGGCGGCCTGTCGGCCGCGACCTCGATGGTGATCGTGGCCTGCATGGCGTTGTCGGGCATGATCGGCAATGAACTCGTGATGCCCTATGTGCTGCGTCGCCAAGCCGGGGTGTCGCGGGACATGGGCCCGCTGGTGGTGTTCGTGCGCCGCGCCGCCGTCGTGCTGATCCTGATGGCGGGCTACTCTTACGAGCGCATCATCTCGGGCTATCTGCCGCTCGCCTCGATAGGCATGATCAGCTTCTGCGCCGTCGCCAACTTCGCGCCCGGTGTCGTGCTCGGCCTCTATTGGCGGCAGGCGCATCGCTACGGCGTGGTGGCAGGCCTAGTCGGCGGCTTCGTCGTCTGGCTCTACGCGTTGCTGCTGCCGACGCTGCAGCAGACCGCGGGCGGCGGCCACGTCGCGCCGCTGAACCCTTATCTGCCCGCGCCGTTCGCCGAGCTCGATCCGGTGGGGCAGGGCTTCGTCGTCGGCATCGTCGTCAATGCCCTGCTGCTGGTCGGCGTGTCGCTGTTGGTACGGGCGCGCGGCGCCGACGCGGAGCAGGCCGACGCCTTCGTGCTGGGCGCCGAACCTGAACAGCCGCAGCGCCAGGCGCCGGCCGATGCCGCGCGCATCAACGAGCTGCGCGAGCTATTGGCGCGCTTCGTCGGCTCGGAGCGCGCCATGCGCGCGCTGGCCGGCGAGCGGCTTTCCATCGAGGTGGCGCTGACGCGCGCCGAGCGCGTGCTGTCGGGCACGCTGGGCGCTGCCTCCGCCCGCATCATCGTCGCCGCCTTCGGCCGCCGCGGCCGGCTGCTGCCGCGCAGCGCGCGTGCCCTGATCGACGAGGCGTCGGAGGCGATCCGCTACAACTACGAGATCCTGCGCAATACGCTCGACCACGTCGGCATGGGCATCGCTGCCTTCGACCGCGACGGCCGGCTGGAAATCTTCAACGATCGCTTTACCGCGCTGCTGGCGCTCGACGACGCGTCGGTGGCGGTCGGCGCCACGCCGCGCGAGTTCGGCGCGGCGCCCGACGTCGACGCCTTGCTGCGTCGGCCCGAGGCGCCCCAGACCCACGAAATCACCACCCGCGAAGGTCGCGTCATCGAGCTACGGCTGGATCCGCTGCCCGGCGGTGGCTTCGTCGCCACCTGTAACGACGTAACGGCGCGCGTGCACACCGCCGAGGCGCTGCGCGAAAGCGATCGCCAGCTGCGCCAGTCGACCGAGACCTTGGAGCAGCGCGTGATCGAGCGCACCGCCGAGCTGGAGGCGAGCCGCGCCGAGGCCGAGGCCGCCAACCTCGGCAAGACGCGCTTCATCGCCGCGGCCAGCCACGACCTGCTGCAGCCGCTGCATGCCGCGCGCCTGTTCACCGCGGCGATGATCGACCGCGATCCCGGCAACGACCTCGGCGGCAAGATCGACGCCAGCCTAGGCGCGGTGGAATCGCTGCTCGATGCGCTGCTCGACATCTCTAAGCTCGACGCCGGCGCCTTCAAGCCGGAGAAGCGGCCGTTCGCCCTGCAGCCCTTGTTCGACTCGCTCGCCACCGCCTTTGCGCCGGTGGCAGCGCGCCGCGGCGTCGAGCTGGCGGTGGCGCCGACGCGCGCCTTCGTGTCGACCGACCCCGCCTTCCTGCGCCGCATCCTGCAGAACCTGCTGTCCAACGCCCTGCGCTACGGCAAGGCCGAGGGTCGGCCGGCGCGCGTGCTGCTGGGCTGCCGCCGCGTCGGCGAGGAGCTGCGCATCGAGGTCAAGGACAACGGCCCCGGCATCGCCGTCGACAAGCAGGCGGTGATCTTCGACGAGTTCGTGCGCCTGCAGGCTGAGGACGATGCGCCGCGCGAGGAGCGCGGGCTGGGCTTGGGCCTTGCCATCGTAGACCGCATCGCTCGCATGCTCGACCTCAGCGTCGAGCTCGCGTCGGCGCCGGGGCAGGGCTCGACGTTTTCGGTGACGGTGCCGCGCGTCGCGTCCGTCGTCGCCGCGCCGGTCGCGCCGCCCGCGCCGCAACCGACGCCGTCGGTCGAGGCCGAGAGCTTCGTGCTGTGCATCGACAACGAAGCGCAGGTCCGCGAGGCCATGGCGACATTGCTGTCGGGCTGGGGCTGTCGCGTCGCCGCGGTGGCATCGCAGGCCGAGGCGCTGGCCGCCGTCGAGCGTGCCGGCCGCCTGCCCGATCTGGTGCTGGCCGACCTGCATCTCGACAACGGGCCTGACGGGCTCGATGTCGTCGATGCTCTGCGCGAGGTCTGGGGCCGCTCCGTGCCGGCCGCGCTGGTCACGGCCGACCGCGATCCCACCCTGCGCCTGCGCGCCCGCTCACGTCGCGTCGAGCTGCTGCACAA
>NZ_BKAJ01000216.1 GCF_007992495.1 Reyranella soli
CGCACGTCGTTGCCCCCTCACCTAGCCTCTCCCCCTAGCGGGGGAGAGGAATCCGAAAAGATAGGTTAGAGTCATCCCAACACCCGCGGCTCGACACGCGGGGATACTTGGGAAGGGAACAGTAATGCGTCCGATTATGCTGCTGGGTGGCCTCGTGGCCGCCCTTGTCTTGAGTTCGAGCGTAGCGTTGGCTCAGAAGAGCGGCGGCGTCATGAAAATGTATCATCGCGACAACCCGCCGAGCGCGTCGATCCACGAGGAGGCGACCAACTCGACCGTGGTGCCGTTCATGTCGCTGTTCAACAACCTGGTGCTCTACGACCAGAACAAGCCGCAGAACAGCCCGAGCGACATCGTCCCCGACCTCGCCAAGTCGTGGAGCTGGAGCGCCGACAACAAGAACCTGACCTTCAAGCTGCAGGAGGGCGTGAAGTGGCACGACGGCCAGCCCTTCACCGCCAAGGACGTCGTCTGCACCATCGATCTTGTGACCGGCAAGGCCGAGAACAAGCTGCGCCGCAACCCACGCCAGTCGTGGTACGGCAACGTCGAGGGCGCGACCGCCAACGGCGATTACGAAGTGACGCTGCATCTCAAGCGCCCGCAGCCCTCGATCCTGGCGCTGCTCGCTTCGGGCTATTCGCCGATCTATCCCTGCCACGTGCCGGTGGCGCAGATGCGCACCAAGCCGATCGGCACCGGCCCCTTCAAGTTCGTCGAGTTCAAGCAGAACGAGGGCATCAAGGTCACGAAGAACGCCGACTACTGGAAGAAGGGCAAGCCCTACCTCGATGGTATCGAGTTCACAATCGTGCCCAACCGGGCGACGGCGATGCTGAGCTTCGCCTCCGGCAAATTCGACATCACCTTCCCGTGGGAGGTGACGATGCCGATCCTGAAGGATCTCAAGGCCCAGATGCCCAACGTGGCCTGCCAGGTCACGTCGATGAACAACAGCACCAATCTGATCGTGAACCGCGACGCGCCGCCGTTCGACAATGCCGACCTGCGCCGTGCGCTGGTCCTGTCGATCGACCGCAAGTCGTTCGTCGACATCATCAACCAGGGCGACGCCCTGCTCGGCGGCACCATGCAGCCGGTGACCGACGGCGTGTGGGGCCTGCCGCCCGAGATGTACGACTCTGTGCCGGGCTACGGGTCGGACGTGCAGAAGAACCGCGAGGCCGCGCGCGAGATCATGAAGAAGCTGGGCTACGGGCCCGACAAGCGCCTGCCGCTCAAGATCGCCACCCGCGGCATCTCGCTCTACAAGGACCCGGCGGTCATCCTGGCGAGCCAGCTCAAGGAGATCTGGATCGACGCCGACGTCGACATCATCGAGACCTCGCAGTGGTTCCCGAGGGTGGCGCGCAAGAATTACTCGGTCGGGCTGAACACCACCGGCAACGGCGTCGACGATCCCGACCAGAACTACTACGAGAACTTCTCCTGCAAGTCGGAGCGCAACTACACCGGCTACTGCAATCCCGAGATCGAGAAGCTCTTCGACGTGCAGTCGGCCGAGACCGACATCGAGAAGCGCAAGAAGGTCGTCTGGGAGATCGACCGCAAGCTTCTGGAGGACGGCGCCCGGCCCATCATCATGTGGAACCGCGCCGCCATCTGCATGCAGCCCTACGTCAAGGGCTACGTGGCGCAGGTCAACAGCGTCTACAACGGCTTCAGGTTCGAGGACGTGTGGTTGGATAAGTGAAGGCCTCTCAACTCTTGGTCCCTCCCCCGTCTCACGGGGTCTCACGGGGGAGGGTACGGGAGGGGGAAAACCCCGGTACGAGCTTTCCCATTTTCAGATCTGAAATTGTCGAAGATTGTCATTGGGGCCTGCCCCCTCCCTACCCTCCCCCGTATGACGGGGGAGGAGAAGATGGGTAGGCTGTGCCAACGAAAGTAGCGGGAGGTCTTTTGTCATGACGCAACGCACCCTCGGCCTCATCATGAACGGCGTCTCGGGCCGCATGGGCGTCAACCAGCACCTGATCCGCTCCGTTGCGGCGATCCGCGCCCAGGGCGGCGTGCTGATGTCGGACGGCTCGCGCGTCATGCTCGATCCGGTGCTGGTGAGCCGCACGCCGGAGAAGGTGAAGGCGCTGGCCGAGCAGCATGGCGGCCTGCGCTGGACCACCGACCTCGACGCCGAGATCGCCAGCCCGCGCAATCACATCTTCTTCGACACGGCGACGACGCAGATGCGCCCGACCCTGCTCGAAAAGGCCATCCACGCCGGCAAGCACATCTATTGCGAGAAGCCGATCGCCACCAACCTCGCCGAGGCGCTGAAGATCTGCCGCCTGGCCAAGGAAAAGGGCATCAAGAACGGCACGGTGCAGGACAAGCTCTTCCTGCCCGGCCTGCAGAAGATCAAGCTTCTGCGCGACTCCGGCTTCTTCGGCCGCATCTTCGCGGTGCGCGGCGAGTTCGGCTACTGGGTGTTCGAGGGCGATTGGGGCCAGCCTGCGCAGCGGCCGTCGTGGAACTACCGCACCGAAGAAGGCGGCGGCATCGTCCTCGACATGGTCTGCCACTGGCGCTACGTGCTCGACAATCTGTTCGGCGACGTGAAATCGGTGTCGTGCATCGCCGCCACCCACATCCCCGAGCGCGTCGACGAGGCGGGCAAGACCTACCCGGCCACCGCCGACGATGCGGCCTATGCCTCCTTCCAGCTCGAAGGCGGCATCATCGCCCACATCAACATGAGCTGGGCGGTGCGCGTCTACCGCGACGACCTCGTAACCTTCCAGGTCGACGGCACCCTGGGCTCGGCCGTCGCCGGCCTCAGCGACTGCATGATCCAGCCGCGCACGGCGACGCCGCGGCCGGTCTGGAACCCCGACCAGAAACAGACCATCGACTTCTACGACAGTTGGCAGGAGATGCCGGACAACGTTGTCTACGAGAACGGCTTCAAGGCCGAATGGGAGATGTTCATCCGCCACGTCGTCGAGGATGCCCCGTTCAAGCACTCGCTGGTCGAAGGTGCCAAGGGTGTGCAGCTCGTCGAATGCGCCCTGCAGAGCTGGAAGGAACGGCGCTGGGTCGACGTCCCGGCGCTCAAGATCTGAGAGGAGGCCCCATGTCGATCATCGTGCCCCTGCCCGCCGCCGACGGCAGTCTCGCCCCCTACACCCTGTCCGACGCCGCGCACTTCCCCGACCGCATCACGCGCCCGCTGAACCGGGTCGCCCTGGCGGCCGCCCATGTCGTGGCCGACCCGCACGCCGACATCGATCCGTGGCTGCAGGCGGCTCCCGACTGGGAACGCACCATCGCCTATCGCGAGTATCTCTGGGACCTCGGGCTCGGCGTCGCCGAGGCCATGGACACCGCCCAGCGCGGCATGGGGCTCGACTGGCCGATGGCGCTGGAGCTGATCAAGCGCTCGGTCGCCGCCGCGCGCGGCCGCGAGGGCGCCGTGGTGTTCTCGGGCGCCGGCACCGATCACCTCGACCCGGCCGGGACTTACACGGTCGACGACGTAATCCGTGCCTACGAGGAGCAGATCGCCGCCATCGAGGCGGTCGGTGGCCATATCATCCTGATGGCCTCGCGCGCGCTCGTCCGCGCCGCCCGCTCGGCCGACGACTATGCCCGCGTCTACCAGCGCGTGCTCTCCCAGGTGCGCCAGCCGGTGATCATCCACTGGCTGGGCGACATGTTCGACCCGGCGCTGGCCGGCTACTGGGGCACGCGCGATCTCGGCAAGGCGATGGACACCGCTGTCGCCATCATCAACGCGTCGGCCGCCAAGATCGACGGCGTAAAGATCTCGCTGCTCGACAAGGACCGCGAGATCGCCATGCGCCGCCGGCTCGACAAGGCGGTGAAGATGTACACCGGCGACGACTTCAACTACGCCGAACTCATCGCCGGCGACGAGCACGGCTACTCGCACGCCCTGCTCGGCATCTTCGACGCCATCGCGCCGGCCGCTGCGGCGTCGCTGGCGGCGCTGGCCGGCGGCGATCTCGCGAAGTTCCATGCGATCCTGGCGCCGACCGTGCCGCTGTCGCGCCACATCTTCCGGGCACCGACGCGCTTCTACAAGACGGGCGTCGTCTTCATGGCCTATCTCAACGGCCATCAGGACCATTTCACCATGGTCGGCGGCCAGGAAAGCGCGCGCTCGACCTTGCACCTCGCCGAGCTGTTCCGGCTGGCCGACAAGGCGGGCCTGTTCCGCGACCCCGAGCGCGCCGCCGCGCGCATGAAGGCAGTATTGGCCGTCCGCGGCGTGGCGCTGTAGCCCGCAATGCGCGATCTCAGTACCGGGCCGTCGCTGCTGTCGGTCAACACCGCGACGGTCCGCAAGCAGGGCGGTCTTCTCGAGATCATCGAGGCCTGCGCACGGCACGGCATTGCCGCGATCAGCCCGTGGCGCGATCAGGTGGCCGCGGTCGGGCTCGAACGGGCCGGACAGGCCATCAAGGACGCCGGCCTGAAACTCTCGGGCTACTGCCGCGGTGGGTTGTTCCCGGCCACGGGCGAGCACGTCATGGCAGTGCGCGACGACAATCGACGCACCGTCGATGAAGCCGCGGCACTCGGTGCGCCCTGCGTCATCCTGGTGGCCGGCGGCCTGCCGCAGTTCGCGCGGCCGGGCTCGACACCCTCCAAGGACATCGTCGGCGCGCGAAAGATGATCGAGGACGGCATTGCCGAGCTGCTGGCCTACGCGCGGCAAGCCAACATGCCGCTGGCGCTGGAACCGCTGCACCCGATGTATGCCGCCGACCGCGCCGCGGTGAATACCCTGGCCCAGGCGCTGGACATCGCCGACCGGCTCGATGCCGGCGGGACCGCGCTCGGCGTGGCTGTCGACGTCTATCACACATGGTGGGACCCAGACCTCTACAGCAGCATCGCCCGCGCCGGCCGCGCCAAGCGGCTGATCGCCTATCACGTCTGCGACTGGCTGGTGCCCACCAAGGACATGCTGAACGATCGCGGCATGATGGGCGACGGCGTCGTCGACCTGCGCCGTATGCGGCAGGCGGTCGAGGATGCCGGCTACACCGGCCTCATCGAGGCCGAGATCTTCTCCGACTATTGGTGGTCACAGCCGATGGACCACGTGCTCGCCACCTGCGTCGAGCGGTATCGGACGGTCGTCTGATATCCCGTCATCCCGAGCGAAGCCGCCCGAAGGGTGGCGTAGTCGAGGGACCTCTTTTGTAGGTGCATCGTCAAAATAGGTCCCTCCGCTGCGCCTCGCTTCGCTCGGCTCCGGCCGGGATGACGGAGACTATCTCTGCCGACGCAGCTTCTGGATCGTCTCGTCGAGTGCCGAGAGGAAGCGCGAGCGGTCGCGCGGGCTCATCGGCTTGGGACCGCCGGTGATCTCACCCATGGCGCGCAGGTTGGACATCAGTTCGCGATTGGCCATCGCCATGCCGATCGAGGCGGTGGTGAAAGGCACGCCAGTGTTGCCAATGACCGACGCCCCCGCCTTCAGGCAGCGATCGGCAAGCGGGATGTCGGCGGTGACGACGATGTCGCCCGCTGCGGCACGCTCGGCGATCCAGTTGTCGGCGGCGTCGAAGCTGTCGCTCACGACCACCAGCTCGATGCGCGGATCGCGCGGCACGCCCAAGTAGGAGTTGCTGACGACGTAGACCTTCAGGCCGTAGCGCTCGGCAACGCGATAGATCTCGTTCTTGACCGGACAGGCGTCGGCATCGATGTAGATGGAAGTCATCGTGCGGCGACAACTCGGGCCAACCGGCCGGATTGTCCACCAAAATGAGACGCCGGCGGCCCTTATGGAC
Organism: Reyranella soli; assembly: GCF_007992495.1. Classification (GTDB taxonomy): domain Bacteria; phylum Pseudomonadota; class Alphaproteobacteria; order Reyranellales; family Reyranellaceae; genus Reyranella; species Reyranella soli. Next base: position 5,787 of record NZ_BKAJ01000216.1, read on the forward strand.
CGCCGGCGCCTTCATGACTCGTCGGCTTCGAGCCTAGCGGGTCTGCGGCGAGATGATGTTGCCGCGGGCATCCAGGCGATTGCCTTCGCTGTCATAGCGGAAGCCGAATTCGTCCTTGAACGTCGCCTGGCGCGGGCCGGTCTGGGCCGGCATCGGCGCCATCTGGGGAGCTTGCGCGTACGGCGCCGTCGCCATGTTGGTGTTCATCGACGTCCCGGAACCCGAAACCGGTCCCGGCCGGTCTCCAGGCTGGCGCACCCAATCGCTGCGGCCGATCAAGGGACGGCCATAGGGATCGGTGGGCTCGCCGCCGGCCATGGGTTGCTGGGCGTAGGACACACCGGCCGTGGCGACGAGTGCGAGGGTGAGCAACACGCGTTGCATGAGACACCTCCTTCGAAAGATGGATATGCCTGCTCAACGCCGCCTGGCGGGCCGGGTTGCGCTGCACACCGACCGCACTCCGCGTCATATTCAGGTCAGGACGGCAATTTTCTTGCGCTCGATCAGCTTGAAGTCGATGGCCGCCCCGAGCCCTGGTCCGTTGGGGACGTGCACCATGCCGTCGCGACCGACCACGATGTCCTGTTCCAGGCCGTATTTCTGCGCGCCGTCAGGCAGCAGCACCTCGAAGAACTCGGTGTTCCGGATCGACGCGATGACATGCAGGTTGGCGACGTTGTTCAGCGAGTTGCCGCCGTGATGGACCTCGTAGTTCATGCGGAATGATTCGGCGAGGTGCGCTGCCTTCACCAGGGTGGTGATGCCGCCCTTCACGGCGACGTCGCCGCGCAGGTAGTCGGTGGCCTGCAGCATGATCCAGGGCTGGTAGGAATCGAGGCCGGTGATCGGATACTCGGTGGCCAGGATCGGAATCGAGAGCTGCTGCTTCAGCTTCACGTAATTGTAGATGTCCTGGTCGGCCAGCGGATCCTCGTACCAGTGGTACTCCATCTCCTCGACGGCGCGGCCGACGCGCAGCGCCGCCGGATAGTCGTAGGCCCAGGTCGAATCGAGCATGATGGTGTAGTCGCCGACGGCGTTGCGCACCGCCTCGCAGACCTTGATGTCCTCGCGCCAGCGCGTCGGCGGATGGATCTTGTAGGCCGCCCAGCCATTCTCCTTGAACTCGACCGCCTGCTCGGCGTAGGCGCTGGCCGAAGCGAGCACCGCGGAGCTGGCGTAGGCCGGCACCGATTCGCGATAGGTGCCGAGCAGGCGATGGATCGGCTGGCCCACCGCCTTGCCTAAAAGGTCCCAGAGGGCGACGTCGACGGCGCCGATGGTGCGCACGCCGGCCGGGCGCTGGCGCTTCCAGAGATCGACGACCAGCGCCTCGCGATGCATCGGATCGCGACCCATCAGCATGGGCTTGAGGTGGGTGATCAGCCCCTGCCCGTCGATCGCTGCCGAGTTCGAGGCCGAGCCCAGGAAGGCATGGCCCTCGACACCGTCGTCGGTGGCGATGCGCAGGAGGCCGAGCGCGCTCGAGCCGGCGAACCGGCTGTGCTGGCCGTATTGCGTCGGCGGGATGTCGTCCCAGGCGAACAGGGTCAGGCTGACGTCGGTGATCTTCATGATGCCGTCCTCTTTCGGCGAACGAAAAGACGGTTCGCCGCGTGTGCGTTTCGCTCCCGGAGCGCTTCAGTATAGACTGCCGGCATGACCGACAAAGCCCGAGCCGAACTGGCACCGACCGGCGTTCTGCGTGCCGGCATCAACCTCTCCAACTTCCTGCTGGTCACCGGCCGCAGCGAGAAATCCGAGCCGGTGGGCGTGGCGCCCGACATGGCGAAGGAACTCGCCGCGTCGCTTGGCGTGCCGGTCACCTACGTGACCTTCAAGTCGCCCGGCGAACTTGCCGACCAGGCTGGCAAGAACGTGTGGGACGTCGGCCTGATCGGCGCCGAGCCGCAGCGCGCCGCCGTGATGAACTTCAGCGCCGCCTATGTCGAGATCGAGGCGACCTACATGGTGCCGCCGGGCTCGCCGCTGAAGTCGATCGCCGACGTCGACAAGACGGGCGTGCGCCTCGTCGTTTCGGCACGCTCGGCCTACGGGCTGTGGCTGGAGAACAACATCAAGAACGCGACCCTGATCCAGGTCACCGGCCTCGATGGCGCCTTCAACAAGTTCATGGAAGACAAGGCCGACGCGCTCGCCGGCCTGCGGCCAGGCCTGCTCAAGGATCTCGAGAAGCATCCCGAGCTGAAAATCCTCGACGGCAAGTTCACTGCGGTCCAACAGGCCATCGGCTGCAACAAGCCCGCGACCGAGGGTGCCCGCTACATCGCGGCGTTCGTCGAGAACGCCAAGAAGTCGGGCCTGGTCGCGAGCCTGATCGAGAAGCACAAGGTGAAGGGTCTGTCCGTCGCGCCACTGGCCTGATCGGAGCGCGGACCTCCAGGTCCGCTCATGTCATATCCGGACCGCGGGCGTCCCGCCCGCCCCATGATCCGGCCAGCCGTGCAAGAGGCTTCCGAGATGAATGACCAACCCGGTCTTCGGCAAGTCCGCGAACATCGTTGGCCAATCGTCGACTGGACGGTTGCACGGCTTACGGACCTGGAGGTCCGCGCTCCGACGATCAGAGTTCAGAACCGACGAACTGCTTGAACTCCGCCGTCCGAGGATTGGCAAAAACCTCCGCCGTGGGACCCGTCTCCCACACCTTGCCCTGGTGCATGAACACCACGACATCGGCGACGCGGCGGGCGAAGCCCATCTCGTGGGTGACGCTGATCATGGTCATGCCCTGGTGCGCCAGGTTCTCCATCACGCCCAGCACCTCGGCGGTGAGCTCGGGATCGAGCGCCGACGTCACCTCGTCGAACAGCATGACCTGGGGCTGCAACGCCAGCGAGCGGGCAATGGCGACACGCTGCTGCTGGCCGCCGGAAAGCTGCTCGGGATAAGACGCGATCTTGTCGGTCAGGCCGACCATCGCCAGCACCTCGGCGGCGCGCCTCTTCGCCTCGCCCTTCGACTCCTTCTTCACCAGCGTCAGCGCCAGCGTGATGTTCCGCTCGACGTTGAGATGCGGGAAGAGGTTGTAGCTCTGGAACACCATGCCGACGTCGCGGCGCAGCTGGGCGCGCGCGGCGCTGCCCGGCCGGCCGACCGGATGGCCGCACACGGTGATGCTGCCGCCCTGCACCGTCTCCAGTCCGGCGATGCAGCGCAGCAGCGTGCTCTTGCCCGAGCCCGAGCGGCCGACGATGGCCACGGTCTGGCCGCGCTCGACCTCCAGGCCGACACCGTCGAGCACACGCAGCGGCCCGAACTCCTTGATGACGTCCTTGACGCTGACGACGGACTCGTTTGCCTGTTCAAGAGCGGCCGGCATGCGCCCTCCTTTCCAGCGTGCGCGCGGCTACCGAGAGCGGGTAGCACAGCACGAAATAGATGGCGGCCACGGCGGTGAAGATCGCGAACGGCTCGAAGGTCGAGTTGTTGACGATCTGGCCAGCCCGCGCCAGCTCGACGAAGCCGATGACCGAGGCGAGCGAGGTGTTCTTCACGATCTGCACCATGAAGCCCACGGTCGGCGGGATGGCGATGCGCAGCGCCTGCGGCAGGATCACATAGGCGTATTGCTGGAACAGGTTGAGTCCCAGGCAGTCCGACGCCTCCCATTGGGTCTTCGGAACCGCCTCGATGCAGCCGCGCCAGATTTCGCCCAGGAAGGCCGCGGCATAGAACGTGAAGGAGAGGCCGGCCGCGACCAGCGGGTCGAGCTTGTAGCCCAGGATGCCGAGCCCGAAGTACGACAGGAACAGCACGATCAGGAGCGGCGTGCCCTGGATGAGCTGGATGTAGCCCCAGGCGATCCCGCGCAACGCCGCCGATTTGGAGACGCGCATCAGCGCGATCGGCAGGCCGACGATGGCGCCGCCCACGAAGGCGATCACCGACAACAGGATCGTCCAGCGTGCCGCCTCGACCAGGTAGATCAGATGGTTGAAGCTGAGCTGAATCACGGTGACGTCCTCACAGGGGCGTCCCCAGCCGGCGGCGGCGCTCGAACAGGATCAGGCCGATCGCCCAGAAGCCCAGGCGATAGAGCGCCGACAGCGCGAGGTAGACCACGGCCACGATGACGTAGACCTCGAAGCTGCGGTAGGTGTCGGACTGCACGAGGTTGGCGGTGGCGGTGAGCTCCTCGGCCGAGATCTGCGAGGTGATCGACGAGGCGAGCATCAGCAGCACGCCCTGGCTCCCCAGCGACGGATAGACCCGCTCCATGGCAGGCAGCAGCACGACGTGCAGGATGGTCTGCAAGCGCGTCAGGCCGAGGCAATCGGCAGCCTCGAGCTGGGTGCGCTGGATCGATTCGATGCCGGCGCGCATGATCTCGGTGGTGTAGGCGCCCATGTTGATGGTGAGCGCCAGTACCGCTGAGACCTCGGCCGAGAGTTTCAGGCCGAGGCTCGACAGGCCGAAATAGACGATGAAGATCTGGATCAGCAGTGGCGTGTTGCGGATGATCTCGACATAGCCACCCGCCAGCCGGCGCAGCACCGGCCCGCCATAGACGCGGGCGAGTGCGCAGAGCGTGCCGACGAGAAAGCCGAGGGCGATCGACAGCACCGTGAGCTGGATGGTGAGCCACGCGCCGGCCACGAAATCCGGCCATCGCTCGGCCAGGAACTCGAAGTCGAATTTATAGGACATGGCTCACACCGGCGGAATCCGCCGTCAGCTTCCCGACTTGGCTAGAAGCTCGTCGGTCGGGATGTCGACGCCATGATACTGCTTGTAGATGGCGGCGAGCTTGCCGTTCTTGAGGTTGGTCTTCACCCAGTCGTTGATCCAGGCGAGCAGCTTGGGATCGTCCTTGCGCACGCCGATGGCGAGCCAGTTGGTCTGCATGGTGATCTTGGGTTCGACCGTGCGCGCCGGGTTCTTCTTGCTGATCGCCGGCAGCAGCGAGCGCGCCGTCGCCAGGATGTCGGCCTGCCCCGAGGCCACCGCCGCCGCCATGGTGGCGTCGTCCTCGTAGCGCACGATCTGCGCGCCCTTGGCCTGCTTGGTGAGATCGCTGTCCTGGGTGGTGCCGCGCACGACGGCGACCTTCTTGCCGTCGAGATCGGCCAGGCTCTTGATCTGGACGGTCTTCAGCCCAGCCACGACCGAGGGATGGTCGGCATAGGGGATCGAGAAGTCGATCACCTTGGCGCGGTCGGGCGTGATCGACAGCGTCGACACGACGATGTCGACTTTGTCGGTCTGCAGCATGGGAATGCGGCTCGGCCCCGTCGTGGTGACAATCTCGAGCTGCACGCCGAGGTCCTTGGCCAGGAGCCTGGCGAGATCGACGTCCGAGCCGGTCGGCTGCATCTTGTCGTCGGTCATGCCGAAGGGCGGAATCGCGGTGTCGATGGCGACCCGGATCTTCCCGGCCTTCTTGATCTCGGCGAGCGTGTCGGCGAAAGCCGGCGCGCCGAACGGCACGACCAGCGCTGCGCCTCCGATCAGGCGCAGCAGGGTACGCTTCTTCATAATGGGCCTACTGCTTCAGGATGAGATCGGGCAGGTCGGTGCCGAACTGCTTCTTGTAGATCGCGTTCAGGGTGCCGTCCTTGAGCTTGGCGTCGATCCACTTGTTCACTTCCTCGAGCAGGCGCGTCTCGTCCTTCTTCACGCCGACGGCGAGCTTGAAGTTGTCGAGCACGAACTTGACCTCGACCTGGCGCGCCGGATTCTTCTTGTCGACCTGGGAGACCAGCATCTCGGCGGTCGAGAAGATGTCGACCTGGCCTGACAGGAAGGCCTGCTGTTCGGTGGCGTCATCCTCGAAGCGCACCAGCTTCATGCCCTTGGGGCCTTCCTTGGTGAGCTGGGTGTCATGGGTGGTGCCGCGCACGGTGCCTACAGTCTTGCCGTCGAGGTCCGCCACGCTCTTCAACGTGACGCCCTTGGGTGCGGCAATCACGGTGCGCAGCGCGGCATAGGCCTTCGAGAAGTCGATCACCTTGGCGCGCTCGGGCGTGATCGAAAGCGTCGAGATCACGAGGTCGGCCTTGCCGGTCTGCAGCGACGGGATGCGTGAAGCCCCCGTGGTCGGCACGTGCACGAACTCCACGCCCCAATCCTTGGCCAGCAGCTTGGCGGTTTCGATGTCGGACCCGGCCGGCTGCATCTTGTCGTCGGTCATGCCGTAGGGCGGCACGCCGAGATCGACGGCGATCCTGATCTTGCCGGACTTCTTGATGTCATCCAGCGCATCGGCGTTCGCCACCTGCGCAAGACCCATGATCGCCATCGCCGCAACGGCGATGCCTGACAACACCCTATTCATCGTTTCCTCCAACCACACACTTGTTGCTTAGACTTTTAGCGGCCCGCATCCATGTCGGCGAGCTTGGCGACACGACGGCGGAATTCCTCCGCGGTCGAGAATTTCGCGTTGAGGTAGGCCGCGATCAGATCCTTGGCGAGCCAGGGACCGACGATCTGCGCGCCGATGCACATGACGTTGACGTCATCGTGCTCCACGCATTGATGGGCGGAATGCACGTCGTGGCAGACCGCGGCGCGGATGCCCTTCATCTTGTTGGCGCCGATCGAGGCGCCGACGCCGGTGCCGCAGATCATCAGGCCGCGCTCGGCAGTCCCCTCGGTGATGGCCGCGGCAACCTTGCGGGCAATGTCGGGAAAGTCGACCGGATGGGGATCGTAGGAGCCGACATCCTCGATCTCGTGGCCCTGTTCCTTGAGGAAGGCCAGCATCTCGGCCTTCATGGGAAAGCCGGCATGGTCCGATCCGACGACGATCTTCATCAGTTGCTCGCTGGGCTCTGGTAGTTCGTGAACAGGTTCTTGCGGCGCAGCTCATCGCCGATCTTGAAATGCTGGCGCAGCCGGCTCTCGGCCGCGTCGGGATCGCGCTGGACCAGCGACAGGAACACCGCGCGATGAGCGTCGACCAGATGCGAGGTGATGGCGGGCTCGCGGAAGGTGTCGCGCCGGCGCTCGACGTGGCTGCGCATCAGGAGCGGCGAGATCGCCTCGTAGATCTTCATCAGGGCGCTCGAGTCGCTCGCGCGCACGATGGCGAGATGGAAGGCGTAGTCGGCCTGGCCGCCCTTTTCCGGGTCGTGGAGCGAATCAACCAGCGTGTCGAGCATGCCGGCCAGCGCCTGCAGGTCGCGCTCGCTCGCCCGTTCGCAGGCGAGCCGGATGGCCTGGCATTCGATGGCGATGCGGGCCTGCAGCACGTCGTCGAGGATATTGGGCTCGGGCGCGAGGCAGAGCGTCAACGCCTGGCCCAGCACCGAAGCATCGGCCGCGCGCACGAAGGCGCCGCGGCCGTGCCGGATGTCGAGCAGGCCCAGCATGGCCAGCGAACGCAGCGCCTCGCGTAGCACCGGCCGGCTGACGCCCAGCGCCAGCGCGAGTTCGCGCTCGGCCAACAGCCGGTCGCCGGCCTTCAGCTCTCCGGACAAGAGCTTGTCGCGGAAGAAGGTGAAGACCCGGGCCGCGCCGCCCTGGGTCTCGTCGTCTTCCGATCGCAAAATATCGAGTACGGCCAAGTCTTCCATTTGGTCAGTCCGTGGTCTGACCACTGTAAATGGACATTCACCGGGCCGCAACAGGCACCCGGGTTGCCCGCCCCCCGAATTGTCACGTCGATGACGCAACTTTCTCAAGTTGGCGACGTTGGTTGCAATTGCGGGGGGACTAAGTGCGCGTGTGGGGGCCCGTGCCATCGGAAACCCAAAATACCGGCTCATGAGCCTCGCTGGTGCTGTGACTGAACAATTCCAGGCAGGGTGAGTGCCCCATGACGGCCGACGTCGATACCGCTTCAACAGCGGCAAATTCGGTCTCTCCATCCTCTCGTCGTACCGCCGCCGGTCAGAACGGCGCCATCCCCATCGATCTTCACGAGTTGCAGCAAGCCCTCGAGGCGGTGCGGGCCGGCGACTTCTCGGTGCGCCTGCAGGCCGGACGCGCGGGTGCGATGGGCCGCATCTCCGTGCTGTTCAATGAGATCGTCGGCGCCAACCAGACCATGGCGCAGCAGCTCGAACGAATCGGCAAGTCGGTCGGCGAGCAGGGCCGCACGCGCCAGCGCGTGAAATTCGCCCTCTCCACCGCCGCCTGGGGCGAGATGGAAGGCTCGGTCAACGGCCTGATCGACGATCTGGTGTGGCCGACCACCGAAGTGACGCGCGTGATCGGCGCGGTGGCGCAGGGCGACCTGCTGCAGACCGTGCGGCTCGACGTCGACGGCCGCCCGCTGAAGGGCGAATTCTTGCGCGGGGCGACCATCGTCAACACCATGATCAAGCAGCTCTCGGTGTTCACCTCCGAGGTGACGCGCGTGGCGCGCGAGGTCGGCACCGAAGGCAAGCTCGGCGGCCAGGCAAAGGTGAGCGAAGTGACGGGCGTGTGGCGCGAGCTGACCGAGAGCGTCAACTCGATGGCCAACAGCCTGACGGCCCAGGTGCGCAACATCTCGGACGTGACCATCGCGGTGGCCAACGGCGACCTGTCGCGCAAGATCACCGTCGACGCGCGCGGCGAGATCCTGCAGCTCAAGGAAGCCATCAACACCATGGTGGACCAGCTGCGCTCCTTCGCCTCGGAAGTGACGCGCGTGGCGCGCGAGGTCGGCACCGAAGGCAAGCTGGGCGGCCAGGCGATCGTACCCGGCGTCGCCGGCACCTGGAAGGACCTGACCGATTCGGTGAACGCCATGTGCGGCAACCTCACCGACCAGGTGCGCAACATCGCCGACGTGACCACCGCCGTGGCGCGCGGCGACCTGTCCAAGAAGATCACCGTCGACGTCCGCGGCGAGATCCTGCAGCTGAAAGAGACCATCAACGTCATGGTCGACCAGCTGAACGGCTTCGCCGGCGAGGTGACGCGCGTGGCCCGCGAAGTGGGTACCGAAGGCAA
>NZ_BKAJ01000217.1 GCF_007992495.1 Reyranella soli
GCCCGCGCCGTTCCCGTCGGCCACGGCGGCGCCGGAGAAGCTGAGGTTCTGGATCGTCACATCACCCTGTGTGACGAAGATGCCTTTGCCGTTGGGCGGCGCCACGGTGGCGACGAAATTCGCCATGCCGCCGACACCGACGATGGTGATGTCCTTGGAGATTGTCGCGAAGTCATTCACATAGGTGCCGGCCTGCACGGCGATGGTATCGCCGTCACGTGAGTCGGCGACTGCAGCGGCGAGCGTGGCATAGGTCTGCCCGGCCCCAACATTGAGAGTTGCCATTAGACGTAAGTCCCTTTTTTTGATTCGGCCATACCATGCCATGCGCGCTGGCCGCCACTGCTACATGGCTGACCTTTGCGTGGCCGGCTCTACTGTTGCGATGGCACCGGCGCTGCCGCCTTGAGCCGTCATGTCATGGTAGATAGCCCTCGATGTTGCGACACTCGGGACGCAGTCGTTTCCCTCGTCGCTCGTTAGCCCTATCAATCACCGCCTGCCATGAGAAGCGGTAGAAAGTGATATAAGTGTGGCCATCAATCCAAACATCAAAGCGTTGTGAGGCGCACCATGGGTGCGCGTTTTCCAACGCCTCAAAGATAGGCTTCGTCAAACGAATCGCGCCGGATTTTCGGTGCGCCCTAAAATTCGTTGACTGACATCGATTTGCTCTCCCGAATAACTTCTCTCAGAGAGAGCATCTGTTCTGCTGGTTGGAGCGAGCTCCAAACTGCTGATGTGATACCACAGAGGTGCGTCTGTGGTTAGCTGACGTTGGTCAGTACGACGATGCCGTCAGCAACGATCCTCTCGTCGGACTGCCCGCTGCGGCCGCCTGATCGATCCGGCTCACACCTGGCGTCGTCGTAATAGCCGACGTCAGCCGCACCACGACTCGGGGAATGATCCTCTTCAAAGAATAGCGGACATTCTCGGCGGCGTACGCCTGACAACCGAAAGGAGAATATTTTTCTCCGCTACTCGCGCGATGCAGTCTGGAGTGAGAGCCGCGAGCGGCTGGGCGTCGAATACGAAGGGTCCCGCCCGCTCCAGTCGCACCCCTTCCAGCCGCCATGGGGTACGATTGCTGGCCGCTTCGGAGGGTTGGTACGCCTCAACGATTTAGTTCCCGAGCTACCTCTGTTGTAGCTCATAAGTCCTTCGGCCCAAGGGCTCGCCGGCGGCGGCGATGCGTCGGAACCATGCCGTCGATCTCGCGCTGGTCGGCTAATCTGAACCGTTCCTCGCTCTTGGTCTTGGCGACTTAAGGGCATCCCTCGCCGCTTCCGATCGAATGTGTCTTCGCCCTTCGGTCAGGGCGGGTGGTGGTGAGTGATCGGGACGACGACGGGCTACTGAACCGCGACTGCTGACGACGGCCCGACAAATCCACAGCGGCCCGCCCGACCGGCGGGACGTTTTTCTTCGGCGAATAGCGATGGCCGGCAGTCGGCGGCTCGCCTTCGACACGAGTAGTACCTCGGCCGTGCTGGTGCGAGAGTCCAGCGAAGGACTGCATTGTGTGCCTATGATCATCAAGGAAGGAACCCCCGGTAAATATAAGCTGAGGGCCGTGGAGCCGAGAAGTCGTCGGCCCTTGATCGAGAGGTATCCCACACAGGGCGCTGTTGCAGCGCGCCGAGCCGCCCTTGAGCAGGCTGGATACAGCGTTCTTGTTACGCTCAACGAAGATGAGTTCCTGACAGCAAGGTCCGGCGCTGGCGACCATCCAAAGATGTCAGCGTAAACACACCCAGCAAGACTGCCTCGCCAGACGGCGGGGCGTTTGCGCGGGGCTGGGCTGCGGGACGTCGGCGACGGCGAGCCGCCCACACGCCGACTCGCCGTCTCCGGTCTCTCCCATCCTGGAGATCCCCAACGGCTGAAACTCTATACAAGGCACCGGCCGGCCGAATGTGGCTGAACACACCTAGGCCCGTCCATGGTTTGACAGCAGCTCGCGATCAGTCAGAGCGCAAAAAGAGCGGCCCCAGGCCGGATGCGATCGCTATCCCTTCACTGGAGCTCGCTTGCGAAAGAGCAAGAGGTAGCGGCTGGCGGCAGCGCATTTCGCGGCGGCAAGCCGCTGACCGCAGACCCCAAGAGTTACCTCCGATACGCTCCGCATTGGACGCGGGGCTTTTCTCTTGGGTGGGCGGCGGTGTCGCGCCGGCGTTGGGAAGGTGGAGTAAATTTGGGACCTTGAGCACAATTTGGCAGCGGTCCCGAAACGGCCCACTTAGGCAGGGGAGACGGCAACGGCGGTCGGGGTGGCGGTGAACTACAACACCTGCAAAGGCGCGCGACAAAACATACGGAGACGACGGCGGTGCCCTCGACCTGAGGGGATGATCCCAGGGCCGGCCAGACACGAAATCGATTCCACGGGCAGAAAAACAGGGCTGGCGTTGAATTCCCAAAGATGTTCTGGGAGCAGCCCCATGAACGATGAAAAGCGTGGCCCGTGGGCTGACTGAGAAAGTAGCCGCCAAGGAGCTTCGTGTCAGGAAAGTTGTCGCCTCAGCTCCCCGCTTTTGCGGCGTCCAGAGCATCAGCCTTGGTGATCAGGCTCTGGGCCAGTGACCGAGCCTCGAACGGGGACATGTCAACCCAGACGCAAGGCTGCGAGAAGGCCAAGCGCACCTTGCCCTGGGCGGCGTTGACCTCGGACGTGATCGCAAGCCGCTTCTTCGGGGCTACATCGGGGTTCGCCATCCTTCCTCCGATGGTTGGACGTCCGTTAGTTTGTAGGCCGATTTCGTACAACTGGGAATGGCTGCGCTTTTTCAAAGCCCTTGCTGCCCGCCCCAAACCGGCCCTAGCGTCCATGATCGTCTGAGATAGACAGCGGACTGCGGTCGATCGGTGCATCAGTGAGCCACGCGAACGCCGACGCAGCATCGCGAAAGATCCGCAATGGTCTATCTGCAAGTACTTTGGAATTGAACTTTTCAGCCTGCTCGTAGAGTTCATCGGACGCCGCGACTACGGCGACCCTGCCCATCAATTGGTCGACTTCGTGGCTGAGTATACGGGCTCCAACCGCGACAAGATCATGTTTGCTTAGCTGAAGACGACAGCCAGCAGCCATATGAAAAATCTTGCCAAATGACAGCGTGGCCGCAGCCGCCAATTCATCTAAATAGCTGTCAAAATCCACCTTGGTCAGTACGCCTCTATCTTTGTTTCTAAACAGTCCGTTTGACGGTTCCAGCGCCTGGCGAGACTTTACGGGCGAAGATCCTGAAAGCGATGACAATCGGCCCCGTGACAAGCAGCGAGTCCAATCAGGGCCGTGGCAGGAAGGATTCCTGGAGATAGCAGCGTCTCTAAACCGGCTCGATATCATTACGAGCCCCAAGCCAACTGTCGAAGGAATGCTGTCGATTGTCCCTTCAAACCTGTGGCAGAACACTTCTCTGCAGCTACCGCGGGCACTTAGCTGGGTAGTGGTGCCCCGAGACGGAGGGCCGGAAGTGAGGCATGCCAGCGGGTTATATCGTAGTGGGACACTATCCTTGGTCGCTGATTTCCTTGCTCTTTCCAGAGCCAGGGTCCCACTTTTTTGAGTCGCTTGTCCAAATGCCATGCCGCAACCTTTGCGGGCTTGCTTGACCCGGATGCACTTGAGGAATCGCGTACGAACGGTACGGTGCGGTCCGCAAAATCAGTGAGGCAGACCTTGGCAAAATCTCATCCTGTAGACGTGCATGTTGGTTCTCGAATGCGGCAACGGCGGACGCTGCTTGGCATGAGCCAGACCAAGGTCGGCGATGCCGTCGGACTCACCTTTCAGCAGGTCCAGAAGTACGAGCGTGGTTCAAACCGCATCAGCTCGAGCCGGCTCTATGAGTTCGCCAAGGTGCTCGATGTGCCGGTGTCGTACTTCTTCGACGAGATGCCGTCCAACGCGGGGCAAGCCTGGCAGGCCGTGGACGCAAGGCCTCCGGCGACGCCGGAACGCCGCTCGACGAGATGGATCCACTGATCAAGCGTGAGACGCTGGAACTGGTGCGCGCCTACTACAAGATCCGCGCAGGCCGCGTGCGCAAGCGCATCTTCGAGATGGTCAAGGCCATGGGCGCAGCAAGCCCTGCCGCGGTGCAGAGCGGCCGCAAACCGCGCAAATAAGGGGCAGCTGAGGCGACGGACCGATCTGAGATGGGCAAGGTTCGTTTGCTCGCGGCAGCTCTGACCGCTGCATCGCCTTGCGCAGCTCAGACGATCACCGATGGCGACACCCTCAAGCAGGGAGGCCTCAGATACCGGCTCTGGGGCGTCGATGCGCCCGAGCTTGCGCAGACGTGTCCTGATGGCTGGCCGGCCGGCCGAATGGCCGCGATCAGGCTGCAGGCACTGACGGCAGGCCGATCGATCGTCTGCCAGGAGAAGGACCGGGACCGCTACGGCAGGACCGTCGCCATCTGCCGAGCGTCGGGCGAGGATCTAGGCGCCCTCATGGCTCCTCGATCTATCCCGCCATCCAGAACCTGCTATCGGCGGCAAGGGCCTCCGGCATCGGTGGTGCCTCACGACCCTACGAGGCCGAGATCAAGGCTTTTCTTGGGCCTTCCTGACAGCGCCGAACGTATGCCCTTGTACCGTTTGGCTACCCCGCGACAGGTTCGGCCCCTCCGCCGCCGCCCGGTCGATGAGGTTACCTACCTCGACGCCTGGGGTGCCCTGTAGGTGCGGACGCATCGCGCACCGCGGCGTCGCTTGCATGTCATCGCCCTCGTATGTCGCAAATGTGCCTAGCCCGCGCTACCGTTAGGCGCGTTTAACTCCGATTGTGCTCATCATTGCTAGCCAAAGCGGGGAAGAGGGACATGCTTAAGCCTATGACGCGCTCAATTGTCTTTGGACTGTTACTATCATTCTCCTCGGTCGTGCATGCTGAGACTTGGCAGGCTGAGTCGATTTTGATTCCGGACCCATCAACGAAGTGTCCAGACACTGTTCGCACTTTCGAGTTCAGCGCGGCGAACGGCACAATGACGGTGAAGACGCCTGCGAATGCAACCTTTACCGCACCGATCTCACCAGATGGAGCCGTTTCTCTTTCGTTTACCGCTGCATCAGGTGCGGGAACTGTCATTATCGCCGGCAACGCCCTGAACAAGAACCTCCAGATGACCGCGCCGCGTAGCTTGCCCGGGTGCAGGTATGCGATGCGACCTGTCGCGGCTTCTGCAACGCCCGAAAGCACGATCGAGTGGAGGGTCTCGGTTCAGCAAGTGAGCGGCAATGTTCAGAAGTGCAGTTCTGGCAATCGAGGTCGCGTCCGACAGACAGGCCTGAACCTTTATCTCTATGACGCGGGACGCGCCTCGGGTGCTCCCACGTTTGCCACGCGCGTGAACTCGGATGGCAGCTTCGACGGCGACGTTAGAACGACTTTCGGTGCTAACTCCACTGCCCGCCTAAAAGTAGCCCCGGGCCAAGGACCGCGTCCCATGGAGTACGTTACCTATGCCAATGTGTGCGGCTATCGCGTTGTGCCCGACTAAGGGTGCGCTCAGACCAAGGACGGCGGCGACGATGGGCGCCAGCACGACAGCGCGCCCGCATGCCGCACCATTTGCTGTCAGTGCAGGCCAATGATTCAGATTTGGCCGCTCCCTAACTCAAGCGCATGCTGCGCGCCTTTCCATTCCAGACCTTCGACGACATCGCCAAGCTCAGCCTCGAGGGTCCGCATCTACTGCCCGAACTGCTATCGGCAAACAGGCCCGATCGACCTTGCCGATGATCGGCTGCGCGGCCGCGCTTTCATGGGCACGCGGTTCGTGCGCTCCGTTGATCGAACCTATGGCAGCGCTCACCCACCACGCCCCTGCGGTTGCCTCGGTCACATCATCATCAAGCCGCAAGCACGCGATTTCATTCCGCCCGGCCGGGCCATGCCCTGGTGCAGTATCGAGTGCCCGCGCTGCTTGCCCCATTGGGAGGTCAGCCAGGCTGCCAAGCACCTGCCGCCCTGGAATAGGATATGGACGGGCCCCGGGTCGCGTGCCCGGCCTGCCGATCGGCCTTGACCACGGTCTGGCACGATGGAGACGGAATTCCCTTTACGCCCGGCTACCGCAGGAGCAACGACCAGAGCGACGATGGCGTTGTCCGGCCGTGATTCAAAGGGAGTCGCACGATGCCGACGTTCGGCAGGGTCCAATGGACTGGCGACGACAAGGCATGGGAGGCGATCTGCGCCCTGCATGCCGACAGCGAACTCGTGGCCTTTCGGGAGAGTAACGGAACAGTTTCAGTTGAGACGCCGGACGGGCGGCGGGCGGCCGCCAATGTCGGTGACTGGATCGTCAGGACCACCGACGGCTTCCACATCGACGCTGCTTGATCGGCTGAAAGGCCGATAGAGAGCTCTCGCCTTAGTCCTGTTTTCTTCGGCTCATTGGCGTGGGCCGACGAGTCAGCCGATTGCTGGTGCTGAACCTGCTGCTGCTGTATTTGTGGAGGGGCGACTGGGGGTAGGGATAGCCCGGGCATCGCACGTTCAAGGGCGTCTGCCTCGCTCTCCAGCTGCGCAGCAAACTGCGTCAGTCGTGCCCTATCAGGGCCGTGGATTTGGGTTGGGCCAATCGCCTGGCGCGGCGCGCGAGGTCACGCATTTCCAACGCAAGCTGCTTATCAATGGGCTTCTGCGCCATCGTCGGTGCCCCCTAGGGCACCCCAACGCCATTAGGTGCATAAAGTTTCATCGTCGGTAGTCCGCCGCCGAAAGGTGTTGCCGCCAGGCCACATGCCTAGGCAGGAGCCTGTTGGTCCAGCCATGAGCGAGCCTGCCGCAAACTGGTAAATATCTTCATCGGTCGGTCGGCGGTAGCCAGTGCGCCCAGAAGCCGAGCAAACCTGACGGTCTGTTCGTGGGTACCCACTATGGCCAGGGCGCCTACGCTGGCATGGTCGTGACAGGCCCTGATTCTGGCACAGACCGCGAGGACCTCATCGCCGGTCATCGTAGGTTGCACCGCGCGGCCGTCGAACAGCTTGCGGTAAGATAGAGCCTTGGCGCCGGCTAGCGCTTCCAGGAGCGATATGGCGTCGTGAAAAGTGACTTCTCCTTCGCTAACCCCGGTGAAAAGGCGATTCTTGGAATCGATCGTCCAGTACAAAGGCATTTGATCCCACCCACGAGACCCAGCCTAATACTTTCCCGCCAAATCCTGCCGTGAGAGCAGATCGCAATTTAGCGGGTCAGCGCGGACACTCCCAACATCACCAACCGATCACGACAAGCCCGGTAACTCTTGTCGAGGTGCGCCGTTACGTGAATGCTTCTACTCTCCCCCAGAGACGGCAATCGCCGTGACGGAAGCAAAGAGCGCCGCCCGAGTCCTGAGCCGGGCGCGCTTCTGTGTTTCTAGCGAAGGTGCCGTGGCGGATGAGGAACCGGCCTCACGACCTGGCGCGCTGGCTTGTCCTCCCGCTGTCCCTGATATGAACACCTGCCTCAGCAGGTTGTCCTCGGTCCAGGTGAGATAAAGGGTTAGTCCTGGCGGGGTGTTATTCTCGCAAGGTAGGTCTGTCTGTATGGATCGCCCATCGTGGCGACTAGGCGGAAGGGGCCACCATGGCGGCCTTGGTGTAGCGGGCAACCTACAAACAAGCGGCGACGTTGCAAGACCATGAGGCGACAAATGACAGATCCGGCGACCGTAATACGCTCGATCCTAAAAGAGGCCGATGAACTGATCTGCCGGCGGCAAAGGGAATCTCGCCTTAAATGTGTCACACATTCTGGCTGTCGTGACGCCGGATAGGAGAGTGGTCTTGCATACTAATGCAAGTCCTGATGTGCTTCGGTGGTTTGGTGAGGATCTGAAGAGCATCGCGCAAGACATCACCGCACCGACGACTGCTGGCACGATTGCACCGAAGCTCGGCGATCCAACCGCGCCGAAGTCTCGCGGTCCGACCACACACTGATTTTCGGCCGTACCCCAGCTCGGCGCCTTGACGAGATCGAGGTCCCGCAGCGGCAAGTTGCGGCCGTTGATCGGCTAGCCGGAAAGCGGCAAGGCGGAAAGTTGCCCACTCGAGCCGTGAACTACGCGGACGCAAGATCGAACGGGCGGCGGGCGGAAGAGCGTCGACGGCTTCCATGTCGAGGCCGCCTGATCGCTTTGTTGCAGCCCACCCCACCCGGCAGTGACCCACACCACTGTCCGCGCGGGCCCGCCTCTTAACCTTGTTGGATGCGCTCTTAGTTGTGGGCTCCCCGGCTCATCGAGGCCTCGGGAAGCCTCCGCCGCAGGTCGAGCAAAATGGTGAAACTCTTTTTGCCGACTCGGGGAACGGCTGCGAGCTCCCAGAGGGGCGCCGACTCAAGGTCATCGATCGTGAGGAAGCCTGCATTCTCCAAAGCCCGGGCAGTGCCGAGCGGCAGACCCTTGCGCTCCCAAGCCTTTGACGCCAACCAATACTCTTCGAATGACGAAGGTTTGTGCCTGACGTGAGACATCGCCTCAAATCCACTTATGATTGGCCCCTGCACGCCCTTTCTACGGTAGGGATTGCAGCTCGAGCCAGAGACGTTGCGCGACCCATCGTGGGTCATGAAAGTCTTCTTGATAGTCGGTCTTGAGACTGGGGCGCCATCGCCCTCGGGCCGGTTCGGGATCAGCGATTGCTTCCAGCCATAGCACTACGCTATGACGCGCACACCATCGACCTGACAGGTATCGCCATCAAGCTGGCGGTGCTGAGCGAATCCGACTGCAGCGAGGATGTGACCAGCATCGTGCGCGATCTGGCTGCCGCCGGCATCGTCACGCCGCGCGCTGTAGGACTGGAGATGACCGCAAGCCCGTAAGCAGACAGCCCGCCCCGAAAGCCCGGCCGGCAACACCAGCGGTCGGGCCCCGCTGTTCTCTTCTAGGCGCCGCACCTGGGCTTCGGTCTGCTGAAGCCGCTCTCGCGGGCGCTGCGATCGGCCCGTACAACACTGGCCGCTACCTTTGCGGGAGAGTATCCCTTTCTATCGGAAGGGGGGAGTAGGGTGGCCTCGACAAACCTCAAGGATCGCCTCACAGGGCTCCGCGAATCCATTCTTGGCAGCAAGCGCCTGACCCTTTCAGCGCCGACTGTCATTTTCGTCGCTTGGCTCGTAACTGGACTTTCTCCTTTGCTGAGCACCGATCTCAACGCTGCGCGTCAACTTTTCGCGCAGCCTAAGATCGGCCTCGAACCAAGCGCGCTCCTCGCGTTCTGGGCAGTTTCAATCGCCTTTGTCAGTGCGCGCCAATAGGCGAAGTCCTTCCGAAGCTGCTGATACCCGTCGACGATAGAGTATGGGAGGTAGCCCGCCTTGTACTGCGTTAGGCCCTTGGCTCGCAGCAACGTATCATACTGCTCGCGGGTATCCGGGAGCTGGGCCAGCGGTAATACGCCCTCAACCGAGCCATCGTCAGCCAAGTCAACGTAGTGCCCCGGATCGCGCTCTGCGTCGTGCGTCTTGCCGGCGCCTTTGGAGCGGTCGAGCTCTCGGCCCATAACGGCCAATCTCGGCCGCAGCCGTCGGTGTACGGACGAATTCAGGAACGGTGTCGGGCAACTTCTCGATCGCGATACCACTTACCCACTCGTGGCCCGTGGCGCCCCAGGCCCAGCAATCCGCGGCCGGACCCTCCGCCAGAACAATTGCCAAAGTCGCCATCCGCCAATGATTCATCTAGCCCCCTTGCTCGGTGGTAATAGTCTTGCACAATACGACCGATCGGGGGAGGCCATGAGAGTTCTGGATTTGGTCGTTGCCGAAGAAGGCCACTCGCAAGAAGTAGCCGGCCGCCGCCCTCGGCCATCCACCCGACGTTATTGAGGCTCGGGGAGTCCTCAGCTACCGGACGGAGCCTAAAACGATTCCACTGGCAGAAAAACCGGGCTAGACGCGATGATTGCAAGAAGGCCGCTGCGCGGATCGCCCGTGGATCTCCGGCGTGGATGAGGAGACTAATGAAGCGCTGCAGCGACGGGGAGCCGTTCGCCCTTTGGCAGGGTTGGCAAGCCCCATTAGCCACCAGTATTAGGGGGGACAAAGCAAATGAACGCGCCCTTCGAATAACAAAGGTGTGCGCCCTCTACCGTCGGATTGGGTACGTAAAGTATCCGTTCCTCCGGCACTGCGACCCAGGCTCTTTCCCGCAACGGCAGCCACTCACCAGGGCCTAACTCATCTGGAGGCGCGAACCATTCGGCCTGGCGTAGGGCAAACCATTGACCTTGGCGAAACTCGGCCGCCACCGGTGCGCAATCTTGATGGGAACAGCATGAGATATTGGTGCCCGGCTGCTTCCAATGACGATAGTGACTATCGTGGAACTGGTTGTGGCCAGCTTCTTCTGCCTTCGGCGCGCTAGCTCCGGTATTCACTAAAAGAAGCGCTGCAACACCGACAAACAAACGCCCGCGTTTGGTGTGAGGAGTAAGCGTCATGTGGCACTCCGCGCTATGCGTTGTGGCACCACGAACTCAGCGCGAAGTGAAGGCTGCGCCCGGTTGAGCCTGATGTCTAAAGCGAAAAGGGCCGACAACAGAAACTAGACAGTCTTGCTGTCCCAGTTTGTATTGCATGAACCGCTCGACATGTGGCGCTCTGCGGTCGCCAGTTCGAACCAACCGGTTGTAAAATGTGTGTAGCGACAGCGAACCCTTGGCCTTGTTGCAGGGCGAACACACGATGGCTCGGTTGTCGGCCGTGAGTTTGTAGCGCTTCGACTTGGGTTTGATGTGGTCCCAGCTCGGCCAGCGGTCGGGGCCCATCATCGGCTCCCCGCAATAGGGCATCGCTGTCCGATCGCGGCCACTAGGACCGCGCGGCGCGGCTCTTGGGACATGGCACTAGGCCCGTGCTGATGCCTTGGGGCACCACTAAGGCCGAGGTCCCCCGTACCGATCGCAGCGCAATGCGCGGCGTGATGATGCCGGCGGCAGCCAGATCGCGCACCATGCCGCGGATCGGGCCGCCGCAATCGGACTCGCTCAGCACCGCCAGCTTGATGGCGATGCGGCAAGATCGACGGTGCGTGCATCCAAGATGGCCCGCTGGACTTGCTCAGAAGCCGCCATCGTCTCGGGTCCTGACCCCGGCAGGCGCGCCACCGCCAATCGCTTTGGCCGCGCGAGCCTCGAGCCGACCGCTGCCCAGCCCCTCGAACTCGAACCCCAGGCCTCCCACAAGCTCAAGATCGTCCGGACTGACACTGATGCTGATCGAGGCCCAAGTCGCATGCAATGGCCCCAAACGCAATTTGTCGACCGGAATCGGAAAGTCGATCCGCATCGTCTCGCCCACAATCGAGAACGGAACTTCTGTTCCCGGAAAAAGGGGCGTCGTCGTATTGATAACGCCTTCGGCATAAAGATCGCCCGTAACGTCATCGAACGTCAGCCCACTTGTTCGACGGCGAGTGAACCTGCCGGCAGCGGCCTCAAGAGCGTGCGAGCAGACACATCGAGCCACTCGGCCCACTGGGAGCGGTCCAGAATCGCGATCTGGCGATCATGATACGGCGCGATGTCAGGGCTTGGCGCCATGGTCAACATTGTGAAGGCCTCGCCGACATCGGCATTCTTCCTCCAGATGCCAGCGAAGCAGAACCAGGGTTCGCCGCGCTTGGTGAAGAGCCATTTGTCCTTGCGCTTCTTCTTGGGATCCTTCGGATCGGTAAACTCGTAGAAGCCGTCGGCGATGATCAAGCAGCGACCCGACGAGAACTCGCGGTTCTCCGAAAGTTGTAGACCGGCCGACCGTTCTGCCCGGCCAGCTCCACCGGCGCTGCACCAGTTCGCCCGCTTCGCGCTCGCCGTCGACGGTGCGCACGATCGGCGCGGTGTCGGTGATCTTGATGTCGTCACGTGACTCGAGGTTCGGTGTGCCTTCGGGGAAGCGGATCCTGATTTTGATGCTGGAGAAGTCGTCGGCGATCTCCCCGGCACCCACGTGGAGGCGATAGTCATTGCACATTTGGTCCTCCAGCCTCGTTGCGCTTGGCCGATGTTCCTATCGTGTTCTCATTTATGAAGACGACCACGTTCGATATGGACGCCCCAGTCGACGAACGCCGCATCATCGTACGGCACGGCGACGAAGGCGTGGAGATGGTGGTTGAGCTGCCCTGGGGCCTCCGTCCAAAGGAGCCGGGCGAGCGCCCGTTCAGGCTCGTGCGCGCCGAGGGCCGGACGTTTCCCAGTCATCGCTGCCTAGTCCCGGCTTCGGAATTCCGGCTCACCCACCGAGGCCGGCGATTGGCGTTCTCGCTCGCTGACGGCGACTGGTTCTACTTCGCCGGTATCTGGCGGCCAGCCTCGCATGACTGGCCGGAGGCTTACGTTGTGGTCACCATTGAAGCGAGCGGCGATGTCGCGCCCTACTATGACCGGCAGGTGGCCGTGCTGAGGCGTCGGCAGCGGATGGACTGGTTGGATCTCTCGCGCCCCGAACGCGAGCTGCTGCAGCCGCTGTCGATCGGGGCCTTCCGAATTGAGCTGCCGATCGCACGGCAAACGCAGGCAACGTTAGCGTTCTAGTCTCGACGCATTGGCGAGTGGAGCAACGAGCGGCCACGATGGCAATGAACGTTAAGGGCTTCGAAACGAGAGGTTCGGTTTGAGCATCGAGACGCCAATCAAGGACTTGATCGAACGGGATGCCCAGCTCCCGCGCCGCACTGACGCGTCTAAAGCCGACGTTTGTGGCCGAGCCCGGCCGCTTCTGTTGCGGCGAGTCCTGCTGACGGATCGTGGTCTGCGGAGGCTGCACACTCGGACGGCGACCGAGAGCCCGCTACGTTTCGCCTCTGTCTGCTTCCCCCATGCTTCCCCGGCTTTCGTGCCGGAGGCGGGGAAGCAGAAGAAGTCCCCGAGTGACCCTTCTCAGCCGTTGATTTGCTTGAAGAAAGTGGGAGGGGGCGAAGGGATTCGAACCCTCGACCCCGACCTTGGCAAGCGCCGCCACTGATCTCGTCTTTAGGTGCATTGGCTAAACACGAGCATTCACCTTCTCGCTGTGCCGTCCGATTTCTAGCCCTGAGCCCGCCACTGCCCTACGGCGCCTGGAAACGCCTTTCGTCCGTCAGTCACTATCGCTTTCAATCTCCTCGTCAAACCGAGGAGGCGAACATGGGCCGCGTTTCGGAGACCCCGATCAGGCGGACGATCCGCCGGCAGCAGCTGCGCGAGATAGTGCCGCTGGCCGACAGCACGATCTACGAGATGGAGCAGCGCGGCGAGTTCCCACGGCGCTTCGCCCTCTCGCCGAGATGTGTTGTCTGGGACTTGGCCGAGGTCGAGGCGTGGCTCGGGTCTCGCCGATCGACGCCGATCCCGCGGGCTCAGCACCCGGATGTCGCTAAACGCCGCGCGCGCCCCGTCAAAGTGAAGGATCGAGGGCCAACAGCGGCATCGACGGCGGAATGAGAACTGGCATGTGCTTCTCGCCGGCCACCCAGGCATCGACGATGTCCGACCACTCCTGCATCATGTGGCGCCTCTGAACCTCGTACTCGGCCTTGTTGTAGACGCCGCGCGATGAGCGTCCATCCTCGTGCGCGAGACACTTCTCGATCCAGTCGCTGTTGAAGCCGAGCTCGTTGAGAAGCGTCGAGCCAGTCCGGCGCAGGTCGTGCACGGTGAAGGGCTCGAGCGGCAGGCCTTCCTTCTCGGCGCGATCGACGACGGCATACGTTACCCGGTTGAAGGTCGCGCGCGACATCGGGGCATCAGCATCGTAGCGCGATGGCAGCAGGTACTTCGAGTTTCCGGCGCAGCTCTTCAGAGCGATCATGATGTCGAGAGCCTGGCGGGACAGGTAGACGTTGTGCGCCTTGGAGCGCTTCATTCGCTCCTTAGGAATCGTCCACACTGCGTTCTCGAAGTCGATCTCGTCCCAGATCGTGCTCCAACTGCTTAAGCATGATCCTGATTTCAGTCGGCGAGAGCGACCGGTCTCTCGGGACGAAGTGGGCGATCGACGACGGCCCGACATCGTCGGCGGGATTGGCGACCTTCTCGCCATGAAGAATCGCGAAGCCATAGATCTGCTTGACAATGTCCCGTACGTGGATGGCGGTCGCCGGCGCGCCCCTCGCGACGATCTTCGCACAATGCGCCCGGAGATCATCCGGTTCGATCTCGGTCAGAAGCCTGTTGCGCCACGCCGGCAGCAGGTCTCGCTCGAAGATCGACTTGCGCATGGCGCGCGTGCTCTCGGCCATGACGTCGCTGGAAAGCCACCGCTCGCCAAACTGGCCGAAGCTTTTCGCCTCCTTCAGGCGGCGCTTATCGCGCTGCTTCTCGATTGCCGGCGACCTGCCCTCTCTAACGGCGCGCTTGGCATCGAGGCACATCTCGCGCGCCCGCAGGAGGGAGATGCCGTCACGTCCGTACTTGCCGAAATTCACCGTCTCCCGTCGGCCGTTCAGACGGTAGTCGAGCCGGAAAGAGAGCGTCCCACCGGGAGACACGTGGACGTACATGCCGTCCCGGTCCGTGATCTTGTATGGTTTTTCCTTTGATTTCAGGTTCTTAAGAGCGACATCGGTCAGCATGCGAGGCCCCCAACACATAAAACACCGTCAGGCCGTTTTCGGAGGTCTCGTGCAGCTATTTTCAAGTTACTTCAGTAGGTTATGCTTAAAAGG
>NZ_BKAJ01000218.1 GCF_007992495.1 Reyranella soli
GCGCTCGGGGTGACAGCAAATTCTCATAGCCGGCGGCGCGTGCCGAAAAGAACAGGCATAATGGCGGCGCATGCCCTCTACCGGACCTCGCCCCGTCGCCGTCGAACTCAATGCAGTACTGGTGGCGCTGATCGACGACGAGCCGCAGGTCCTGACCCTGGAGGACGGCGCCCTGCTGCCGTCCGGCCCGTTCGAGGGCGATCATCCGACCCTGCAGGCAGGCGTGCGTGCCTGGGTCGAGCGGCAGACCCATCATCCGCTGGGCTATGTCGAGCAGCTCTACACCTTCGCCGACCGCTACCGCGAATCGACGATGGGCTATCGCATCGTCTCGATCTCCTATCTGGGGCTGACGCGCGAGCGCGCCGCGGCCGGCCAGCACGAGCCCGGCTGGCAGAGCTTCTATCGCTACTTCCCCTGGGAGGATTGGCGCGAGGGCCCGCCCAAGGTTTTAGCGCGGGCGATCCTGCCGCGGCTCAAGAGCTGGATCGACGCGGTGACCGATGACGCAAGGCGCCAGCGCCGGCAGAGGGTGGAAGGCAACTTCGACCTTTCGGATTGGAACGAGGAGCTGATGCTGCAGCGCTACGAGCTGCTCTACGAGGCGGGGCTGGTGCCCGAGGCCGGCCGTCGGCGCAAGCCCGTCGCCGACCCGGTGCCGGGCGAACCGATGCACTACGACCATCGCCGCATCCTCGCCACCGGCATCGCCCGCCTGCGCGCCAAGATCAAATACCGGCCGGTCGTGTTCGAGCTGATGTCGCCCGATTTCACCCTGGGCCAGCTGCAGCGCGCCGTCGAGGCGCTGGCCGGCCGGCCCCTGCACAAGCAGAACTTCCGCCGCCAGGTCGAGCAGCAGGGCCTGGTCGAGGAGACCGGCGCCATGACCGCCGGCACCGGCGGCCGGCCGGCCAAGCTCTTCCGATTCCGGCGAGAAATCGTGCTCGAACGCGCCGTCGCCGGCTCGAAGCTGCCTCTCGCCCGCTCCTAGCGAGTAGCTCTGCACACAGGTTTTGCCGGGCCGAGCGGCAAACGGGAGCGGGCGGCTTGCTCGGGATGACGGAAAATGGGACCCGGCAGGGCTGCTGCCGAACGCGATGGTATCGGATGAACGATGCATAGAGCAGAGCCGCCGGGAGGCGAGCGCACGCCCAATATAACTATAGTTCGATCACGAGTCAACTACGGTTCTAGTTTTTGCGCTCCATAGAGGGCTAAACGGCGCAAAAACTGTTCGGGTCGCCCATCGTAGTGGAGTGCGCTGGACTGCACCTCTACCGGTGGTGTCCTGCCAGCAATGCTTTCAAGCGTATCAAAACCTCTATGGCCGGCCAGGAGCACACAGCGAAATGCTCACAGGGAGCACCCTTGACTCTCCTTATGCTCATACTTAGCATTTATATACTCAAATTGAGCATATAGGTGTCCCATGACCGCCATCGCACCAGCCAGCCAGCTCTACGAACGCGTGAAGTCGGTGATCCTGCCGGCCGAATGGTCGGAGTTCGCGCCCGACGTCGATGCCATCAATCGGCTGAAGCGCGAGAAGAACGCTGTCATCCTGGCGCACAACTACCAGACGCCGGAGATCTTCCATGGCGTGGCCGACATCGTCGGCGACAGCCTGGCGCTCGCCCGCGAAGCCATGAAGGTCGATGCCGACGTGATCGTATTGGCGGGCGTCCATTTCATGGCTGAGACCGCCAAGCTCCTCAATCCCGCCAAGCGCGTCCTGATCCCCGACCTGCGCGCGGGCTGTTCGCTTGCTGAATCGATCACGGCCGAGGACGTGCGTCTGCTGCGCCAACGCTGGCCCGGCGTGCCGGTCGTCACCTACGTCAACACCTCGGCGGCGGTGAAGGCCGAGAGCGACATCTGCTGCACCTCCGGTAACGCCAGGAAAATCGTCGAGAGCCTGGGCGTGCCCAAGGTGATCATGCTGCCCGACGAATATCTCGCGCAGAACATCGCCAAGGAAACCAACGTCGAGATCATCACCTGGGCGGGCCACTGCGAGGTCCACGAGCGCTTCTCCGCCGCCGACGTGCGCCAGCTACGCGCCGGCCATCCCGGCGTCGTCGTGCTCGCGCATCCGGAGTGTCCGCCCGAGGTCGTGGCCGAGGCCGATTTCGCAGGCTCGACCGCGGCGATGGCCGACTATGTCACGCGCGAGCAGCCGGGCCGCGTCGTGCTGATGACCGAGTGCTCGATGAGCGACAACATCGCTGCGCTCAATCCAGGCATTGACTTCGTGCGGCCCTGCAATCTCTGCCCGCACATGAAGCGCATCACCCTGCCCAAGATCCGCCGCGCGCTCGAGACCATGCAGCACGAGGTGACGATCGACCCGGCCGTCTCTGCCGCGGCCCGTCGCGCCGTCGAGCGCATGCTGGCGGTTCACTGAAGGAGGCGAGCATGCAGACCATGCGTTCGGAGCTTACGGGCTGCCCCGTCATCATCGGCGGCGGTCTTGCCGGGTTGATGACGGCGCTTCGGCTGGCGCCGCGGCCCGTCATCCTGCTGGCGAAGGTGCCGCTCAACGAGGGGGCGGCATCGGCGTGGGCCCAGGGCGGCATCGCCGCCGCCGTGGGCGAGGACGACCGGCCGGCGCTGCACGCCGCCGACACGCTGGCGGCCGGCGACGGCCTCAACGATCCCATCGTCGTCAGCCGCATCGCCGCGGCGGCGCCTGCCGCCATCATCGAGCTCGAGCGCCACGGTGTGGTGTTCGACCGCGACAAGGCCGGCCGCCTGGCGCTCGGCCTGGAGGCCGCACACGCCCGCCGCCGCATCGTCCATGTGGCGGGCGACGGCACGGGCGCCGCGATCATGCGCGCGCTGGTCGCCGCGGTGCAGGCCACGCCGTCGATCACGGTGATCGAGGGGCTGGAAGCCCGCCGCCTGCTGATCGATGACCGTGGCATCGCGGGCGTGCTGGCGGCCGGTCCCTCTGACGCCTGCCTGTTGCAGACTCGACGGGTCGTGCTGGCGACGGGCGGGCTGGGCGGGCTCTACGCCCACACCACCAATCCACTGGGTGCCATCGGCCAAGGGTTGGCGCTGGCGGCGCGCGCCGGCGCGGCGCTGGCCGACATGGAGTTCGTCCAGTTCCATCCCACGGCGCTGGATGTCGGGCTTGATCCCATGCCGCTGGTCAGCGAGGCCGTGCGCGGCGAGGGCGCCGTGCTGGTCGACGAGACCGGCGCACGCTTCATGGCCGGCAAAGGTCATGGCGAGCTGGAACCGCGCGACGTCGTCTCGCGTGCCGTGGCCGCGCACATCGCGGCCGGTCATCGCGTCTTCCTCGATGCAAGGCCGGCGCTCGGCGCGGATTTCGTAAAACATTTCCCCGGCATCACCGCACGCTGCCGCGCCGCCGGCATCGATCCCGTGCGCCAGGCGATCCCCGTACGGCCGGCGGTGCACTATCACATGGGCGGCATCGCCGTGGACGGCGAGGGCCGCAGCACGATCGAGGGCCTGTGGGCCTGCGGCGAGGTGGCGGCAAGCGGCCTGCATGGCGCCAATCGCCTCGCCAGCAACTCGCTGCTCGAGGCCGTGGTCATGGCGAGCGCCGTGGCCGACAGCCTCGGCAACATCGAGCCGGCGCCGTTGCCGGCAGCGCGGCCAGTCGCTTTGCCATCGGCACCCGATGTGAAGGCCCTGCGTGGCCCGATCGGCGAGAGGCTGGGCGTCGTGCGTGACCGTGCCGGACTGGAGCGTGCGGTCGACCATCTGCAGCCGCTTGCCTTCAAGGGCGGCAGCGCCGCCGATCCGGCGCTGGTCGCTCTGATGATCGCGACCGCAGCCCTCGCGCGCGAGGAAAGCCGTGGCGGCCACTGGCGCGCCGACTTCCCGCAAACCTCGCCTGCCTGGGCGCGCCGGCTGGTCCAGCGCGTCCACGATACCGGCACCCGGCTCGTCTGCCGTGCCGTGCCGCTTTCCACTGTCCCGCAACCTCTCGTCGCCGGAGCCTGAGCCATGACGCTCTCACCCTTGCCCACCCTGATGATCGAGGCGCCGGTGCGCGCCGCCCTGCTGGAGGACCTTGGCCGCGCCGGCGACCTCACCACCGACGCCATCGTGCCCGCCACACTGCGCGCCGAGACCGCTCTGGTGGCGCGCCAGACTGGCGTCGTTGCGGGCCTCGACGCCGCCTCGCTGGCCTTCCGCCTGGTCGATCCGGCGATCCAGGTCCGCATCGAGCGGTCCGACGGCAGCCGCGTGAAGCCGGGCGATCGCGTTGCCACGATCGTCGGACCGGCGCGCGGCATGCTGACCGCCGAGCGCGTGGCGCTGAACTTTTTGGGCCATCTCAGCGGCGTCGCCTCTGCGACGGCGACCCTGGTCGAGGCGGTGCGCGGCCACAAGGCAGGCATCTGCTGCACTCGCAAGACCATGCCCGGCCTGCGCGCCCTGCAGAAATACGCCGTGCGCGCCGGCGGCGGCGTCAATCATCGCTTCGGGTTGGACGATGCGGTGCTGATCAAGGACAACCATGTCGCCGCGGCGGGCGGCGTCGCGGCGGCGATCCGCGCCGCGCGCGCCGGTGTCGGCCATCTCGTCAAGATCGAGGTCGAGGTCGATCGCCTCGACCAGCTCGACGAGGCAATGGCTGAGAAAGCGGATGCGGTGCTGCTCGACAATATGGGCCCCGATCAACTCGCCGAGGCCGTGCGTCGCATCGATGGCCGGGCCATCGCCGAGGCCTCGGGCCGCATCACGCCCGCGACCGCGCCGGCCATTGCGGCGAGCGGCGTCGACCTGATCTCGGCCGGCTGGCTGACGCACAGTGCGCAGGTGCTCGATATCGGCCTGGACTGGCAGCGCCTGCGGGATGTCAACACAAGGCTGACGGCGGCCTGACCGGTTCGGTCGGCGCCGAATCGTCGGTCATGCGAAGGGGACTATCTCCAGGGCATGACCCAGCAGACCTTTCGCCTTCCGGCGGCGGGCTCGCGCCCGTCGCTGTTCGTCCGTCGCCAGCCGCGCATCGGCGCACCGCCAGTGCTCTATGTCCACGGCGCCACCTTTCCGTCGGCCCTGTCCGTCGGCTTCGATTTCGGCGGCGGCTCCTGGCTGGATGATTGGAATGCGCGCGGCCTCGACGCCTGGGCGTTCGACTTCGCGGGCTTCGGCGAGAGCGGCCGCTATCCGGCGATGAGCGCGCCGGCCGAACACTGTACGCCGCTCGGCCGCGCGCCCGAGGCGGCCGGCCAGATCGCGGCTGTCCTCGCGCTGATCCGCCGGGAGACCGGCCGACCGCGGGCGACGCTGGTGGCGCATTCCTGGGGCTCCATGCCGGCGGCACGGGCTGCAATCGCCGAGCCCGATCGTATCGACCGGCTGGTGCTGTTTGCCCCCATCACCTGGCGTGCCACGAAACCGGTGCTGCCGAGCCTGCCCGCGTGGAGTGACGTTACGGTCGAGGCGCAGCACGCCCGCTTCATCGAGGACGTGCCCAGGGGGCACGCGCCGGTGCTGGTCGCCTTCGACCGCTGGGCGCCCGCCTATCTCGCAAGCGATCCCGATTCGGCCAGCCGCACGCCGCCTGCCGTGCGCATCCCCAACGGCCCGCGCGCCGACAACGCCGATGCCTGGGCCGGATATCTTGCGTGGAATCCGGCCGAGCTCACGCGACCGCTCGCCATCGTGCGCGGCGCCTGGGATTCACTCTGTACCGATGCCGATGTTGCCGGGCTGCTGGCGATGGCGACGTCGGCGCCCGAACGGCACGATACCAGGCTCGACGCCGGCACCCACCTGATGCATCTCGAAATCGGACGCCGCGTCCTCTACGAGGCCGTGGGCCGCGCTCTGAAAGGAGAGACGCCATGATCGCCGTGATCTTCGAAGTATGGCCGGCCGACGGTCATAAGCAGACCTATCTCGACATTGCCGCCTCTCTGCGACCCGAGCTGGAGCGTATGGATGGTTTCATCAGCATCGAGCGCTTCCAGAGCCTGACAGACGAGACAAAGCTCCTGTCGCTCTCGTTCTGGCGCGACGAGGCGGCGGTCGCGGCATGGCGCAACGTCGAGCATCATCGCGCCGCCCAGAAGCGCGGCCGCGAGGGCGTGTTCCGCGACTATCGGCTGCGCATCGCGAGCGTGGTGCGCGACTACGGCATGACCGAGCGCGCCGAGGCTCCGGCCGATTCGCGCGGCGCCAACGGCTGATCTCAGGTCGGCGCCGGGATGTTGGCTGCCTTGATCACCTTGCGCCAGCGCTCCGTCTCCGAGGCCAGGCGCTTGGCATAGGCATCAGGCGTGCCGCCGGTCGGGATGTAGCCCAGGCCGGTCAGGCGCTCGCGGACGCTCTCGACCTTCAGCGCCGCGTTGATGGCGGCATTCCAGGAGGCGATCACGTCGGCCGGCGTGCCGGCCGTGGTGGCGACGCCGAAATAGACGGCCGCTTCGAGCTCCGGCATGCCGAGCTCGGCGGCCGTGGGCACGCTGGACACGTTGGCGACGCGCTTGGGCGCGCCGCAGATCAGGCCGCGCATCGTGCCGGCATTGATCTGCGCATCGACTGGCGTGGTGACATCGACGAACGCCGGGACGTGACCGGCGACGGCATCGCGCAACGCCTCGGCGGCGGCCTTGTAGGGGATGTGCTGCAGCTTGCCGTTGGTCCGGGTGCTTATGAGCTCGCCCCACAGATGGGGCAGGCCGCCGGTGCTCGACGTCGAGTAGTTGACCGGGCCGGTCTGGGCCTTCACCCATTCGAGGAACTCGGGGAACGTCTTGGCCGAGTTGCTCGCATTGACCGCCAGCACGCACGGGATGTCGGCGAGCTGGGACACCATGGCGAGGTCCTTCTGCGGGTCGATCGGCAATTGCATGTCGAAGGCCGGCAGCAGGGCTGCGGTAGTCGTCATCAGCAGCAGGCTGTTGCCGTCGGGCTTGCTCTTGGCGACGTTGACCATGCCCACCATCGTGCCGCCGCCGGGCCGGTTCTCGACGACGATCGTCTTGCCGAGATCGCTCGCCATGCGTTCGGCGAGGACCCGCGCGGAGGTGTCGGTCGAGCCGCCCGGGCCGTAGGGAACGACCAGGCGAACCGTGCCGCCCAGGCCTTGCGCCGAGGCGACACCCGGCAGGGTGAGGGAGGCGATCGTGCCAGCGACGACGACGCGGCGATTGAGCATGTCGTTCCTCTTCGATGTTGCGGCGGCAACCTAGGACCCGTGGTCGACCCGGGAAAGCAAAGCCGTCATCGCCGGATCGCCAGCCGAACGACGCCATGCCGCGATGGTCGCGCGGTGCCTGCTGGAGTCCGATGGGCGAGAGAAGGGAACCTGGCTCGCGCGCACGTCTCGCAGTCTCACGGACTGGTAGACGGCGAAGTGGCAGTGAATCAGATGAGGCCGTAGCCTCTCAGCCCATCCCACAGGAGCTTCAGCGCGGTCACCGTCAGCAACGCGTAGCACGCGCGATAGAGCTGACGCTGGTCGAGGCGGGCATGGAAGTGCCAGCCCAGCCAGACGCCCAATGGACAGGCCGGCAGGCAGAGCGCCATCAGGGTCCAGTCGGGGCTGGCCACCAGGAGCCACGGGCCTGCCTTCAGGGCATTGCCGACCGTGAAGAAGAGCGACGTCGTGCCGGCATAGAGCGTCTTGGAGAGGCCGAGCGGCAGCAGGTACATGGCGACGGGCGGGCCGCCGGAATGCGCGATCATAGTCGTGACGCCAGAGGCCGTGCCGGCAACCGCGCCCTTCCACAGCGAGCGCGGGCTCACCTGGACCAGGCCGCCGCCGGTGAACCACAGGCCGGTGAAGAAGAGCGTGACGGCCGCCATGGCGATGGCGACGAAATGCGGATTGGCGAAGCGCAGCACCAGGAAGCCCAACCCGATGCCGACCGCGAGGCCGGGCAGCAGCACCAGAAGATCGGGCTTCGACCAGGTCGACGGCCGCCAATAGACCAGGGCGCAAAGGTCCATTGCTATGAACAATGGCGCGAGCAGCGCGCCCGCCTGAAGGGGATCCATGGCAAGCGACAGCAGCGGGATGCCGACGATCGCAAAGCCGCCGCCGAACGCCCCCTTCATGAAGGAGATCAGCAGGACGGCCGCGAAGGCGAGGGAGAGGAGGACCAAGTCCGGAATGGCCTCTTATACCGCCGCATTGCCTTCACAAAGAAGCGGTTCTATCTCTTCCCAATGAGAGAGCCCCTCAGCGTATCCCGGCTTGCCGACATCATCGACCAGGCGCGCGGCAAGACGCCGGCCGACCTGGTGATCAAGTCGGTCGGCATCTTCGACCTAACCTCGGGCGACGTGACGGTGGGTGACATCGCGATCGCCGGCGACCGTATCGTCGGCACGCACGAGACCTACCACGGCGCCACCGAGATCGACGGGCGCGGGCTTGTCGCCGTGCCGGGCTTCATCGACAGCCACGTCCATTGCGAATCGAGCCTGGTGCCGCCGCTCGAGTTCGACCGTTGCGTGGTGCCGCGCGGCACGACGACGGCGATCTGCGATCCCCACGAGATCTGCAACGTGCTGGGCGTGCCCGGGCTGAGATTCTTCCTGGAGTGCGCCGCCGTCACGGTCATGGACCTGCGCGTGCAGCTCTCGTCCTGTGTGCCGTCGACGCATCTCGAGACCTCGGGCGCTCGGCTGGAAGCGGAGGACCTGCTGCCCTTCAAGCAGCATCCCAAGGTGCTGGGGCTTGCCGAGTTCATGAACGTGCCGGGCGTGCTCAACAAGGATCCGGCGGTCCTAGCCAAGCTTTCAGCCTTCTCCGACGTGCAGATCGACGGCCACTCGCCGTTACTATCGTCCTACGACCTCAATGCCTATATCGCGGCCGGCGTGCGCAACTGCCACGAGACGACCTCGGCCGACGAGGCGCGCGAGAAGCTCGCCAAGGGCATGCAGATCCTGGTGCGCGAGGGCACGGTGTCGAAGGATCTCGCGGCGTTGGCAGAGCTGATCACGACCGAGCGGGCGCCGTTCCTGGCGCTCTGCACCGACGATCGCAATCCGCTCGACATTGCCGAGGAAGGTCACCTCGATTACCTGATCCGCTCCGCCATTGCCCGCGGCGTGCGGCCGCTCGATGCCTATCGTGCCGCGACCTGGTCGGCGGCACGGCACTTCGGCCTGTTCGATCGCGGCCTGGTGGCGCCGGGCCAGCGCGCCGACATCGTGCTGCTGGAGGATCTTGCGACCTGCAAGGTGCATTCGGTGATCTGTCGCGGTGCGCCGGTGACGCGGGATCGCTTCAAGGCGCGGCCCGATGTGCCGCTGGTCGGGCTCGATTCGGTGAAGCTCAAGCCCGTGACGGCGGCGACCTTCCAGATGCCGGTGGCGAGCCATGGGGCGATGCCGGTGATCGGCATTCGGCCCGGGCAGATCCTCACGGATCGGCTATCGATCGAACTGACGACGCACGACGGCGCCTTCGAGGCCGACATCGAGCGCGATATCCTGAAGGTGGCGGTACTGGGCCGGCACAGCGACCACGGCAGCGTCGGCCATGGCTTCGTCAAAGGCTTTGGCATCAACCGCGGCGCCATCGCCTCGTCGATCGGCCACGACAGCCACAATATCTGCGTCATCGGCTGTAACGATGCCGACATGGCGGCGGCGGTGAACCGCCTGATCGCCCTGCGCGGCGGTTTTGCCGCCGTGGTCGAGGGCCGGGTGACGGCCGAGCTGGCGCTGCCCATCGCCGGCCTGATGAGCGATCGGCCGTTCGAGGAGGTCGAGCAGGGGCTGCGGCGGCTGCGCGATGCTGTCGTGGCGATGGGAACGACGCTGCACGAGCCGTTCCTGCAGATGGCGTTCCTGGCGCTGCCGGTGATTCCGCACCTGAAGATCACCGACAAGGGACTGGTTGACGTCGATAAGTTCGAGTTGGTGGCATAGACGACTCATTTCCTCCCCCGTCATACGGGGGAGGGTAGGGAGGGGGAGAGTCGCATCGATGATCTCCGCCCATTTCAGATCTGAAATTTTCAGTGGCCAGTGGGAGGCTTTCCCCCTCCCTACCCTCCCCCGTATGACGGAGGAGGATTATGAGGTGGGGCTACCTGATCATCGCCCTGAGCTTCGACGACAGCAGGTCGGCCACCAGCACCAACACCAGGATCACGATCACGCACGCCGCCGTGTCCTCGTAGGCGAAGAGCTTCATCGAGCTTATGAGCTCGAAGCCGATGCCGCCCGCGCCCACCATGCCGAGCACGGTCGAGACGCGGATGTTGGTCTCGAAGCGGTAGAGCACGACGCCGATCCAGGTCGGCAGGACCTGCGGCAGCACGCCGAAGACGATGCGCTGCAGGGTGCCGGCGCCGGCGGCGCGCAAGGCGTCGAGCGGGCCCTCGTCGATCTCCTCGATCGCCTCGGCGAAGAACTTGCCCAGCATGCCGGCGCCGTGCAGGGCGATGGCCAGCACGCCGGCGAACGGCCCCAGCCCAACGGCGGCAACGAAGATCAGCGCCAGAATGATCTCGTTGATGCCGCGCATCACGTTCAGCACCTGGCGCAGGCCGTGGAACACCCAGGCATAGGGCGAGAGGTTGCGCGCGGCGAAGAAGCAGATCGGCAGCGCCAGCACGATGCCGAGCAAGGTGCCCCACAGCGCGATCTGCACGGTCTCAATGGCCGGCCGGATCAGCTTCTCCATGAAGGCGAAGTTGGGCGGAAGCATGCGGCCGACGAAATCGGCGATCCATGGCAGGCCGGCGATGAAGTCGGCGATGCTGAGCTTGGTGCCCGCCGCCGACCACCACAGCACGGCGATCGTCAGGCTGACAATCGGAACCAGGATCCACCAGCCGAGCGGCCCACGCGGCTTGGTGACGACGAACTGCAGGGACATGGTCAGGCCCTCCCTTCGGCAGCGGCGGCGGCGATGACGGCTTCGGCGGCAGCGCGGCGGCGCTCGGTGAGGCGCTGCGCGGCATCGAGCACGTTGGGATCGTCGAGCCCGGGATAGATGCGGCGGATGACGTCGCCCGAGACGCCAGCCGGCGCGCCGTCATAGACGACCTCGCCGGCCGACAGGCCGACGATGCGCTCGCCGAACTCCAGCGCGTAGTCGATCTGGTGCAGGTTGCAGAGCACGGCGATGTTGGACTCCTTGCAGCTCTGCTTGAGGTAGGAGAGCACGATGCGCGAGGTCTTGGGATCGAGGCTCGCCACGGGCTCGTCGGCCAGCATGAACTTGGGCTGCTGGGCGAGCGCGCGGGCGATGCCGACGCGCTGCTGCTCGCCGCCCGACAGGGCGTCGGCGCGGCTGTCGGCCTTGTGGCTCATCGCGACCTGTTCCAGGCAATGCCGCGCGATCTTCACGTCGGCCTCGGGAAAGAGCTGCAGGCAGCTCAGGACCGGCGACAGGTCGGCCATGCGGCCGACCAGCACGTTCTTCAGTACGCTGAGCCGCTTCACCAGATTGTGCTGCTGGAAGATCATGGCGACGTTGCGCCGGAGCAGGCGCAGGTCGCGGGCGGAGGAGCGGAACGGCGTGCCTTCGACCACGATCTCGCCGGCGGTCGGCTGGGCCAGGCGGTTGATGCAGCGCAGCAGCGTCGACTTGCCGGCGCCGGAGGGACCCAGCACGACGACGAACTCGCCGGGCCGGATCGACAGCGTGACGTCCTTCAGCGCTTGATGGGCGCCGTAGGATTTCGCCAGGCCGCGGATCTCGATCATCGCTACTTCTGCTTCTTGAGATCGATGTTGGCGAGCTTGGCGGTCTCGCGCACCACGTCGTAGGCCTGGTCGTTGGTCGCCTTGAAGCCGTTCAGCTTGCCCTGGTCGGACCAGTTGAGATCCTTGATGGCGAGGAAGGCGGCTTTCACCTTCTCCTTGAGCTCGGGCGAGAGATCCTTGCGCCACACCATCGGCGACTCCGGAATCGGGGCGGAGCGCCACACGACCTCGATCTCGTCGGCCTTGATATGACCCTTGGCGATCGCGGCATCGAGGATGCGGTCGGCGATGGTGGCAGCATCGACCTTGCCGTTGGCGACGGCGACTGCGTTGGCGTCGTGGGCGCCGGTGAAGATCACCGTCTTGAAGTCGCGCTTGGGCTCGATGCCGGCCTTCAGGAGGCCGGCGAGCGGGAAGGCGTAACCCGAGGTCGAGGCCGGGTCGACGAAGGCGAAGTTCTTGCCCTTGAGATCCTCGAGGGTTTTGATGCCGCTCGATTTCTTGGCGATGATCTGGCTGTGATAGTAGGTGCGGCCGGCCTTGGCGGTCTCGGCGATGGCAAAGGCTTCGACCGGGGTCACCGTGGTGGCGAGCACGTAGGAGAACGGCCCGAGATAGGCGATGTCGAGATGCTTGGCGCGCAGCGCCTCGATGACGCCGTTGTAGTCGGTGGCGACGAAGCCCTGGACCTTCATGCCGAGATTCTTCTCCAGGGCGTCGAGGATGTCCTTGCTCTGCGCCAGCATGGCGCGCGAATCCTCGGACGGGATCAGGCCGACCTTGAGGACCTGCTGCTGAGCTTGGGCATTGCCTGCAAGCAACGAGCCCGCGGCCGAAGCGGCAGCAAGCGCTCCGAATGTGCGGCGTGTGATCTTGGTCATTGTTTCCTCCGTCGTCGTTTCTTGTCAGGCGGCCATTTCGGCCAAAAGCGTCTCCCGGCGTCCGATGAAGTTGCGGCCGCGGTCGCCGGCCAACGCGTCGTCGACCAGCGCCTGCCAGTCGCGCGCGGCGATGCCGTGGTCGGTGGCGCTGGGCGAGATGCCCAGCCGCTTCAGGAAGGCTTCGAGCTGTGCGGCGCCGGCCGCCAGATCGGACCCGAAGATGCGTTTCAGCGCGGCGTCGCAGGCCGGGTCGCAGCCGGCGACGGCGCGCATCACCATGGGCAGGCTGAACGAGCAGGCGATGCCGTGCGGCACGCCGTGATGCAAAGTCAGGTGATAGGAGAGGGCGTGGGCGAGCGCCGTCCGGGTGTTGGAGAAGGCAAGCCCGGCGAACAGGCTGGCGCGGGCGAGACGGGTGCGCAGCGCCTCGCTGGCGAGATCGTCGGCCAGCAGCGGCAGGGCCTCGAGCACCTCGCGCGCGGCCGTCTCGGCAAGGTTGCTCGAGACCGGGTTGGCGTTGACGTTCCAGATGCTTTCCAGCGCGTGGCTCAGCGCATCGAGACCGGTGCTGATGGTGACCGCGCGCGGCAGGCCGACCGTGAGGAGGGGGTCGACCAGCGCCGTTTCGGGATAGAGCGTCTCGCGCGCCAGCGAATATTTCTTCATGGCCTCGGTGTCCCACACCGTCGCCCAAGAAGTGACTTCGCTGCCGGTGCCGGCCGTCGTCGGGATCGCGATGATCGGGGTGCAGGCGAGTTCCTCGCCGCCGGCGCCGGTCTGGAGATGGCGCCTCACCCTGTCGAAGTCGCCGTCCGCGGCGGCCAGGACCTTGGCCGCGTCCATCACCGAGCCGCCGCCCAGCGCCACGATGGCTTCCACGGGCTGTGCTGCCGATGCGTAGGTGCGGCAGGACTGGGCGAGGCCAATGAAATCGGGATTGGGGCCGATGTTGCGCACCATGACGGCCGGGGCGCCGGCCATGGCGACGACACGGCGTGTGAGGTCGGCGAAGACGCCGCCGCCGTTGGCGTCGTCATAGGTGACGAGGCAATAGGCGCGGCCGGCCAGCACCTTGCCCAGCGTGTCGAACACGCCGGCCCCGAACTTCACGTCCACCGGATTGCGGTAGCGCCACATCCGCGCTCACTCCCGAGATTTCTTGTTCCTTGGTGGACAATCTTCGGCGCCGGCCTCACATTCATCCAATTCAAAGTTTCTCGATGATCCATTGATAAAATCAATGTGAGGCATACCCAGCTCCGGTCGTTCCATGCGGTGGCGCAAGGCGGCAGCTTCACGGCCGCCGCCCGCGAGCTCGGCGTCAGCCAGCCCACCATCACCACCCAGGTGAAGTCGCTGGAGGACGAATTCGGCATAGAGCTGTTCGTGCGGCGCGGCCGGCGCATCGAGCTCACCGAGACCGGCGCCGGGCTTCTCGACATCACCCGCCGCCTGTTCGCCGACGAGAAGGAGGCGGCCGACTACCTGAACGAGACGCGCGAGCTCAAGACGGGGCACCTGCGCGTCGGCGCCGTCGGGCCGTACCACGTCACCGACATGCTGGCGGCGTTCAATGCGCGCTATCCCAGCCTCTATGTGTCGGTGACGATCGGCAACTCACGCCAGACCGTGGCCGACCTTCTGGACTATCGCACCGACGTGGCGGTGCTGGCGCACGTCGAGCCCGATCCGCGGCTGGTGGCGATTCCCTATCGCCAGCACCGGGTCGTGGTGATGTGCCCGGCCGACCATGCCTTCGCCCGCCGCCGCGGCATCCGGGCACGCGACATGCAGGGGCAACGCCTGATCGTGCGCGAGGCCGGCTCGACGACGCGCCTTGCCTTCGACCAGGCCATGCGGAAGGCCAGCGTCGAGCCGCAGGTGGTGATGGAGATCGGCAGCCGCGAATCGATCCGCGAGGCGGTGGCGAAGGGGATCGGGCTCGGCGTGGTGTCGGAGGCGGAGTTCATCCCCGATCCGCGCATCCGGGCGCTGCCGGTGACGGATGCCGAGATCTACACCTACGCCCACGTCGTGCATCTGCGGGAGCGACAGAACGCGCGCTTGGTGAGAGCGTTCTTGGCTGTGCTGAAGGACC
>NZ_BKAJ01000219.1 GCF_007992495.1 Reyranella soli
CTCGCTACGCTCGGCTTCGGTCGGGATGACGGAATTTGGGAAAGGCCGTCCTGACATGAGAATGGGCCGCCGCATCCTCACGACCCTCCGCCGGACCGCCATCCATGCCGGGCCGACGGTGCTGGGCATCATCGTGCTCGATTTCCTGCTGCTGCAGCTGATGCCCGGCGACGCGGCCGACGTCATCGCCTCGGAATCCGGAGTGGCCACGGCCGAGACCATGGCGGCGCTGCGCGAGCGGTTCGGACTCGACCAGCCGGTGCTGACCCAGCTCGCCAACTTCCTCGGTCACCTGGCGCAGTTCGATCTCGGCTTCTCGCCGCGCTACAACATGCCGGTCCTCGACATGATCATGACGCGCCTGCCTGGCACCCTGTTGCTGATGGTGACGGCGTTGTCGCTCGCCCTGGTGCTGGGCATCGTCGTCGGCTCGGTGATGGCGGCGTGGGCCGGACGCTGGCCCGACCGTGCGCTCTCCGTCGTCGTCCTGCTGTTCTATTCCATGCCGGGCTTCTGGGTCGGCCTGATGGCGATCGTGCTGTTCTCGGTGAAGCTCGGCTGGCTGCCCAGCGACGGCAGCATGACGGTTGGTGCCGATCTTACGGGCTGGGCGTTCGTGGTCG
This sequence comes from Reyranella soli, assembly GCF_007992495.1. Classification (GTDB taxonomy): domain Bacteria; phylum Pseudomonadota; class Alphaproteobacteria; order Reyranellales; family Reyranellaceae; genus Reyranella; species Reyranella soli. The sequence continues at coordinate 624 of NZ_BKAJ01000219.1, forward strand.
ACCGGGCAAGGCACCTGATCCTGCCCGCCCTGGCGCTCGCCTCGTTCTTTGTCGCCGTCTATGCCCGGCTGGTGCGCGCCTCGATGCTCGAGGTGCAGCGCCAGGACTTCATGCGCACCGCCCACGCCAAGGGGCTGCACCCGTTCTTCATCCAGCTCCGCCACGCCCTGCGCAATGCCCTGATCCCGGTCACCACCGTGGCCGGCATGCATCTCGGCAACCTGCTGGGCGGCGCCGTCGTGGTCGAGACGCTGTTCGGCTGGCCGGGCATGGGCCGGCTGGCACTGGAGGCGGTGCTGGCGCGCGATTTCTCCGTCCTGCTGGGCGTGCTGCTGCTGTCGTCGCTGCTGGTCATCGTCGCCAACATGGTGATCGACCTGCTGCACGCCTGGCTCGATCCACGCATCGGGTCCGCCTGATGAGCGTGCAGGCCGAAAAGCTCGCCGAAAAACTGGCGGATGTCGGCAATCGCGCCGCCATCCCGCGCAAGGGCCGGCGGTTGCGCGCCTTCATGCGCAACCCGACCTTCGTGGCCGGCGTGATCATCCTGTCCTTCTTCGTGCTGCTTGCGCTGTTCGCCGACGTGCTGTTCCCCGGTGATCCGCTCGACATGGTCGGGCCGCCCGTCCTGTGGCCGGGCGAGAACCCCGAATTCCCGCTCGGCACAGATTCGCTCGGCCGCGACGTGCTGGCGGGCCTGGTCCATGGCGCGCGCGCCTCGCTGCTGGTCGGCCTGTCAGCCGCCGCCATCGGCCTTGCCATCGGCATGGTGGTGGGCGCCGCGGCCGGCTTCTTCGGCGGCTGGGTCGACACGCTCTTGATGCGCATCGTCGAGCTGTTCCAGACCACGCCCACCTTCCTGCTGGTCGTCGTGATCGTGGCGATCGGCGAGCCCACGATGCAGACCATCGCGCTTGCCATCGGCATCGCCTCGTGGCCAACCGTGGCCCGGCTGGTGCGCGCCCAGTTCCGCTCCCTGCGCGAAGCCGATTTCGTGATGGCCGCGCGCAGCCTGGGCTACTCCAGCCTGCGCATCATCGCCCAGGAGATCCTGCCCAACGCCCTGCCGCCGGTGATCGTCGCGGCCTCGGTCATGATCGCCAACGCGATCCTCACCGAGGCGGGTCTCTCCTTCCTCAACATGCGCGATCCCAACCTGGTGAGCTGGGGCGGCATGATCGGCGCCGGCCGCGACCTGCTGCGCACCGCCTGGTTCCTGACCGCGCTGCCGGGCGTGGCGATCGCCGCCGCCGTGCTGTCGCTCAATCTGGTGGGCGACGGGCTGAACGAGATCCTGAACCCGAGATCCGAGCCATGAGCCTGCTCGCGGTCGAAAACCTGTCCGTCGCCTTCCCGGGCCACGTCGCGGTGCGCGAGGTGAGCTTCGCCATCGAGCCCGGCGAGACGCTGGCCCTGGTGGGCGAATCGGGCTGCGGCAAGTCGGTGACGGCCTTCTCGGTGATGCGGCTGCTGCCTTCCAACGCCCGGGTGGTCTCCGGCCGCATCCTGCTCGACGGCGCCGACCTCATGGCGGCGTCGCCCGCCGAGATGCGCGAGGTGCGTGGCAAGAAGGTCTCGCTGATCCAGCAGGAGCCGATGACCTCGCTCAATCCGGTGCTGTCGATCGGCGCGCAGATCGGCGAGGTGATCCGCCGCCACGAGAAGGTCTCGCGCCGCGCCGCGCGGGCCCGCTGCATCGAGCTGCTCGACCTGGTGAGCATCCCCGACGCCCATCGCCGTATCGACGATTACCCGCACAATCTGAGCGGCGGCATGCGCCAGCGCGTCATGATCGCCATGGCCGTGGCCTGCGGCCCCAAGCTGCTGATCGCCGACGAACCGACCACGGCGCTCGACGTCACGACCCAGGCGCAGGTCCTCGACCTGCTCGACGACCTGAGGCGACGCCTGTCGATGGCCGTGCTGCTGATCACCCACGATCTCGGCGTCGTGGCGCAGTGGGCTGACCGCATCAATGTCATGTATGCCGGCCGCATCGTCGAGCAGGCCGCCATCCGGCCGTTCTTCGCCCGGCCGATGCATCCCTATTCGCGCGGGCTTTTAGGTGCGCGCGTCGATGTCGACGCCGACGAGCATTATTCGGCGAGCCGGCTGAGCGAGATCCCGGGCAGCGTCGGCTCGGCCGCCGGAGAGGCCGGCTGCCCGTTCGCGCCGCGCTGCCCGATGGTCGAGACGGCGTGCCGCGCGGTGCCGCCAACCTTGCTGGCCTTCGAGGCCGAGCGCCACGTGGCCTGTCCGGTGACCCTGGAGGCTGCCCGTGATGGCTGAGCCGCTGCTTTCCGTGCGCGACCTCCATACGCGCTACGCCGTCGGCAAGCAGGTGCTGCGCGCGGTCGATGGCGTCTCCTTCGAGGTCGGGCGCGGCGAGACGGTCGGCCTGGTGGGCGAATCGGGCTGCGGCAAGAGCACGCTCGGCAAGACCGTGTTGCGCCTGGTGCCCTCGGCCGAGGGTGCGATCGTGCTCGACGGCGCCGACATCACCCGGCTCGGCGATTCGGCCATGGCCGAACACCGCCGGCGCATGCAGATGATCTTCCAGGATCCGTTCGGCTCGCTCAATCCGCGCCAGACCATCCGCACGGTGCTCGACACGGCACTCAAGGTGCATCGCCAGGGCAACCGGGCCGAGCGCGAGCGGCGCATGGCGGAGATCGTCGAGCGTGTCGGCCTGCCGGCCGATGCCCTCGATCGCTATCCGCACGAATTCTCCGGCGGCCAGCGCCAGCGCATCGGCATCGCCCGCGCGCTCGTTTTGCGGCCGGCGCTGATCGTGTGTGACGAGCCGGTGTCGGCGCTCGACGTGTCGATCCAGGCGCAGATCCTCAACCTGCTGGTCGACCTCAAGCGCGATCTCGGCCTGTCGTACCTGTTCATCTCCCACGATCTGTCGGTCGTGCGCTATTTCGCCGACCGCGTGCTGGTGATGTATCTCGGCCGCATCGTCGAGAGCGCCTCGCACGCCACGCTGTGGCGCGATCCGCGCCATCCCTACACCAAGGCCCTGTTCGCGGCCGTGCCCTCGACCGATCCGACCCACAAGCGCGGCGCGCCGCCCATCAAGGGCGAGCTCACGACCGACCTGTCGTCGGGTTGTCGTTTCTACTCGCGCTGCCCGGCCGCGACTGATCGCTGCCGCAGCGAGGAGCCCCTGTTGCGTTCCGTTGGAGAAGGACATCATGCCGCCTGCCACTTCGCCTGAAGCCATCCGCCTCGCGGTGGACATCGGCGGGACCTTCACCGACGTGGTGCTGGAGACGCCTGACGCGCGCTACTCCACCAAGGTGCTCACTACCAAGGCCGCCCCCGAGGACGGCGTGCTCGACGGCATGCTGCGCGCATTGAAGCTTGCGAAGATGGCGCCGTCCGCCGTCGGTCTGATCGTGCACGGCACGACGCTCGCCACCAACGCCATCATTGAGCGCAAGGGCGCCAGGACCGCGCTGGTCACCACCAAGGGCTTCCGCGATTCCATCGAGATGGCGCAGGAGAACCGCTTCGAGCAGTACGACATCTTCATCGAGAAGCCCGAGCCCCTGGTGCCGCGCACGCTGCGCTTCACTGTGCCGGAGCGCGTCGATGCCAAGGGCGCGGTGCGGCTGGCGCTCGACGAGAACGCCGTGGGCGAGCTCGCCCAGACGCTGAAAGCCCAGGGCGTGGAGGCGATCGCTGTCGGCTTCCTGCACAGCTACGCCAATCCCGCGCACGAACGACGCGCCGGCGAGATCCTGGCGGCGGCGCTGCCCGGCGTGCGCGTCTCGCTGTCCAGCGAGGTCTGCCCGGAGGTGCGCGAGTACGAGCGCTTCTCGACGACCTGCGCCAACGCCTATGTGCAGCCCCTGATGGCGCGTTACCTGGAGAACCTGCGCAAGCGCATCGCCGCGGCGGGCTTCGGCTGCCCGGTGCTGCTGATGACCTCCGGCGGCGGGTTGACGACGCTGGAGACGGCGGCGCGCTTTCCCATTCGCCTGGTCGAATCCGGACCGGCGGGCGGCGTCATCCTGTCGACCTGGATCGCCGAGCGTTTCGGCATCGACCGCATCCTCTCCTTCGACATGGGCGGCACCACGGCGAAGATCTGCATCATCGACGACGGCAAGCCCATGGCCTCGCGCAGCTTCGAGGTCGACCGCCGCTATCGCTTCATGAAGGGCAGCGGCCTGCCGGTGCGTATCCCGGTGATCGAGATGGTCGAGATCGGCGCGGGCGGCGGCTCGCTGGCCGGTGTCGACGAGATGAAGCGCATCACGGTCGGCCCCGAGAGCGCCGGCTCCGATCCCGGCCCGGCCTGCTATCGCCTGGGCGGCGTGCGGCCCGCGGTCACCGACGCCAACGTCGTGCTGGGCCGCATCGATCCCGACCGCTTCGCCGGCGGCTCGATCACGCTCGATGCCGGGCTGAGCCGCGGCGCCGTCGATGCCCATGTCGGCGCGCCGCTCGAGCTCGACACCACGCTCGCGGCCTTCGGCATCTCCGAGGTCGTCGAGGAGAACATGGCCAACGCCGCGCGCGTGCACGCCGTCGAGCGCGGCGCCGAGCTTGAGGGACGTACCCTGATCGCCTTCGGCGGCGGCGCGCCATTGCATGCCGCGCGGCTCGCCGAGAAGCTCGGCATCGCCGACGTGCTGATCCCGGCCAGTGCCGGTGTCGGCTCGGCCGTCGGCTTCCTGCGCGCGCCGATCGCCTTCGAGGTGGTGCGCAGCCGCTTCGTGCGGCTGGCCAGCTTCGATGCCGCCTCGGTCAATGCCATGTTCGCCGAGATGGAGAAGGAGGCGACCGACGTCGTGAAGCTCGGCGCCGCGCCTGGCGCCAAGATCACGATCAGCCGCAGCGCCGACATGCGCTACGCGGGGCAGGGGCACGAGATCCTGGTCGAGCTGCCCGACGGGCCGTTCACGGCGACCTCGGTCGCCGAGCTGCGCAAACGCTTCGAGGCGGGTTATCGCACGCTGTTCAGCCGCGTCGTGCCCGGCGTCGATGTCGAGGTCACCGGCTGGATCCTGAAGGCGGAAACGCCGGCGCCGGGGCGCTCGGATCAAGCGGACCTCGGGCCTCCAGGCCCACTCATGAGCGGAGCTGGCGCTCCGCGGTCCGACGAGACGCGCAACCTCTTCGATCCGATGCTGCGCGACTACACGTCGGTGCCGGTCTACCAGCGCAAGACGCTGAAAGCCGGGCAGGTCCTGCAGGGACCCGCCGTCATCGCCGAGGACGAGACCACGACCATCATCACCTCGGGCTTCGTCGCCACCCTCGATCCGTCGGGGGCCATCCGTCTCACCGCCAAGTCCGCCGTCCTCCAGGAGGCCGCACAATGAGAGCCAACCATCCGCTGAGCCGCATCGAATACCAGGTGATGTGGAACCGCCTGATCTCCGTCGTCGAGGAGCAGGCGCAGACGCTGGTGCGCACCGCCTTCGGCACGGCCACGCGCGAGGCGGGCGACCTGTCGGCCGGCGTCTATGACACGCAGGGCCGCATGCTGGCCCAGGCCGTCACCGGCACGCCGGGCCACGTCAACTCGATGGCGATGAGCGTGGGCTACGTGCTCGACAAGGTGCCGCTGGCCAAGATGAACGATGGCGACGCCTTCATCGTCAACGATCCCTGGCAGGGCACCGGCCATCTCAACGACATCGTCATCGTAACGCCGACCTTCCGGCGCGGCACGGCGGTCGGCCTGTTCGCCTGCACCTTGCACGTGGTCGACATTGGCGGCCGCGGCATCATGGGTGCGGCGCAGCAGGTCTACGAGGAGGGGCTGTACCTGCCCATCACCAAGATCGTCGATCGCGGCGAGATGAACCAGTGGCTGATCGACATCATCGCTGCCAACGTACGCGAGCCGGTGCAGGTGATCGGCGACATCTACTCGGAGATTTCCAGCAACGAGGTCGGCGGCAAGCGCCTGGTCGCCATGATGGACGAGTTCGGGCTGGAGCATCTCGACGATCTCGCCAAGCACATCCTCGATCATTCGCGCGAGGCGAGCCTCGCCGCCATCAACCGCCTGCCGCACGGCACCTACCACAACACGATGATGGTCGACGGCATCAACGGCAAGTCGATGGAGATCAAGGCCAAGCTCACCATCGGGCCAGATGGCATCGACGTCGATTTCGCGGGCTCGCCCGGCATGGTGCAGTTGGGCATCAACGTGCCGCTTTGCTACACCGAGGCCTACACCAGCTTCGGCGTCAAATGCATCGTGGCACCGCACGTACCCAACAACGCGGCCTCGCTCGCCACCATCCGCGTGACGGCGCCCGAGGGCTGCATCCTGAACGCCAAGCATCCTGCGCCGGTGGCGGCGCGCAGCATTATCGGCCAGATGCTGCCTGACGTCGTGTTCGGCTGCCTGCAGCAGGCGCTGCCTGACGGCGTGCCGGCCGAGGGCACGTCGTGCCTGTGGAACGTGCGGCTGATGGGCGGCATGGGCCGTGTCGACGGCGATCCGGCGGTGTTGCAGAAGGCCACGCCCTTCAACGTCACCTCGTTCCATTCCGGCGGCACCGGCGCCCGGCCCAAGCTCGACGGGTTGTCGGCCACGGCCTTCCCCAGCGGTGTGCGCAACGTTCCGATCGAGATCACCGAGACCATCGCGCCAGTGCTGGTGTGGTCGAAGGAATACCGCACCGATTCCGGCGGCGCCGGCGAGTATCGCGGCGGGCTGGGCCAGATCATGGAGGTCGAGAGCGCCGAGGACATGCCGTTCGGCATCTCGACCAGCTTCGACCGCGTCGTCTATCCGCCGCGCGGCCGCGCCGGCGGCCTGGCCGGCATGACTGGCCGCGTCGAGCTGGCCTCGGGCAAGACCCTGCCGCCCAAGGCGCACTCCTCCATCCCGGTCGGCGAGCGGCTGCGCGTCAGCATGCCGGGCGGCGGCGGCTACGGCGATCCCAGGAAGCGCCCGGCGGCGAAGGTCGCCGACGACGTGGCGCGCGGTCTGGTTTCCGTCGAAAAGGCGCGCGAGCTCTATGGTGTGGCCGTGACGGCGGATTTCGCGGTCGACGAGCCCGAGACGGCCAAGCTCAGGATGGCCGTCGCGGCCGAGTAGTCATACTCACAAAAAGGACCGCGGGCGTCCCGCCCGCCCATGATTCATGGGCGGCCGGGACGCCCGCGGTCCGCGTATGACTAATACTCCGACACTTTGTCCGGATCGCCCTTGGACGGCCAGACGCGGCTGTAGAGGAACAGCAGGGCCTCGCCCGACAGCATCTTGTCGAAGGTCGGCGGATGCTCGGCATCGACGCAGGTCGGCAGCGGCCGGATCAGCGTGTCGTAGTCGGGGTTGGCGAATACGCCCACCGAATAGCGCTCTCGCCCATAGTGGTTGACCACACGGTGCAGGGTCGAGGCGAATCGGTTGTTGGTCCACATCCGCATGCTGTCGCCGATGTTCACAACGAAGCTGTTCTCGACGGGCGGCACGATCAGCCATTCGCCCGACTTGCTCTTGATTTCCAGTCCGCCGACATCGTCCTGCTGCAGCATGGTGAAGCCGCCGGCGTCCTGGTGGGCGCGGCTGTCGCCGCCTTCCAGCGCCGCCTGCGTGTCCTGCGGCAGGTAATGCAGCAGGCGCACCTGGATCAGCGGCTTCTTGTAGAACTGCGCGAAATAGTCGGACGGCAGGCTGAGCCCGCGGGCAAACACCGAGGCGAGCAGGGCGGCGAACTCGGTCATGGTGCTGTGATAGTCGAGCATTGCCTCGCGGAAGCCCGGCAGGCCCTCCGGCCAGAGGTTGGAGCCGTGCAGGGGCTTGCCTGCCTTCACGTCGGGGTCGTCGTCGGGCAGCTCGAGCGAGATCTGGTAGGCCTCGTTTTTGTGCGGCTTGCGCGCCCTCATGCGCGTCGGGTCGAGATGTGGTTGGAAGCCGTCGATCGCCTTGCCGCGATAGGCCTTCTTCTGGCCCGGCTCGTCCATCGGCAGGTAGCCGCGGAAGAGGTTGGAGTTGCCCATGTAGGCCTTCATCTTCGCCTCAAGCGGCAGGGCGAAGAAGCGCTGCGATTGCCGGAAGATCTCGCGGATCTTCGCCGGCGGCACCGGATGGTTGACGATGGAGAGGAAGCCGATGTCACGGCAGGCGTCGTGAACTTCTCTGGCGACGCGCTCGATCGCCTCCTCGTTGCTGCCCGAGAGCGGCGTGAAGTCGATCACCGGCAGCTCGTTGGCATTGGCCCAGCGGCCGAGCTTGGGCGCCGGCATCGCCGCGGCGGGAGTCTGGACGTCGGTCTGCATGATCCTGGTTCCTCAGCTCGACAGGGCGTCGATCAGTTCCTGGCGCGCAGTCGTCGCATTCTTGGCGTACCACGCGATGCCGCCCGGCAGCATCTTGGCATAATTTGCGGGATCGCCGGGATTGATCGCATTCCACTCGGCGTCGAGGAGCTTGGAGGCCTCGGGATTGACCGGCCCGTAGCCGTTGGTCTTGAGCAACTGAGCTTGGCCCTCGGGTTCCAGCGTCGAGTTGATGAACTCCCAGATCGCTTTTCCGCCGGCCGCGCCCTTCGGCACCATCCAGCAGGCGCCCCATGAGATGCCCTGGTTCCAGGTCCAGTCGCACAGGCCCTTGGTGTCCTGCTTGAGCGGCCAGGCGCGGGTGTTGAGGAGCTGGCCGAGATGGGCCTCGCCGTTGCGGAATGCGTTCTGGCCGTCGGCGATCACGTTGTAGTAGATCGCGTGCTCCTTCATCTTCTTGTGCATGTCGAGCGCGCGCTTCATGTCGATCGGATAGATCTTGTCGAACGGCACGCCGTCGGCCATCAGCGCGGCCTCCAGCACGCCATCGGGCTCGCGCCGGAAGGCGCGCTTGCCGGGGAACTTCTTGAAGTCCCAGACATCCTTCCAGCTGGTCGGCACCTCGCCGCCCCACTTCTTGGTGTTGTAGGTCAGCACCATCGCATAGATGTAATTGCCGATGCCCCATTCGACGGCGTGCTCGGGACGCACCTTGCTCTTGTCGATGATCGAGTAATCCATCTTTTCCAGCATGCCCTCGGGGCCGAGTTCGAGCGCCGTATGGAGGTTGCGGTCCATCACGTCCCAGGTGACCTTGCCGCTCTGCACCATCAGGCGGATGCGGCTGGTCGATGGGCCGGTGCCGTCGATCGCGACCTTCCGGTCGGGATACTTCTTCAGGTAGGGATCGACCCAGGCGTTCTTCATGCCGCGGATCGCATCGCCGCCCCAGTTGACCAGCACCAGCTCGCTCTGGTCGGCCATTGCCGGCTTCAACCTGGCGCCGATCGGCGCCAGGCCCAGCACCGCACACATGCCGAGGAAGATGCGGCGCGGATAGACCTTGCCCTCGGTGCGCTCCACGAACTGCTCGATGTCGTCCAGTCGATCGCGATAATCCGACATTGACCGTTCCTCCTTGTCAGGCGGCCGGCGTGCTCTCCGTCCGTCTCGCCCCTAGCGACAGTTCCGCGGTGAGGATCAGCAACGTGAACAGGATCATGCCTGTCGCCACCACGGCGATGACGGGATCGAGATTGTCGTTGATGCCGTCCCACATCCGGCGCGGCAGCGTGAACAGGGCGCGCCCACCGATGAAGATGACAACGATCAACTCGTCCCAGGAATGGATGAAAGCAAAGATCGCGCCTGACAGGACGCCGGGCATGATGTTGGGAACGATGACCCAGCGCAGCGTCTGTCCGACCGAAGCGCCGAGCCCGCGCGCGGCCTGCTCCAGGCGCGGATCGAGATTCGAGAGCGAGCCCGACACGGTCAGCACCACATAAGGCAGTCCCGTCACGGCGTGGGCGAGCACGACCCCAAGCGCGGTGCCCACCAGGTCGAGCTGCACATAGAGGCGGTAGATGCCCAAGGCATAGACAATCGTCGGCACCGCCAGAGGCAGGATCATCGCGGTGCGCACATGTTCCGATATGCGTGACGACAGACGCCAGCAGCCGACAGCGCAGAGTGTGCCGGCGACGACGGCCATCGCGGTCGAGACGGTGGCGATCCAGAGGCTTTGCCAGATGCTCGACAGCCATTCGCGACTGGTGAGGAAGGTGCGCCAATGCTGCAGCGACAGCCCTTCTTCAGGCAGCGAGAGATAGCGTGTGTCGGTAAAGGAGACCGGGATGACGATGAAAGCGGGCAACGCCAGCAGGCTCAACACTGCCCACGCCAGCGCCGCCATCGTGCCGGAAATCTGCAGCGTCTTCATGCCCCAGACCTCATGCTCCAAACAGTCTCTTCACGTCGACGACGCGCGACAGCGCCCACAGCGCGCCCAGCACGGCGATCATCAACGTGGTGGCGAGCATGGTGCCGAGCCCCCAGCGCAGCGTGTCGTTGATCTGCACGGCGACATATTCGGCGATCATCAGCACCTTGCCGCCGCCGAGCAGCGCCGGCGTGACGTAGAACCCGAGCGACAGGATGAAGACCAGGGTGCCGGCGCCGATCAGGCCGGGCCGCGTCAACGGCAGGAACACCATGCGGAAGGCCTGCAACCGCGAGGCGCCGAGGCTGCGCGCGGCGGCGACCAGGCCGATATCGATGCCGCGCATGTTGGCGTAGAGCGTGAGGATGGCGTAGGGCAGCATGACGTGGATCATGCCGATCAGCACGCCGGTCTCGTTGCGCACCAGGGCCAGTGGCTCGTCGATCAGACCCATGGCCATCAGCGCGTTGTTGACCGGGCCCGAGCCGCGCAGCAGCGTCAGCCAGGCGAAGGAGCGCACCAGCACCGAGATCCAGAACGGCAACAGCACGCAGAACAGCATGAAGCGCTGAGTCCGCGAGCTGGCCGCGCGCATGGCGTAGGCGACGAGGTAGCCCAGCAGCAGAGCGACAGCCGTGGTGATGGCAGCGATGCGCAGCGTCGTCAGCAGCGCTCTCTGCACCGAGCTGCTGGTGAACAGCATCGCATAGTTGCCGAAGCCGGGCTTCGGATCGGTGACACTCGTCAGCAGCACGTCGGCGAGCGGCACAAGATAGATCAGCAGCAGCATCGCCACCGCCGGCAGCATGATCAGCCAGTAGGCAGTGCGACCGGTGGGGCGACGCTCAGCGAGCGAGAGCACGGCAATCCTCCGCCCGCCAGCCGATCTCGACGGCGCTGCCCGGCTCGATCGCGCCCTGTCCGGCCGCGTTGGGCAGCTTGATCACGAAATCCTCGCGCCCCAGCGTCATCAGCCGCACGCGCAGCTGGTCGCCGAGGAAGGTCGCCTCGACGACGCGTGCGGGAAAGCGATTGGTGCAGCCCAGCGCCGCGGCGCCCAGCGCAACCTTCTCGGGCCGCAGCACGAGGTCGGCCTCGCCGCCGGCGGCGCAGGTGCCGACGGCCGCGGCGACGATGGTCTCGCCGGTCGGCAGGACCGCCTTGCACTGTGCGCCGTCGCGCTGCGCGATGGTGGCGGCTAACGCGTTGCTCTCGCCCAGGAACTGCGCGACGAACAGCGACTCCGGCTCCTCGTAGAGACGGCGCGGCTCGGCGACCTGGCGGAGCAGCCCGGTGCTGAACACCGCCACCCGGTCCGACATGGTCATCGCCTCGACCTGGTCGTGCGTGACATAGACCATGGTGACGTCGAGCCGACGATGAAGCTGCTTCAGCTCGTACTGCATCTGCTCGCGGAGCTGGCGGTCGAGCGCGCCCAGCGGCTCGTCGAGCAGCACCAGCCGCGGCTCGAAGACCAGCGCGCGGGCCACGGCGACGCGCTGTTGCTGGCCGCCGGAAAGCTGCTGCGGCCGGCGATCAGCTAGCCCCTCCAGCCGCACCATCGCCAGCGCGCGAGCCACCTTCTCGCCGATCGCCGCGCGCGCGAGGCCGCGCACCCGGAGCGGGAAGCCGATGTTCTCGCCCACGGTCATGTTCGGGAACAGCGCGTAGTTCTGGAACACCATGCCGATGCCACGCTTATCGACCGGCACTGTCGTCACGTCCTCATCGCTGACGAAGATGCGGCCGCTGGTCGGCTGCTCGAAGCCGGCCAGCATGGTGAGCGTCGTCGTCTTGCCCGAGCCCGACGGACCGAGCAACGTCAGAAACTCACCAGTCTGGACGTCGAGATTGAGCGTGCGCACGGCATCTGTCTTGCCGTCGTAGCTCTTGCTGACATCGGTGAAGCGGACCAGCGGTTTGGCGGACACCGCCCGCTTTGAGCGAATTCCGTGCCAGCACCAGTGCCGCGGCGTCTACTCCGGCTTGATGCCCTTTTCCTTGATGAGGACGCCCCAGCGCACCGATTCCGACTTCACGAAAGCGGCGAACGTCGCTTGGCGGTTGCCGATCGCCTCGGCGCCCAGCGCCGCCATCTGCTCGTCCACCGGCTTCGATCGCAGCACGGCGGTGAGGGCGGCGTGCAGCTTGGCGCCGATGTCACCGGGCGTGCCCTTGGGTAGGAACACGCCGTTCCAGCCGACCATTTCGTAATCCGGCACACCCGCCTCCGCCATGGTCGGCAGCTCGGGCACCAGCGGCGATCGCTTGCGACTGGTGATGGCGAGCGCGCGCAGCTTGCCGTCCTTCACCATCGGCAGGGTGCCGGGCACGTTCTCGATCATGAAGGCGATCTGGCCGGCCACGAGGTCGGCCAGCGCCGGCGCGCCGCCCTTGTAGGGCACGTGCACGGCATTGATGCCGGTCATCGACTTCAGGAGCTCAGCCGCCAGGAACGGCGTCGTGCCGACGCCGCCCGAGCCGTAGTTCAGCTTGCCGGGGTTGGCCTTGGCGTAGAACAGGAATTCCGGCACCGACCTCACCGGCAGCGAGGGACGCACCACCAGCATCAGCGGCGCGGAGTTCACCATCGTCACCGGCACGAGGTCGACGAGCGGGTCGAACGTCATCTTGGCGTAGAGGTAGGGAGCCACCATCAGCGCGGTGTTGGCCATCAGCATGGTGTAACCGTCGGGTGCGGCCCTGGCGACGATCTCGGCGCCGATATTGCCGCCGGCGCCCGGCTTGTTGTCGACCACCACCTGCTGGTCGATCTTCTCGCTGAGACGCTGGGCCACGATGCGCGCCATGATGTCGAGCACGCCCGCGCCCGCCGCAAACGGCACGACGTAGCGAATCGGACGGGAAGGCCACGTCTGGGCGAGCGCCGGCGTTGCTGCGAGCAGCGAGCCGAGAAGTGCACCGCGACGGGTGAGGATGCCGGTCATGCCGGACTCTTACTTGCCGCCGTTGAGCTCGGCAACGCGCGCCAGCAGGACCTCGCCGGAGCGTTCGAAGAAATCGAGCAGGGTCGCGAGCTCCTCGCGGCTGTAGCCTGCCAGGATCGCCCCGATGGATTTCTCCAGCGGCGAGAACAGCGCGCCGATCGGGCCGATCTTGTCCTCGCGCACCCGCACCAGGACCTTGCGCCGGTCGTTGGCGTCGGCCATGCGCTCGACCAGGTCGAGCCGTTCCAGGCGATCGATCAGGCCGGTGACGGCGCCGCTGGTGAGCCCAGTGCGGCGCGCGATCTCGCCCGCCGTCGACGGCCCGTTCAGCAGGATGAGGTCGAGGCATTCGAGGTCGCTCGAATTGACTCCGACCTTCTTGGCAATCGCCTGGCCGTGCAGCACGCCCGCTGCGGAGGAGCGGCGCATCGCCGGCATCAGGCGGCCGACCAGGGCCTGCTTGCCCTCTTGACTCGCTTTCTTGGTTGCCATATCTCTCATTTACTAAGATAAATAGCCATCAAGATAATGGCATATCGTCAACCGTCTTCCAAGGAGCAAGCCGTGAGTCTGACAACGCATTCTTCCCACGATTCCTTCGACCGCCATGCCGCCGAGGCGGTCATGGCCTGGCATGGCTGGGGATCGCCGATCGGCCTCAGCATCGCCCTGGTCAGCGTCGGCATCACCGCCGTGCTGCTCCGGTTCGCGATGTTCGGGCTCTAGTAGCTCTGCACAGTGATCATGACGGGGTGGCGCGGGGCCAATGAGATTGCCAGCACTGCTGGCA
>NZ_BKAJ01000220.1 GCF_007992495.1 Reyranella soli
TAACAACGATGCGTTTTTCTGCCGTTAATGATCTAGCCGCCTGTTTTGTCGCTCCTTCGGGCACAAGGCGTCAGCAGACCCGAGAGCGCCGGCATCATGAGGAGCATTCCGCCGCCGCTGCGCCGGCCGCTGCCTATTCCCGCTAGCATGCGAAACCACGTCATATCTGACCCAAACCGGCTCACCTCAAAACCGCGGTAGAGACGGGACCCCCGCCTGCCTAACGGAACTGGCGTGCTTCGCGGGGGCGCGGTCTCCTCGCGCTATCAACCTTCTGCCACAAGAAATGCGCCAAGCCTTAGGAAGTTGCCGGCAGTAGTCGCAGCGCTAACGGCGACCATCAATCTTACGCCCGGGCAGCTCGCCACCGGAATGGTCAAAGTGCCGGTTCGGCCGCCTGCCTGTGAGACGGTCGATGGCGGCAGGGTGGCGCTCCGGATGCTCGATCTCATCAAGGCGATAGTCCTGCATGCCGTGTTCCTTCACGGGCTCGACCACGCACACCCAAGCCTCGGAGCCACAACGGGAGCAGCTAAATCGCTTCGTGCGATAGTCCACGTCGAGGAGGCCCGTCAGTCGCAGAGTCGCGTACCGCCGGCAGATATCGCAGCGCACCCACATGGGGCCGAATGTCTTTTGCAGGGCGCGGAAGGTGTAAGGCTTGTGCGGCCATGGCCCGGTCATGATCGACCGTAACGCTACGGGCCATCTCCGGTCTCGTGCATGCACCTGCTAGCACTGTGCGGCATGCGAGCGCGCTGCAGCGCAGGCACGAGCGGCATCTGTCGCCCAGAAGGTGCTAGGCTAAACGTAGAATAATCTGGCGCGCGCGCCGAGCGGCTTGCTGAGCGAAGTGCCGACCGTTGTATTCGATCACGAACCGCGGCAGATCCGGTGTCGCGCGGACAGTGTCTGCGCATATTAGCGAGCCGCCTCTGCCAGCGCCGGTTCCACTGCGGCGGGAGACAAGACAGCTAACTCGCGAGCAGCATCTTCCAGAAGATTGTCGTCGATCGGCAGAAAAGTGGGGTTGACCATTGTCGCCCTCGCGTCTGGGTTCCGCATCGCTGCAGAGGCTGACAGAAGAAGGAGGGAGCGGGCCTCGCCTGGGGATGACCAGACGAGCAGTGCCTCAACTTGGTACCGAGGTTGGTCCCCAAGGATTCCAACCAGCCCGCTACCCTAACCATCTTGGCGAGCCGTTGTATCGGTGACGTATTGCGAACGGGAAAAAGAGTGTTGTGTGTGTCGTTGTTGTGCCCTCGGCGGCCGCCGCCGAGACACCGCTCGCTATGCCGCCGCAACCACCGTCTTCAGCTGGTCGACCAAACGCTGCCGCTCAATTAGTTCTTTGGTCGCATAGCCGACTGGCTCGTAGAGGTCCGGTCGCTCGGCCTCCGACATCGTGCGCTCGCCCTCGGCAAAGCGCATTTCCTCAACTTGCTCGATTGCCCCCTGCACCTGGCAGAGTTGCCAGGGCGTCAGGTGGACCTCGCTTCCTCTGAGCAGAAGCTTGCTGATCCGCTGAACCAGATTGCGGCGCGGGTAACGATCGGGGTCGACATGGTCGCCTTGTTAGCACGGCATCGCCTGGCCGTTGCAGCGGGCGCAAAGTACATTGCACTGGCTGCATCACGCGCACCGATCGAGAAAACTTCCCAAGGTCGCCTTGAGCGCCCTAGTTTTTCTGGACGACCCAACCAACACCCGTTGCCGACGTCGCTCCAGTCGAGCCATTCCTTACCGGCTACGACATGGCCCACCTAGTCACATATCTGCGGCTGCTCGACGCTGACGAAGAAGGAGCAGACTGGCGCGAAGTGGCCAGGATTGTACTGGACTGAACGTCGAGAAGGATCCGGACCGCACTAAGCGGGTCTGGGAGAGCCATCTCGCGCGAGCCAAGTGGATGACTGAAACCGGGTATAGGCAGCTTTTGCGAGGCGGGGCGCCGCACTAGACGAGCCGGATGACGAGAGGTGAGACGCCGCAGCGATGCGGCATGCCAGCGCGCCGCAGCGCATGCACCTTAGCCGGTGTTAGCCCACCGCAACCGTAGTTCCTTACCCACCCTCGTAAGGAAGCTCTGCTTCTGAAGGACGATATCGATATCCTCGTCTCGCAGTTCGATCTCGGAGCCGCCGAGCTCACGAGCTTCTGCGATAAGGCGCTCCCTGGCGAAGGTGGCGCCCTCTTCGGTAGTGAGCGACAGCGCTGCGACTTCGAGTAACGTAACGATGGCTTCAAGATCTCGGCCTGAGACAACCTTGTTGGTTTCGCGTGCACGCTTCCCCGTTTCATACGAGTAGTGCTGACTGCCAACATCGAAATCGTATGACACGGCTTTGACCTCCCGCCTTTCACCCCTGGTAGATTTGCTGAGCAGGTCAGCCGCGGCCCGATCGAGCTTGCGCAGGGTCGGCGTTTGCTTTCCCGCGGGCCTACGCCCGCGGGGGGGGGAGCCGATGCTGCTCGCGCGCGTCCTTGCCTAGCTGGGCTACCGCATCCCAGCAGTTTGCTCGCAACAAAGCGAGAAGCTTCTCTCCGGGAAGGGTTCCGCCGAGCGCTGCCGCCCGCCTCATTCCCTCTGCCAGAATCTCGTGTTGGTCGGTCAGGACGTCAGCGAGCTGGTGTCTCTGTTTCTCGCACAGCGCAGCGACCACCATCATGCCGGATCGAGGCCCCAAAGCGCAGTCAAACACTTCCAGCCTATAGATTACGCGCAAGTTTCGAGCCGCCGCTGCCGCGCTGCAGGTGCACTTTCGAGCGCAAATCGCGCCGCTGATCGAGGCGACGTGCACCGCCGACCCGGCCCGCTACTTCGAGATCCTTGCGAGCATACGCCAGCATCTTTTCCCCGAGATCTAGAGGAGGCCGCGAAAATGGATATCGGCGCAAGCAATTGGAATGAAGATGACAACAACAACAGCACGCCCGTCACCGGACGGTTTGCCTGAAGCCTGCGCACCTTCAGGGGTGAACAATTGGGCGCGGGCGACCATGGGCGCCATCAAGGCTGGTTCAACTGGCAGTCGGTCAAGACGACGGCGGGCGGCCCGACCACCTACACAGTCTCCTACACCGTAGCGCCGGGCGCCCTGGTCGATGGTCAAACCAACTTGGTGCAGTTCAACGCCACCTGCGGAGCGAGCCCGACACTGAACATCAACAGTTCTTGGCGCGATCCCGCTCTACACTTTCACTCCAACCATTGGCTGGGCTGCGGCTCCTGCAGGAGCGCTCCCAGCCAATGCAATCGCTCGCGTCGCCTACCACAGCAGCAGCGGCACCTATCGTGTGCTGGATTTGAGGGGGGCAAACGCATGGACCCCGGCCGACAGCAGCGGGGCGGGACTCACATTCACCAGCGTTTCCGCATTTTATCAAGTCATCGGGAACATGGTGTTCGCCTAGGCGCCCATTGCGGGCCTTCTGTACCTGATGTGCGCTAAATCACATTTGCGACCCGGAAAGCGCGCCACAGTCTCGGCTGCGGTATCGAAATTGCCGCGCCATGAATGGGTGCTGACATGTTCGTAGTTCGCGGGGGCAACGGCCGGATCACGGCGGCCTATTTGGACAAGCAATCTGCACGGCAGGAGTGGCTGCCAATTGACAGCCTGACACTGCAACACTTTTTGGCTGCAGCGCCTGCATGGTCGTCGGCGCGGCGGAGGCCGGGACTTCGGCGCTAGCCGGGTAAGCGTTTCTCCGTACTCCGCCAGATGCGGCTCGCATGCGGACACGTTTACAGTGTCTTGAGATGGCCGCTCATTGCAAGCGCTTGGCGCAAAACAGCGCCTCGCCTCCGGCCCAGCTTATGCTCATGGAAGCAGCCAAACAGTGGTGCCATCTCGCTGACGCCTCTGCCTCAAACCTAGCTATTGGTGAGTCGAGCATCCCGGCATTGGCAGGCCGGGACGACGAATCGATCTCAAGAATTTTAGCCCAGACCGGCGCGTTGATTCGCTAAAGCACACGGGATGCGATGGTCTCGGGATCAGTCGCGACGCCAGGGCCGGTTTTTGACTCGAACAGCGGTTTTGGCCTCTAGCTGGACTCTAGGACTCGCCGGACCGCCAAAACGCTCCTGTCAGATTTTGGCTCTGCTGAGCCCGTAGCGTCGGCCATCGAGCAACCTCGCCTCGCGGCGCGGCGTTTGCCGTGCAACATACCGCGGGAGCCAGATGCGATGACCAACAGTCGGATGCACGCGGCCATTGCGCTGTGCAGTGTCCTGATCTTGAGTGCCTTTGTGGCCTTTCTGCCTCCAGTCCCACCGGTCTCCGCGCAGAGCCACGCGCAGCGCATCTGTCGCGAGCAAGGCATCACACCACGCAGCGAAGTCTATAAATACTGCCTACTGCATGTGGGCCGTGCCGTTGAACGGGGCGAGCCAATGCTTGCACGCGAGGTCGCCCGGTTCACAGTCGACGCGC
This sequence comes from Reyranella soli, assembly GCF_007992495.1. Classification (GTDB taxonomy): domain Bacteria; phylum Pseudomonadota; class Alphaproteobacteria; order Reyranellales; family Reyranellaceae; genus Reyranella; species Reyranella soli. The sequence goes on from NZ_BKAJ01000220.1 coordinate 4,440, forward strand.
ACGAGGCTTGTAGGCTGAATGGGCTTGAGCCACAGACGCCGGACTTTCGCGCCTGTATTGACCGCGAAACCCAGTCGCTTGGTATCTGGCTACGCTGAAGTCGACGTTTCCCACTCTTATTCCTGCGGTCCCGGCCCCTTCATGACCAACTCTCGGCCGGCGTCGGTCAAGCAAACGCTATGTCCGTCCATCATAAGTAGCCAACCCCGATCGACGGCGAACTCAAGGGCCTGCCTCGTGACATCGCTCAAATCCCTTGGCAGACGCCACCACAGAGACTTGCCATCCGTAGCGTAGTAAACGGCTCGCACCAGGTGGCGGACGAAGGTCTGAGCCTGGTCGACTATAAGCCAAAATACGCCGCAAGGGCTCACGCGGTTGCGTGGGTTGGGAGCCGCCAAGCGCCCGGCTTGCAAGTTTGAGAACGCTTGCCCCACTGTTCCTTAGCGAGCCCCTTCCCGGCGGGCAGTCGACAGGCAACCAGAATCGCCGCTAGGTGGGTTTATAGGGCCGTGGAATCAAATCAGCCCTCGGTTAGATCCGGGCTCACCAGCCCGACAAAACGCTCCAGTGAGTCAGATTTTGGACCTGGCGGCCTGTCATGCGCGGCATTAGGCTGACGAATGAACTTTGCCGAGAAGCCCAAGCCGGTGGCCTATTGCGCGGGATGCAACATGCCCGCGTCGATCGAAGTGGTCGGCACCAGCTGCCGTTACGGCGACTGCAACGGCACCTACAAAGGTGTCTGTGCGGCGGACGAATGGATGCGGTGCGCCGCGTGTGATGGCACCGGCAAGATCGGGACTGCGTTTTGCAGAACCTGTCACGGGTCCGGATGGACACGCCTACTCCCTTGAGCCGATTCACTCGTTCAAAACAGGTGCAACAATTGCCGCGACCTCTGGCTTTGGCTCTGGGCCCACAGCAAAGTCAGGCGCCGCTTTTGAGTAGCCTCTCCATCCACTGGTAAATGGCGTCGTCCATCCGCGCGAAGGTCTTCGAGGCCCATTCTGAATCACGCGAGGTCTGCTCGGATCTGAACACTTTTGCGAATCGTTCGGCATCGGCGTCTTCTTCGAATGCGGCATAGACAGTTGTGCCTTCCGTCTCGAAGGCATAGTTGCCAACCGTGCCCAAACTCAACGCAAGACGTTCCAAGACTGCTCTTGCCGCAAGAAGCTTGGTTGATATCCTCACTTCCAGTTTCACTTCTAAGAGATGCGGACGGTGATGGTCACGCAGAAAATCTTCCCAATTCATTTTTGGCATTCAATCACCTTTACCTCAGTCTTACTGGCGGTCAGCACGTCGAAGGGCTGAGGCGGCTTATCCTTCGCTTGATTAAGGACGGGCCGCCTAGAGTGTTTATTGCCGTTGCGTTGCAATTAGACGTTGTGAGATTGCCGCCTTGTGGCTCCAGTATTGCAATTAAACAATGACCGATTCTGAGTGGTGCGCGTTTGCGGCGAGCTGGCGGACGTATAAGCAAGCCGGCTTGCGAAGGAATTGTTGATGTGAATCTCACCCGCGCCTGATGAGATCCCGACCGGCGTCCGTAAGCTTGACGCTGTCGTCACGGTCCACCATCCAGTCGCGATCGCTGCTACGGCGATGGCCTGCTTTGTCAGGTCATTTAACTCGGTCGACAGCAGCCACCAGCGGTGTTCGCCGTCTGTCGCATAGTACAATGCCCGCACAAGAAGACGGGGGGACCTTTCGGTGTGGTCGGCCATGACCAATCTACGGCGCCAGCGTCAGGCGGTTGCTGGGGCGGGGCGGGGGCTTGAAGGCAGAATCGACGCTAAGGCCGTTCCTGCCTGTGGAATCGATTCGGCCGCTGGCTGGTCTCCAGGGCTCACCAACCCGACAAAACTCTCGAGTGAGTCGATTTTGACTCTGGCGGGCCATCTTCCTAGCCTAGGAGATCATTGCTCAGGCTCATCGACGATGGCGCCCGAATAGGGGAATTGCCAACTCGGAAAGCGCTACACGTGAGGAAATAATGGCCGATGAAGATTTAAAGGCCGAACTTGAACGGCTCAGAAATGAAAACGCCTCGCTCAAAAAGGGTGCCGCAACCGGCATCAGAATGAAGGTGAGCGAAAAGGGGGCCGTGTCCATCTACGGCATGGGTCGTTTTCCGGTAACTCTATACAAAGAGCAGTGGCTGAAGCTGTTGGATATGTCGCCCGAAATTAGGAACTTCATTGCCGAGAACGACGCGCATCTAAAGACGAAGGAGTGACCTGATTGCGAGGGCAGTTGCCGATATTGAGGGCAGGTCTGGACTGACCGGCTAGACCCTTAGACCTGCCTCGATGTGGAACGCGTGGCCTAAAACCATGTTAGGCTGCGGCCATGGACGTAAGCGCCGATCAACTGAAACGGGCCATCGAATCCCAGCACGGCGGGACGGCGGGGCCTTGGCCCACGTGGAGCCGGTCAAAGAGATGTCGGAAGGCAGGACCGTTTGGGAAGGCCGCGTTCACGTCTTCAGTCTGGAGGGTCACCCCAAAGCAACCAGGGCATATGCCTGGTCGAGTCCAATTGAGGGTAGGGACAAACGGCGATTCTATGCCGTGTTGCACCTGGGTGGCATCCGGTCGCCGTTGGACGCGGTGCGGGCCGCCATCCTGGAGGAACAGCGTAGGTTTGATGTCGCCGGGCCTCCGCGCCAATAGCGCAACCGTGGAGTAGATGGGACCGCAAGAGGCGCTATCGCGAGCGGCAGAAGGCGGAGAAGCCATGGAGTCCGGCCGACGGCTAGCCAGACGTATCGACGGCTTGATTCGTAGGGCGAGGCGGGCCCATTAGTCCACGTGCTCGCGAAGTGACATGCGATCTGCCGGTGCGGCGGATCACGATGCGCTCTCAGCGGCGGCCGGATCTCCTCGTTTGCTGCTGAATTACTGAAAGCACCGATGGCTGAGGAGGAGTTGACTCACGAGAAGTTGGCGGGCTCTCGTCCTTCGCCCTCTCGCGTGCCGGCGGGGTTCGCCAAACAAGGATCGCCACACCGAGGAGGCTGAGCACGAGACACGAGACACGAGGCGAAGCCCGCGACGAACCAGAGCAAGCCAGACATCGCCCCCCACCACCTGTCGGCAGCCCGCGACCATGTATCATAGCTATTGGCTCTACAACTAGTTGCCAGCGCTCTAATTCGCAGTACCTCGGCTGTCCTACTGCGGGGAGCCCCAGAGGAAATGGTTACCGCGGGCCGCTAGTTCCTGGAAAAGCAAGCACCAGGACCTTGCGCCCCGTGCAAACTGCTTTGCGCCCAAGTCAGTGTTGTGAACTGGTCGGACTAACCCTCAATCCCCTCGCGATCTTTCCGTTCAATAGAGCTTGCCAGCTTGAGCCACCTGCCTGAGGCGACTGGCCAGAGCCTCGACACATCGTGTCTTGTCAATGAAGCCACGCGCACCGTGTTGGAAGGCGAGCTGCTCGTTCGCCGGCTGGGTGTGGCTCGTCAGGAACACCAGCGGCACGTTCACGCCGCGCTGCCGCAGTTGAATTAGTAGGTCGATGCCCGAAATGGTCGGAAGCCTCCAGTCAAGGACGATGACATCGGCCTCGGCAGTGGCGTCGAGTGAGCCAAGCAGCGCGTCGCCATCGGCAAACCTGTAAACGGCAAAGCCGTGCCATGCCAGTTCGCTACTGAAAATCTCGCGGTAGTTCACGTCGTCTTCGACAATAAGCACGCGGATGGGGTCCGCTGCGCCCTCCTCAGGGCGGCCCACAAGCGGGGTGGAGGGAAGAGGTTCTAGCAAGCCTATTTGTGACTCAGCCTCGCAGCCGGCCTTAGAACTTCCTAGCAACTTGATGGTTTGAGGCATTACGCAACGCGGCTTTCTTCATCATCTGAGACCGCAGCCACTTGCGTGGGCGCATTCCCAGGAAGGCGGTACCATACACAGATTGCAACAGATGAAATGCGACCATTCAGTGATTGCATCTGAAACAGTTCGAACAACCGTGGCGCATGATCCGATGACCTGTTTGTCTCGATCGGCGCCCAACGATACTCGTTGGCAGCCTAGCGCTCCAGACTGCCTGTCTCCTGATGGGGATTTACGCGGCAGACGGCGGTCACGCGCTTAGTCACGTTTGCCGTTCGAAAGCTCGGGCACGGGCATGCCGGCCTTAGATCAGCCAGCCAGGCAGTACTCTCAGCCCGCCCTTGCTGATTAGGTTTGGCCCTACTGTACCGAGTGATATGACGGCACCCGGCTCAACTGCCTTCACTTCAGCGCAGGACCATCCACTCACACGCCTAGGCGCATTGTCAGTAGCTCATTCGGGCACAGCCGTGATTGCTCTCGCGCGGCTACTCTACGGCGGCCCTCGCTCCCTGCACGGCAAACCAGGAGAGGACGGTCAGGCCTCGCATAGGTATTCGTTGCCCTATGCGGGGCCGCGCCGTCGCGATTAGGAGCCTATCACGACCTAGCGTGTCTGTGCCCAGTCGATAGCCGTTCTAATCAAGGGGCGGCCACTACCGCGGCACCCGGTTCTTGTCTGGTTGGACGCGCCTCGCTACCGTTGCGGCTTCCCAACCGAACGAGGCGTACCCGCCTTGAGGGGAACGCCCGACGTGCCCGACGTAGTATTGGTAGATGACGACGACCTCTATCGGGAGGTTCTTTCCGGAGACTTGATTGACCGGGGATTTTCCGTGCTGTGCTTCGCTGATGGGCCTAGTCTTCTCGAGGCTTTGAGAGATGGCCTGGAGGCGAAAATAGCGCTGCTCGACTGGGACATGCCGGAGATGTCAGGGTTCGAACTCTTGGGGGCTATGATAGAAGAGGGAATTACACTGCCTGTCATCTTTCTGACCGGCCATTCCCTAAGCGAGCGGGACCTGCACGCGCTGGATCACGGCACCGTCGATTTCGTCGACAAGGTGCATGGCACGGACGCTCTGGCCCACCGAGTGCAGGTCATCATCGACGGCTAGGCAGCCAATTCGGCTGACAACGGCTTGGCTGAAGGAGCGCTGTCACCCGATGGTGTTCGCAACGCCGCCCCAAGTTGAGTGCGGAGGCGGGCCCATCGCACCCTGCACGGTGTATATCGTCCATCTACCATCGCGCAGCCACTGAAAGCATTGATACAGGTCCAAGACTATCCCCACCGAGGGCAGAAAGCGCGCCGGCGGCAAATAGAACTAAGCCGATGGCCGTCAACAGAAGCACCTCAGCGCGATTTGCTAGGCTTCTTCTGGCCATTTTCACCATCCAACGCGCTGCGCGAGGCTCGGACGTGTCATCATTTTGCTGCGGGCGCCGAGATGCAAAAGACCCGCTGATCCTGCTCAATGCCCCGTAGCTTGGCGACCTTCGCTTCGACGCTAAAGGCCTTGAGGGCAGCTTCGACGCTTTGGTCGTACGCTTCCTCGGAAACGTAGATCTCGTCGGCACCGGCGAGATGCTGTATTCGGGCAGCGACGTTGACGATCTGGCCAAAGTAGTCGAGGCGTTCATTGAGTGTGACGGCGATCGCAGCACCCTTGTGAATGCCGATCTTGAGAATCAGCTGGCGATCCGGCTGGCCCTGGTTGAATCCGGCAATGTCCGCGCGCATCGCCAAGCCGGCGGCGACAGCGTCAGCAGGGTTCAGGAAAGCGGCCATCACCGCATCGCCGATGGTCTTGATAATCGCGCCGCGAAACCGGGTGGTGATGTCCTGTAGACGCTCGAAATGCTGCTGCACGAGCGCAAACGCATTGAGATCGCCGATGCGATCGTAAAGCGCCGTCGATCCCTTGACATCGGTGAACAGCAAAGTGATGTCCTTTACGCTGATACCCTCGGTTCCCCGAATCACCTCTGACCGAAAGAGGTCGCGGAAGGCCTGAGTGGTGAGCAATCGCTTGCCCGTTAGGAAAGGCACGAAGCTTATCGGCGCCTGGCCTACCTTTGTGCCGGGCGGTAGCACCGCGAGCCAAAAGGTCCCCCGTTCAGTGGTGGCATTCCTCACGTCGAAGGTGACTGCACCCGGCGCCACGATTCCCGGCAGGTGCTCACGCACCTCCTTTTCGAAGAGGACGTGGGCAACCTGGTCAATCGTCGAGGGCGTGCCCTCGACGGAAAACAGCAAGCTCGCCTTGCCCTCAGGGCTTACGCCAAGGATGGACCCTTCCTTCGCCTCCACGGTCATTCGTGTGGTCTGGCCAGGCGGCAGATAGCTGACGGCCTTAGTGAGTGCGATCTTGATGTCTACAAATGGCCTTCCGTCCGGGAGTACGCCATCGCGCGTTGTGCCGTACTTGAAGCAGTAATCATGCGCAGAGAGCTGCTCAGGATGGTGAAATTCGATCTCACGAATCTCCGGACTGACCGTGAAGGCGATGACGATATGCTCGTCGAGAGACGCTTCGAGGTCCACCTGACAGGCAGGGCAATGATAGTGGCTATGAACCTTTTCGAGGCTGCGTAGGCTTTCGACCACGCAAGAACACTTGGGGCACAAGAGCAGCCAGTCCATGCCAAAGAGGCCCAGCGACGTGGCGTAGAGAAGAAGATCGATGACTTCCTCCTCACGCAAGCTCCGTTCGCGCGCAAACGTGAAAGGATTGATGCGAAACAGCGCGTCGTCGTCAGCAGAGCGAATGTGTGTCTCGAGCCTGGATAGCAAGCGAGGGCTCCATGACCGCGCCGTCTCGAGCTTGGCAAGCCGCTCATCTAGCAGGTCTTCCCTCACGATCGCAGGCATGAGCATTCTCCCTTGATGGCGTGGTTCAGAATATCATCAAAAACTCGCCAGCATCGATCGGGCGCCTCAAGAACACTCACTAGCTCGACAAACGCTCCAGTGCGTCAGATTTTGATTCTGCGGGGCATCCTACCACTAGCGTCTGCGGCCACCGCCCTTCGCGGCTTGCTCCAGCCAAGCGGTGGCTTCGGCCCTGTCCCTGAAGATGCGCAGCGGCCGGTTCGATCCGGCAGCATCGGCGAAATACGCTGCATCAATTTGGTTTCCGGCAGTGGACACGATTGCCAGAGGGCCAATCGGACCGCGCCCATCGATAGCGTACTTCCTGACCCACGCACCGATGGATCTGAGTTCATCGACCGACATCGTCACTTTGGCAGCAGTTGCGTCGAATAGCTTTGAGTAGGGCATCGCGCCTTGCTCGACGAGGTGCTCGAGATAGGCCAGAACGTCCTCCACGGAGAGGCTTTCATCAGCAGAAGCCTCGACCAGGCCCGCCCCGTGGTCGATGTACACCTTTACCGGCATTCAGAGTCCTTGGGTGCCAGCTGGAACTGTAGACGCATGCATTGCGGCGCGCCAGCAGACCGCAGCCAGACCGCTCCTTAGCAGCCGCCTACGCGACCACACAGTGCAATTAGTCTAAGTGTGCACAGGTCACCTCGATATCATGTTTGGGCACTAGCAATCTCTGGCTGGGACGACAGACTGCGGGGCAGCCAGCGAGGCGATGCCTCAGCCAGCCTTTGCTAACTAGGTTCGGCGCTGTGTTTTTACTTCCACACCGGTCAAGGAACGCGCCAAGTGCTCGACGTAGTCCTCGTTGATGACGACGACCTCTATCGTGAAGTGCTGTCCGCAGACCTAACGGACCGGGGATTTTCGGTCTCCTGCTTTGCTGAGGGTCCTTCTCTCCTCCACGCCCTGAGCAATGGCCTAGAGGCAAAACTAGGTCTGCTAGACTGGGCGCTGCCGGCGATGTTGGGGTTGGAGTTGCTGCGCGCCTTGAAGGACCGGGGGATAGGCCTGCCGATCGTCTTCCTGACCGGACAGGCCCTGCCCGAACGCGAGTTGCAGGCTCTGGATCGCGGCGCTATCGACTTTGTCGACAAGACGCGTGGCACGGATGTGCTGGCCCACCGGTTGCAGTTGATCATAAAGAGCCAGCGCGAACGCGCCAGTATTGGCGCGACGCAGGCCCAGGTCGAGAGTTATGGCGAGCTAGCCCTCCATCGGGGCACAGAGCGCGCTCTGTGGCGAGGGCAGGACGTTGGCTTGACCGTTTCGGAGTACAAAGTCCTGACGCTGCTAGCATCGGATGGCGCGCCCCAGACTTACCGCGCCATCTACGACATCGTGCACTTTGCTGGCTTCATCGCCGGAGCAGGCGAGCATGACACGACAAACGTCCGCGCGTTCATGAAGCGGATACGCCAGAAATTCGTGGCGGTCGATCCTGCCTTTTCGGCAATCAAGAACGTCCGCCTTGTCGGCTACCGTTGGCTCGCCCCTTAACGTCTGGCCATGGGCAATCCAAGCCTCCCCGACCTTCGAAACGCTCCAGTGAGTCAGATTTTGACTCTGGCGGGCTGTAAATGATCGACCCCAAGTAGATGCTCGCGCCGCCCCGTCCTCTGTGCTTCCCTCAATTGGGAGGAGAACAGCGATGTCGGACGAAATTCTCAAAGCTCTCGTATCACTGGCGGACGGCTTCAATGCCCATGACCTAGACCACATCATGAGCCACTTCGCCGAGGATGCCGTGCTGGAGATGCCACGCGGTCCCGAGCCGTGGGGCGCCAGGTTCGTGGGAAAGGCGGCTATCCGCGAAGGCCTCGCCGGGCGGTTCAAGGGCCTACCGGACGTGCATTACGGCGACGCCGTCCACAGTGTTGCTGATGATGTCGGCATCTCGCGGTGGACCGTTACGGGGACAACGCCGGCTGGCGCCAGGATCCGTGCGAATGGCTGCGACTTCTACACCTTCCGCGATGGCCTGGTCGTGAAGAAGGATTCGTACTGGAAAATGGTGGAGCGTTGATCGAGCCTTCGGGCGCTCATTAGTGATCCAGAGCGAAGGCACGCCAGGCACGGTCAATCTACGCGCGCCAAGCCAGTGCCGGAACGCTGGCGATCATCGAGGATCTTCAGCGCGCAGACGTGCAAGGTCTCCGATCGATCGCTAAGGCGCTGCAGGCGAGAGGAGTGCGCACACCAGCCTGGCGGTCGACGTGGCAGCACACGCAGGTTGCGCGGTTTCTGGGATAGCGCCGTCGCGACACTTGAACGGGCGTTTGAATCAAGGGCAGCGGGAGGACGCGCCTGCGCGTCAATCGTCGGGCCAAGCCGCATCTGCCGCGCCGGGAGCCCTCATGCTGGAGAGCCCCACCGTCTGGTCCACAGCCGCGTGGCGCAAATCTTGCGATGCGCTGAGCGTATCTCCTACCTCAAAACTACGCGCCCGGCAGGTTTACCCCGTGCCGGGCCTTTTTGGGTTCAAGGACCGCGTGGCGACACGGCGACGGCAATTAGTCAGCGGGCGGAGTCTTCAACGCTAGGCGTCCCGGACTTCATAGATCCCTGCTCCACCGGGCCTTTCCAACACGGCGAAAGCGGCCGCAGTTGCCTTCAACCCAACAGCAGCAGTCGCCCAACGTCCTTGGTACCGTCGTGCCTGCGGCAAGCACCCCAGCCTCAAAGTCGTCCATGAGTCAAAAAACGACTCTGGCGAGGCAGTTCAAACAGAGCCGGTCCGGTGACCATCGGAGTGGTATGGCTTAGGATCGTTTTCAGAGAACGCGAGGGGGAAGGCATGATCCAGGGGAAGAAGCGAGGAATATCCGGGCTCCTGCTGATTGCCGCTGTAGGCATGGTGTTTCTTCCCCTCAATACTTCGCTCGCGGCTTCGTTCGACGGGAACTAAGACGTTGTTGTCATCTGCCCCGCCGAACCCAACGGCGCCAAAGCATTCACGCTTCGATACAAGGCCGAGGTAAAGAACGGAGTAGTACACGGCCAGTACGGCACCAAAGACCAGCCTGGCTCCCAGTCCATCGATGGCCAGATCGAACCGAA
>NZ_BKAJ01000221.1 GCF_007992495.1 Reyranella soli
ACAGCATATCGGCGAGCCAGGCCAGCGGATCTGTGTCGTTGAGCTTGGCGGTCTCGATCAGGGTGTAGATAGCGGCGGCGCGCCGGCCGCCCTCGTCGGAGCCGGCGAAGGTCCAGTTGCGACGCCCGACGGCGATGCCGCGCAAGGCTCGCTCGGCAGCGTTGTTGCCGAGACAGAGACGGCCATCGTCGAGGAAGCGAACCAGCGCGTCCCAGCAGTTCAGGCTGTAAGCGATCGCCTTGGCGACCTAGCTGTTGGGCGACAGCTTGGCGTGCTGCTCGTGCAGCCAGGTTCCCAATGCTTCGGCCAGCGGGCGGCTGCGCTCTTGGCGGGCGCGCTGGCGTTCGTCGGGCAGCGGTCCGTTGAGGTCGCGCTCGATGGCGAACAGCGCATCGATGCGTGCGACGGCCTCGATAGCGATCGGCGCCTTGGTGAGGCGCGCCAAGTCGAAGAACTTGCGCCGCGCATGGGCCCAGCACGCCGCCTCGACGATCGGTCCTGGCCAGCGCTTGGGCTCGTAGAGCCGATTGAAGCCGGCATAGGCATCGGCCTGCATGACCCCGGTCCAGCCGGCCAGATGCGCCTCGGGATGGTCGCCGCTGCGGTCAGGCGAGTAGAAGTAGATCGCCGCCGGCGGCGCCCGCCCGCCGAACGGCCGGTCGTCGCGCACGTAGGTCCACAGCCGCCCGGTGCGGGTCTGGCCGGTATCCAGCACCGGCACCGGCGTATCGTCGGCATGGATCCGCTCGGCGGCGAACACATGGCCACGGATCGCCTCGACCAGGGGCATCAAGGTTGCTGCCGAGGCGCCCACCCAGTCGGCCAGCGTCGACACGTCGAGCTCGATGCCTTCGCGGGCATAGGTCCGGCTCTGGCGATGCAGCGGCAGGTGCAGGCCGTACTTGCTGAACAGCACATGCGCCAGCAGGCCGGGCCCCGCCCGACCGCGGGCGATCGGATGCGACGGCGCCGGCGGCTGGGTGATCTTCTCGCAGGCCGACGGCACCGGATAGACCACCCGCTCGCACGGCAGATGCTCGGGCAGCGGCCGCCGCGCCGGCTTGCGCCGCTCGAACGGCTGCACCGCCACCTTGTCCGACGAGGCCTGCATCTCGGCCGCCGTTGCAGCCTGTGCCTGGTTCTCCTTGAGCTCACCCAGTTGCAGCTCGAGCTGATCCCACAGCTCTCGCCGCTCCGCAGACTGGCCGTACTGCTCGTGCCGAAGCCTGGCGATGGTGTGCTTGAGCTTGTCGATCTCGGCGCGATAGGTTGCCCGTTCGGCCCGCAGCAACGCCTTCAGCTTCTCAACATCGTCGGGGAGTTGGTCATCAGGCTGTGGCGTCACACTGCCATTGTGGGAACGACCGAACGCCTTGCAACGGCTACTCGGTGACCGAGTCGTCCTGTCGCATCATCCCGCCACTTGCGGGCGCCAGGTGCGCTGCGGCAGCCGCCAGTCGATGCCCTCTAGCAGCTAGCCAAGCTGCCCAGGCGTCAGCGTCACCGCCTCGCCCTCCGTCCGCGGCCACACAAAGCGGCCGCGCTCCAGGCGCTTGGCGAACAGCACATGCCTTGGCCGTCGTGCCAAAGGATCTTCACCAGATCACCACGCTTGCCGCGGAACACGAACAGGTGCCCACCGTGCGGATCGCGCTTCAACGTCTCCTGCACCCGCAGCGCCAGGCCGTCGAAGCCCTTCCTCATGTCGGTGTGGCCGCTCGCCAGCCACACCTGCGTCCCGACCGGAACCGGGATCATCGACCTTCCAGCACCTCGATCACCGGCGCAGCGCCACGACATCGACCGCGCCCGCAACCCGCACCCGACGTCCGCCCGACAGCTCGATCTCGATCACCCCTCCGTCACCGACGGCAGTCCCGACCGGCGCAGGCCCTTCGGCTCCGCTCAGGGCAGGCAACGCCACCGGCACGAACGCAGGCTTCGCTTCGGCCGCCGGCCCCAACTCCCGACGCCAACGGAACAGCAGGCTCGTCGCGATGTTGTGCTTGCGCGCAACCGCCGACACCGACGCCCGATCGACACCGCATTGCGCCACGATCGCCTGCTTCTCCCAACTATCTCCAGACATAGGCACCGCATAGGTCCAGTCATACACAAGACCATGACCTTCAGACACATCTACACCCCTCTCAAGGCGGTACTCGCCGGACGCTTACCCTCCAGCGTCGACGACTGCATCCGGCGCGCGCCGCAGGCAGCCTTATTTAGTTGCTGGCAATGCCCAGCCCTGATGCGTCAGCATAACGAGGCTGACGTCATCAACGTGCCGCTCCACCAGTCCGGCGGTGACGACGTCGTAGGCAACCCGCTCGCGTCGGTCGCCCATGATATCAGTGCGAGCACCTATGGCACTGATGCGCCGCCACGACGCCGGATTACGTCGGCTGACGTCATGCAGCGCTGAGACGACATTCATCGCCAGCGCGAGGCGGTCAAGAACCAACAGCGCCCATCTTAAGCGCGGCGCGCCTAGACCAGTGATGCGCGCCATCTTGGCGGCAGATGAGCACGCGGAAGCAGGCGCGCGTCCTTACCTGATGGCCTAGTAATTCTGAGCTAGCGATCGGGCCATCGGTAGCCGACAAGCCGGACGTTCTTGATCGCTGAGAAGCCGGGATCGATCGCCAGGAATTTGCTCCGAATCCGCTTCACAAACGAGCGGACGTTTGTCGTGTAGCCGCGATCGCCGCTGCCTGCAATGAATCCGGCAAAGTGCACGGCGTCGTAGATGGCGCGATAGGTTTGGATCTCGCCTTTGCTCGACACCAGTAACGTCACGACATTGAACTCGGCGATCGTCAAGCCAACGTCCTGATCCAACCACAAGGCACGTGCCATCGAGGGGTGCAAGGCAAGTTCGCCATGACGCTCCACCTCCGGCATCGCCGGGGGTGGGATTTGGCGCTGGCCGTTCATGATGAGCCGCAGCCGGTGGACCAGTACTTCTATCCCCCGGGCCTTGTCGACAAAGTCGACGGCTCCGCGGTCAAGCGCCTGCAACTCCCGTTCGACCTGGGAGTATGCAGTCAGGAAAACCACCGGCAGTCCGATCCTGCTCTTTCTTAGGGTGTCCAGCAGCTCAAACCCAGACATCTCCGGTAGGGCCCACTCGAGCAACGCCACTTTAGCTTCCATACCGCTGCTCAAAGCCTCCAGGAGAGAAGGCCCCTTTGCAAAGCACATCACTGAGAATCCTAATGCGATCAGGTTTGCGGACAGGACCTCCCGATAATGGTCGTCGCCATCAACAATCAATACGTCAGGCATCGTCGCGCCTTCCCCATTAAGGCGGGGCATCTCGCCTCAATATTTGAAGACCGCAACGTCTGACGGAGGCGCGTCTCAGCCAAGGTCAGCCGCTGAGCGCATCGGAGGTAATCCTTCTTTCTTGCACCGGCCCCGGCTGCACCGTGATTGCCTGTCATCGTGAGCCGCAGCAAGATCAGCAGGCGTCCTGCTCACAATTGATGGTCGCCAAAAGCCGTTCGATCAGGCCAACCTCGACGGCTCCGCGAGCACATCGTCGAGCCGACCTGTGGCATATCGCCAAAGCGCGCAGCGTCATTCGCTCTTTGCCAGCCGTGGTCAGTTCCTTGAACAAGTTTAGCGAGCTCGCCGACAACCGGATAGCGAGGCGGCGCCGGAGCGCCATCATGGCGCCACTACGCCCGTCACTGCTACCACTGCCGCGGCCACTATGAGGCTCAGGGAGGGCTGTGAGGCGGTCTGACTGGCGAAAAATCTATCCGCCTAGCCGTGGGTCGGGCTGGCTGCAATGCCCGCGTCCCCTTCGCGAACATTGGCCAAGGGGTTAGCGTCGGCCAGGACGGCGAAGGCGAGAGATCGTCGTGAGCTCCCGGAGGTCCTCCACGGTCGCCGAGGGTGACACCGCTGGTTCTTGCTGCGCCTTTAGTTACAAGCCGAGATGTCCGACGAGAGCGAGAAGATCACCTATTCATGTCTGCGTCGGGCTCGTGATGCGAACGCACGAATGCAGTTGGATCAGTGCATTAGAAAGACACTGACGGTTCGCGATAGATCAGCACTATCTAGTACCATCAATGTGAGCGAGTGTCGGCGTGCCCGAAGACGTGAGCCTACGTGCAGAAGTGGTGCGGCCGAGGGTACGCGAGGGGACCCACACTGCTATGGCCACTGTTGGCAATAGCTACAGCGTCGCTAAGTTTGACGCGGTTCAATCTTTACCTTCGGGTGGTTCATCGGCCTGCGCTACAGTCCCGCCTAGTGCCAGAGGTGCTGCAGCTCGTGCGGAGTCCGCCAGAGCCTCCACCCGCGTTGAAAATGTCTTTGCCGAACGTGCTATCTCAATCGAGTCCTGCTGGCAGATGATTTGCCAGCCAAACGGCGCTGTCGATGGCCCCCGGCGGGTGATGCGCAAAAGGTAACGGCCTGGGTGGCTCATCTTTGAACGAGACTCTGAAGTTGATCGATCTGCTGAGGCACTTGAATGCGTCCCACCTCAGGGTAAGGGGCTGGCCCAAGGCCTTCAAGGCTCATGGGTCCAATAATATTAACATGTATTCCGGCCCGGCACCTTCGTTGAGGGCAGGCAATCACCTTTCGGTCCCCCACGAATTGGCCGCGCTGCGATCATAACGCCGTCGAGCGGTAACGCCGGCTCGAGGAGCAGTTGGCCGGCCTGGTCCCCCAAGAGTTCGATGGCATCCGTAGTCGCGGCCTATCAAGCCATGCGCGGCGTGTCCTTCCTGGTCGCCTTTGGCGCCGAGATCAAAGACCTGCGGCGCTTCGATAGCCACGCCAACTCATGTCCTTCCTTGGCTTGGTCTCTGCCGAGTGCTCGACGAGGAGGCGCTCCTTCGCGCAGGTCTGACTTTGGCAGGCAACCGGCGAGCCCGTCAGGACCTCGTCGAGACGGCCTGAAGCCACCGCCATCCGGCTCGTGTCGGCGAGACCCTGAGAGGTCGTCTCGAGGCGCTACCACAGACCATCCGCGACATCGCCTGGAAGACCTAGGTGCGGTTGTCATGGCCGCTTCCGACGGCTCAGCGGAGCCAGCAAGAAGCGATCCCCCATCATCGCCGCAATCGCCCGCAAGGTGGCTGCGTTCCTGTGCGAGATTAGCCGCCAGATCACGCCTGCCGCAGGTACCTGAGGGGGCGCATTCCTATCCAGGCGGCGCAGCGTTGGGATGAGTAACGGAGGGGCACTCCCGTCTAAGTCATGTGGCCGAGACGCCCGTCGTCTAAATGAGAGATTCCAATAGGTCGTCCTTTTGGCTCGGTCCAAGGGAGGCTGAGGTTGTCGAGACCTCAACTTGTTCTTGGAGGAGGAACCGAATGGACCTCCATAAGAGTGCGCACCTGAACGGTGCATAGTCGAGAGCGGATTCTCTGGTTGCTGCAGTTGGGGGGGCCGACAAGACGGTGCACAAGTGGCGGGACCGCCATCTCACCGAATGCCGGCCAGGGTGCACCGTGCTCTCATTGCAGAGGGACCTGCAGTAAGCGTCGGCGCTATGGTCCGCCATGATCGAAGCCTAGTCACATGAACCTACACTTACTGCGCGCTGGCGCGACCGCCCTGACTGGCATCGTGTGCAAGGACCTCACCTGTTTAGCGGCGTTGCAAGTGCTTGAGCACAGAGCCTCGTCACCGAAGCTTTTAGTGAACGCCGCAGCGTGGAGTCGTGACGCAATCCAACGGCTACCGTGGTCGATCGAAGTACCTATCGCGTAACGACGTCGACCGGCAATTTGACCAGTTACCACCCGGCGTTGGTTAGGCAGACGGTACCCCCACGATCGAGCACTCAACTCGGCGCGGCGGCCTACCACCGGAGGCTGCCGGTCCGCCCAAACGCTCAAGTGAGTCCGACTTTGACTTCGGCAGCCCCTTCTATCGCCCCCAAACGGGTTACCCCGGTTGCTTTGTCCGCCGTCGCGTCCAAGGGATGTATCGTGAGGGCAAGGTAAAGCTTGCATCCGCTCTTGTCGTCCCAGCCTGTTGTAACGTGACTGCGGACGGATCGCACAGCATGTTCATTCAGACACTTTCCCGAAACAGGGCTATTCCTCAAGACGGAAAAATAGATGATCGTGACTTCGAGGCTCAGCATCGACATTGTGCGATATCTTGAGGTTCGCAATCAGGGCGTTCCACTTCGATGGACGTCGTTGAGCGAGATCGCCGATCACGTCCACGGTCCTGAAGACATCGCGTTTAACCAAGCTGTCGACATTGCCAGATGTAGGGGATGGATCATCGTAGAGGGAAAGTCACCGTGGAGGCGGGCGGCGCAGACTAAGGCTGGATGCTCCCTTCTCCTTCGAGAGGCATCCGCGACCCCGGGTGCCGCAGGAAAACTTTCAGCTGCTGTCGGTGCGGCACCGATGGAGCGCAGTCCATCACAGCATCGAACACTGAAACCGGAATGACGGATTGCTAGCTCGACCAGGTGGCAGGCCCCCCAGCACCACACGCCGTGACTTTGGGCAGAGGAGAACGATGTCACCACCCCTTTCCGCGTGGCCGCCGTTCGGAAAAAAAAGCTCGGCAGGCTTCTTAAGCGTGATCTCGACATCCAGATCGAGGATACATTGCGCTGCCGGCGGAAAATGCCACGTTGAGGCGGCTGCCTTGTTCACTCGCGGCAAACAGAGTCACGTCTAGCCGGTCGCACTTTCGGTAGCGCCTCAATGGTCGGTCCCAGGTACCGAGTTGTCTCGGTATCGGCCGATGGGTGCGCGGGGGCGCTCGCGTTTCTGGTGGAAAACCTCACGTACCGTTATCCAAATCGCGAGCTGGAGTTCACGCCGTTCTTGAACCATCGGGTTACCACCTTTCCACTCTTGAGAGCAGCAACGTGTGCTTTAACGTGAGCGCAAGCACAGTTCGCACGAGGCAAGGCTCACACTGGCGACCGCGCAATCGAACCGTCAGAAAATCACAGGAAAAGCTCCGTTAAACGTTAAAGTCGGAAGATCGTGGGGGATGTCTAATATCGAAACATGCTTGACCTACCTTTTGGCTTGTTCGCCGGCAGTTGGCGTCAATGTCGTGTTAAGGCGCCGGGCGCGTTGCTTACCTCCAACAGCTTAGAACGCCGACGGCTTTTCACGGCCGCCTCTGTTGATGACAAGATTGTCGCCGGCAATGCGGCAACCATTACAACTACGGCCACCGTCAATATGGTAGATCCATCTGGGCACTTCGATCCTCCGGAAAGGATGCCTACGGGTACCCCGAAAACGATACTGACATTTGGCATACGCAGTTTGCACCTCTGCCGAACGGCCAGCACCAGTCTAGAAACGCGTCAGCTTGCGAGCTATCGCGGCGCAGCTCTGCGCGTGTAGCGGATGTGTAGATGTGGAATCGCCCGTCTTGCGAGGACCATGGCCGTCCTCGTTGCCCTATGAATGCGTTCAGCCGGAGTTCCAGGCGATGCGAACGACTGTAGCTCCCGGCCTCTCCACACTGTGGCCGATCTCGGCGCCCAGCCATGGTGACCTCAGGGTGTACGAGGCTCAGGATTCCCCCCGCCTCCGTAGTCGTTGCCTTTGGCTCGATCCCTGCTGTCCTCATTGCTCGAAACACGAAGCAGTCGCCGATGACAAGTCAAAGCGACGCCCAGGACACCTCTTTCAGCCCAGGCTGCCGGCGCTACGAGTTGCAGTTCCGGCCGTTACCCTAGTATGGGGGCGGCAATGGTTGGCATGATGAAGCCTCCAGAGGCAGGCGCGCTTGACGCTTTGGCTTTGAAATTCAGAAGTCTCGAACTCGACTCCGAGGCAGACCTTCAAACTGTCTTGAGATTTGTGAAGATCAGGGAGGCCGTGAGCCCGGGTGAGAATATCGTTGATACGCGTAGTCCGCGAAGACAACTGACCGTGCTGCTTGCCGGTGTGGCGTGTTTGCACAAGAAGCTTGAGGATGACAGCCGACAGATCTACACCTTTCAGTACCCTGGCGACTTTTGTGACCTCCACCGTTACATGCTGCCGGAACTGGATCAGAAGGCAACGGTAACGGCTTTGACCGCTTGCTCGATCGGCACTATTCGCCATGATGATTTGGACCAATTGCTTTCACAGCATCCAAAGCTCGGTCTGGCATTTTGGCGCGCCTCAATGCTTGAGGCGAGCATCCTCCGTGAAAGACTGCTCAACATAAGTCGGCGAGCAGCTCTTCCACGTGTTGCCAGCATAATCTGCGAACAGTTGGCTCGACTTGAGGCGATCAACATCAAGAGTGCCGTAATCCCTATTACGCAGGTCGACCTAGCAGACGCCGGAGGGCTGTCCGTGGTCCATGTCAATCGCATTGTTCAAGACCTCCGAAAACTTGGCGCCCTCTCGAAAAAGACGCGGACCATCGAAGTCGCGAGCAAAGAGCGACTAGCGCAGCTCGCCAACTTTGATAGAAGGTACCTAAACATGCCAGACCTGCTATCCGACTGGAAAATAGACATCGAAGAATTGGCGGATAGTTGACACTGGTCAACCCGGACCGAGTCCTTTGAGGCACACTTGGGCTGCCGCGTGAAAATTGCAACTTTATTGGAATCGTTGACAAAAGCCATGGCTCCTGCCCCTGAGCATGTTGGCTTCGCCGGGTATCTTCCAGTTTGTGGCTCTTCAGTGCGGAGAGACCGTCCACCATCTCATGGGCCGAGTACAACACGCGCCCTTCGGCATAGTCGGGTCGAGGCCGTGGCTCATCGATGACCCGATCAATGGCCAACCCTTGCGGCAATACGTCAACGAGGTCTCGACCCTGCGACCAAGCGACGTCACCGTCTTAGACAATCTTGGATCCTACAGAAGGAGCACCGTCAGCCGACGTGTCGCGTACTCTTCGTCACGCCTCACCAGCGGAGTACTCCTTGTTAATCCTCCTATCCGAAGATCTCTCCCGTTATCTTGGAACGGCACCCAAACGGGGATCTAAAGGAAGGGCTCGCCGGAATAATTGCCAACTCCGATCGTCTTCTGCGTGGCGACGATGGAGCAAGTCCGCCTCGACGCTGACGAGCATTCTCTGCGGCGAGCTACTCCTGCCATGCCCCATGTCTCCCATTAAAGGATCGCGCGATGCGTATCGCCATGGTTGGTTCAGGTTATGTCGGGCTTGTATCAGGAGCCTGTCTTGCGCAATTCGGACACGACGTGATCTGCATCGACAAAGTCGCCGACAAAGTCGGGCGGCTTCGCAAGGGTGAGATCCCGATCTACGAACCTGGGCTCGATAAGCTGGTCGTCGACAACGTGCGCGCTGGTCGGCTTACCTTCGATACAAGCCTCGCCGAGGCAGTGGGCAACGCTGAGGCGGTGTTCATTGCGGTAGGTACACCTACCCGGCGCGGTGATGGCCACGCTGATCTCACCTTCGTCTACTCCGCTGCAGCAGAGATTGCCGAGGCACTACGCGGCTACACCGTCGTCGTCATAAAATCGACGGTGCCGGTCGGGACGGGCCGCGAGGTCTCGCGTATCATCCGAGAAGCGCGGCCCGAGGCGGAATTCGACGTTGTGTCCAATCCGGAGTTCCTGCGCGAGGGCGCAGCGATCGAGGACTTCATGAAACCGGACCGGGTGATAATCGGCGTCGAGACCAATCGCGCGCACGACGTTATGGCTGCCATTTACCGGCCTCTAAACCTAATCCAGACGCCGATCGTTTTCACCAATATCGAAACGGCTGAAGTCACCAAGTATGCCGGCAACGCCTTTCTCGCCACCAAAATTACCTTCATCAACGAGATTGCCGATCTATGTGAGAAGGTTGGCGCCGACGTGCACGACGTTGCGCGCGGGATCGGGCTCGATGGTCGCATTGGCCGCAAGTTCCTGCATCCCGGACCAGGCTTCGGAGGTTCGTGCTTTCCCAAGGATACGCTGGCGCTGGCCTATACGGCGCGGCAGGCCAACGCGCCGCAGACCATCGTCGAGCAGGTCATCGAGGTCAATGACACGCGAAAGAAACGCATGGCACAGAAGGTCATAGAGTTCTGCCATGGATCGGTCACTGGCCTGACGGTGGGAGTGCTAGGCCTCACCTTTAAACCCAATACCGACGATATGCGCGATGCGCCGTCGCTGGACATCGTAGCCGCCCTAGAGGCGGCCGGTGCGCAGGTCGTGGCCTTCGATCCGGCGGGCATGAAAGAGGCGGCACGTCTAATGCCGTCCATTTCGTTTGCCGAGAGCGCCTATGACGCCGCGTCGGGCGCGGACGTGCTGGTGGTGATCACGGAATGGCCCGAGTTCCGCGGGCTCGATCCGCGGCGCCTTAAGCAGCTGATGCGCCAGCCCCGCATCGTCGATCTGCGCAACATCTTCGAACCCGAAGAATTGCGCAGCCTGGGCTTTGCCTATGACGGGGTCGGCCGCCGCAGACCGCATACAGCAACTGTCACAAACAAACTATTGGGCAACGATACCAAGATCAGCGCGCGGGCCCCTGAGCTCCTAGGTTCGTTGAGTGGTGCATCGGCGACCGCCTAGCGACCGCCGCACACTGTGATGCCCTAATCCATCGGGTCGTTCGCATCTAACAACAAGGCGGGCGACAACCAAGTCTCTGGGTCTTAACGCCAGGTTGAGCCAAATTCAACTATGGATCGTACTACTGCGAACGAAGATCACGTCCTCGATCCGCCCAGTCAATCTCACCGGCAAGCTGCACCAGCTCGCAACCAGTCTCCATGGAACGCATCCTCTCAAAGAAAGCGATCGCGGTCACGACACGACCCATCTCCGATGCATTTTCATCTCGGGCCGAAAGCGCCTTGTGTTCGGCGCCCCGACGCTGCTTTCGTCCTACTCGGAGTACCTTGATAGGTAGGCGTCTTCAGAGCATGCCGGGGATGGGGCCGATCGCCGGCGCAGCTGTTAAGGCCTTTGCGCCGCCCGTTTGCGACCTTCGGGCGAGGCCGCGACTTTGCTGACTGGCTCGGTCTGGTCCCTCGGCAACACACGACGGGCGGAAAGCCGAGGCCGGGACATATCTCAAAAGTGGGGCAGAGCGACATCCACCAGCTCCTGATCACCGGTGCCATGCGATTGCACCGTGACACCCGGTGGCGCGGCGATCTCCGCTTTCGTCTCGGCCTGGGCCTGATCTTTCTCAAGCTGGTGCGGACAGCCGGTCGACCGCTGTACCCAACTCGATTCGACCGGTTTGATCAACGGCGGAAGGCTCTGTAGATCGCGATTCGAAGCGATATTGGGCGCATGTGGAGCGGAGGCGTCCATCACCAATTTACGCGTCCGGCGAGGCCCGCCGGCCGCTGCTCGATCACCTGCCGCGCGCGCATCGTCTATCCGGTACCGTCGGCCTACCCGTGTTGCGGCGACGCCGCGCATAAGCTGGGCGAGGACGTGACCGAGGTGCTGGAGCTAGTGCCCAGGCAGTGGAAGGTGATCGTGTAGGTCGGTGAGAAGCACTCGTGTCGCAGCTGCGAGCAGATCACTCCGCCGCCGGCGTCGTTTCATCTGATCACGCGCGGTCGGGAGGTCCCGGCCTGCTGGCAAGTACGGCCTGCACCTGCCGCTGATCTGCCAAAGCGCGACCTATGCTCGCGAGGGCGTCGAACTCGACGTCTCGACGCTGGCCGACCGCATGAGCTGCGGCGGCGCCGTTGATGCCGTTGGTCGAGGCGACTTGCGTCCGCGTCTTCGCGGCAGAGCGCCTCCACGTCGACACCATTACCGTGCCAATGCTCGATACCGGCAAGACCCGCACCGGTCGGCTGTGGACCTACGTGCACGACGACCGGCCGTTCGCTGGTCCCGCACCGCCTGCGGCGCTCTACTTCTCGCCCGATCGCGGCGCAGAACATCCCGAGATGCATCTCGCGCACTGGCACGGTCTCATGCAGGCCAACGCCTTTAGCGGCTTCAACCGGCTCCATGAACCGGACCGTCAGCCCGGGCCGATGGTCGAGGTGGCGTGTTGGGCCCATGCGCGTCGCTACCTCTTCGACCTGGCATGGCTCAACGAGGCGCCAATCGATATCGAAGCTGTTGGTCGCATCGATGCGCTGTTCGCTATCGAGCGCGAGATCACTGGCCTGGCGCCTGTTGAACGACAGCGGGTGCGCCAACACCGCAGCAAGCCCCCGGGTCGAAGCGCTCGGCGCATGGGTGAAGGAGCAACATCCAAAGGTCCCAACGGCAAGACAGCCAAATCGCTTACAGCCAAAATGCCTGGGACATGAGCAACAACACCGCCGAGCGCGCCATGCGGCCGGTCGTCACCCGCCGGCGCAACTGGCCCCTCGCCGGGTCCAACGAGGCGGCCGCCACGCCGCCGCGATCTACACCTTGATCGAGACTGCGAAGCTCGACGACGTCGATCCGGTCGCCTGGTTGGCAGACGTGCGGGCTCGTCTCCAAGACCATCCGGCCAAACGCATCGACGAACTGCTGCCTTGGAACTGGCGTTGACAGCTGGATCAGCGCGCCGCTGCCTGACCAACCGTCTTAGACCTAGGCACCCACCGTACGCGTGCTCGCCATGTCGCCAAAGTTTCTTATTTGGCATGAAACGCCTGCCACAATGAGACGTCGAAGGAGCTGCCTTGAGGTCCAACGATCACGAGGCTACGGCCTGCAAAGCAAAGGTAACCAATGCGCCTTACATTGTGCGAACCACCCCTACGAGGTAGCCGGATTCAGGTCACTCCGTGTGAGCTTTCTGACCGCTCCTGAGAATCAGGTCATCGCGGCTCAGTGACTTTATGGAACGACAGGTGGATCAAGCCGCAACTTCCCCTTGCAGGGCACGAAGCGCCGGTGAGCGGCGATTTGCATCAGCACCGTAACCCTGCTCGAGCGCCCAAATGGCCGCCTGCGTTCGATTCGCTACGCGTATCTTCCGAAGTATCGACTTCATATGGACCTTGATCGTCGCGTCGGTAACCCCGCACGTACGAGCGATCATCTTGTTAGAATGGCCCCTCACGACGCCTTTGAGAATTTCCTCTTCGCGCTCGGACAGACCGTGGGGAATTCGACGCGAAATAGTGCGGTCAATGGAACCATTCTCCGCGTCATCGCTTCGTGCCCGACTGTTTGAAGTCAGGCCCAA
Organism: Reyranella soli; assembly: GCF_007992495.1. Classification (GTDB taxonomy): domain Bacteria; phylum Pseudomonadota; class Alphaproteobacteria; order Reyranellales; family Reyranellaceae; genus Reyranella; species Reyranella soli. The sequence goes on from NZ_BKAJ01000221.1 coordinate 13,096, forward strand.
ATCATCGCCTTCTTGCCCGCCCGTCGGGCATGCCGTCAAACTTGTCTCAGTCTTGAGGACCAGGATCCTTAGGTCTGCAGCAATGATCTGCTGGAGCGTGCCGACGAGAGTATCGGGCGATGCGAATAGTGGAATACATCCATCGATCTCCGAAGCCAACAGCGTCTGAAAATCGACCGGCGACGCGCGGTCGAACAGCAGAATAATTTTGGTGTCTGGCCACAGCTTGCGAATGCTTCCCGCAGCACTGGCAGCCTCATCGGCCGGCAGCGGACCAAGGATGACGAGCCTGGGCGCATCTGCGACAAGCGAAGAATTTTCGATGTCAGCCGTGGAAGCGACACCGCCAACTACCTGATACGAATGGCTTGCCATTAGCGAAACCAACGCCTCGCGTACCAGCGATCGCGGCTCAATGACAATCGTGGCTATGTACTCCATCCCAGCCCCCGCTAGTTCCCGTAGTCAACATACTGCGATGTTAGGCTGGCTCAATTAACACAGGATAAGTTGCCTCCATGAATTCGCGAGCTTCTTCAAGCTCGCGGTAGGCTTGGCGGATCGCAAGCTACCTAGACGTTACCCCGGGCTGAAGCCGGAGGCCCGCCCCTTTTCATGCCAGGATCGACGGTCGTCGTACGGGCCCGAGCCGATCCTCAGGCATGGAGGGACGAGCCATGGGAGAGTATTGCGAAGTGTACGTCGCCGTCGCCTTCGATATGGCGAAGCTGAAGCACGCGGCGGCGATCGCGGAGGGAGGTCGAGAAGGCGAAATCCGGTGTGTCGGCGAGATCGAGAACCGGCCAGTGACGATCGAATGGCTGATCAAGACGCGGGACCGACGGAATATGGGCTTTATCCGCAGATGCAGAGGTGTTTGGAGCGTAAGCTTGGTCCTACCGTTCTCAACGTGGGGCGGGGGTGCGAAGTAGGACGCAAAAGAGGTGATGTTTCATCTCACCGCACGATAGCAATAGAATGCCTTTTCCGGATAGGACTTGGTAGGTTATCGACCGTTCCAATATGACGCTCAAACAGCGAGTCGCTCAGCCTGTTTGCGGCGTTCCGTGCGGATTGATTCTATGAGGCGGAGCAGTACTCAATGATTACTCC
>NZ_BKAJ01000222.1 GCF_007992495.1 Reyranella soli
GCGCTCCCAGAAGAAGTTAAGCCGCGCTCTGCGTCTGGACGGATTCGACCAGCAGAGCGTAGAGCGCGTCGGCGCTCTCGGTGGCGCGCAGCTTGTCGACCAGGCTGCGATCACGCAACAGGCGTGACACGCGCGCCAGCGCCTTGAGATGGTCGGCGCCCGCACCCTCGGGCGCCACCAGCAGGAACACGATGTCGACGGGGCGCTCGTCGATCGAATCGAAATCGATCGGATGGGCCAGCCGGGCAAACAGGCCGCGCGGCTCGTTGAGCGTGCCCATGCGGCCGTGCGGGATGGCGATGCCGCCGCCGATGCCGGTCGAGCCCAGGCGCTCGCGCTCCAGCAGGCGGTCGAACAAACGGCGCTCGTCGAGCTTCAGCATGGCCGCGCAGCGGGCCGCCAATTCGGCCAGCAACGCTTTCTTGCCAGACGCCTTCACGCTGGCCAGAACGGCGTCCGGACCGGTCAGCAAATCGGCAATTTCCACAATGTCACCAACAGGTTAGCGGACAAGGGCCAAAACTCGCCCGGCGCGCGAAGGCGCCCCTATAGGCGCCTCGTCCGGTCGGGTCAAGCCGCTCCTTCGGGCGACCTGAATGGCCTCAGTCGGCAGGACCCGTGAGAGCTTGCGAGGCGATGGCCGCACCGGGAAGCGTCGTCGGCAGGCTGCGCCCCAGGCCCAGCCGACCAAGGCGGCGACGCTCGGCCGACGAGGGGATGCGCATGGCCTCGCGATACTTGGCGACGGTGCGGCGCGCGATCTCGATGCCCTCGCCCTTCAGCAGGTCGACGATGCGATCGTCGGACAATGGCGCGCCGGAGCTCTCGGCACCGACTAGATGGCGGATGCGCGAACGCACCGATTCCGACGATACGACGACGCCCGGAGTCCGCGCGGGCAAAGCGGAGGTGAAGAAGTACTTCAGCTCGAAGATGCCGCGCGGCGTGGCGATGTACTTGTTGGAGGTGACGCGGCTCACCGTGCTCTCGTGCAGCTCGGTGGCGATGGCAATGTCGCGCAGCACCAGCGGCTTCAATGCACTGACGCCGTGGCGGAAGAAGCCGTCCTGCTGGCGCACGATCTCGCGCGCGACCTTCAGGATGGTGGTGGCGCGCTGCTCGAGAGTCTTGACCAGCCAGTTGGCCGACTGGAAACGCTCGGCGACGAAATCGCGATCGGTCTTGGCGCGCGCACCCTTCATCAGCGTGGCGTGGTAGTTGCGGTCGACCAGCACCTTGGGCAGCGCGTCGGTGTTGAGCTCGATGTGCCAGCCCTCTTCGCCGGTGTCGGCATCCTTGGCCGGACGCAGGAAGAGATCGGGCGCGACCGGCTGGATGGGCTCGAAGTCGAAGGCCTGGCCGGGACGCGGATCGAGTGTGCGCAACTCGCTCAGCATCTCGCGCAGATCCTCGTCGTCTACACCGCAGCGGCGGCGCAGCTGCCCCAGCTCGCCGGCAGCCACCAGGTCGAGATTGTCGAGCATCGCCTTCATCGCCGGGTCCAGGCGATTGCGCTCGGCGAGCTGTGCGCCCAGGCACTCGGCGACGGTGCGGGCGAACAAGCCGGCAGGCTCGATCTGGCGCAACCTGTTCCATACCGCTTCGACCACATCGAGGCCGACGCTGCATGCCTCGGCGACAGCGGGCGCATCGAGGCGACAGTAGCCCGCCTCATCGAGGCCCTCGGCGAGTTTCAGCGCAATGCGTCGCTCGGCCGGCTCGGCGAACATCAGCTCGATCTGCTCCAGCACATGGACGGCGAGCGAGCGCGGCCGCTCGGAGACGAAATCGAGCGCGCCAGGCGCATCGTCGCGCTGGCCGACGCGGCTCGCCGCCCCGTCGCCACCACGGTCGGCATGCTCGCGTGTCCAGCGCTCGTCGGCATCGGCCAACGCAGGCGCGGCGGCGGCCAGCGCTTCGGCGGTGTCGGTCGGTGTGTCGAGGATCGGCGCTTCCTGCTCGGCCGTCGGGCCGTCATCGCCGGCGCCCTCGGCGAGCAAGGGATTCTTTTCGAGTTCCTGTTGAATGAAGGCGGCGAGCTCGAGATGCGAAAACTGCAGCAGTTTGATGGCCTGCTGGAGCTGCGGCGTCATTGCCAGGGTCTGGCGCGAAGCCAGGATGAGACTCGGTCCGATACGCATGTACCCCCACCCTGAAGGTCGGTTAGACCTCCCCGTTACAGGAGTTTAAGCAAAGACCATGCCAATCTCGAAGGCAAGCCCCTTTAGTGCTCGAAAATGTCGACCTCCGGCCAGCCGGCGAGGTCCAGGCGGGCCCGGGTGGGCAGGAACTTGAAGGCCGCCTGGGCCAGCTCGGTGCGGCCTTCGCGTGCCAAAAGCGAATCCAGCTTCGTCCTGAGCGCATGCAAATGCAGCACGTCGGATGCTGCATAGGCCAGTTGTTCCTCACTCAGCGAATCGGCACCCCAGTCGGAGGTCTGCTGCTGCTTGGACAGGTCGACGCCCAAAAGCTCCTTGCAGAGGTCCTTCAGGCCCCAGCGGTCGGTGAAGGTGCGGACCAGGCGGGCCGCGATCTTGGTGCAGTAGACCGGCTCGCAGCGCACGCCGAGCGCATGCTCGAGCATGGCGATGTCAAAACGCCCGAAATGAAAGAGCTTCAGGACCTTGGGATCGGCCAGCATGGCCGCCAGCCGCGGCGCCTTCACGGGACCGCGCGGAATCTGCACCAGATGGGCATTGCCGTCGCCGGCCGAGAGCTGGACCAGGCAGAGCCGGTCGCGATGGGGGTTGAGACCCATGGTCTCGGTGTCGACGGCCACGACATTGCCGAGCGACAGGTCGGCGGGAAGATCCCCGCGATGGAGCGTGATGGTCATTCCTCAGTGCCTCGCATGGTGCCCAGGAGAAGACTCGAACTTCCACGCCTCGCGGCGCTAGTACCTGAAACTAGTGCGTCTACCAATTCCGCCACCTGGGCACGGCATGCGGGCAGTGAGGGCGGTGAGTTAAGGGCCGGGCGGGCCGATGTCAACCTTGCGCGCGCCCGGCAATGAGCTATAGGCACCATCCCATGGACATCAAGCAGGTCACGGTTTTCGGCGGCTCGGGTTTTGTCGGCCGGGCGATCGTTCGGGCGCTGGCGCCCGAAGGCTATCTGGTGCGGGTCGCCTGCCGGCGCATCGAGCTCGCCGAACGGGTCAAGACAGCGGGCGATGTCGGCCAAGTCACGGTGATGCGGGCCAATCTGCGCATGCCGCAATCGGTGGCGGCGGCGATCGCCGGCAGCCAGGCCGTGATCAACGCCGCGGGCATTCCCTTCGAGCGCGGCCGCCAGCGCTATCGCGCGGTCCATGTCGAGGGCGCGCGGGCGATCGCCGAGGCGGCACGCGCCGCGGGCGTGCAGCGCCTGATCCATATGTCGGGCATCGGCGCGGAAAGCCGCAGCTCCAAGAACCGCTATGTGCAGTCCAAGGTCGAGGCCGAGGACGCCATCATCGCGGGCTTCGAGAACGCCACCATCCTGCGGCCCAGCGTGATTTTCGGGCCCGACGACGTGATGTTCAATCGCCTGGCCAAGATCGCCACCCAGGCGCCGTTCGTGCCTGTCGTCGGCAACGGCCACGCCAAGGTGCAACCGGTGTTCGCAGGCGACGTCGGCGCGGCCGCTGTCGCCGTCCTGGCGCGGCCCGATACGGTCAAGAGCGTGTTCGAGCTGGGCGGGCCGCGGGTCTACACTTACCGCGAGGTTGCGGCGCTCACCCTTCGCGAGATCGGCCGCGACAAGCGGATCATTGGCGTGCCGGCCGGCCTGATGAAGATCGCGGGCTGGTTCGCCGAATTCCTGCCCGTACCGCCGCTCACCCACGACCAGGTCGATCTCCTGACCACCGACAATGTCGTGCGCGGCGGCGCCAAGACCCTGGCCGACCTCGGCATCGCGCCGACCGCGGCCGAGTCCATCCTGCCGACCTACCTCGACCGCTTCCGCGTCGGCGGCCGCTACAACCAGCACGCCCCGGCCTGAGCTACGGCGATCCACTGGTAACTTTTTGCGCCCGAAATAATTAGTCCTAATTTGTAATCAAATCGTAGCCGAGACGGCCGAACGGCTGAAACAGAGACAATCCTAGAATCGTTCCTCGGAAAAATAGGTCATATCTATTGACTTATATTCTCAACGGTGCTCAATTACAGACAACAGCGCAGGATTAGCGCCATCGGCGCGCTTCTTGCGTAATAAAATTACACAGCCGGTTGGATGGATATCGTCATGCCCGAAAGGATGCTGAAGTTCGTCGCCACGCCTCAGGCCATGCCGGACAAGCGCCCGGCGGCTGAGCGTCGACGCGACTTCGACGAGATCTACGCGAACTACGCGCGCGAGAAGGCGGCCGAGCAGGCGGCGCGCTGCTCGCAGTGCGGCGTGCCATTCTGTCAGATCCATTGCCCGCTGCACAACAACATCCCCGACTGGCTGAAGCTCACGGCCGAGGGCCGGCTCGAGGAGGCCTACGAGCTGTCGTCGGCGACCAACAACTTCCCGGAAATTTGCGGCCGCATCTGCCCGCAGGACCGCCTGTGCGAAGGCAACTGCGTCATCGAGAAGGGCTTTGAATCGGTCACCATCGGCTCGGTCGAGAAGTTCATCACCGACACCGCCTGGAACCAGGGCTGGGTGCAGCCGATCAAGCCGCGCCGCGAGCGGCCTGAGAGCGTCGGCATCGTCGGCGCCGGGCCTGCAGGCCTCGCCGCCGCCGAGCAGCTTCGGCGCAAGGGCTATCAGGTCACGATCTACGACCGTTATGATCGCGTCGGCGGACTGCTGATCTACGGCATCCCGAACTTCAAGCTCGAGAAGGACATCGTGCAGCGGCGCGAGAAGTTGTTGCGCGAGTCCAAGGTCACGTTCGAGCTGAACTGCGAAGTCGGCCGCGACGTCACCATGGACCAGCTGCGCGCCCGCCATGCCGCGGTACTGATCGCGACCGGCGTCTACAAGGCGCGCGACATCGCAGCGCCCGGCGTCGGCGTGAAGGGCATCGTCGCCGCCCTCGACTATCTCACGGCGTCCAACCGCAACGGGCTGGGCGACAAGGTGGCCGACTTCGACTCGGGTGCGCTCAACGCCAAGGGCAAGAATGTCGTGGTGATCGGCGGCGGCGATACGGCGATGGACTGCGTGCGCACCGCGGTGCGCCAGGGCGCCAAGTCGGTGAAGTGCCTCTACCGCCGCGACCGCGCCAACATGCCGGGCTCGCAGCGCGAGGTGAAGCACGCCGAGGAAGAAGGCGTCGAGTTCGTGTGGCTGACCTCGCCTCAGGGATTCCTGGGCAAGGACCATGTCAGCCATGTGCGCTCGGTCCGCATCCACCTCGGCATGCCCGACTCGACCGGCCGCCAGACGCCGCAGGAGATCCCCAACTCCCACGTCAACATCCATGCCGACCTGGTGCTGAAGGCGCTGGGCTTCGATCCCGAGGACCTGCCCGCGCTGCTGAAGGCGCCCGATCTCGGCGTCACCGGCTGGGGCACGCTCAAGATCGACTGGAAGAGCATGATGACCAACCTCGACAGCGTGTTTGCCGCCGGTGACATCGTGCGCGGCGCCTCGCTGGTCGTCTGGGCCGTGCGCGATGGCCGCGACGCAGCGGAGCGCATCCACACGTATCTCACCACGAAGGCCCCCCTTGCCAAGCTTGACGGCGCGGTCGCTATCGCCGCGGAGTGATCGATCATGATGACGCTGTATGACTTCATGGGATCGGGCAACGGCTACAAGGTGCGCCTGGTGCTGGATCATCTCAGCCTACCCTACACGCTGGTCGAGCGCGACATCCTGAAGGGCGAGACGCGCACGCCGGAGTTCCTCACGAAGAACCCCAACGGCCGCATTCCCACCTTGCAGCTCGAGGACGGCAGCTTCCTCTTCGAATCGAACGCCATCATCTGGTACCTGGCCGAGGGCACCAAGCTCGCACCGGCCGACCGCCGGGCGCGGGCCGAGACGCTGCAATGGATGTTCTTCGAGCAATACAGCCACGAGCCCTATATCGCGACGGTGCGCTTCTGGAAGCATTTCCTGCCCAAGCTGACGCCGCTGCAGGAGATGGAGCTGCCCGGGCGCATGGAGAAGGGCTACGCCGCGCTCGGCGTCATGGAGCAGCATCTCGGGCGTCACCAGTTCTTCGTCGGCGGCCAGTACGGTCTCGCCGACATCACGCTCTACGCCTACACCCACGTCGCCGGCGAAGGCGGCTTCAACCTCGACAACTTCCCGCAGGTGAACGCCTGGATGGCGCGCGTCGCCGCGCACGCGGGCAATGTTTTCATCGACCGCAAGAACTGACAAAGGGAGAGACAGCCATGCCGATGATCAACGTCCAGATGTTCGAGGGCCGCACGCCGGAGCAGCGCCGAAAACTGGCGAAGGAGCTCACCGAGGGCACCTGCCGCGCGCTCGGCTGCACGCCGGACGCCGTGCAGATCATCATCACCGACATCAAGAAAGAGAACTGGGCCGAGGCCGGCAAGCTGTTTTCTGATTGATCAAATACCGTCATCCCGACCGGAGCCTCGCGAAGCGAGGCGGAGCGGAGGGACCTGTTCATAGGAAGACAAGGTCCCTCCACTACGCGCCTTCGGCGCTCCGGTCGGGATGACGGAAAGGGAATTTCGTCATGTCCGCACAAGACTTCATCCGCGACTACAAGGCTGGCACCGCCAAGCTCACCGACGCCTATGGCTACAACCCTGCCCAGGAGATGGATTCCTGCGGCGTCGGATTGGTCGTGGCGCTGGACGGCAAGCGACGCCGTGACGTCGTGGCGGCGGGCATCGACGCGCTCAAGGCCGTGTGGCATCGCGGTGCCGTCGACGCTGACGGCAAGACCGGCGATGGCGCCGGCATCCACGTCGAGATCCCGCAGGATTTCTTCAAGGACCACGTCCGCGATTCGAGTGGCGAGGCGCCCGAGATGGGCCGCATCGCCGTCGGCATGGTGTTCCTGCCGCGCACCGATCTCGGTGCGCAGGAGCGCTGCCGCATCATCGTCGAGACCGAGATCCTGCGCTTCGGCCATACCATCCTGGGCTGGCGCCAGGTGCCGGTCGACATCTCGGTGATCGGCGAGAAGGCCAATGCCACGCGGCCGGAGATCGAGCAGATCCTGATCGGCCGCGGCAACCCTCAACTCGACAACCGCGAGTTCGAGAAGCAGCTCTACATCCTGCGCCGGCGCATGGAGAAGGCGGCGATCGCCGAGAACATCGGCGAGTTCTACGTCTGCTCGCTGTCGTGCCGCTCGATCGTCTACAAGGGCATGTTCCTGGCCGAGCATCTGTCAGCCTTCTACCCTGACCTGCTCGACGAGCGCTTCGTCTCGCGCTTCGCCATCTTCCACCAGCGCTACTCGACCAACACCTTCCCGCAATGGAAGCTCGCCCAGCCGTTCCGCGTGCTGGCGCACAACGGCGAGATCAACACCATCCTGGGCAACGTCAACTGGATGAAGAGCCACGAGGCGCGGCTCGAGCATGACGGCTTCGGTCGCGCGATCGAGGACCTGAAGCCCATCATCCAGCCCGAGGCGTCGGACTCGTCGGCGCTCGATAACGTCTTCGAGCTGCTGGTGCGCGGCCATCGCAACCTGCCGATGGTCAAGCTGATGATGATCCCCGAGGCATCGTCGGCCAATCCGACCGTGCCGCCCAAGCACCGCGCCATGTACAACTACGTGAATGGCGTCATGGAGCCGTGGGACGGCCCGGCCGCCATCGCCGCGGTCGCCGGCAAGTGGGCGCTGGTCGGCCTCGACCGCAATGGGCTCCGGCCCATGCGCTACGTGCGCACTTCCGACGAGCTGCTGATCGCGGGCTCCGAGGCCGGCATGGTGCCGCAGGACGAAGGCAAGATCGTCGAGAAGGGCCGGTTGGGCCCGGGCGAGATGCTGGCCGTCGACATGGACGCCCCGCAGCTCTTCAAGGACCGCGAGCTGAAGGACATGCTCGCCGACACCCATGACTATGCCCAATGGACGACGCGCACCGTCGAGCTCGATTCGCTGATCAAGCAGGACGCGCCGGCCACCGAGCATTTCCCGGCCGACGAGCTGCGTCGCCGGCAGTTCGCCGTCGGCTGGTCGATCGAAGACCTGGAGATGATCCTCCATCCCATGGTCGAGGACGGCAAGGAAGCTGTCGGCTCGATGGGCGACGACGCACCGCTCGCGGTGCTGAGCGACACCTATCGCGGCATGCACCACTACTTCCGCCAGAACTTCAGCCAGGTCACCAACCCGCCGATCGACAGCTTGCGCGAGCGCAACGTCATGACGATCCGCACGCGGCTGGGCAATCTCGGCAACATTCTCGACGAGAGTCCCGAGCAGAGCGAGATGCTCTCGCTGCAGTCGCCCATCGTGCTCAACGCCGAGTTCGAGGCGATGCGCAAGTACATGGGCGAGACTGCCTGCCGCATCGACTGCACCTTCGACGCCCGGGGCGGGCTCGACGCCATGCGCCAGGCCTTCGACCGCATCTGCAAGGAGGCCGAGGACGGCGTGCGTTCGGGCTGCCTGCACGTCGTGCTGACCGACGCCAACGTGAACGCCGACCGCGCGGCACTGCCCATGATCCTGGCGGCGGGCGGCGTGCATTCCTACCTGGTACGCCAATCGCTGCGCACTTTCATCTCGCTCAACGTGCGCTCGGCTGAGGCCCTGGACGTGCACTACGCCGCCGTCATCATCGGTGTCGGCGCCACCACGGTGAACCCCTACCTCGCCGAGGAGACCATCGCGGCCCGCCACAAGCGCGGCCTGTTCGGCAAGCTCACGCTCGGCCAGTGCCTCGCCAACTACAAGAAGGCGCTGGACGACGGCCTGCTCAAGGTCATGTCCAAGATGGGCATCTCGGTGCTGTCGTCGTATCGCGGCGGCTGCAACTTCGAGGCGGTCGGTCTCTCGCGCTCGCTGGTCCAGGAGTTCTTCCCCGGCATGCCGTCCCGCATCTCGGGCATCGGCCTGCGCGGCGTCCAGGAGAAGATCGCCGAGCAGCATCAGCGCGCCTTCGACGAGGACGTGATCGCCTTGCCGATCGGCGGTTTCTACAAGATGCGGCGCGGCGGCGACCGGCACAATTTCGAGGGCAACCTCATCCACATGCTGCAGGACGCGGTGAACACCGAGTCCTACGAGAAGTACCGCAAGTACAGTGAGCAGGTGCGGCGACTCCCGCCCATCAACCTGCGCGACCTCCTGGACTTTAGGACCGACCGCCAGCCCATTCCCATCGACGAGGTCGAGTCCATCACCGGGCTGCGCAAGCGCCTGGTGGCGCCCGGCATCTCGCTGGGGGCGCTGGGCCCGGAGGCGCACGAGACGCTGTCGATCGCCATGAACCGCATCGGCGCCAAGTCCGACTCGGGCGAAGGCGGCGAGGATCCGGCGCGCTACAGGCCGCGCTCCAACGGCGACAACGCCTCGTCGGCCATCAAGCAGGTGGCGTCGGGCCGCTTCGGCGTCACGGCAGAGTATCTGAACAACTGCCGCGAGCTCGAGATCAAGGTCGCCCAGGGCGCCAAGCCCGGCGAAGGCGGCCAGCTGCCGGGTCTCAAGGTCAGCGAGATGATCGCCAAGCTGCGTCATTCGACGCCGGGCGTCACCTTGATCAGCCCACCGCCGCATCACGACATCTACTCGATCGAGGATCTGGCTCAGCTGATCTACGACCTGAAGCAGATCAACCCCGAGGCGCGAGTCACCGTTAAGTTGGTGGCGCGGTCCGGCATCGGCACCATCGCGGCCGGCGTCGCCAAGGCCAAGGCCGACGTGATCCTCGTCTCCGGCCACTCGGGCGGCACGGGCGCGTCACCGCAGACCAGCATCAAGTACGCCGGCATTCCCTGGGAGATGGGTCTGTCGGAGACCCACCAGGTGCTGACGCTCAATCGCCTGCGCGACAAGGTGCTGCTGCGCACCGACGGCGGCATCAAGACCGGCCGCGACGTGGTGATCGCCGCCATGCTGGGCGCCGAGGAGTACGGCATCGGCACCGCCTCGCTGATCGCCATGGGCTGCATCATGGTGCGGCAGTGCCATTCCAACACCTGCCCGGTCGGCGTCTGCACGCAGGATCCCAAGCTGCGCGCCAAGTTCGAGGGCTCGCCGGAGAAGGTGGTCAACCTCTTCAGCTTCATCGCCGAGGAGGTGCGGACGATCCTGGCGCAGCTCGGCTACCGCTCGCTGCTGGAAGTCGTCGGCCGCTCCGACCTCCTGAAACAGGTGAGCCGCGGCGCACGCTATCTCGACGACCTCGACCTCAACCCGCTGCTGACGCGGGCCGACGGCGGGCGCGAGACGGTGCATTGCACGGTCGAGGGCCGCAACGAGGTGCCCGACACATTGGATGCGGAGATGATCCGCGACGCCCAGCCGCTGTTCACGCATCGCGAGAAGATGCAGCTGCAGTACAGCGTGCGGAACACCCATCGCGCCGTGGGCACGCGGCTTGCCGCCATGATCACGCGCAAGTACGGCATGGCCGAGCTGCAGCCCGATACGGTGACGGTGCGGCTGCGCGGCACGGCCGGCCAGTCGCTGGGCGCCTTCTCCGTCCGCGGCATGAAGCTCGAAGTGTTCGGCGATGCCAACGACTATGTCGGCAAGGGGCTGAGCGGCGGCACCGTCGTGGTCCGGCCCACGATCTCGAGCCCGCTGGTGCCGCAGGACAATGCCATCATCGGCAACACCGTCCTGTACGGCGCCACGGCGGGCAAGCTGTTCGCCTGCGGCCGCGCCGGCGAGCGCTTCGCCGTCAGGAACTCCGGCGCCGACACCGTGGTCGAGGGCGTGGGCAGCAACGGCTGCGAATACATGACCGGAGGCACCGCGGTGATCCTGGGTGGGCTCGGCGTCAACTTCGCCGCCGGCATGACCGGTGGCATGGCCTTCGTCTACGACCCCGACGACGTCTTCAAGCTCAAGGTCAATCCCGAGACGGTGAGCTGGCAGCGCATCGACCATCCGCACTGGGAAGGCGTGCTGAAGGCGCTGGTCGAGGAGCACGTCGCCGAGACCAAGTCGCCATTGGGCGCGCGCCTGCTGAACGACTGGAATCGCGAGGTCGAGCGCTTCTGGCAGGTGGTGCCCAAGGAGATGCTGTCGCGCCTGCCGGTACCGCTGACGACGACCGAAGCGAAGCGCGCCTGATGTCATCCTGAGCGTAGCGAAGGATCTCATCGACGTTTGCAACCGGCATGAGGTCCTTCGCTTCGCGCAGGACGACAAAAGTCGCCTACCTCCAGCTCGCGCTCAGCGTCATCCTGTTCGGGCTGGCCTGGCCGGTCATCAAGATCGGCCTCGGTGCAAGCACGCCGGTCTGGCTTGCCGCCGGCCGCGCCACAACCTCGGCGCTCACCGCCTTCGCGCTGTTGGCCGTCTTGCGGCGCCTGCACTGGCCGCAGCGCGCCGACTGGCCGATCGTGTTGTCGGTCGGCGCCTTCCAGCTCACGCTCTTCTTCGCCTTCTCCAATCTCGGCGTGCAGAGCGTGCCGCCGGGACGCTCGGGTGTGCTTGCCTACACGGCCATGCTGTGGATGGTGCCCCTGTCGCTGCTGGCAGGCGAGCGCGTTGGCCGGCGCGCCCTTCTGGGCGTACTGTTGGGACTCGCCGGCATCGTCGTGCTGGTCGATCCGACGCGCTTCGACTGGCGCGACCGCGCCGTGATCGAAGGCCATGGCTGGCTGTTGCTGTCCGGCTTCTCCTGGGCGCTGGCCATCCTGCACGCCCGCCGCCATCGCTGGCGCGGCACACCGCTCGACGTGCTGCCCTGGCAGATGTCGGTGGCGACGGTCCTGCTCTGGGCGCTCGCGCTCGCGTTCGAGCCGCGCGGCCATCTTGACTTCGGACATCCCGACCTCTGGATCGCGCTGCTGTATATCGGTGCCTTCGCCGGCCCGGTCGGGACGTGGGCCGCGGTCTCGGTGGCGCGCGCCCTGCCGCCGATCACCGGTGCGCTCGGCATGCTGGGCACGCCGCTGATCGCCATCGCCTCATCGGTCGTCCTGGTCGGCGAGCCCGTGACTTGGCCGCTGGTGCTGGGCACGATGCTGGTGATCGCCGGGATCGCCATCGTGATTGTGGAGAGGACGAAATGAACTGGGGAATGATGACCAAGGCCGAGCGCGACGCGGCCTACAACAACACCGATGCCGTCAAGAACAGCGCCGAGCTGAACGCGGCGCGCATCGCCGCTTCCGAAGCCTTCCGCAAGGCCCATCCCGAGCATCTCGACCTGCGCTACGGCCCCAAGGAGCGCAACGTGTGGGACCTCTTCCCCGCCAAGGACGCCAACGCGCCTTGCCTGGTCTTCATCCACGGCGGCTACTGGCAGAGGAACAGCCGCGACCAGTTCGCGAGCCTGATCGCCGGCGTCCATGCTCACGGCTGGGCCGCGGGCCTGCCCGGCTACACGCTGGCGCCCGACGCCTCGCTCACCGAGATCGTGGCCGAGATCAACACCGCGCTCGACTGGTTGGCGGCCAACGGGGCGGCGCACGGCATTAACGGCAAGGTGGTCCTGTCCGGCTGGTCGGCCGGCGGGCATCTGACGGCCCAGTGCCTCGGCCACAGCCGGGTGAGCGCCGGCATGGCGGTCTCGGGCGTGTTCGAGCTGGGCCCGATCCGTGACACCTACCTCAACGACAAGATGCAGTTCACCGACGCCGAGCTCGCGACCCTCTCGCCGCTCAGGCTGCCCATGATCAAGAAGCCGCTCGCCATCACCTACGGCACGGCCGAGCTGCCGCCCCTGGTCGCCGACAGCCGCGCCCTGCACGAAAAGCGCGCCGCCCAGCACCTGCCGGGACCGCTCATTCCGGTGGCAGGCGCCGACCATTTCACCATTACACACGAGCTGCGCGACGCCGACGGAATCCTCACCCGACAGCTTCTGCTGCTCGCCTAAGAGAAGTTGGCACGGCAGTTGCCTCCCTCCCCTAGCCAAGTGGGAGGCTCCAAATGATCAATCGCCGTCACCTGCTCTCCGGAGCGGGGTTTGCCGCAGCCACGCTTGCTGCGCCCGCCGTGCTGCGGGCCCAGCCCAAGACGGTGAAGATGGGGGCACTGCGGCTGGTCCATTCGATGCCGCCTTACTTCTACGAGAAGTTCGCGCCGGCCGACCTCAAGATCGAGATCATCGTTTTCGACAGCCCGACCGACGGCAAGAACGCCGTGGTCACCAAGTCGGTCGATTTCGGCACCTTCGGCATCGCCGCCGCCATCCTGGGCGGCGCCGTCGGCGAACCGGTCGTGGTGGTCGGCGCCATGTCCAACAAGGGCATGGGCGTGATCTCCAAGGCCGGGTCGGACGTCAAGACCATCAAGGACCTGAAGGGCAAGAAGGTCGGCATCTGGCCGGGCTCGACGCAGGAGGTCTTCATCATGGAGCGCCTGCGCATGGAGGGCATGTCGATCAAGGACATCACCCCGGTGCGTGTGCCGTTTGGCGAGATGCCGGCCATGCTGGCGCGCGGCGACGTCGACGCCTATGTCGGCGCCGAGCCAGGCCCGGCGCTCTCGATCACCTCGGGCGCGGGCCAGCTCGTGGAGTATCCCTACGGCACGGCGATGGGCGGCCTGAACATGATCTTCGGCACCCACGAGGACACCGTCGCCAAGAACCCCGACCTGGTGCGCACCATGCTCAAGATCCAGCGCCAGGCGGCGGAGTTCATGATGGCCAACAAGCCTGCCGTCGTGGACGCCACGGTGCAGAAGCTCGGTGCCAACCGCGCCGCCGTCGAGCAGGCGCTGGGCGCCAACAACGTCGAGTACGTCTGGAAGCTCGATCCCACGGTGCAGACGCAGGCCAAGACCTACGCCCAGCACATGCTCGAGCTGAAGCAGATCCGCGCCCTGCCGAAGTTCGAGACCTTCCTCAATCCGAAGTTCTCGGACGAGATCGCAAACAGTTAACTCATGTCGTCCTGAGCGCAGCGAAGGACCTCATGAAAAGCGAACGAGCACGGCGGTAGTCGATGGCGATGAGATCCTTCGCTTCGTTCAGGATGACAGAGGGGACTGCCGCGGCGTCGCCTTCGACCATCGGCGCGCGCGCCCTGTGGCGGCGCGCCAAGCCGGTCGTG
>NZ_BKAJ01000223.1 GCF_007992495.1 Reyranella soli
AAAAGGATTGCAATCAAAACGCACGAAAGAGTCGATTGCGCTCGAGCGTCGTGCCTAAAATCCTCGCGCTAGTCAGCCAGCGCGAACAAGCTGGTATCGATAGGTACCGTTTGCCCGACATTGCTGACTCGATCGAATTCAGTTAACTGAATCATGGCCTGACATAGCTTGACCAAAGGATCGTCAGGGATATGGTTCTGCAAGCTTGGCTCCATCTGGGAAAATATTGCACTCATCAATTCGGGATACATTCGATAGCGATCCCAAAGACCGCGAAATGATACGATGGGAGGTAATCCCAGCTTCAGCAGTACCTGAGGGAGCAGCGCAACGTTCGCTTCTGCGAACGGAAGGCGCAAGGAAATGCCCACCTCACCAGCCAAGTCCCTTAAAACTTCCGGAGCAATGTCTCCAAGCTCGTCACGACACAGGAAGGCGGTATTCCTGTCTAAGGCCAGCATCGGCGCTACCAGCCACAGCACTCCCAATTCACCAACCCGATCAAGGGGCCGTTGGCTTCGTCGCAATACGCCCGCATTACAAGCGACTCCGAAGGTTGTCATGGTTGACGCACGGAGCCCAGAGTCCGCCGAAACTTCAACTGCAAAATGATCCCGCTCTCGCAGGAGCTCTGCCACAGCCAAATCCAGAGGATCACGGATCAAAGTGGCACGGTGTCTCCGATCAACGTCACGCTTGACACTGTCCAATCCGCCTGCTGTTACCACAGCAATATTGAACACCGTTTCTAGCCTATCACACAGCCGGCGTGGCGCGGCTCCAGGGACGACGATTCGTTCCGCAGCAAACGGACCCAAAACCAAAGTTAGCCACAAAGCTTCGATATCCCCCGGTATTTCACGCAGGAACCCAGCGATCCATAACTTTGGCTGCGATGGAGAATCGTCTCCCGCCTCCACCTCGAATCTCCAGACCGTGCGCCCGTCTTCAAACGATGCCCGTGCAACGATCATCATGCAACCTTTACTCGATCACCGTCGCGGACAGGTCTGTTTGCTCCTGAACAAACGCCTTCAGATCTTCCCCAAAAATTCGCTGCTGCGTCGCGCTCTTTGCTTTGCGAAATGGGGCGGACACGAGATAGTGGGCTACTCCTTCTCTTCCCTGGAAGCGTTCATGGCGGGACGCGACAAACCAATCCCACGGCCGCTTCTGACTCAAAATCCGATGTGCAAGGAAGAGTTCTTTCAACGCGACTGACCTCAGAAGCAACCTGAAGCTCTCTGGAGGTGAACTAGTTGCGAGCGGCCCTGCAACCGATTGTAGAACGCTCGCCGACAGTACTTGCCCATTTATCGCGGACTTGCGTAGCGCCACATCAAAGCTCTCCAGGACTGCCACATCCCTTGTGGGGCGACAGGCCAACTTAATCGTAGCCGTTAGGTTTGGATCGGCGTCGATGATTTCCAGTTCGCTCCAATCTATCTCCAATCCGACCAGTAGGGAGAAAAACGCTGTCGCCCGCCTCGGCACGGTCCCAACTACCCTCATGGCGCTATGGAGCCCACCTAGAGTGCTGTATATCTCATTAAGAGGCGGCGCGATTGTCACGAACTCCTCTTGTTTGACAGCAGCCGCACGACGTTCATCAATATCCGCATCGTTTCGCTGCCAATCAATCATGTTGACGATTGCACGGCGTATGCTTCGTTGGTCTCCACCATGCACTGCCGACAGGCTCGCCGCATGTCGTCGCCGCAGCAGCACGTACGATGACGTATGAGCGCACTTTACGCCGCTTCGTACTACCCGCATCGCCATGTCGAAATCAATGCCGCCGGCCAAGTCGTCACGGTACGGGAACTCACGAAGTATCGCAGTCTCATAGCAGCACGCACCGTGGGTAATAGCTGCGCCGGCGTAGACCATCACGTCCTCCGTCACCGCCTTACCCGGCATAAACTCCAACTCACCTCGATCATTAAAATTGACCCAACCACCGTGGCTCAGTTGAGCTCCCGAAGCGAACGATTTCATGTGGTCCCGCACTCGGTTAGGCAGCATCAGGTCGTCGTCATCCAAGATGCAGAGGTACTTCGTTTTGCACAGAGCCGTCGCAAGATTTCGGGCGTAACCAAGTCCGACCTTGCCCGCGTTCAAGTACGTGACGTTGAGTGCTCCAAACTTGCCAACTACTTCACTCGTCTCATCGGAGAGGCCATCATGGATAACGATTACCCGCTCGGGTTTGAGAGTTTGACTGCAACAGCTACTAAGCGCATCGCCAATCAAGTGGGGCCGGTCATGAGTTGCGATCGCGACTGTCAAAGGCGCAATGTCACCACTGGGTGCTGTCAGGTTTTGGAGGCCCTTCATGAGTCAACGATCCATGCCGCCGGAGGTTTTCAAAGGCGTGTGGCCGCGTTCAGATGATCAGGCAAAAACTTCGATTCGTCAGACCGAAGGTGACACTGTGCCTGCTAGTCTAATCTGCGACTTCAAGATAGGTCATAAACAGCCCCGCAAACTGAAGCTTTCGGACGTTGATTGAGCGAACCTGCTTGCCTTCGGCGCGCAGCTGCTTTTCGATCTTCTGATTTAACGGGGATTCTTCGCTGATATACCTGCTAGTCTCGCGAGGATTTCCTTCGTATGTCCGGTCAATGAGTGCCAATGCATCAATGCCCGCTCGCATCTCAACAATGCGAAAACCTGCTCGTCTCGCCAGTTCCATCATGCCCAGCGGAGAAATACTCCAAAACACACCATTAGCTGCCGGCCGAAGATGTGCCGCAATGATAAGAATTTGCGCGCCAACCACTAGCTGTGATCGCACTTCCTGTAGAAAGCGAAGAGGATCGACGGCTTGTTCAAGAGCTTGATTTAGAATCACCAAATCATAAGAACCTCTTGTCGACTTTTTGGGTGGTGAGCCCACCCAGTTCGACGCACTTACAACATTCCATTCGACCGAGCCCTTTTGGCTCGGGGCCGCTGGCGTGACCTTGTCGTTATGGACCTCCAAACCCTTTGCGCCCCGCGATCCTGCGGTCAACTTGCGGACCGCACCCAATGGACCAAGTTGGTTGCATTCCTTGTTTGAAACAAGGGTCGACAGTTGTGACCATGAACTCATAGCTTGTTCCCAAACCTACTATAGGAAGCGCACTCAATTCTGCCCTCCCATGCCCTACCAATTTTAGCTGGACTGGGTGGTGTTCTGCAAGTCCCAGACCAATGCGATGGCGCGTAGCAATAAGTTCCCGAACACCAAACAACGTAGATCGTTCTCATTGGCCTTCTCTCAGCCGAATCATGCATCTCTTGAGAGCCGCGGGAGACCTTGACATCCCTCCCTGGCGGGGGATTGGTTAGAGCCAGCACTAGCTGCACCTGGATGATTACCGTTTTGAAAAGATTAGGGGAGCCTTCGTGACAACGAGCGAACATGAGCTGCTGCGGCTGCTACGCCTCGATATGGAGTACAATGCCGAAAATCTGGATACAGTGAGCAGCGTTGCTGGACGTTTCGTTGCGGGCGAACTCGATGGCCTAGGGCCTAAGGACACAGCGTTTCTCGTTGAAGCACTATTCAAGTTTGGGCGCGTGTCTCTGGCACACTCGGTTGTGAATGCTCGGGTCAGGCTCGAGCATCCGACGACGGCCTTCGACACTTTTGCCGATCAGTATCATCGATTGCAGACCTACGACTTTCTCGCCTTGCCGCGCCGCGTACGTAGGATCACAAGTAGTGGGAGACGCCGACCCCGGATCCTGAGCTTCCTTTCAAGCGCACTTCCGTTTCAATCCACGGGGTACACACTACGCACCCAAGCACTTCTGACGAATACCGCTCTAGACGTCGCGCCGTACGGAAGAATCGGATACCCTTGGACCGCGGGATTGCTAAAGAATGCAGCAACTGAGCACATGGCTGCCTCTGCAGAAGTTCAGTACAAGTTCCGGCGGGGTGGCATCAGGAGCCAAACTGACATCTTCACTAACATGGGTCTTGCGAAGCGCGAGATCGAGAAGGTGCTCCATTTGGAGAATCCAGACGTCGTGCATGCAGCGTCCAATTTTGCCACTGCATTTCCGGCTCTCCTTGCTGCGCGTGCGTTTGGCTTGCCATTTGTTTATGAAATGCGCGGATTTTGGGAACTCACGGCTGGCGTCGGTGTACACGGCTGGATTGAGAGCGAACGGTATCTGTTGGAAAGGCGTATGGAGCGCATTCTCGCACGGTCGGCCGACGTTGTTATCTCTCTATCAGAGACGCAAAAGAAGGAGCTTACTACATGGGACGTTGCCGCGGCAAAAATTCGGGTCGTGGCCAATTGCTGCGATGAACACACCCCGACTGACAGTCATGCACCTAGCGACAGAACTGAACAACTTCGAAGAGAGATCAGAGGACGTCGCGTACTCGGCTACATCGGCTCACTTGTCCGATATGAAGGGCTTCAAGATCTACTGTCTGTCCTCGGTGATCCAAGGCATCAGCTTGATGACATCGTACTGCTCATTGCCGGAGATGGACCTTATGCTGCCGAATTACGAGGCTTTGCCGACCGAATGAACCTGTCGAGTAGGGTAATCTTCGTAGGAAAGGTGCCTAAGGAAGATGTTGATAGCATATACCGGCTCATGGACATCTGCGTGCTTCCTCGCATTCCCGAACCTGTTTGTGAATTAATCACGCCACTTAAACCAATCGAGTGCCTGGCACAGGGGCGAGTTCTCTTAGTTTCCGACGTCGCCGCCATGGCCGAGCAGGTCAAGGCATTTGGCTTTGGAGAGACCTTTCGTGCTGGCGATCTGTTGGACCTCGGGAGGAAATTGCGCGACATCCTCTCCGACTTACCAGGAATGCAGCGCCGCTATGCAACTGCTGCGGAAGCGCTCAAGGCGAAGTTCTCATGGTCAAATGGAACGCGAGCCTGGGATGAAGCCATCCAAGCTGCGGTGACAAGCACGCCGGCATCCGCCGACATTGCACGGACGACCACGGAGCTTTACAGCAGCGGACCCGCGGTTCAGCGCGATAGGTCGGCCCAGCTACGTCGAATTGGCCGACTTACAATAGAAACAACGCCAGGGAAGCGGTTCTTGCTGCGCTGCCCCGGCGTTGAAGTTCGGCATCTACGGATCCTTAGTATTCCTGCCGGAACGGACCTGGCTACGAACGTGAGCCTCTCACGTCCGGCAGACATCACTGACGCAGACCTCGTTGAGTTGAACATCAGCGATTCCGGCGACCAAACCCTGTTTGTTTATCTCGACCGATCGAGAGCACGAGATCTGGCCCTTAAAGATTTTGCCGTCATAGCTCTCCACCATGGTAGCGGACTAGATTCCCAGTCGTTCGTCCGGATGAAAGCGGAAACGCGGGACATAGTTGCGATTGAGCTGACCCATCGCCCAGACAAGGCTACAAAGATTGAAATCGAAACTGACTACGATCAAGCTATGCAGTTTGCGGCCACTATTGTCCCCTTCGATGGCGCGCAGCTTACCCCCACTTTTGGAAGATTTTCAGTTTCAAATACAGTTGGAGCGCGTTTTCACTATATCACCGTGCCTCCTGAGCGGACCATCGTGACGGTCCTCCCTCGTATAGTGGGCCGCTTCATGTTTGAACTCAGTCCTTGGACGGGCGAGCATCAAACACGGCCGAGTCAGATACGCAAGTTACACACTATCGACGAAGTCGAACGAGAAGGGTCTTACTTCGTCAACCTGGACCCCACCAAGATGAATATCTTGGTTGCCGCAGATCTAAATGAAAACTTGGTCGATGGCAGTGCCGTTTGGCTAAAGACGCTCGTCTCCGCGCTCTCAGCTCATCAGCATGTGAACGTGTATGTGGTGACAAACGCGATTCAAATTCCCAACTCCAACACAGCGGAGCTTTTCAGTCGCGCTAACGTAGTAAAAGTCGATCTCGACACTCACGGGTCCGGGCAAGGAGAAAGGCTCGGCGAGGAAATCCTTAAACTCGACCGCGTAAGCGGGGGCTTCGACTTCCTTGTCGTTCGCGGTTTCACTTTGGCAAAAGCTCTCGACACTAAGTACCTCCGCGACAGGCTAGTCTTATATACAGTTGGGCTGATCTCGCCTGATAACGTCGAGAATGGAAAGCTTGCAAGCTCTCCTCTTCTCAACCGTGCACGCCGAACCGCAGGCTTGATCTTTCAGAATGAAACTACCCGCAGTATCTTCAAAGCGAGTGCGCCAGACTATCAAGGTGATCTCTACATTGTACCGCCTTCGGTAGATCCTCTCGTTCTGAATGCTGCAGCAGAACTTGATTGCGACGCCGGTTCCAATGAGCTCGTGGTCTATTCCGGCAAGCTTGTACGCGAATATGGCATTCTTGAACTTCTCGACGCGGCGATTCGCGTTGCAGCTGAACGACCGAACTTCCGGTTAGTACTCCTCGGAAACAAGTTCGACGGTCGAGATATCACATTTCAGACGGAGTTTCTGAAGCTGGTGACTGCGCTCGGCCAGCGTGTCGAGTGGCATTCGGCTGTATCTCAATCGGAAGTGCTAGCGTGGGTAAAGTTAGCTCGGGCGGTCTGGGGTTGGCGCTATGGGGAGTTCGAAACCGGCCATTTCGAAACTTCCACGAAAATGATTGAAGCGATCGTCTGTGGCGCTCCGATTGTCCTCTTTCCATCTGACGCCAATGTCGAGCTTCTCGGGTCCGACTATCGGGGATTCGCTCGCACTCCTGAGCAAGCAGTAAACGTGCTAGTTCACTTGCTCGAACATGGAGATCCGGCGTTCGAGCGCCGACACCAGCCGCTTGCTAAGAGCTTTAGCTCCAACGAAGTCTATGGCCCCCTCATCCACGGACTCACGAAGACTTGGAGAGATCGTTGCCTGCCGCGCGTTACCTCTCCGGCGTCGGAAAGACTTGTTGTGTCCTCTCACGACTTCAGGTTCTTTGAAGACATCGAGGGGCTCTTTTTGAAGAATGGTGTTTTAGTGCAAAGAGATTTTTGGAGAACGCACACGGTTCGCCACGCCTATGGGCAGCCGGAGCCCGCCACGAACGTAGTGTTTTGCGATTGGTGTCTTGGCAATGCTGTCTGGTGGTCTCGAAATATCCCAGAGAGCGGCAGGTTGGTGATCCGACTGCATCTTCAAGAAATGTTCACAGATCATCCAACAAGAGTCGATTTCAGCCGCGTCCACCGTGTGATCTTCGTTTCTCCGGAGATAATGCGCCAGGCTCAGGCCAAATTCAAAATCCCGGCAGAAATTTGCACCGTCGTTCCTATCTCCGTCGGACTTAAGCCGTGCACTTCTCTAAAGGTGGAAACTGATCAGCGGCGCAACCTGCTCGGCATGGTTGGAGTCACGCCTTGGCGCAAGCGCATGGATAAAGCCATTGACCTCCTTCTTGCGCTACGGCGTTCGCGTCCCACGCTTCGGCTGCTTGTGAAGGGGAGCATGCCATCGGAGTACGACTGGATGGCAACAAGAAGAGAAGAACTTCGAGATTTCCAAGAGCTATTCCGGCAAGTGTCCGAGTTGGAACGCAACGGAATCATTGAGTTCAGTGGGTACGACGCCGAAATGGAGGATTTTTACGCGAGAGTCGGTTGGATCTTGTCGGTTAGCGATTTTGAAGGCTGCCACACGGCGGTCGCCGAGGGCGGAGTTATGGGATGTCTGCCGCTCATGACCGAGTGGGGGGGTGCTAAAGAAGTTTACAGCCCGGAGCTTGTGCAGAGTGGCCTGTCGGAAATGGTAGACTATTTTGAACGTAACTATGCGCGCTTTGATAGCGCGTCCACCGATCTACAGAAGGTGTTCATACGTAGGTTCTCCACGAACGAGGTTTTTCTGCACTGGAATAAGATTCTTTTTGGCAAGGAGCGTTCTGCAACAGTCCAAGATGTCAATGCCATCGCTGCGGTTGGCGTCAGCTGATGATCATTCCAGGTCTCCGTAAGGAGCTCGAGAGCGCGGTTGGATCGACCAAGAACGTAGAGCTTGGTAGAGCACTCGTTCGTAACGGAGAATTTGAGTTCAAAGGATTTCCAGCCACTAAGGCGGACCTGCCGGTGGACTGGACGTCCAATCCACTGAACAACCGCACTTGGCTGTGGCAAACTACGTCGTTCAACTTTTTTCCATGGCTGATGGCTTGCCACGCCATGGATGGAGACAAACGAGCAATTGATTTGGCGTTGCGATGCGTTGAAGCGTGGCTAGCGCAATTGCCAGCTTTAGAAAAGAAAGGCTTCGAATTTGCCTGGCATGACCATGCCACGGCGCTAAGAACTCAGCATGTTCTTTGGCTCCTAAAGTACTTAGAGGCGCGCCGCTTGCGCCCTAAAAAGTTGGCACTTTTGAAAAGATTTTTGGTGAAGATGTCGGAGCGGCTTTTCGAAGAGGGCTTCTATTCACGTCACACCAACCACGGAATTGAGCAAGCCCGCGTCCTTGCTTTGGTTGCCATCTCATTGCCTCAGCTCCAGGACGCCTCCAAATGGCGCGCTGTCGCCCTCACGCGCCTCCGTTCCGAGCTCGAATTCGCCTTCGCCGCAGACGGAGTTCATGTCGAGAACAGCCCAGCCTACCACGTCTTCGTTACGCGTCTCTTCTGCCGCATCTATTCCTATTTCAGCTCACAAGAGCTTGGCGATCTCGGGCGAGCGATCGAGGTCGCCATGCCCCTTGCGATGCACTACTTGACTCATGTCACCAGGCCGGACGGGCTTTTGCCTCCGATTGGCGACACTGAAATGACTTCCGTGACGAACCCCTTCATGGGATTTGAAGGCGCAGAACATTATCAATGTGTGCAGTTTTCTCTGTCAGCGGGCAAACTGGGTAGTGTGCCTACTGAGACGCATTCTCTGTTCACGGCGTCAGGATGGTACATCGAGCGCGACACTTGGAAGGCGACCCGTCACTACCTTGTATTTAAGGCGGGTTACTTATCCGAGTACCACCGACACGACGATGACCTCAGTATCTACTTGTGGGCCTTTGGTGAGGATTGGTTAGTCGATGGCGGCTTGCTGCACTATAAAGAGAACGAAGCACAGCGTATCTACCTTCGATCTCGGCTAGCCCACAACCTTCCAATTCTTCTTGGCGATGACGGTTACCGTTCTCTGTTCGACCGTCAAAGACATCGAACAGCGCGGATTACTCATCAAGCATCAAATCAGACCATGAGTAGGGTAACAGGCATCGCGGAAGTTCGTCCCGGTTACTGGTTGCGGCGTCAGATCGAGACGAGGAGGGATCCTTTCCAATTAATTGTGACGGATGTTGCGACTCGTGCTGACCCGACGGTTCCGGTGATGCGCCTATGTACGCTTTGGCATTTCCCTGCGGACAAGACTGTGCGGTTGAAGGGAAACTCAGTCGAAGTTGGAAGCAAGAGCTGCCGGCTCGTCCTTACACCTGCGAATGGGTATCAGGCGGCGCCGCGATACGTCGACGCGGCGGCGCTCGATGGGATAACGCCGATCATGTCACCTAAAATCAATGAAACGAGCCCAACGCACATCATAAGCTTCGAAAGTCAAGAGGAACAGCTGACCAGCAGCATTGAGCTGACCTTTTGGCCAAACACTTGAGAGCGCGCTTCTACTCGCGGATTGTATCCTCCTCTCTTGCTTTTGAATGCCCCAGCAGGGATAAGTAAGCGAGAAAGCATTTACTTTTCTTGATGGCCCGTTGACTTGTCAGTCTTCTCGTCCTGTCGAAACCTGTCATGATCGATATAACCGGCGAAACGATCGGCTTGAAGCTAACGTCGGCTGCCGCATCTTGCTCTCTGCCCGTGCGCTCTCACTTTATCGAGCATGTCTACGACCGCGATAGCCGCGCCGGAACTGACACCGTTATTGTCGGCCATGGCTCGAGCCTTTTTGTATCCCACGACCTTGGCGCCACATGGGTGCGGTACGACGTCGGGGCCATTACACATGGCGAGCCTGTAATCCGTTGCTTTACTCTCGACAACGGTAATCGGGTTATCCAAACAGGGAGTACAAAGCAAACCCTACTAGTTGACGCTGACTGGCGGTTGATCTGCCGATGTAAGACCGGACCCTTTAACTGGCATGGGACGTGGAGCATCGACCAGAGTGCGAGTGGCACCGTCATGTACGGTGAGTATGATCGTCAAGCCGAGACGATGGCGGTGTGGCGATCTGAGGACCTAGGCCTAAGTTGGAAGGCATCCCTCACTTGCCGAAGCAGATCCTCCTCGCTACCAGAGATTCGCCATTTCCACACCTGTCAAGCGGATCCGTTTCAGCCAGGCCGTTGGGTTGTCTCGTCTGGTGACTATGGAGCCGAGAACCGTTTATGGGTTTCGGAGGATGATGGAGGCACGTGGGTTGAAGTAGCAGCTCCGATGCTGTCGCTCGGAAGCTCTGTGCAACTTACGCAGCCGCGTCGGGCATTTCGATTTACAGCGATTCACTTCGAGCCTGATGTGATTATTTGGCCGACTGATGATACTCTTGGCTTGGGTCACGCTGCGTTAATGATCGCTGAACGCCGCGCGCCACAAACGCTCAGAGTCGGCGGCTTGCTCGGACGCAATGAAATGCGCGCTCTGGTAAGGATCGCGGACCGAGCGTGGCTTGCAATCTCCGAGAGCAAGCTTGACCTCGAGGCAGTCGATCTCTTCATGATACGCGGCAACTACACGCCCATTCAGATCGGGCGCCTGCCCAACCACACGGGCCTGCATTCCGCATTCACGCGCACGCTCTGCAGCAAGGCCGCACGAAGTGGCGTCTTCTTCTCCTATGATGACCCAGGCCTGATCGATTCGAATTGCCGGTTTGTCCGTTGGCAGGTGAACTTTCGTGATGCATCGCCGGCTCATGGCCATGACAAACTAGTTGCCAGTAGCAATGTGCGGTCAGACGCGCCGCCGCCAGTAGAAACTACTGCGGTTGGGACATTACCTCTGCCAGAAGAAGCCTCAAAACGGCTTGTGCCCGCCGGAAAAACCAACCCAGCCGACAAAGCATGGAAAAGGCAAGGCATTGCCTGGCTAGAAAATTACGCTGGCCGCAAAGTATCAACTGATGCGGCGCGGCGCGTCTTCGAAAGTGTTTCTCGAAACATCTACAACACC
The DNA here is from genome assembly GCF_007992495.1 of Reyranella soli. Taxonomy (GTDB): domain Bacteria; phylum Pseudomonadota; class Alphaproteobacteria; order Reyranellales; family Reyranellaceae; genus Reyranella; species Reyranella soli. The sequence continues at coordinate 11,090 of NZ_BKAJ01000223.1, forward strand.
TACGTTACAGAACAGATGTCTGCACTTGGGCAAACTCAGGCTGGTACGCGGTTAGCCAGCGTGCTCGAAGGCCATATTTTTGTAACGAAGGATAACAGGAAGAGCATCCGTCTTTCCGATTTTCAATGGGGATCGCCTGGTCCGGAGGACCGAAACCAGCTTTGGGTGCTACAGCAATGGCTACCTGTCCGAGAATGTCTCTACGAGCGCGCCTCTGCAAACACCTTTGGGGCGACATTAATGCTTGTTCCCTGGATACGCGCTTGGTCGGATGCCAATTTGACTCCCGACAGTCTCGCGTCCAATCGGCACCTTACTTGGCATGATCACGCCACTGCCCTGCGGTGCATTCATTTAGTCTATTTTCTTCGTCTGTTGCTGGAGGCCGGTCGATCGCTTGAAGAGGACTTCCCTCGTCTACTGGACTTTGTCGGTGTACACGTAAGCGTGTTGATGTCGGATGACTTTTATAACCGCCACAACAACCATGGCTTTGACCAAGCCCTAGCCCTTTACCTAATGGCCTGCATTTTTGATCTTGGCGAGTTGACCGACCGCGCAAGACTGGTTGGCCGGGAACGACTAAGCGAAGAAATTGCCGTAGCCTTCAATGAAGAAGGCGTGCACATCGAGAATAGCCCCGACTACCACGCGATAATGCTGGCGCGACTAGTTCAAGCGAAGAAGGTGTTCGCGGCATTTGGCGACAAAGTCGAGAGTGTCGATATTGAGAATACAATAGACAAGGGCCTGACATTCCTTGCTTTTGCGGTGCGCCCCGATGGACGATTGCCGGCATTCGGAGATACAGAGGTTAAACCGCTGACGTTCGCTCTCAATGGCATTCGTGAGAGCCTCGGCGCGAAGTATCTGCAGTATGTTTTGAGCGCAGGGAACAACGGCGAGGAACCGCCTCACTTGGTGCGTGTTTTTCCCAAAGCGGGCTACGCGTTCATCCGTGAGCGCTGGGGCCGCGGAGCCGACTTTCGGACGGCGATCCAGGTTGCGGTTAAGTGCGGCTTTCTGAGCACTTTTCACCGCCACGACGACGATGGCGCCATAGTGCTGCATGCATTCGGTGAAGACTGGTTGATTGAAAGTGGTATTTTCAACTACCAAGAGCAGAATATCTACCGTCGCTATCTGCGATCGAGTCTCGGTCACAATATCGTCTCGGTACTTGGCGTTGATGCGTCTCGGCGAAAACCGAAGTCAAAAATCGGCGGATTTGTTTCCTGGGCGACCGACAAGGGTTTGACTGAAGTCAAGCTACGTTCGTTCATGTTCCCCCGCTACGTTTCAGAACGTCAGGTCAGGTTTGACCGCAGCAGGAGGACGCTGGACTTACTCGACGACGTCACCGGCACGACGAACGAACGGCGTAACTTTCAGCTTAGGCTCCACTTACCTGCCGACAAGGAAATTTGCATTCAGAAGGAGCGGTCTGTAGTTGTGCGAGGAGCTCATTGTGGTCAATCACTACGGATATCGCTACTCACAGGGAACATATCGGAAATCACGTTGGCGCGGGCACGCGAAGCGCCCGACATTGCTGGCTGGACTTCCCCCAGTATAGGGCGGCTGGAGGAAGCTTGGACATTGATCTACGAAGCTCCAGACGTGCATTCCTTCGAGAGTCACCTCAGGTTCGAATTCGAAAAGACGGATTAGGTTCTTTTGAGCTTCAGGATTTTGCTGGAAGCTTGATTGTGATTCAAAGCTTGCGAAGGTTTGTCTTACTGGCAGACGCCCTGTGGTCGAAGGTGGAATTGACCTAAAGGAGTTCAAGCGCATTGCTATGTGGCCGGACGAAGCCAACACCAGCTTTCTGTTCGGCCATTTACCTCGTCCGCTGCCATGATAAACTCCCGATCTCAACAGACTGCTCCAGTGAATTTGGCTATTTGCCCCGCGCAAAAGCGTTGCGCGTAGACTTCTTGCTTCATGCTAGGATGGCCTCATGGCCTGCTTTGTCTGTAGCGAACCCATTGCAAATCGTTTGCTTGAGCGGCGTCAAGTCGACGTAAGCCACGGGCTGCGCGCAGGGAAGCGCATAGACTATGACGGCCTTCTAGTTGACATCTTCTGCGGCACTTGTGAATCGAGAGTGCGACTTCGAGCTCTTGCGCAGATACTGGCTCAAGCTCAGTCGTTTATCGACCCCTCTCAGGAGGTATTATTAGTTGCTGCGTCAGGTTCTGAGCGCAAAGTAGTGGAACGATACTGGCGAAAGTTGTGCCACGTTTCTTTGTTAGCGGACTGGAACGACCCGAAGTGCCTCACGAATGTAGACATTACGAGTATGCCTGATGGGTGGACCAACCGATTTGGGGCTGCGATTGCTCTGTGTGTTCTGGACTATGTTCCCGACGCGGCACGTGCAGTCGCCGAGATCGGACGCACTCTCCGACCGGGCGGAACATTCCTTTACTGGATTCAACCGTACCGTATTCAAGAGTCTCTTGGCGAAGCGACAGTTGTGCTAAAGCGAGAAGGATATCGGGATCCTCCTAGCGCTTACGTAAACCGTAAGGAAGAGCAGAAAGATTATCTCATTTCAGACTGCCGGTTCGGCTCTGCCGCTATGGTCAAATGGGCTTGCAACGCAGCCTTAGAATCGAGTGAAATTCGCATTCTTGACCATCTAGGGGACCTCACGACGACCTTCTACGTTGTTCGGAAACCGGGGACCTAGTGTAACGAAGATTTTTGAACACTGACGTTGCCCCCAACTTTTATCCAGCGGGGACTAGAGTCTGGCGGTTGATTGAGCTTGCCCCCAACCTTGGGCCACCTGGGCTAGAAAATTCCTGCTTCCTCGGACAGCGGCTGGCCGGTGATGCCGCTATCCGATGAAGCTCTATCGGCGTTTTGTTGCCGATCGCGCTGTGTGGGCGCACCTCGTTGGG
>NZ_BKAJ01000224.1 GCF_007992495.1 Reyranella soli
GAGCGCGCAGGATGCGCGCGGTCCAAAAGAGCATGAAGCCTTACACATCGGAATGCCAGCAGGCCGCCCAATGGCCTTCCTTCTTCTGCTCGTAGGCGGGCCGCTCGCGGCGACAGAGATCGTCGGCCTTGGTGCAGCGCGGGGCGAAGGCGCAGCCCTCAGGCAGGTCGAACAGGGGCGGCACGATGCCCGGGATCTCCTGCAGGCGGCCGGTGTTGCGCGCGGCCTGACCGCGCATCAGGTCGAGCCGCGGGATCGAGGCCAACAAGCCCACCGTGTAGGGATGGAGCGGCCGCGAGAACAGCTCGCCGACCTCGGCCTCCTCGACCTTGCGGCCGGCATACATGACGATGACCCGCCGCGCCGTCTCGGCAACGACGCCAAGATCGTGGGTGATCAGGATGACGGCGGCGCTGAACTCGCGCTGCAATTCGACGATCAGCTCCAGGATCTGCGCCTGGATGGTGACGTCGAGCGCCGTCGTCGGCTCGTCGGCGATCAGCACCTTGGGATTGCAGGCCAGCGCCATGGCGATCATGGCGCGCTGGCGCATGCCGCCCGAGAGCTGGTGCGGATATTCCTTGGCGCGCTGGGCCGGCTCGGGGATGCGCACCAGGTCGAGCATCTCGATGGCGCGCTTGAAGGCCGCCTTGCGATCCAAGTCGCGATGCAGGATCAGCGCCTCGGCGATCTGCTTGCCGATGGTCATCACCGGATTGAGCGACGTCATCGGCTCCTGGAAGATCATCGAGATCTCGTTGCCGCGGACGCGGCGCATCTCCTCCTCGCTGATCTGCAGCAGGTCGCGGCCGCCCAGCTTGACGGAGCCCGAGACGATGCGGCCCGGCGGGTCGGGGATGAGCCGCATCAGCGACAGCGCCGTCATGCTCTTGCCGCAGCCCGATTCGCCGACGATCGCCAGCGTCTCGCCCGAGGCCACGTGGAAGTCGACGCCGTCGACCGCCCTGACGATGCCCTGCCGCGTATAGAACCAGGTGCCGAGGTCTTGGACCTCGAGAAGAGCGCTCATGAACGCTGTCTCGGATCGAGGATGTCGCGCAGGGCGTCGCCCAACAGGTTGGTGCCGAACACCGTCATGCTGATGGCGACACCGGGGAAGATGACCAGCCACGGCGCCGTACGCACGTACTCGGCAGCAGATTCAGACAGCATGCGGCCCCACGACGGATAGGGTTCGGGGATGCCCAGCCCGAGGAAGGAGAGCGAGGCCTCGACAAGGATCGCCGAGCCAAGCTGGGCCGTTCCCAGCACGATCAGCGGCGCCAGCGTGTTGGGCAGGACATGGCGCACGGCGATACGCAATTCGCCCATGCCGACAGCGCGCGCGGCCTCGACGAAGGGCTGCTCGCGCAGCGACAGCGTGCTGGAGCGCACGACGCGGGCGACGCTCGGCACCAGCGGGATGGCGATGGCGATGATGGTGTTCTCGAGCGAAGGGCCGAGCGCCGCAGCCATAACCAGCGCCATGACCAGGAGCGGCAGGGACTGCATGATGTCCATCAGGCGCTGTGTGAGAAGGTCGACGGCGCCGCCGAGATAGCCGCTCATCAGGCCGATCGACACGCCGAGGATGCCGCCCATCAGGGTAGCGCCGAGGCCGACGGCAAGCGAAATGCGCGCGCCGTAGACGATGCGGCTGAACATGTCGCGGCCCATGAAGTCGGCCCCCAGCCAGAACACGCCACCGGGCCGGGCCAGCGAGGCCTTGGCGTCGGTCGAGGTCGGGTCGAACGGCGCGATGAAGTTGGCGAAAACGGCGGTGAACACGAAGGTCAGCACGATCACCGCGCCGACCGCGCCCAACGGATAGCGCCGCGCCGTGAAGACCAGCTGGCTGCGCCAGCCGGTGATGTTGGCACCGGCGCGGTGGAGTTCAGCCTCATGGTCGATGATGGCCATTGTTCTAATCCGCGTACTTGATGCGGGGGTCGAGGACCATGTAGGCCATGTCGACCAGGAAATTGACCGTGACGACCACGAAGGCGATCAGCATCACCAGGTTCTGCACGATCGGATAGTCGCGCCAGCGAATCGCCTCCACCAGGAAGCGCGCCACGCCCGGGATGTTGAACACGGTCTCGGTGACGATCAGGCCGCCGACCAGAAAGGCCGCCTCGATGCCGATGACGGTGACCACCGGCAGGAGCGCATTGCGGAGTGCGTGGTTGTAGTTCACCGAGGTGTTGGAGGCGCCCTTGGAGCGCGCCGTGCGGATGTAGTCCTGGCGCATGACCTCCAGCATGGACGAGCGCGTCAGCCGCATGATCAGCGCCGAACTTCGGAAGCCCACGACGGCAGCGGGAATGGCCAGAAGCCCGACCTCCTGCAGGAAGCCACGCGGCTCGTTGGTGTAGATCGGGATGGTGCCGAACCAGTGCACCGACGCCATCAGCACCAGGAGGCCGAGCCAGAAGGACGGCAGCGACAGGCCGCTGAGACTGATCACGCGCAGGGAATAGTCGAGCGCGGTGTTCTGGCGCACCGCGCTGATCACGCCGAACGGCACGCCGAGGATGATCGAGAAGAACAACGCCATGAGCGTCAGCTTGGCGCTGATCGGGATGCGCGGGGCGATCTCCTCGATGGCTGGCCGCTCCGAGACATAGGCGAAGCCGAGGTCGCCGCGCGAGAGCCCGCCGATCCACTGGCCGTACTGCTCGAGGATCGGCCGGTCGAGCCCCAGCTCCTTGGCGATCTTGGCCTTCTCCTTGGCGTCGGCGATGCCCGCGGCATCGACCAGGATGTCGGCAATGTCGCCCGGTACCAGCCGCAGCATGACGAAGATCAGGATGGACATCCCGAACAGGGTCAGGGCCATCAGCAGGAAGCGTCGGACAAGGTAGGAGCCCATCAGCCCTTCCTTCCATCACTCTCGAGTTCCTCTCCCCCGCTAGGGGGAGAGGTTAGGTGAGGGAGATTCGACGTGCGCCGCCCCCTCACCCAGCCTCTCCCCCTAGCGGGGGAGAGGAGCATGAAGGAGCTGAGTGGGCGGCGGCGCACGGTTGTTCCTACCGATCCAGCCAGACGTCTTCGAAGCGCCAACCGTTGTAGATGCTGTTTTGCTGCAGCACGAGACCCTTGAGCTGCGGCGTCCAGCAGGTGTTGGCGACGTTGTGGTTGATCACGGGACGCGCGCCGTCCTCGGCGAGCTTCTTCTCGATCTCCCACACGATCTTCTTGCGCTTGTCGCGGTCGAGCTCGGCCGACTGCTTCTCGATCAGGGCATCGACCTCGGGGTTCTTGTAGGCCGTGTAGTTGCGGTCCGAGCTCGAATGGAAGTTCTCGTAGAAGGCGGTGTCGGGATCGTCGACGCCGCCACCGGTCAGGTTCATGCCGACCGAGTAGTCCTTGCGCTGGATCTTGTTGTACCAGACGGTGGTGTCGATCGGATCGAGCTCGGCGTCGATGTTGATGGCCTTGAGCTGGTCGATCAGGATCACCGCCGGATCGCGATAGATCGCGATGTTGCGTGTCGCGACCTTGATCTTGAGCGGCTTGTCCTTGGTGTAGCCGAGCTTCTCCATGATCGCGCGGGCTTCGGCGCGGTTCTTGGCGATGTCGGTGCCGAAGCCCGGCAAGGTCTCCAGCATCTCCTTGGGCATGCCCCAGAAGCCGGCCGGCGGCGGCAGCATGGCCGCACCGTAGAGCGCATGGCCCTCGAACAGGATGTCGTTGAAGGGCTTCTGGTCGATCGCGAGCACCAGCGCGCGGCGCACCTCGGGCTTGTCGAATGGCGGCGCGTCGCGGTTGATCAGGATGTTGGCATTGACGTTGGTCGGCCGCGCTTCGCAGACGGCGTCGGGCTTCTGCGCCTTGACGTCCTTCAGCATCGGGAAGGTGACGTCCGAATCGAACGTCATGTCGAATTCGCCGGCGACGAAGCCCAGGGTGCGCGTGCTGCGGTTGGGCACGATCTTCCAGTCGATGGCGTCGAGATAGGGACGGCCCTTCTTCCAGTAGTCGGGATTGCGCACCAGCTTGATCGATTCGTTGCGCTTGAAGTCGACGACTTTGAACGGGCCGGTGCCGATCGGCTTGGAGCGCATGTCGCGGCCGTTGGCATGGCAGGCATAGACCGGTGAGTAGCCGGCAGCCAGCATCGACAGGAACGACGGCTGCGGCCGGCCGAGCACAAAGGTGACCTCGGTGTCGGAGCCGACGGTCACGTCCTTGAGGTTGCTGTACCAGACCTTGCGCGGGTTCTTGCGGATGAGCTCGGACTTCTCTTCCTGACCAATCAGCGCATCCCAGGTGCACTTCACGTCCTTGGCCGAGAACGGCTTGCCGTCGTGCCACTTCACGCCGGAGCGCAGCTTGAAGGTGAGCTTGGTCTGGTCGGGACTCCACGACCAGCTCTCGGCCAGGTCGGGCACGATCTTGTCGGGGCTGTTGATCTTCTCGTTGGGGTCGAACATCACGAGGTTGTTGAACGCCGCCATGAACGGCTGGACGACCGAGATCGTCGCTTCCTCGTGGATCGAGGCGCTGGGCGGGTTGTCGCGATGGGAGATCTTCAGGGTACCGCCCTGCTTCTGGGCAAAAGCCGGTGCCGCCGCCAATACAAACGCAGCAAGAGTCCCGGCCGCAAACGCCACGCGTGAACGCATCAATTTTCCTCCCAAGGACGCGCCGTTCTCTTGAGGGCGCTGTTCTCCCCGTGGCGCGAGGCTAGCACAACCTCTGCAACGGCCAAGCTCTAATGAGCCGGGCTGGCGGCGGGCCCCTTCAATTCGATCTGATTTCCTTCCGGATCATGGAAATAGACCGACGGACCGTTGCCTTCCGCACCGTAGCGCTCGACGGTTTCGCCGACCGATATGCCGAACGGCGCGAGACGCGTGACGATGGCGTCACGGTCGAACGGTTCGATGCGAAAGCAGAGGTGATCCATGTTGGCTGCGTCTTGCGGCCGCTCGGCGGCGATCAGGTCGAGCAGCGAAGCGCCGGCCCGCATCTGCACCAGGCTGATGCGGTCGAGCTTGCGCTCGACGTTGAAGCCGAGCGCCTGTTCGTAAAAGCGGACCATGCCGGGCAGGTCGCGGCAGCGCAGCACGACATGGTCGATTCGTTCGACATGGAAGGTCATGGCGTCTAGCCTATCGCAAAGGTGTCAGAGGGGGAAACATGGCCTTCGCAGTCAACGCCGCCAAGGCGCGGCTCAAAAAGAATCAGCTTGCCGTTGGCATCGGCGTGCGACTGGTTCGCAACGTCGACATCATCAAGGTGATGAAGGCGGCCGGCTTCGACTGGTTGTTCCTCGACCTCGAGCATGGCGCGATGTCGATCGAGAACGCCTGCGAGATCTCGACGGCGGCGCAGGATTCCGGCATCGCGCCCATCGTGCGCGTGCCTTACGGCGATCTCGCCATGGCGACCCGCATCCTCGATGGCGGCGCGCTGGGCATCGTCATCCCCCATGTCGACACGGCGGAAGAAGCGCGCGAGATCGCCGACAAGCTGCGCTACGCGCCGATCGGCCATCGCTCGGTGGGCGGCGGCCAGGCGCAGTTCGACTACGCGCCCATGAAGATGGCCGACATGACCAAGCGCGCCAACGACAACACGCTGATCACGGTGATGATCGAGACGCCCAAGGCGGTGCGCAATGCCGAGGCGATCGCGGCGGTGCCCGGCATCGATGCGCTGCTGGTGGGCTCGAGCGACCTCTCGATTGAGATGGGCGTCCCCGGCGAGAACGGGCATCCCAAGATCCAGGAGGCCGTCGACACGGTCGTCGCCGCCTGCAAGAAGCACCGCAAGTTCCCGGGCATGGGCGGCGCCTACAGCGAGGAGCTGCTGCAGCTCTACATCGGCAAGGGCATGAAGATGCTGCTGGCCGGCAACGACCTGCCGATGCTGGTCAACGCCGCCCGCAACCACCAGGCCAAGGTGCGCGCGATGGCCGGGGTGAAGGCGAAGCCGAAGAAGAAGTAGCAAAAATCGTCATCCCGACCGGAGCCGAGCGCAGCGAGGCGAAGCGGAGGGACCTCTTCTTGTGGCCGCTGCCAACAAGAACAGGTCCCTCGACTGCGCCGCCCTTCGGGCGGCTTCGCTCGGGATGACGGCTTTTCTACCGCTTCCCTTCGATCTCGATCTCGATCAGGTGCGGCTTGCCCGACCTGAAGGCGGCCGCCACCGCCTTCTGGATGTCCTCGGCCTTGGTGACGTGTGTGCCGGCGACGCCCATGCCCTTGGCGAGATCGACGAAGCCCATCACCGGGCCGCTGAGATCCATGTGCATGTAGGGCTTGTTGGACTTCACGTCGAAGCGCGCGCGGTAGGCGTCGATGTTGTGCTTCAACACGCGATACTCGCGGTTGGCCAGGATGACGAACACGATCGGCAGGTCGTGGTGCGCCGCCGTCCACAGCGCCTGGATGGAGTACATCGACGAGCCGTCGCCCGAGATGCAGAGGATCGGCCGGCCGGGTTCGGCCACCGCCACGCCGAGCGCGCCGGCCACGCCCTGGCCGATGCCGCCGCCGCGGCCGCTGTAGTAGTCGCCGGCTCCTGAGAAGGTGAAGGTCTTGAACAGGTCGAGGTTGGCCGTGATGGTCTCGTCGACCACGACGACATCGGCCGGCGATGCTGCCTTCAGCTCGGCCATGACGCGCGCCATGGAGGTCGGCGTGCGCGACCAGGCCTTCTCGACACGCGCCTTCTGGGCCGCGTCCTCGGCCTGCTTCTGGGCCCGGAACGCATCCTGGCGCGCGCGGGCCGCCGCGCCGTTGATGCCGGTGGTCGTCTGCCACAACGCCTCGAGGGATGCGTCGACGTCGGCGATCACGCCGGCGTCGACGGCGAAATTGTAGGCCATGCGCGGCGGCGCGGCCTCGATCTGCAGCACCTTGCAGCCGGCCGGGAACGGCGAGCCGGGGCCGTACCAGACTTCCTCGAAGAACGGCCCGCCGACCAGCAGTACCAGGTCGTTGCCGGCAAACTGCTTGGCCACCCCCGGTGCATCGAAGGCGAGCGTGCCGCGATAGGCCGGATGGTCCGTCGGAAAGGAATTGCGCCCGCGCAGGCCCTCGAACCACACCGAGGCGCCGATACGCTCGACCAGCTTCTCCAGGGTCTTGCCCGCGCCGGCGCGTGCCACGTCGTCGCCCGCCACGATCGTCGGGTTTTTGGCGGCGATGATCAGGCGCGACATCGCCTCGATGCCCGCAGGATCGGGCCGGCTGGCACTGAAGACCTGCCCGGGCTTCCCGGCCGGAACGTTGGTCTCCTGCTCCATGACGTTGATGGGCAGGGCCACGAACACAGGCCCGGCCGGCGCATCGTTGGCGATCTTGAAAGCGCGCTGCAGGATCGGGCCGAGCTCGTCGGCGCTCTCGACCTGCACGCTCCACTTGGTGACGGGTGCGGACATCGCCGCGAGGTCGTGGCCGAGCACGGGATCACGCAACCGGATGCGGGTGTCCTGCTGGCCCGCCGTCACCACCATGGGCGAGTTGTTCTTGAGCGCGCTGTAGATCATGCCGATGGCGTTGCCGAGACCGGGCGCCACATGCAGGTTCACGAAGCCGGTCTTGCCGCTCGCCTGGGCGTAGAAATTGGCGGCGCCGGCCGCCACGCCCTCATGCAGATGCACGATGTACTGAAGTTGCGGGTAGTCGAGCAGCGAATCGAGCAGCGGGCTTTCGGTGGTGCCGGGGTTGCCGAAGATGCGGTCCACGCCGTGGGCCAGCAGCGTCTCGAAGAACACCTGACGACCGCGCATTGCTCCATCCCTCCAAATTTGTTGCTTGGTATGGGAAACCGATGGAGGTTGTCGAGCGATATCGGGAGAGAACGCCAATGCGAGCAACGCCATGAAGGCGGATTACGTCGTGGTGGGTGCCGGCTCGGCCGGTTGTGTGGTCGCGTCTCGTCTGTCGGAAACGGGCGCCTCGGTGATCCTCTTGGAGGCCGGGCCCAGCGACTGGCATCCCATGATCCATATCCCGGCCGGCATGCGGTCGCTGATCCGCAATCCGTTGGTCAATTGGAACTATACGACCGAACCCGAGAAGGGCACCGGCGAGCGCCGCATGGAATGGCCGCGCGGGCGCACCTTGGGCGGCTCGAGCTCGATCAACGGCATGCTCTATGTGCGCGGCGCGCCGGCCGACTTCGACGGCTGGGCGCAGATGGGCTGCCGCGGCTGGAGCTACGACGATGTCCTGCCGTACTTCAAGAAGTCCGAGCACTACGTGCAGGGCGGCGACAGCGAGGTGCGTGGGCAGGGCGGGCCGCTCAAGGTCGAGGACTACCGTACCATCCTGCCGCTCACCCATCGCTTCGTCGAAGCGGCCCAGCAGGCGGGCTTCCCGTTCAATCCCGACCTCAACGGCAAGCAGCGCCAAGGCGTCGGCTATTCGCAGATGACGCGGCGCGGCCGCTTCCGCGGATCGACGGCGCAGACTTTTCTGCGCGAGGCCAAGGGCCGGCCGAACCTGCGTGTCGAGACCGAAGCGCAGGGCGGCAAGCTGATGTTCGAGGGCAAGCGCTGTGTCGGTGTCACCTTCCAGCGCGGCGGCAACATCACTGAAGTGCGCGCCAACCGCGAAGTGATCGTGTCGGGCGGTACGATCAACTCACCGCACATCCTGCAGATCTCCGGCATCGGGCCTGCGGCGCACCTGCAGTCGCTCGGCATCCCGGTGGTGCACGACCTGCCCGGTGTCGGCGCCAACCTGATCGACCACTACGTCATCCGCGTGGTGCATCGCGTGCACGGCACGGAGACGGTGAACGAGATCGCCCGCTTCCCGCGCGTGCTGCCTGAGATCCTGCGCTTTGCCTTCACCGGCAAGGGCGCGCTCACCTTCGGCGTCACCACGGCACAGGTATTCTGCGACAGCCGCGAGGGGCTGGCCTCGCCCGACCTGCAGCTCCTGTTCACGCCCGGCAGCACACATCCCCTGAAGTTCGGCCAGCTCGACGAGCAGCCGGGCATGAGCTGCGTGGTCTGCGTGGTGAAGCCCGACAGCCGCGGCACCATCATGGCCGCCTCGGCCGATCCGTTCGCGCGGCCTGCCATCAAGCCCAACTACCTCTCCGCGCACACCGATGAGCTGGCGCTGCTGGGCGGCACGCGCCATGTACGCAAGATCTTCGCCGCGCCGGCACTGGCGCAGCACAGCAAGGGCGAGATCCAGCCCGGGCCCGACATCAAGAGCGATGCCGACCTGCTGGCCTATGCGCGCCGCTCGGGCAACACGCTCTATCACCCGGTCGGCACCTGCAAGATGGGGGAGGATCCGCGGGCGGTGGTCGATTCGCGATTGCGGGTGCGCGGCATCCAGGGCCTGCGGGTGATCGACGCCTCGGTGATGCCGACGCTGACGACCGGCAACACCAATGCACCCACCATCATGATCGGCGAAAAGGGCGCGGAGATGATCGCGGCCGACGCGCGCTAGTCTTGCCGGACCGTGGGCCTCCAGGCCCGCGGTCCGGCAAGACTAAAACACCTTCGGCCTCAGCCCGGCGTGGAACCAGGTGATCATCGAATAGATGTCGTAGACCGGCAGGCCGATCGCTTCCTGCAATGCCGCCGCGTAGGGCGGCATGTTGGTGCATTCGAGCACGATGGCGCCGAGGTCGGGGTGGCGCGCGACAAGTCCCTTGCCGGCCTCGACCACGTCCTGGCGCGCGAGATCGACGTCGAGGTCCTGCTTCTCGCCCTTGATCAGCACGCGGAAGAACTCGCGGCCGTTCTCTGTGCCGGCGATCGGCGCATCGAGCGGCACGCCGGCGCCCTCGAGATGGGCCGGTGTCAAACTCTGCGCGCTCACCGAAACGATGCCGACGCGCTTGCCGGGCGGCAGCGTCGCCTGCACCCACGGCACCTGCATCAGCGATGACGTCGCCACCGGCACGCCGACGGCAGCCGCGATCTCGCGCTGGAAGATCGACAGGAAGCCGCAGTTGGTGGTGATCGCCTCGGCGCCGAGATCGACCAGGTCGGTCGCCGCGGCGACGAAGTCCTGCAACAGGCCGGTCGCGCCGTTCAGCACGACCTTCTCCGGACTGGCGCCGCGCACGACGCGGAACAGCACGGGAAACGGCCAGGTCGTGCCGTTGCCCATGTCGCCCGCAATGCGCGGGAAGCGCGCTTCCAGCATCAGAATGCCGAGCGGCGCGCCGTAGATCGACTTGCCTCCTTTGGCGATGTTCATGTCAGTCCACCTTCGCGCCGACGGCCTTCACGACCTCGGCCCACTTGGCGCGGTCGCGCTTCACCGTTGCCGTGAACTGCTCGATGGTCTCGTAGCGCGGCGTGTTGCCGAGCTCAGCGAGCTTCTTCTGCGTCTCGGGATCGTCCAGCGCCACCTTGATCGCCGCGTTGAACTTCCTGGCGATCGTCGGATCGACGCCCTTGGGTCCGAAGATCGCAAACCACGTATAGCTCTCGTAGCCCGGTACGCCCGCCTCATCGATGGTCGGGACGTCGGGGATCGCCGCCACGCGCTTCTTGGTGGTGACGCCCAGGAGCCGCACCTTGCCGGCGCGGTATTGCTGCAGGATCGTCTGCACCTGATTGAAGATGCAGCAGACGTCGCCTTTCAGCACCGCCTGGATGGCGTCGGGGCCACCCTTGTAAGGCACGTGGACCATGTCGAGGCCCGCCCTGAAGTTGAACTCGGCGAAGGCGAGATGAGTGCCCGTGCCGTTGCCGGTCGAGGCGTAGTTGTACTTGCCGGGAGCGGCCTTCACCTTCGCAATGAAGTCCTTCACCGATGTCGCATCGATCACGTCCGGATTGATGGCGAGCACGTTGGACACGTCGACCAGGGTGGAGACCGGCGTGAAGTCGGCCTCGACGTCGAAGGCCAGCCGGGGATAGAGCGCAGGATTGACGCCGTGCGTCGCTGCGGTGCCCAGCAGGAAGGTGTAGCCGTCGGGTTGAGCACGAGCGACGACTTCCGATGCAACATTGCCGCCGGCGCCGGGCTTGTAGTCGATGACCAGGCGCTGGCCGAGCGACTTCTCAAGTGACGGCTGCAGCATGCGGGCGACGACATCGACGCCGGAGCCGGCAGGGAAACCCATCAGCACCGTGATGGGCTTGCTCGGCCAATCCTGTGCCATCGTTGAAGCCGCAGAGAGAAAGAGCGCGGCCAAGGACGCGGCAAACGAGCCCACAAGGGCCTTCAGCATGGTGGTCTCCTGAAGAGCGGATGATTTGGCTGCTATGCTGGGGCAACGGAGGGAGAAAAACCATGGGCTACATGACCGACGAGCGCCGGCTGATCCAGGAAACGGCGCGCGCCTTCGCCATGAAGGAGGTGCTGCCGGTCGCCAACAAGCTCGATCCCGAGAAGGGCGACATCCCGCCGGAGCTGATCCAGAAGCTGGCCGACGTGGGCTATTTCGGCATCGTCATCCCCGAGCAGTATGGCGGCCTGGGGCTGGGGGTCTTCGAGTACTGCCTGATCACCGAGGAGCTGGCGCGCGCCTGGATGAGCGTCGCCTCCATCATCGCCCGCGGCAACGGACTGTCGGCCGGCCGCGGCATGACCGACGCACAACGCGCCGTTTTCCTGCCACGCGCCGCGCGTGGTGAATTCTTGGGCGCAGCGGCCATGTCGGAACCAAATGTCGGCTCGGACCTGGGCGCGATCTCCTGCCGCGCGCGGCGCGACGGCGACGATTGGGTGATCAACGGCAACAAATATTGGTGCACCTTCGCCGACGGCGCCGACTACATCATGCTGGTGGCGCGCACCTCCGATCCAACCGATCCCAAGCGCAAGCATGTCGGCCTGTCGTCGTTCCTGATCGAGAAGCCGCGCGGCACGCTGCCGCCGGGCGTCAAGGGCGCGCCCATTCCCAAGATCGGCTACTTCGGCTGGAAAACCTGGGAGCTCGCCTTCGACGATTGCCGCCTGCCGGGCTCCGCCCTGATCGGCGAGGAAGGCCGTGCCTTCTACTACATCTCGGCCGGCCTGGAGCGCGCCCGCGCCCACACGGCCGCGCGCTCGATCGGCCTCGCCCGCGGCGCGCTGGAGGACGCCACCGCCTATGCCCAGGAGCGCCGGCAGTTCGGCCAGGCGATCGGCGATTTCCAGAACACCCGTTTCCGGCTCGCCCGCATGGCGACCGACATCGAGGCGGCGCGCCAGCTCATGTACTTCGTGTGCGACGAGATCGACCAAAAGCGCCGCTGCGACAAGGAGGCGGCCATGGTGAAGCTCTTCGCCTCCGAGATGGCCGAGCGCGTGACCTCCGAGGCGCTGCAGGTGTTCGGCGGCGCGGGCTATACCACCCTGCATGCTGTCGAGCGCTACTGGCGCGATGCCCGCCTGACCAAGATCTTCGAGGGCACGTCGGAGATCCAGCAGCGCATCATCTCCGACCACCTGCTGGGCAAGTCCCGGGCCTGAGTCCCTCTTTTTGGGACAACCAGTCAATGGTCTGTGGACAGGCAGTCAAGCAACCGTTTTGGCTTTCCCTTATTGTGCCCGGATGTTTTTGCGCCTGATCTGTATTGTCGCCTGCCTTGTGGTCTCAGGCTGCGCCAGCACGCAGCTGAACTACAACACCGCCGACCTTGCCTCTTCGCTCAATTCGCTGACCAAGCGCCAGATCTTCTTCAACCTGGCCCAGGCGCTGTCCGACCCGGAGTTCGTGCCCTCGCAGGCGACGATCTCCATCGGCACGGCGCAGACCCTCAACGCCGTCACCCCCTCCATCAGCATCCCCACCGGCCTGCCGATGGTGACGACGGCGCGCGACGGCACGGGACGGTTCGCCGGCTCGCAGTTCACCACCCAGGTCACCTCGCCCACGCCCACGCTGGGTGTCCAGATGACGGACGGCTGGAACCAGAGCTGGACCATGGTTCCCCTCAACTCGGCGCCTCAACTCCGCCGCCTCAGGGCTCTCTATCAGTACGTGACCGGGACAGTGCCGCATCACGGGACCCGGAACCTCACCCTGGAAGAGGCCGAGAGACTGTTTCTGTGCGAGTACCCCTTGCAGTCGTTCAACGTCGCGCCGTCCAGCGGAAACGTCACCTTCAAGATCGAGGGCTGCCCGAACAACAACACCCGGGAATCGCAGTCGCGCATCGTTCACGTCGACCCGACCTTTACCCAGGGGCCGACCTGCGTCATCTGCATCGACGATCTCAACGCCAAGCAGCTGCGGCCGCACATCAATCCAAACCTCAAATACAACTTCATACGGACTCAAAAGACCGGCGACATGGTGGGAATCGGTTCCCACGGGACGACGGAGTTCTATGTCTGCGGTTCTCCCGAGGGAGACTGCCCGCGCATCGCGCAGCAGGATCCGTTCGACGGTCGCAAGGCCTTCGGCGACTTCATCCTGTTCGTGTACGAGGCGGCAACGGTGCCATCGGCGAGCGGCGCCGGACGCCAGACGGGTGGCTCCTTCGTCTATTCGGTACGCTGACCAAGGGCGGCGCGACATGGAACTCGACGCACCGATGGGCCACATCGTCCGCGGCATCCTGATGGTCGGCGCGACCGGCGTCGTCCAGGTCCTGGCACAGCTGGCGCTCAGCCGCATGATGGACATCCTGCCGTCGCCGCCGGAATCGCGCTATCCGACGTTCTACATGCTCACCCACAGCGTCAGCGCCGTCATGATCCTGCTGGTCGGCCATATCGTGCAGGTGACCGTATGGGCGGTGCTTTATTTCTACTATTGGGGTGCGTTCAAGACCTTCGGCGTCGCGATGTACTTCTCGCTGGCGAGCTTCACCACGCTGGGCGCCTCCGAGCTTACCCTGCCGCCGCACCACCGCATGCTCGGCGCCTTCGAATCGGCCGCCGGCATGATGATGTTCGGCTGGTCGACCGCCCTCCTGGTCGCCGTCGTCGTCCGCACCGACCGCCGCGCCCGGCCCTAATCTTGCCGGACCGCGGG
>NZ_BKAJ01000225.1 GCF_007992495.1 Reyranella soli
CCTGGAGGCCCGCGGTCCGGCAAGATTATTTATGCGGCCGTGACGGCTCGGAAATCTCCGCGATCGCCTCGCCGACTTCCTTGAGATCGGCGGCGCGCGGCTCGGTGGCGATGTCGCCCAGGGACACGATCCCGACCAGATTCTTCTCCTTGTCGAGCACGGCCAGCCGTCGCACCTGCAGGGCCTTCATGCGCGCCAGCACCTCCTCGGCGTCCTCTTCCTCGAAGGCCCAGGAGATGTCCTCGGTCATGCACTCGCGCACCTCCATCTCGACCGGCGAGCGCCCCGTGGCCACGCCGCGCACGACGATGTCGCGATCGGTCAATGTGCCGATCAGGCGACGGCCCTGGCAGACCGGCAGCGAGCCAACGCCCATTGCCTCCATGGCCATCGCCGCCTGCTGCAGCGAGGCATCCGGCGCCACCGTCTCGACCTGGCGGGTCATGACTTCGCACACTTGCATGCAGGGATAATGTGCGGATGGCATCCAGGTTGCACGGGAGCGCGGGCCGCCGGCCCGCTCATGATGCGGGCCAGAGGCCCGCGCTCCTGTTCACCCAGCCATCGCCATCACGACCCGCGTCAGCGATCGGACATGGGGCGCGAAGTGGTGCCAGCCGCGCATGGCGAGGAACTGCTTGGTCTCCACGACAGCGGGCGAATCGAGCTCGTAGACCGCGGTATAGACCTTTGCCGTAGGCTCACGTCTTTGCCCACGTTCCCACTCGACGGCCTTGCCTGAGGAAATGTAGCGGCGCCCGCCCCGCACGCCGGGACAGGCAAGCACGTCGGGCACATGGACCTCGTCGTACCAGCGATTCCAGTCGGCCTCGACAGCGGCGTCGACCTCGGCCGTCACGATGAGCAGGCAATTCGCCAAGGCTGTCATTTTCGGCATTCCTCTTGCACGTGGCACCTAGTAGGGATGGAATGCGCGCCAACGACAGAATTCAAGAGGGATGGAAGATGCGAAAACTTCTGAGCCTGACCGCCGTTGCCATGATCGCCTTTGGGGGCGTCGCGGCGGCACAGGAGACGCCGCGCAAGGGCGGTACGATCCGTATGACGGCGCCCTACGCTGCAAGCTTCGGCAGCCTCGATCCGCATACCACGCCGCGCGCCCAGGACGACATCGTCAACAAGGCGCTGCAGCGCACCCTCTACAACTGGGATTCCAAGGAAGGCAAGCTGGTGCTGGAGCTTGCCAAATCGGTGACGCCGTCGGAGGACGGGCTCACCTACACCTACAAGCTGCGGGACGACGCCTACTTCCATAACGGCCGCAAGATGACGGCCGACGATATCATCTGGTCCTACACGCGCATCATGGACGGCAGCAAGGGCTACCCGGCCGCCCGTTACGTGCGCATCATCAAGGGCGCGGTCGACGTCGAGAAGGGCCAGGCCAAGGAGATCTCGGGCCTGAAGAAGATCGACGACTTCACGCTCGAAATGACCCTCACCGACCGCGTCGATCCCGGCTACTCCTTCTTCGTCGGCTCCACGGCCATCCTGCCCAAAGAGGAGGTTGAGAAGGGCAACTACGCCAACAATCCGGTAGGCCTCGGCCCCTTCAAGTTCAAGGAGCACCTCCCGGGCTCGCGCGTCGTCGCTGAGCGCTTCGACAAGTTCTACAAGCCGGGCAAGCCCTACGCCGACAAGCTCGAAGTGCTGATCATGGCCGAGGCCGCCGCGCGCGACGTCGCCTTCCGCAACAAGGAGATCGACACCTCGATCCTGGGTCCGGCGCAATATGTCGCCTACCGCGAGGATCCGCAGCTCAAGAACGGCATCCTGGAAGTGGCCGAGATGTTCACACGCGCCGTGACCTTCAACCACAGCTACAAGCCGTTCGCCGACAAGCGCGTGCGCCAGGCGATCAACCACGCCATCGACACTGACCTGATCATCAAGCGGCTGGTCAAGGACAAGGCCTACCGCGCGGTGAGCTGGCTGCCGATCTCCGCGACGGCCTTCGACAAGAGCGCGAAGCCCTATGCCTTCGACCCCGACAAGGCCAAGAAGCTGCTGGCCGAGGCGGGCTATCCCAACGGCTTCGAGTTCGAGCTGACGACCAGCCAGAACGAGAGCTGGGGCCTGCCGATCGTCGAGGCGATCATCCCGATGCTGGCCAAGGTCGGCATCAAGGTGAAGCCCAAGCTGGTCGAGGTCACGGTGCTGACCGACATCGCCATGAAGGGCGAGCACCAGGCCTATATCGGCTCGAACCTGACCGGGCCCGATTCGCTCACGACCATGCGCTGCTACTACTCCAAGACGCCGCGCACCGCCTGCAACTACACGGGCTACAGCAACCCGGCCTTCGACAAGCTGTTCGAGGACGCCGCCTCCAGCATCGACCCCGCCAAGCGCAACGATCTGCTGCGCCAGGCCAACAACCTGATCTACGACGAAGCGCCGATCTGGTTCTTCAACTACAACAAGGCGGTGCTGGCCTATCAGCCGTGGATCCACGGCCTGCAGGCCAACCCGACCGAGATCACGCACCAGTACCCCGAGGACATCTGGGTCGACGCCAAGTCGCCCGCCAGGTAACCAAGGCGTAGACGGCGGCGCGCCACGCCAGTGGCGCGTCGTCGCTTGAAGCATGCTCCTCGTTCTCGTTCGTCGCCTCGGCAACGTCATCCCGACTCTGCTGGCCGTCATCGCGCTGGTGTTCCTGCTGTTCAGCGTCCTGCCCGGCAGCTTCATCTCGGGCATGAACGAGGACGGCCGCTCGGTCATCGATCCCGCCGTCATGGAGCGCATGCGCAAGGAGATGGGTCTCGACGACCCGCTCTATGAGCGCTTCGCCAAGTATGTCGGCAAGCTCGCCACCGGCGATCTCGGCACCTCGTTCCGTACCCGCGAGCCGGTGACCAAGCTGATCGCCGTGCGCGTCTGGCCGTCGCTGAAGCTGGTCTTCGCCGCCATGGCCTTCGCCATCCTGGTCGGCGTCACCCTGGGATTCCTGGCGGCACTGAAACCGGGGAGCCTCATAGACACGGTGTCCATGGTCACCGCCATCTCGGGGCTGAGCCTGTCGCAGTTCTGGTTCGGCCTGATGCTGATGTACCTCTTCGCGTTGACGTTGAACTGGCTGCCGAGCTTCGGCTATGGCGACGGCGGCCTGCGCAACCTGATCCTGCCGGCGATCGCGCTGGGCGTCGGCCCGATGGCGCTGCTGGCGCGCACCACCAGGGCCGCGGTGCTCGACGTGCTGAACGCCGATTTCGTGCGCACCGCCCGCAGCAAGGGCATGAGCGAGCGCCTGGTCGTGAAATGGCACGTCTTGCGCAATGCGCTGGTGCTGGTCGTCACCATCGTCGGCCTGCAATTCGGCTCGCTGATGGGCCAGGCCGTCGTGGTCGAGAAGCTGTTCGCCTGGCCGGGCGTGGGTTCGCTGATGGTCGACTCCGTCTTCCAGCGCGACATGCCGGCTGTCCAAGGCTGCATCCTGATGATCGTGCTGTTCTTCCTGCTCATCAATACGCTGGTCGATCTCGCCTATGTCGTGATCGACCCGCGCATCCGTTACGGCTGAGCCATGCGGATGAAATGGGGTACCAGTACCTGGGTCGGCGGCAGCCTGGTGGCGATCGCCATCGGCGTCGCCGTGTTCGCGCCGTGGATCGCCCTCACCGATCCGGTGATGGACGCCAACCTGATGAACGCCGAGCTGCCGCCGTCGTGGGAGTTCCCGTTCGGCACCGACGCGCAGGGCCGCGACATCTACTCGCGCATCTGCTACGGCGCGCGCATCTCGCTCACCGTCGGCGTGGTCAGCCAGATCTGCAACAGCCTGATCGGCGTCACGCTCGGTCTCACCGCCGGCTTCTGGGGCGGCTGGTGGGACGATGTCGTGAGCGGCCTCACCAACCTGATGCTGGCCATCCCTTCGCTGGTCTTTGCACTCGCCATCATGGCGATCCTGGGCCCCGGCCTGGTGAGCCTGGTGATCGCGCTTGGCCTCACCAGCTGGTCCTACTCCTGCCGCATCGCCCGCGCCCAGGTCCTGTCGCTCAAGAGCCAGGGCTATGTCCAGGCCGCACGCATCCTGGGCTACGGCGACTTCCGCATCATGTTCACCCAGGTCCTGCCCAACATTCTAGGGCCGCTGATCGTGATCGCCACGCTCGGCATGGGTGGCGCCATCCTAGCCGAGGCTGCGCTGTCGTTCCTGGGCCTCGGCATCCGACCGCCCTTCCCGAGCTGGGGCAGCATGCTGTCGGAAGCGCGCGACCAGATTCGCGCGGCGCCCTGGCTGTCGGTGTTCCCCGGCCTCGCCATCTTCTTCACCGTGCTCGGCTTGAACCTCTTGGGCGACGGGCTGCGCGACATCCTCGATCCGCAGTCGCAGACGAGGCGCGCATGACCGCACCGCTGCTGAAGGTCGATGACCTGCACATCACGCTCGAGGGCGATGGCGCCTCCTACAATGCCGTCGAGAACGTCTCCTTCGAGATCGGCCGTGGCGATGCGTTCGGGCTGGTGGGCGAATCGGGCTGCGGCAAGAGCATCACGGCGCTTGCCGTCATGGGCCTGCTGCGCCGGCCGCTGGGAATCGGCAAGGGCCGCATCGTGCTCGACGGCGAGGAGATCCAGAACGCGTCCGCCGCCCGCCTGCGCGAGCTGCGCGGCAGCAAGATCGGCATGATCTTCCAGGAGCCGATGACGGCGCTCAATCCGCTGTCGCCGGTCGGCCGCCAGATCGCCGAGATGTTCGTGCTGCACCAGAGCGCGTCGTGGAGCGAGGCGATGGACCGCGCCGAAGACGCGCTGCGCCAGGTGCGCGTGCCCTCGCCCGAGCGGCGCATAAGAGACTTTCCGCACCAGCTTTCCGGCGGCATGCGACAGCGCGTCATGATCGCCATCGCGCTGGCCTGTCGGCCCGACCTCCTGATCGCCGACGAGCCGACCACGGCGCTCGACGTCACCGTGCAGGCCGAGATCATCGACCTGATGGCCGAGCTCTGCGCCGCCAAGGGCACGGCCATCCTGATGATCAGCCACGATCTCGGCCTGGTCGCCAACATGTGCCGGCGCGTCGCCGTGATGTATGCCGGCCGCATCGTCGAGAGCCAGGGCGCCGAGGCGATCTTCGCCACGCCGCGCCATCCCTACACCAAGGGCCTGGTCGATTCCCTGCCGCGGCTCGGCGAGCGGTCCAAGCGCGGCCGCCAGCGCCTGCGCGAGATCTCGGGCGTCGTGCCCTCGATCGCTGCTTATCCATCAGGCTGCCGCTTCAATCCGCGCTGCCCGTCGGTGACCGACATCTGCCGCTCGGCAGCGCCGGACGTCACGGCGCTGGGCGACGGCCTCGTGCGGTGCCATCACCATGAGTGACAAGATTCCAAGCAAGTTGCTCGAGCTGGACGATCTCGCCGTCCACTTCCATGTCGGCAGCGCGCTGAAAGGTGGCGTCAAGACGCTCAAGGCCGTCGATGGCGTGAGCCTCGAGGTCAAGCCCGGCGAGTGCCTCGGCTTGGTGGGCGAATCGGGCTGCGGCAAGTCGACCCTCGCCCTTTCGATCATGGGCCTGCAGCCGCCGACCCGCGGCAACATCCGCCTGAACGGCCACGAGCTCTCGGCGCGCGATCGCATGGAGACGGCGCGCACCGTCCAGATGGTGTTCCAGGACCCCTACGCCTCGCTCAATCCGCGCCAGACCGTGCGCCGTACCTTGGCCGATCCCCTGCGCATTCACGGCATCACAAACAAGACCGAGGTCGAGCACCGGGTCATGGACATGATGGCCAAGGTCGGGCTGCGGGCCGACCGCGCCGACCGTTACCCGCACGAATTCTCCGGCGGCCAGCGCCAGAGGATCGGCATCGCCCGCGCGCTGATCCTGCAGCCCAAGCTGGTGATCTGCGACGAGCCGGTGTCGGCGCTCGACGTGTCGATCCGCGCCCAGATCATCAACCTGCTGCTCGAGCTCAAGGACGAGATGGGCCTGGCCTACATCCTGATCAGCCACGATCTCGGCGTGGTCGAGCATGTCAGCGATCGCGTCGCCGTGATGTATCTCGGCCGCATCGTCGAGCAGGGCGGCTGGCAGGAGATCTTCGAGGATCCGCGCCACCCCTACACGCGCGCGCTCATTGCCGCGATCCCCGACCCCTTCCACCGCGCCGACGCCAAGGTGGCGCGCGCCAAGGCGCACGGCGAGATCGCGAGCGCGCTCAACCCGCCGCCCGGCTGCCATTTCAATCCGCGCTGCCCGATGAAGGCCAATCGTTGCATCAGCGAGATGCCGGCCCTGGAGGCCGTCGCCGAAGGTCACCGCGCGGCCTGCCATTTCCGAAACTCGGCCGCGTGATTCCGCATGTCCTCGTTCGTGAGGGCGCCGTCGTCGAAAACAACGGCGACACAGTCGACGTACCGTGGTGGAGCTTCACCAAGACGGTGATCGCCGCGGCCGCGCTGTCGCTCGTACGCGACGCCCGTCTCGCCCTTGATGAGGCATTGCCCAACAGACCCTACACTCTGCGCCAGCTCCTGCAGCATCGCGCCGGTCTGACCGAATACGGTCGCTTGCCCACCTATCACGAGGCCGTGGGACGAAACGAGGACGCCTGGCCGGCCGACGAAATGCTGGCGCGAACCGCCGCCGACCGGCTGATCCATGAGCCGGGCAAGGGCTGGGGCTATTCCAACATTGGCTACTACTTCGTCCGGCGACTGATCGAACGGACGACCGGCCGCACTCTCGGCGACGCCCTCGATCATCTGGTGCTGGAGCCGCTCGGCATTTCCGGTGTCCGCTTCGCCGCCGACCGCGCACACTATTCGCCCGACTACGATCCGCGCTGGGTCTATCACGGATTGCTGGTCGGGCCCTTGCAACAGGCAGCATTGCTTCTGCAGCGCCTGATGCTCGGCGAGCTTTTGCCGCTACCCTTGCGATCGGCGATGTGCGACCGATATTCGGTAGGCGGGCCGATCGCGGGCCGTCCCTGGAAAACACCCTGTTACGGACTGGGCCTCATGATCGGTGAAACGACGGGCGGCGCGCTGATCGCCGGCCATACGGGCGGCGGTCCCGGCAGCGCCGTCGCGGTGTATCATCGCCTCGACCAACCGACCGGCACAGCCGCCGCCTACAAGGCCGGCGGCGATGACGCGGCCGTGGAAGATGCCTGCGTGACCCTGCTGAGGACTCGTTCGTGAAGCCTGCCGATGTCGATCGCCTTGCCGACTGGATCGTCCGCCGCGGCCTGGAAGGCTCGGCGGAGACCGACCTGCTGATCAAGTTCTGCGAGAAGTGCAATGACGCGGGGCTTCCGCTCGCGCGCGCCATGGTGATCATCGACACCCTGCATCCGGTGCATGAAGGCACCGTCTTCCGCTGGCGCAACGACAACGCCGAGGAGGACGCCGCAACCCAGTACGGCCGCACGACCGAGGGCGAGCTTGCCGCCTCCTGGCAGCGCAGCCCCTTCTTTCACCTCCTGCAGACCGGCGGCGAGGAGCTGCGGCGGCGCATCGCCTTCGGCGATCCGATCGACTTCACCAGTATCCAGGAGATGAAGGATCAAGGGTACACCGACAACATCCTCTTCGTCCGTCGCTTCGCCGAAGGAGCCACGATCGGCGAGATGGACTGCGTCTACTCGACCTGGGCGACACGCAGCGCCGAAGGTTTCAGCGACGCCGATATTGCTGCCCTGCGCCGCCTGGCGCCGACCCTCGGCCTGGCGATCAAGAGCGCGGCACTGGCCAGGGTCGCCGACACCCTGGTCGAGGTCTATCTCGGGCGCGATGCCGGCCAGCGCGTCCTGAAAGGACGCATCCAGCGCGGCGTGGCCGACCGCATCGAGGCGGCGCTGTGGTTCTCCGACCTGCGCAGCTTCACCACCATCACCGACACCGCCAAGCCGACCGAGATCATTCCGCTGTTGAACGACTATGCCGAGGCCGTGATCACTGCCGTACACGAAGCAGGCGGCGACGTGCTGAAGCTGATCGGCGACGGCACGCTGGCGCTGTTCCGCGGCGACGACTTGGCCGACGCCTGCCACCGCGCGCTCAAGGCGCAGGAGATCGCCCGCCACCGCGTCAAGGAACTGAACGAGAGGCGGCGGGCCGAGGAACGGCCGATCACCTCGGTGTATGTCGGCCTGCATGTCGGTGAAGTCTTTTACGGCAATATCGGCAGCGTCGACCGGCTCGACTTCACCGTTGTCGGGCCGGCGGTCAACGAGACCAGCCGCATCGCCTCGATGTGCCGCTCGGTCGACCGGCCGATCCTGATCTCCTCGACCTTCGCCGATGCGCTGCCGATGGCCGATCGCGCCGACCTGGTGTCGGTCGGACGCTTTGCCCTGCGCGGCGTCGGCCAGGCCAAGGAGTTGTTCACCCTCGATCCCGAGACTCTATAGCGTCCAGTTGGCGCGTTCGTAGGCAATGGCAAAGTCTGCGCGCTGGATGTTGGAGAAGCTGGGATGTGGCTCGCTTGCTAAGGACTTGCCGGTCTCGGTGGCGAACCAGCGCGCGCCTTGGGCGAGCCCGTCGGCAATGCGGCGAGCCAGCAACGCGCCCTGCCCGCCCCGGCGCCGCGCCGTCTCCTGCACAGCGCCGATGCCGAGCCAGGCGCGACCTTGGTGCACGTACATGGCCGCACCGCCTACCGCCTTGCCGGCGTCACGTGCGACATAGGCATGCCAGCCCGTCCGGCCGACAATCGCCGCCAGCCATGGCGCCAGTGTCTGCGGCATGCCGAAGCCCGCCGTCACCGCGCGGGCGAAGTCCATGGCCTCGGCCGGCTTGACTGCCGCGATCTCGAGGCTGGTTGACGGCTGGGGCGCCGGCGCAGCGCCGCGCGAAAACTTCACCCACACGCGCTCGAGAGGCTTCAGCCCGAGGGCCCGCGCTTTGGCTTCCAGAGCCCGTGCCCGCCCGCCTGGGGCGATCTGCAGGTAGCCGTTCTTCAGGCCGGCGCCACGGAAACGCTCGACGGCGATCGCCAGCGATCCGCCTTCGTCGCCGGCCAGGCCGCCACCCATCAGGCGATTGAACTGGTAGTGGTCGATGCGCTTGCACATCGCCAGCAACGGCCCGTCGAGTTCGGCGGTCTCCAGTCCGACGGCCGCAGCAAAATCGGGAGGTGCCGCGGCGCAGTAGTCGCGCCAGGCGTCTATCTCGATCTGTTCGAGGTCGTCGGTCGAGGGCGTCGTCACGCTGGTGCTTACGCCGTAAGCTTGCGAACGGATCAATTTCACCGGACGGCGACGCTCAATCTGTAAGGATGAAAAAGTCCCAAAGCTTGATGCGCTGCGCTTGAAAGGGGCTTTCCGCGGGGCGAATCGACTTGCGCCCGCTTGGCGGCACCGCCTACGATGACGCCCATAAGCAAGCCGTTCCCAATGAGGCGGCAGGTCCTGGGAGGGACACCCTATGGCAAAGACGAAGCGTCGTAGCGTATTGAAGCTCGCCGGTGGCGCCGCAATGGGCGGCATGGCCGGTATCCTGGCGACCGGCCGTACGCCGGCCTATGCCCAGCAGAAGACCGTCCATTGGCTGAAGTGGGTCGATTTCGTTCCCGCCACCGATCAGATGTTCCGCCGCGAACTGGTGCCGCAAGCCGAGAAAGAGCTCGGCATGAAGATCAACCTCGAGACCGTCAACGGCAACGACCTGCAGCCGCGCATCACCGCCGGCATCCAGTCGGGCTCCGGTGCCGACATCATCATGTCGTTCAACAGCTACACCCATCTCTACGCCAACAGCGTCGTCGACATGGGTCCGCTGGCCGAGGAAGTCGGCAAGCGCGAGGGCGGCATCTACAAGTACGCCCAGGCCATCTGCTCCAACGGCAAGGGCGTGTACATGGGCATGCCGTGGGCCGTGATCGGCGGCATGATCGCCTATCGCAAGTCGTGGCTCGACGAGGTCGGCGCGACCAAGTTCCCCGACACCTGGGAGAGCTATCGCGACGTCGCCAAGAAGCTGAAGGCCAAGGGCCGCCCGTTCGGCCAGACGCTCGGCCACACCTTCGGCGACGCGCCGGGCTTCACCTATCCCTACATGTGGTCGTGGGGCGGCAAGGAGGTCGAGGCCGACGGCAAGACCGTCGTCATCAACTCCAAGGAGACGGTCGAATCGGTCAAGTTCATGACCGGCCTGTGGAAGGACGGCATGGACGAGGGCGGGTTGGCCTGGGACGACACCAACAACAATCGTGCCTTCCTGTCGCAGACCATCGCGGCGACCCTGAACGGCGCTTCGATCTACATCGAATCGCTGCGCAAGCCCGACCAGTACAAGACCGAGAAGGGCGAGCCGCTCAACAAGGACATCCTGCACGCGCCGCTGCCCAAGGGACCGGCGGGGCAGTTCGGCTTCCACCTGCTGCAGTCCAACATGGTCATGAAATATTCGAAGAACCAGGATGCGGCCAAGCAGTTCCTGACCTGGCTCCACCAGGAGGCCAACTACCGCAAGTTCTTCGAATCGCAGAAGGGCTTCGCCACGCCGTGCACGGCCAAGTGGGAGGAAGACAAGCTGTGGGACGTCGATCCCGTCATGACGCCCTACAAGGTCGCCGCCAAGCTCGGCCAGGCGCCCGGCTTCGCCGGACCGCCGGACGCCAAGGCGCAGGAAGGCCTGTCGAAGTACATCATCACCGACATGTATGCCAAGGCCGTGCAGGGCATGCCGGCCGAGGAATCGGTGAAGTGGGCCGAATCTGAGCTGAAGAAGATCTACGTAGCCTGATCCTCTCCGGCGTTACGTGATGCAAGGAGCATGTAAATGGCAGTGACCGCAGTCGCGGGCGCGGAAGCCCGCCCAATCCCGCGACTGCGGCGCCTGGAGGACGAGCGTTGGCTCGCCCTGGCGCTGCTCATGCCGACGGCGATCCTGCTCGGCCTGTTCATCGCCTATCCATTTTTCGAAGGCGTGCTGCTGTCGCTGACCAGCCAGCGCGTCGGCGTCCCCGGCGAGTTCGTCGGCCTCAAGAACTTCGTCAAGATCTGGAACGACAGCATCTTCCGGACCACGGTCTGGAACACCTTCTGGTACACGGGCGTCACCACGGTGTTCAAGCTGGCCCTCGGCCTGTGGCTGGCGATGCTGCTCAACCGCCATTTCAAGGGCAAGGCGCTGGTCCGCGCGTTCATCCTGCTGCCGTTCATCATCCCTACGGTGCTGTCGACCTTCGCCTGGAAGTGGATGTTCGACCCGACCTTCAGCGTCATCAACTGGGCGCTGTTCCACTTGGGCCTCATCACCCAGCGCATCAACTGGCTGGGGGATCCCGACCTCGCCATGACCTCGATCATCGTCGTCAACATCTGGCGCGGCGTGCCGTTCTTTGCCATCTCGCTGCTGGCCGGCCTGCAGACGATCAGCCCCGAGCTGAACGAGGCCGCCGCCATCGACGGCGCGCGGCCGTGGAACCGCTTCTGGTACGTCACCTGGCCGCTGCTGCTGCCGGTGACCATGGTGGTGATGCTGTTCTCGGTGATCCAGACCTTCGCCGACTTCCAGCTCGTCTACGTGATGACCGGCGGCGGCCCGGCCAACGCCACGCATCTGTTCGCGACCTACGCCTACCAGCTCGGCATTGGTACAGGATTGCTGTCGGAGGGCGCGGCGATCTCGCTCGCCATGTTCCCGTTCCTGTTCATCATCGTTGTCGTGCAGCTCCTGTACATCCGCCGCGTGGAGACTCGCTGATGATCGAGGGTGCGCTTTGGCGGAAGTGGGTGTTCTACAACATCCCGTTGATCCTGTTCGTCTTCGTCCTGCTGTTTCCGTTCTACTGGATGATCATCACGACCTTCCGGCCGGACGGCGAGCTCTACCGGCCATGGAACGCCGTCAACTACCAGCCGTTCTGGACCAACAATCCGACGCTCGAGCACATCAAGTACCTGTTCGAGGAGACGTCGTTCGCGCGCTGGATGTTCAACACCATGTTCATCGCTCTGGTGTCGACCATCATCTCGCTGTTCTGCGGCGTGCTCGCGGGCTATGCGCTGGCCCGGCTCAACTTCCCATGGGCCGGCAGCCTGGGCACCGTGATCTTCGTCACCTACCTGGTGCCGCAGACGCTGCTGTTCATCCCGCTCGCCCAGATCATCCGCAATTTCGAGCTCGGCGACACGCCGTGGTCGCTGATCCTGACCTACCCGACGTTCCTCATCCCGTTCTGTACCTGGTTGATGATGGGCTACTTCAAGGCCATCCCGAAGGAGCTCGAGGAGTGTGCGCGCATCGACGGCGCCTCGCGCTGGAAAGCCATGGTCTACATCGTCATCCCGGTGGCGGTGCCCGGCATCCTGTCGTCCGGCATCATCGCCTTCACCTTGTCGTGGAACGAGTTCATCTACGCCCTGGTCTTCCTGTCGTCGCCCGACCAGAAGACCGTGCCGGTCGGCGTCACCTCCGAGCTGATCCGCGGCGACGTCTTCTTCTGGGGGCCGCTGATGGCGGGCGCGCTGCTCGGGTCGATCCCGGTGGCGATCGTCTATTCGTTCTTCGTCGAACACTATGTTTCGGGCCTCACCGGCTCGGTCAAGGGATAGGGTCATGGCCGAGGTAATTGTCCGTAAGCTCAACAAGAAGTTCGATTCCAATCACGTGGTGAAGGACGTCGACCTGCACATCCGCGACAAGGAGTTCGTGGTCTTCGTCGGTCCCTCGGGCTGCGGCAAGACCACGACGCTGCGCATGATCGCGGGCCTCGAGGCCATCACGTCGGGCGACATCCTGATCGGCAACACGGTGGTCAACCAGGTACCGCCGATGGATCGCGACATCGCCATGGTGTTCCAGAACTACGCGCTCTACCCGCACATGAGCGTCGCCAGCAACATGGCGTTCGGGCTCAAGATGCGGAAGTTCGAGAAGCCGGAGATCGAAAAGCGCATCAAGCGCGCCGCCGAGATCCTGGGCATCGGCGAGCTGCTGCACCGCAAGCCGCGCCAGCTCTCGGGCGGCCAGCGCCAGCGCGTGGCGCTCGGTCGCGCCATCGTGCGCGACCCCAAGGTGTTCCTGTTCGACGAGCCGCTTTCCAACCTCGACGCCAAGCTGCGCGTGCAGATGCGGGTCGAGCTCAAGAAGCTGCACGAGCGGCTGGCCGTGACGTCGATTTACGTCACTCACGACCAGGTCGAGGCGATGACGCTCGGCGACCGCGTCGTGGTGATGAAGGACGGCGTCGTCCAGCAGGTCGGCGAGCCGCTCGAGCTCTACAACACCCCGGCCAACCGCTTCGTGGCGGGCTTCATCGGCTCGCCGGCGATGAACTTCGCCGAGGTGACGCTGAGCGGTGCCGACGGCAAGCTGTGGGCCGAGGCGCCCGGCCTCAAGATCGGCCTGCCCGAGCCGATCGCCCGCCGCGCCAACGGCCGCAACGGCGCCAAGGCCACGGTCGGCATCCGGCCCGAGGACCTGCATGTCGCAGGCCCCGCCGATCCTGCCGAGCTCTGCTTCGACGTCGAGGTCGAGGTGATCGAGCAGCTGGGTTCGGAGATCCTGCTCGACACCCGCGCCGGCAACAGCACCTTCGTCGCTTCGGTCGAGCCCACGCTGCGCACCAAGCTGCACGATCGGCTCAGGCTCGCGATCAACCCCAACCGCCTGCACCTGTTCGATGCGCAGACGGAAGCGGTGATCTAGGCTGGGGGCGTGCCACTC
>NZ_BKAJ01000226.1 GCF_007992495.1 Reyranella soli
GCCGAGAGGGGGGTAGCGCGAAATGCGGGAAATGCGGAAATCAGCGCTGAGGCCGCGGAATCGGGCTCAAGCCGCGCTGATGCCGTCGACAAGAATGAGGTTGCGGTCGAGCGCCTCGTCACGGACCGCCAGCGCCGAGGCGTACTCGGCCGATCGGTACCAGGCGCGCGCCCGTTCGAGGTCGGCGAACTCGACCACGATGATCGTGCGCGGCGCCCAGCTTCCCTCCAGCGCCTCGATCGATCCACCGCGGACGAGGTAGCGGCCGCCGTACTGCGCGATCGAGGCCGCTGCGCGCGTCCGATAAGTCTCGAACGCCTTGGCGTCCTTCACCGTCACGTCCGAGATGAGATAGGCGGCCATCGCGGCGCCTCTAGCGGCTGTCCATCTTGAGCGCGGCGATGAAGGCCGACTGCGGGATCTCCACGTCGCCGACCTGGCGCATGCGCTTCTTGCCCTTCTTCTGCTTCTCTAGGAGCTTCTTCTTGCGGCTGATGTCGCCGCCGTAGCACTTGGCCAGCACGTCCTTGCGCAGGGCGCTGATCGTCTCGCGGGCGATGATGCGTCCGCCGATCGCCGCCTGGATGGCGATCTTGAAGAGCTGGCGGGGGATCAGGTCCTTCAGCCGCTCGCAGAGCGCGCGGCCGC
Source organism: Reyranella soli (assembly GCF_007992495.1). Taxonomy (GTDB): domain Bacteria; phylum Pseudomonadota; class Alphaproteobacteria; order Reyranellales; family Reyranellaceae; genus Reyranella; species Reyranella soli. The sequence goes on from NZ_BKAJ01000226.1 coordinate 649, forward strand.
GGCTCTCGGCCTGGTTCTTGTGGGTGATGATCGAGAGCGCGTCGACCGGCTCGCCATTCACCATGATGGTGAGCTTCACCAGCTCGCCTTCCTCGTAGCCCACCATCTCGTAGTCGAAGCTGGCATAGCCGCGCGTCACCGACTTCAGCCGGTCGTAGAAGTCGAACACCACCTCGTTCAGCGGCAAGCGGTAGACCGCCATGGCGCGCGATCCGGCATAGGTGAGCTCGATCTGCTGGCCGCGGCGCTCCTGGCAGAGCGTCAGCACCGAACCGAGATGCTCGTCCGGCGTCATGATCGTGGCCTTGATCCACGGCTCCTGCATGCTCTCGATGTGCATGGGATCGGGATAGTCGGCCGGATTGTGCAGCTCGCGCTCGGTGCCGTCGGTCATCCGGAGCTTGTAGACGACGGACGGCGCGGTGGTGACGAGGTCGAGGTCGAACTCGCGCTCCAGCCGCTCCTGCACGATCTCGAGATGCAGGAGGCCCAGGAAGCCGCAGCGGAAGCCGAAGCCCAGGGCGGCGCTCGATTCGGGCTCGAAGTGGAACGAGGAGTCGTTCAGCCTGAGCTTGGACAGCGATTCGCGCAGCTGTTCGAACTCGGCGGCGTCGGCCGGGAACAGGCCGCAGAACACCACCGGCACCGAGGGCTTGAAGCCCGCCAGCATCTCGGTCGCGGGCTTACGGTCGTCGGTGATGGTGTCGCCGACCTTGCAGTCGGCGATGGTCTTGATGCCGGCGATGATGAAGCCGACCTCGCCCGGCCCCAGCTCGGCCACGTCCTTGGGCTTGGGCGTGAAGACGCCCACCTTGTCGAGATCGTACGAGGCCGCCGCCGCCATCATGCGGATGCGCATGCCCTTCCTCAGCACGCCGTCCTTCACCCGCACCAGCGTCACGACGCCGAGGTACGGGTCGTACCAGCTGTCGACCAGCAGGGCCTTGAGCGGCGCGTCGCGGTCGCCCTTGGGCGGCGGCAGGCGCTTCACCATCGCCTCCAGGAGATCGTCGATGCCGAGGCCGGTCTTGGCCGACACCTTGACCGCCTCGGATGTGTCGATGCCGATCACGTCCTCGATCTCCTGGCAGACCCGCTCAGGCTCGGCCGAGGGCAGGTCGATCTTGTTCAGGACCGGGATGATTTCGTGGTTGGCGTCGATCGCGTGATAAGCGTTGGCCAGGGTCTGCGCCTCCACACCCTGGCTGGCATCGACGACCAGCAGCGAGCCCTCGCAGGCCGCCAGCGACCGGCTGACCTCGTAGGCGAAGTCTACATGGCCCGGCGTGTCCATGAGGTTCAGCACGTAGGTCTTGCCGTCTAGCGCGGTGTAGTCGAGCCGCACCGTCTGCGCCTTGATGGTGATGCCGCGCTCGCGCTCGATGTCCATGGAATCGAGCATCTGGTCGTGGAACTCACGCTCGCTCACCGCGCCACAGCGCACCAGCAGCCGATCGGCCAGCGTGCTCTTGCCGTGGTCGATATGGGCGATGATCGAGAAGTTACGGATCAACGACAGGTCGGTCATTTCATACTCTTTTGGAGCGCGGGCCCCCGGCCCGCTCATGAAGCGGGCCGCAGGCCCGCGCTCCGATGATTCCTAACCACGCAGTGTAGCACCGGTAGCCTTGGCGACTTGTGACACGATCTTGGCACTCGCCGCCTCAATCTCCGCGTCGGTGAGCGTGCGCTCGACCGGCTGCAGGGTGACCGTGAGCGCGATCGACTTCTTGCCGGGCGGCACGCCCTTGCCCGTGTAGACGTCGAACACGCGGGCCGCCGTCACCAGCGCCTTGTCGGCATTGCGCGCGGCGCGCACCAGCTTGTCGGCATCGACGTCGCTGTCGACGATGAAGGCGAAGTCGCGCTCCAGCGGCTGGAAGGCCGACAGCACCAGCTTGGGCCGGGCCTTGGTCGCCTTGGCCTTGGGCAGCGGCGGTGCATCGAGGAACACCTCGAAGGCCACGACCGGCCCCTTGAGGTCGGCGCCGGCCGACAGCTCGGGATGCAGCTCGCCGAACTGCGCCATCACGCGATCGCCGAGCTTCAGCACGCCCGAACGGCCGGGATGGTACCAGTCGGGTGCGCCCGACTGGGACGAGAGATTGTCGACCGGCGCGCCGATGGCTACCAGCACGGCGAGCGCATCGGCCTTGGCGTCGTAGGCATCGACGGTGCGGGCAGGACCGGCCCAGTTGCGCGGCACCGCCATGTTGTGCCGGATGCCGGCCGCCACAACGCGCTGGCCGGTCGGCGTCGCGTCCTTGTACTGCGGCCCGACCTCGAACAGCGCCGGGTCGGCCAGCCCGCGCGCCTCGTTGCGCCGGGCGGCGTCCAGGAGGTTGGGCAGGATCGAAGGACGCATGGTGTCGAGCTCGGCCGCGATCGAGTTCAGCAGCCGAAGGTCGGCCTGACCGCCGCCGAAGCGCTCGGCCTGCTTCAGCGGCAGGAACGACCAGGTCACGGCCTCGTTCAGGCCGCGCGTGGCCAGCGCCCGGCGCGCCAGCGGCACGCGGCGCTGCATGGGATCGCGCACCGGCTTCGAGGTCGGCGACAGGCGCGGCAGCGAGGTCGTCGGGATGTTGTCGAAACCCCAGACGCGCGTCACTTCCTCGACCAGGTCGGCTTCGCCGACAATATCCGGCCGCCACGACGGCACGGCCGCCGTCCACGGGCCATTGCCTTCGACGACGAAGCCCAGCTTGCCCAGGATCGCCGCGGTCTCGGCGGCCGGCACGTCGATTGCCGTCAGTGTCTTCACGCGATCGGGGCGCAAGGTGAAGCTGCGCTGCCAGTGGGGCATCACGCCGCTCGAGACGATCTCGCTCGTCTCGCCGCCGCACAGCTCCAGGATCAGGCGCGCCGCCACTTCGGCGCCCCACCAGACCGATTGCGGATCGATGCCGCGTTCGAAGCGATAGCGCGCATCCGAGAAGATGCCGAGCTTGCGGCCCGACGCGGCGGTGCGGATGGGATCGAAGTAAGCCACTTCGAGGAACACCTCGGTGGTGTCCTCAGCGACCCCGGTATCCTCGCCGCCCATGATGCCGCCGATGCCGTGCACGCCCTTGGCGTCGGCGATGACGGCGATCGACGGATCGAGGGTGTAGGTCTTGCCGTCGAGCGCCAGCGTCTGCTCGCCCTCGCGCGCCTGGCGCATCACCAGGTCGCCGGCGAGCTTCTTGGCATCGAACACATGCAGCGGCCGGTTGAGGTCGAAGGTCACCAGGTTGGTGATGTCGACCAGCGCCGAGATTGGCCTGAGACCGATCGCCTTCAGCCGGCGCTGCAGCCAGTCCGGCGAGGGGCCGTTCTTGATGCCGCGGAAGTGGCGGCCGACGACGATGGGGCAGGGGCTGTCGGGCACGGCCTCGTAGCCGTGCGTCCACTTGATCGGGCTTTGGTAGGTGCCGGCGATCTTGTCCGCCTTCATCGGCTTCAAGGTGCCGAGCCCCGCCGCCGCGAGATCGCGGGCGATGCCGTGCACGCCGAGGCAATCGGCGCGATTGGGCGTCACCTTGATCTCGATCACCGGATCGTCGAGGCCGAGCGCCTCGGCCGCCGGCGCGCCGGTCGTGGCCTCGGCCGGCAGGTCGATGATGCCGCTATGGTCCTCGCCGAGCTGCAATTCGCGGAACGAGCAGAGCATGCCGTTGCTGTCCTGGCCGCGGATCTTGCTCGCCTTGAGATGCAGGTCGGTGCCGGGGATGTAGCTGCCGGACGGCGCGAAGATGCCCTTCATGCCGGTGCGCGCGTTGGGCGCGCCGCACACGACCTGGACGACGCCGGAGCCGGTATCGACCTTGCAGACGCGCAGCCGGTCGGCGTTGGGATGCTGCACGGCCTCGACGACGTAGCCGACGACGAAGCCCTTCAGGGCCTCGGCCGGATCGGTGATACCTTCGACCTCGAGCCCGAGCATGGTCAGCCCGTCGCGGATCTCGCCGAGCGACGCGGTCGTGTCGAGATGCTCCTTCAGCCAGGAAAGCGTGAACTTCATCGTCCCAGCCCTCCGGTCAGCGATGGCCATTCCAGCGCCGAGAAGCCGTAGTGGCGCAGCCAGCGCAGGTCGGACTCGAAGAAGTCGCGCAGGTCAGGGATGCCGTACTTCAACATGGCGATGCGATCGATGCCCATGCCGAAGGCGAAGCCCTGGTAGACCGCGGGATCGAGCCCGCAATTGGCGATCACGTTGGGATGGACCATGCCCGAGCCCAGGATCTCCAGCCACGAATCGCCGGCGCCAATCTTGAGCTCGCCGCCTTTCCACGAGCAGCCGATATCGACCTCGGCCGACGGCTCGGTGAACGGGAAGTAGGAGGGGCGGAAGCGCAGCGGCAGGTCATCGATCTCGAAGAAGGCGCGGCAGAAATCGACCAGGCAGCCCTTCAGATGGCCCATGTGCGTCGTGCGGTCGATCACCAGGCCTTCGACCTGGTGGAACATCGGCGTGTGCGTGGCATCGTTGTCGATGCGGAAGGTGCGGCCGGGCACGATGATGCGCAGCGACCCGCCGTCGGCCAGCATCTTCTGCACGCCCTTGTCGAGCATGGTGCGCGCCTGCACCGGCGACGTGTGGGTGCGCAGCACCATGGGCGTGCCGTCGGGACGCGATGGCAGATAGAAGGTGTCCTGCATCTGCCGCGCCGGATGGTCGGGCGGGATGTTGAGGGCGGTGAAGTTGTGCCAGTCGTCCTCGATGTCGGGACCCTCAGCCCAGGTGAAGCCCATCTCGCCAAAGATAGCGGCGAGCTCGTCCATCACCTGGCCGATCGGATGCAAGGTGCCCTGCGCCTCCGGACGGGCCGGCAGGCTGATGTCGATCTTCTCATTGCCGAGCTTGGCCGCCAGCGCCGACGCGCTGAGGTCGCTCTTGCGGGCCTCGAGGGCCGCCTCGATCTCGCCCTTGAGCTGATTCACGCGCGCACCGAACTCGCGACGCTGGTCGGGGGCCATGCCGCCCAGGGTCTTCATCAGGCCGGTGATGCTGCCCTTCTTGCCCAGCGCGGCCACGCGCGCGGCATCGAGGGCGGCAAGATCGGCCGCCTGGCTCACGGCGCCCAGCGCCTCGCTGCGAATCGTCGAAAGGTCGTCCATTGCTTCACTCACTTCCGAACCCGACACGAAAAAAGGGAGCCTGCGGTCCAGGCTCCCTCTTTGCGATCCTTATCCGAGCACCCCGGTGGGTGCGCAGACATTACTTGAGGGCGGCCTGGGCCTGTTCCACCAGGGCCTTAAACGCCGCCGGCTCCCGCACCGCCAGATCGGCCATGACCTTGCGGTCGACCTCGATCCCGGCCTTCAGGATGCCGTTCATGAACTGCGAGTAGGTCATGCCATGCTCGCGGGTCGCGGCGTTGATGCGCTGGATCCAGAGGCCCCGGAACGTGCGCTTCTTGTTGCGCCGGTCGCGATAGGCGTATTGCAGGCCCTTCTCGACCTTCTCGATGCCGACGCGGAACGCCAGCTTGGCGCGGCCGCGATAGCCCTTGGCGAGCTTCAGGACCTTCTTGTGACGAGCGTGTGCAGCCACGCCCCGCTTTACGCGTGCCATGGTGGACTACCTCTCGTACGGGAAGAAGTTGCGCTTGATGATGCGCGTGTCGGGCTCGGACACCAGGGTCATGCCGGTCTGCTGGCGCAGGAAACGGTTGCCCCGCTTGGTCATGCCGTGGCGTTTGCCGACGACGCCATGCTTCACTTTGCCGGATGCCGTGAAGCGAAAACGCTTCTTGGCCCCGCTCTTGGTCTTCATCTTGGGCATTTTCGTTCCTTTTCAAAGGGTTACACTAGGCGGCCGAGGCAATGCCCTATACGGCCAGGCCGCCGAAGAACGGGGCTTATAGCGGCGGCAGGAAGGCCACGCAAGCGCGGCCGATCTGGCCCGGAAATGGCACATTCGGCGGTGGAACAGAGGATTTAGCATGAGACTGGCAGGCAAGGTGGCGCTGGTGACCGGCGCGCAGCAGGGCATCGGGGCGGCGATCGGCCGGGCGCTGGCCGGGGAGGGGGCCGACGTGGCGCTCACCTGGCTCGACGACGAGCGCGGTGCGCGGGCGGTCGCGAATTACGTCCGGCAGGCCGGCCGGCGCGCCCATCTCATCAAGGCTGATGTCGCGAAACTCGCCGACATCGAGGCCATGGTGGCCGAGACCGTGGGCGCGCTCGGCGTGCCCGACATCCTGGTCAACAACGCCGGCGTCTATCCGCGCGTAAAGTTCCTCGAGATGCGCGAGAGCGACTGGGATTACGTGCTCGACATCAACCTGAAGGCCGGCTGCTTCGCCGCGGTCGCAGTCGCCAAGGTGCTGATCGCGGCCGGCAAGGGCGGCTCGATCATCAACCTCTCCTCGCAGGCCATGCGCGGTGCGGTGCGCGGCGTGCACTACAGCGCGAGCAAGGGCGGCGTGGTGTCGATGACCCGGGCGATGGCGCTCGAGCTCGCGCCGCACAACATCCGGGTCAATGCCATCGCGCCCGGCACGACCGACACCGCCCAGCCGCGCTACGGCAACACCGACGCCGAGCTGGTCGAGATGGCCAAGGCGACCATCCCGCTCGGCGGCAAGCTTTTAGCGCCCGACCAGATCGCACGCAGCGCGGTGTTCCTCGCGTCAGACGAAGCCGACGCCATCACCGGGCAGGTGCTGCACGTCAACGGCGGGTCGTACATGGCATAGCTGGAACGAACGCGGCTTCCAGGCGTTACATCGCATGGAGGCGACGACCGGCCATGAGGACTGCAGCAATTGCCCTTATCACGGTTCTGGGCGCCGCCCCGGTCGGGGCACAGTCGGAGGCGCCGGCCAATTCTTCCTCGAACCAGTCGGCTGCTGTTTCGTCGAGCTCCGAGAAAGTGCGCGACAATCCGGCGGCGCAGTACGTCCTGGTGAAGACGGTGGTCGGCCAGGTGATGGGTGTGGTCGACGCGCGTGCCAAGCCGGTCGAGCCTGAAGGCTACAACCTCCTGAAATACTGCTGGACGGCAGAGAACGTGCTGGGCGACTGGGCCGAGCGCGCAGGCCTCACCGGCGCGATGGTCGTGCGCGCTCTCGAGACGCGCTCGTGGCAGCGCGACCTGGCGCGCGCCGGCTATCCCGAGGCGCCGACGGCCGAAGCGATCGGCCACTACGAGGCGATGCTGGTGAGTGCGGGCTTCACCGACGCCGCCCGCTCCCACGCGGTCGATGCGCTGATCGTGGAGCTGGTCGGGATCAGGCAGAAGACGCCGGGGGCGGCGCAGGTCCGTGCGATCCATCGCTGTGATAGCCAGCAGCGGTCGCTGGCACTCAACTACACGACGGCGCCCGAAGACGGCCGCGCCCGGTTCATGCCTTACGTGCTGCACCAGATCTGCCAGGCGCAGCAGCTCAACCCGGATGACCAGATCCGCTGCGACTACTGGATGTATGGAAAGACCGGCAAACCAATGTCGTTCGCCGGCGAGACCGTCTACAGCGTGCGCTGGCTCGACGGTTCGACGGCGAATGGACGGTTCGATCCTGAGCAATCGCGCAGCGCCGGAACCGTGACGCTGCGCCTGCGTCCCCCGAAGGCGACGAAGTAACTACTTCGGCGCGACTACTTCGGAGCCAGAACCATGATCATCTGCCGGCCTTCCATGCGCGGCATCGATTCGATCTTGGTGAGCGGGTCCATCTCGCCACGGACGCGGTTCAACACTTGCAGGCCGAGCTCGGAATGGACCATCTCGCGGCCGCGGAAGCGCAGGGTGACCTTCACCTTGTCGCCTTCCTCGATGAACCGCTTCATGGCGCGCATCTTCACTTCGTAATCGTGGTCGTCGATGTTCGGGCGCATCTTGATCTCTTTGACCTCGATGACCTTCTGGTGCTTACGCGCCTCGTGCGCCTTCTTTTGCGCTTCGTATTTGTACTTGCCGTAATCAGAGATCTTGGCGACCGGCGGGACCGCATTGGGGGAGATCTCGATCAGGTCGAGACTGGCCTCCTCTGCCATGTCGATTGCCTCGCGGGTGCTGACGACGCCGACCATATCGCCATTCTCGTCGATCAGTCGGACTTGCGGCGCCTTGATTTCGCCGTTGACGCGCGGACCCTCGCGGGTGGGCGCGCTTTGTTGGGCAGGTCTGGCTATGGCTTCATTCTCCTTCGTAAGAGCTCCGGTTTGGAGCGGGGATGCGAGACACGGCCGCCCTAGAAGGGCGGCCGCGCCTCTTCAGAAAGTTTAGTGACGGCGGCCCCGAGTTCAAGGACCTCCTGCTTTTCCGAGCCCAGGCGGCGGACGGCAACCGTCTTGCCCTCCATGTCGCGGCGCCCGACGGCAAGGATCAGCGGGACGTGGGCCAGCGAATGCTCGCGGACCTTGTAGTTGATCTTCTCGTTGCGCAGGTCGAGGTCGACCCGCATACCGGCAGCGCGAAGCTTGGCTGCAACTTCTTGGGCATAGGAGTCGGCGTCGTTGACGATCGTTGCCACTACCGCTTGCGTCGGCGCCAGCCACAGCGGGAACCGGCCGGCATAGTGCTCGATGAGAACGCCAATCATGCGCTCGAAGCTGCCGAAGATGGCGCGGTGCAGCATGACCGGGACCTTGCGGCTGCCGTCCTCGGCGACGTAGCTCGCCCCCAGGCGCTCGGGCAGCATGAAATCGACCTGCAGCGTGCCGCACTGCCAGTCGCGGCCGATCGCGTCGCGCAGCACGAATTCCAGCTTGGGCCCGTAGAAAGCGCCCTCGCCGGGGTTGAGGATCAGATCGACGCCGGCCGCCTTGGACGCCGACTTGAGCGCGCCCTCGGCCTGGTCCCAGATCGCATCCGAGCCGATGCGCGTCGGCGGCCGGTCGGAGAACTTCACGAAGTAGTCCGGGAAGCCCAGGTCCTTGTAGATCGACTCGAGCAGCTGGCAGAACCGGATCGTCTCCGCCTCGATCTGGCTGCCTTCGCAGAAGATGTGGGCATCGTCCTGCGTGAAGGCGCGCACGCGCAGGATGCCGTGCAGCGCGCCCGACGGTTCGAAGCGGTGGCACGAACCCATCTCGGCCATGCGCAGCGGCAGCTCGCGGTAGCTGCGCAGGCCTTGATTGAAGATCTGGATGTGGCACGGGCAGTTCATCGGCTTCAGCGCGAACATGCGCCGCGCCGGGTCGTCGACGAACTCCTTCAGGCCTTCCTCGTTTTCGCTGAGATACATGTTCTCGCGAAAATTCGACCAGTGGCCCGACTTCTCCCACAGCCGCCGGTCGTTGAGCTGCGGCGTCTTCACCTCGACGTAGCCGCCAGCCTCGAGCTTGCGACGCAGGTAGTTCTCGAGCGTGCGCCACAGCGTCCAGCCCTTGGGATGCCAGTAGACCATGCCGGCTGCATCTTCCTGCTGATGGAAGAGGCCCATCTCCGGACCGAGCCGGCGATGGTCACGCTTCTCGGCTTCCTCGATGCGGTGCAGGTAGGCCTTCAGGTCCTTGTCGGAGAAGAACACCGTGCCATAGACGCGCTGCAGCTGGGCGTTGTTGGCATCGCCGCGCCAGTAGGCGCCCGACACCTTCGTCAGCTTGAACGCCTTGCCGAGCTTGCCCGTCGAGGGCAGGTGCGGACCGAGGCACATGTCGAGCCAGTCGCCCTGCTTGTAGACCGAGATCTCCTCGTCCTTGGGCAGTTCGTCGGCCCATTGCGCCTTGAAGCTCTCGCCATGCTTCAGGAAGTAGTCCTTGATCTTGGCGCGGTCCCAGATCTCGCGCGTGATCGGCAGGTCGCGGTCGACGATCTCGGCCATGCGCTGCTCGATCTTGGCGAAGTCCTCGGGCGAGAACGGCTGCTCGCGCACGAAGTCGTAGTAGAAGCCGTCCTCCGTCGCCGGGCCGAACGTGATCTGCGTGCCGGGATAGAGTTCCTGGACCGCCTGGGCGAGCACATGCGCCGCGTCGTGGCGCAGCAACTCCAGCGCCTCGGGGTCGCGCGACGTCACGATGCCGATCTTGGCGTCGCGGTCGACGACGTGGGCGAGGTCCTTCATCTTGCCGTCGACGCGCAAGGCCAGCGCCGCCTTGGCGAGGCCGGGGCCGATCGAGGCAGCGATATCGGCGCCGCTCACCGGTTTGTCGAACGATCGGACCGAACCGTCCGGTAAGGAAATATTAATCATGGTAACCACCGAATAAGAAGATTCCGAACACAGCTCATGCGCCGACGCGAAGTGTCGGCGGCGAGCGGCCGGGAAGCGGCACGAGTGCGCGCGCCCGGCCGAATCAAGTTCGAACGGTGGTCGTGATAGCTGGAGCGGTGAAAAACCGGCGTTCCATGGGCCTGGAGATAGATGCGGCTTGGCCGTTAGTCAATGCCCGCCGCATCGTGTGGTTGCACTGCGGCAGCGGTGAATCAGCCCAAACGCTCGTAAAGCTGCAGCAATTGGCGGTTGGCCTGGGCAAGGCCATAGCGGCTGCGCACCTGCTCCTGGGCGGCGCGAGCGACCTCGACACGCCGCTCGGTGCTGAGCGACAGCGCGCTCTGCAGGGCCTCGGTCAGCGCCGCCGGGTCGCCTGCCGGCGCCAGCCAGCCGGTGACCCCGGGCAGCACCGATTCGACCGCGCCGCCGCCGTCCTCGGCCACCACCGGGCGGCCCATCGCCTGCGCCTCGACCAGGGTGCGGCTGAACCCCTGGCGTGCGCCGCCGGTCGCGACCACGACGTCGGCCAGCATGTAGGCCGCCGGCATGTCGTCGACATAGGGGCCGATCTGCATGCGGCCGGCCAGATCGGCCGCCACGATGCCGCGCTCCAGTTCGCGCTCGAACGCCGTCGGCGCACCGACCGAACCCAGCAGCAGGCAGAAGACGTCGTCGCGACCTAGGCGCTTCACCGCCTCGATCAGGATCTTCTGCCCGCGATCCTCGTCGAAGCGCGCCGGGCAGAGAATGAGATGGCTGCCGTCCGGCACGCGCAGCTCGGAGGCGAGCTTGATCACCCGGTCGGCGCGCACGATGGTGGGATCGAAGCGGTCGAAGTTGATGCCGGGTGGAATCGTCTCCAGGCGACCGTCGAGCGTCGGGAAGCGTTGCAGCGCATCGCGCGCCACATGCTCCGACACGGCGATCACCGCGTCGGCGCGCGCCTGCCGGCGCTCGACGAAGCGCTCGGCGATGCCGTCGGCGAGGAAGGGCGTGTGCAGGGTCGCGATCCACTTGATGCCGAGCCGCCGCGCCAGCGCCCGCGCCACCCAGGCCGTGTTGGGCGAGCGCGCCTGGATCAGCGAGACGCGCGCTTCGCGAAGGCTCGAGGCGAGCTTGCCGGGCAGCATCAGGCGGCCCCACAGCGGATGGCCGCCTTCGGGCAGCTCGAGATGCGTGGCGCGCAGCCTGAGCAGATCGGGCACCATGGCGCCGCCCGGCGAGGCGACGATGGCCGAGCCGCCGGAAGCGATCACGGCTTGCGCGGCGTCGAGCGTGGCGCGCGCCAAGCCGCCGCCGGCGAGGGTGGGAACGATCTGCAGGAGAGTCGGGTTGGCGGGCACGTCAGCTTGGCGGAGGGTTGATTGTTGTGGCAGGTAACACGGGATGACCAGCGACGATAGAGTGCAAAGACTGCGGCGTCCTGACGGCAACACCGTTGCCTATGCGACGACATCCGGTCGCACGCCGACTGTGGCTTTCCTGGGCGGTTTCCGTTCCGACATGACCGGCACCAAGGCGATGGCGCTCGAGGATTGGGCGCGGCGAACCGGCCGCGCCTTCGTGCGCTTCGATTATCTCGGCCATGGCCAATCGTCGGGCCGCTTCGAGGATGGCACGATCGGGCGCTGGCTCGACGATTCGCTTGCCGTGCTCGACCAGCACACCGAGGGCAAGCTGGTGCTGGTCGGATCGAGCATGGGCGGCTGGCTGTCATTGCTGGCAGCGCGGGCGCGGCCCGAGCGTTTGGCCGGCCTGGTGCTGATCGCGGCAGCGCCCGACTTCACCGAGCGCATGCTGTTGAAAGGCCTGTCGCCGGAAGATCGCGAGCGTCTGGAGCGCGACGGTCGGCTGGAGCGCCAGTCGCAATATTCGCCCGAACCGTCGGTCTTCACCTGGAAACTGATCGAGGAGGGGCGCAATCATCTCGTGCTCGATAAGAAGCTCGCCTTGCCCTGTCCGGTGCGCCTGCTGCACGGCCAGAGCGACCCGGACGTGCCGTGGGAATACTCGCTGCAAATCGCAGACCACATGGAAGCGCCCGAGGTGATCACAACGTTGATCAAGGGCGGCGACCATCGCTTGAGCACCCCCGCCGACATCGCGCGACTCATCGCGACCGTCGAAGAACTCTTGCCGGACCGCGGGCCTCCAGGCCCGCCTCATGACTCATG
>NZ_BKAJ01000227.1 GCF_007992495.1 Reyranella soli
AATGCACCATCGCCGGCTCGAGTTCGTGCTGGCGGATCAACGCTTGCGCGATCTCGACCGAGGGCGCGGCGGCCATCGGCTTGCCGTCGGCGGAGAAGATGCCGATCGCATGCGCGCCGTCGGGAAGGTTGATGGCCTTCACGTAGGCGATCTGCTGGGAGCCGAGGCTCAGGAATGCTTCGTCGGCGAGGGGCGTGAAGTTGTTAGTCTGCTCGTTTTCCATGGCTACCTCCTTGGCAGCGTCAACCAGCGTCCGTCAGCGGGGCTGAACACGACGCGCGGTGATATCGATGGTGTTGCCGGCACCGCTGCCGGCGTCGCCGGCCTCGATGCGGATCCTGCGAATGCGTGGCTCCTGGACCGGCCGCACGAGGTCGATCGACAGCAGCCCGTTGTCCAGCCGCGCACCGGAGACCTCGATGCCCTCGGCGAGCATGAAAGCCCGCTGGAACTGGCGCGCCGCGATGCCGCGATGAAGGAAGACGCGATCGCTGTCGTCGGTCTGCTTGCCGCGCACCGTGAGCTGGCTTTCCACCAGCTCGATGGCGAGGTCGTCGGTCGTGAAGCCCGCAACGGCAAGAGTGATGCGCAAGCCGTTCTCGCCGATCCGCTCGATATTGTAGGGCGGATAGCCCTCCGCGCTCTTGGCCAACCGGTCGAGCGTGCGCTCGAGCTGGTCAAAACCCAGCAGCAGGGGCGAATTGAACATCGACACACGGCTCATAGAACTCTCCTCCGAGGAGCGAGCGTCCAGGAATCCATTAAGGCCTTCCCTTGCAGTGAATCTGGGGTGCCGGGGAGGCGGTTCAAGGGCATTTGCCGGGGCCATCGCCAGCGCCGTCCGGGTGGGCTAAAATGGCCACACCCCTCAACTGCCCGGTGGAAAATGCCGGCGGGCCAACGAACAGAAGCAAATGACGCTGGTTGCATCAGACGTGCGCCGGCCGGGTGAGCCGTTGGTGGCCGGTACCCGTCCGACCCGCTCCGCTCCTCCCCGCCCGACCAAGGCCAATGGTAGCAAAAACCGCGGATTTGGGCGCTGGCTGCTCGAATCTGGCCTTTATTCGCTCACCCTGGGCTACGCATCGCCACGCTCCTTCTTCGCCGTGGCGCCCGACAGTTGGCCTGGCGACCCGGCGATCGGCCAGCGCCTCCTCATGGGCGAGCTTCTGGCGCGCGGCAGCGCCGGCGCCGTGGCGCCCGAATCGGACGATCCGCCGTGGCGACGCTCCGGTGCATCCGGCCTGTGGGTCGATGCGCTGAACGGCTTTGCCTGGCTGCGCGACCTGCGCGATTGCGGTGACCCGGCGGCGGCTGCCCTTGCCGTCCGGCTGGTCGACGATTGGTCGAACCGCGAAGGCCGCTGGTCTCCCGTGACCTGGAAGCGCGAGGTGCTGGCCGAGCGCATCGTCTCATGGATCCGTCACTATGACTGGCTGGCCACCGCGGCCGATCCGGAGTTCCCCGCCCGCTTCGTCTTCTCGCTCGCCCGCCAGCGCACCCATCTGCGGCGCGCCTTGCGCACCGGCCTGGTCGGGCACGAGGCGGTCGCCGCCTTCAAGGCGTTGATCTTCGTCGACCTGGCTTTCCTGCGCGACGGCAAGCACTTCGAGAAGAGCCTCGACCAGACGCTGTCGCGGCTCGCCAAGTTCGTGAAGCGCTACGTGCTGCATGACGGCATCGTGGCTGAGCGCGCGCCGCAGCTGCAGCTCGCCGTGTTGCGCCATCTGATCGACGTGCGTTCGGCGCTCGGTTCGGCCGAACGCCGCGCGCCGCCTGAGATCCTCGCCGCCATCGACCGCATGGCGCCGTTGCTGCGCTTCTACCGCCATGGCGACGGTGGCCTGGCCTTGTTCAACGGCGCCTGGGAGGCCGATCGTACCTTGATCGACCTGGTGCTGGCGCGCTCGGGCTCGAGCGAGAGCGCGCCGACCATGGCGCTGGCCAGCGGCTTCCAGCGGCTGGCCGCCGGCACCTCGCTGGTGATCACCGACGCCGGCAGTCCGCCCGGCCGCGGCATGGACGGCATCGCCCATGCCGGCACGCTCTCCTTCGAGATGAGTGCTGCGCATGAGCGCCTGATCGTCAATTGCGGCACCTTTCCCGGCGCGCCGCGCGACTGGCGGCATTTCATGCGCTACACGGCAGCGCATTCGACGGCTGTGGTCGACGACACCAACTCGAGCGAGATCACCGATCATGGCTCGCTGGAATATCGCGCCGGCAACGTCGTGGTCGATCGCGCCGACAATGACGGCGCGCAGTGGCTCGACATGATGCATGACGGCTACCGCTCGCTCTACGGCATCATCCATCGCCGCCGCCTGTGGCTGTCGGCCGATGGCGGCGACTTGCGCGGCGAGGACACCTTCACGGGCCACGAAGGCCGCATGGTGACGGTGCCCGACAAGCGCTTCATCGTGCGCTTCCACCTGCATCCGGCGGTCAAGGCGACCCTGGCGCAAAGCGGCCAGGCGGTGCTGATGCGCCTGCCGAGCGGCCGCGGCTGGCGCCTGCGCGCTTCTGGTGCCGGCATTGGCTTGGCCGAGAGCATCTATCTCGGCGAAGAGGGCCGCGTGCGCCGCACCGAGCAGATCGTGCTGGTCGGCCAGGTGCCGATGGAGGGCAGCACCGTGAAGTGGGCGCTGACCCGGATGGAAGGCTGACGGTCTACCGCAGGAATCGCCGGAAGCGGCGAAGAGAGAAATAGAATAGGACCGCCCCTATAAGCAGCAAGGCGGCGAACTGCGGCCAGACGACGTCGAGCCCGGCGCTGCGGAACAGGATGGCCTGCGCCAGGATCACGAAGTGCGTGTTGGGAGCGGCCAGCATGATGTCCTGGATGATCTGCGGCATGCTTTCACGCGGGGTCGTGGCGCCCGACAGGATCTGCAGCGGCAGCAGCACGAGCATCAGCAGCATGCCGAACTGAGGCATCGAGCCCGCCACCGTCGCGAGGAAAATGCCCATGCAGGTCGTCGCCAGGACCTGCAGGGCGGTCCCCACCATGAAGAGCGGTATCGATCCTTCTATGGGCACCGCGAGCAGTCCCTGCACGATGATGACGAGGGAAAACCCCGACGCGACCAGGACGATGAGCCCCATCGACCAGATCTTGCTCAGCATGATCTCGGTCGGCGTCACCGGCATGACCAGCAGATGCTCGACAGTTCCATGCTCGCGTTCGCGGATGAGGGCCGTGCCGGTCAGGATGATCGACAGCATGGTGATCATCGAAATGACGTTGTTCACCGAGCCGAACCAGCTCTTGTTGAGCTGCTGATTGAAGCGGGCGCGCAGGGTGAGATCCACGGGCACCGCCGTGGCGCCGCGATAGCGCTGCAGGAACTCGCTGACCTCCGCGGAAACGATCGACTGTATGTAGCCGGCGCCGGTGAAGGCCTGCGAAATGCGCGTGGCGTCGACATTGAGCTGTATTTCGGGTGATCGTCCCGCCAGCAGGTCGCGCTGGAAGTTCGGTGGAATGTTGAGAGCGAACGTGTCGATGCCGGCATCCATGCGGCTGTTCATCTCGGCGTGGGAGATGAGCTGCGGCGGCAGGAAATAGGGTGGATAGAAGGCGCTGATGATGCGCGATGCCACCGGTGAGCGGTCCTCGTCGACGATTGAGACGACGGCGCGGCTCAGGGTCTCGGGCATGGCTCGCGATGCGGTGTAGATCGAGAGCGTGAAGGCATAGACGATCAGCAAGAGCAGCATGGGATCGCGTGCCACGCCGCGCAGTTCCTTGATACCGAGCTGCAGGATGTTGGCCGTCCGCATGGTCAGGTCTCCTGCTTCCTGAGCAGGGCGACGCCAAGGCCCAGCAGGACCGGAATGGCGATGACCAGCGGCAGGAACACGCCTTGCAGGTCCCGGAAATCCAGGGCCTTGGAGAAAGTGCCGCGCGCAATCGTCATGAAGTAGGTGGCGGGATAGATCTGTCCGATGAAGGCGCCGGCGCCCTGAAGCGACGAGACGGGATCGATCATTCCGGAGTACTGCACCGCCGGAATGAGCGTGAGCAGCGCCGTGGCGAAGATCGCGGCGATCTGGCTCTTCATGAACGTCGAGACGACCAGGCCCATGCCCGTCGTGATCACGACATAGAGCAGCGCCGCCGCGGCAAAGGTGCCGAAGCTCCCGGTGAAGGGGACCTGGAAGACGAAGACGGCGAAGCCCGTCAACAGCAGGAAGTTCAGCATGGCGAGCAGGACGTAGGGCAGCTGCTTGCCGAGCAGGAACTCGCTGCGCGTGACGGGCGTGACGTAGAAATTGATGATGGAGCCCAGCTCCTTTTCGCGCACGATGCTGAGCGCGGTGAGCATCGACGGGATCATCATCAGCAGGAGCGGGATCACCGCCGGCACCATGGCGATGAGGCTCTGGACGGTGGGGTTGTAGCGGTAGCGGATCACCAGCTGGAAATCGCCGGCCGCGGCGGCCCGGCCGTAGAGTTGGCGGGCCTTCTCCGACAGCCATTGCGCATGCATCCCCTGCACGTAGCCGCGCACGGTCTCCGCCCGGCTGGGCATCGCGCCATCGATCCATGCGCCGACCTCGACCCGACGGCCGCGCGCGATGTCGCGGCCGAAGCCGGGCGGTATTTCTATCGCGAGGCTGAGCTCCCCGTCGCGCATGCGTCGGTCCAGCTCGTCGTGGCTGACGATCGGAGGCTTTTCCGTGAAATAGCGCGATCCGGCGATTTGCTGGACATAGTCGCGGCTGACCGAGGTGTTGTCGCGGTCGAGGACGGCGAAGGAAAGGTTCTCGACATCGAGATTGATGCCGTAACCCATGACGAACATCAGGATGACGGTGCCGACCAGGGCGAGCGTCAGGCGGATCGGGTCGCGCCGCAGCTCGAGAGATTCCAGACGGGCATAGGCCAACATCCGTCTCAAGTCGAAGATGCTCTTGTAGGTCGGCCGTTCCGCAGCCGCTTCGGGCGACGGCAGCGCCGCGTCGGTTGCCGGCGCGGGTTCCGTTGCGCCCGCCGCCTCCTCGAGATAGGCCACGAAAGCGTCGTCGAGGCTGGCGGCGGCGCGTTTCCTGACGATGGCGGCGGGCGTGTCGCTGATCAGGACCTTGCCGGCATGCATCAGCGAGATGCGGTCGCAGCGTTCGGCCTCGTTCATGAAATGGGTGGAGACGAAGATCGTCACGCCGTCCTTGCGCGAGAGGTCCGACAGGATCTGCCAGAAGCCGTCACGGGCCACCGGATCGACGCCCGACGTCGGCTCGTCGAGGATCAGGATCTCGGGCGAATGGATCATGGCGACGGCCAGCGACAAGCGCTGACGCATGCCGAGCGGCAGGGCATCGGGCAGCGCGTCCATGACGGCCACGAGGTCGAAGCGTCTGGCCATCTCCTCGATGCGGCCGGCAATGGTGTCGGCGGCCAGGCTGAACAGGCGGGCGTGCAGGTCGAAGTTCTGCCGCACCGTCAGCTCGCCATAGAGCGAGAAGGCCTGCGACATGTAGCCGACGCGCCGGCGCACCTCCATGTCGTTGGCGTCGACGGGCTTGCCGAACAGCCGGGCGATCCCTTCGCTCGCCGGCAGCAGCCCGGTCAGCATCTTCATGGTGGTCGTCTTGCCGCAGCCGTTCGAGCCGAGAAAGCCGAAGATCTCGCCGCGGCCGATGCGGAAGCTGACGTCGGCCACTGCCGTGAAGTCGCCGAAGCGCATGGTGAGGTGCTCGGCCTCGATGGCGACCTCATCGGCTGCTCCCACTGCGCGCGGCGGGATGACGACCTCGCGATGCCCACGTCGCTTCTCCTCCGGCAGCAGCGCGATGAACGCATCGTCGAGGGTCGCCGCACCCGTCCGGTCGAGCAGCTCGGCCGGCGTGCCGGTGGCCAGGACACGGCCCGCGTCCATCGCCATCAGCCAGTCGAAGCGGGCGGCCTCCTCCATGTAGGCGGTGGCGACCATCACGCTCATGCCGGCGCGCTCGCCGCGGATCCTGTCGATGAGTTCCCAGAACTGGCGGCGCGAGAGAGGATCGACGCCGGTGGTCGGCTCGTCGAGGATCAGCAGATCCGGATCATGGATCAGGGCACAGCACAGGCTGAGCTTCTGCTTCATGCCACCGGACAGTTTTCCGGCTGGCCGGTCGGCGAAGCGGCCGAGGTCGGTGCTGGCCAGTAGTTCAGCAATTCGCTGCTCGCGCTCGCGCCGCCCGTGCCCGAACAGCCGGCCAAAGAAGTCAACGTTCTCGAAGACCGACAAGGTCGGATAGAGGTTCTTGCCGAGCCCTTGCGGCATGTAGGCGATACGCGGGCAGACCAGCCGGCGATGCGCGGCGCCGGCCATGTCGCCGCCCAGCACCTCGACACGGCCCTCCTGGATCACGCGGGCGCCGGCGATCAGGGACAGCAGGCTCGACTTGCCGACACCGTCGGGTCCGATCAGGCCGACCATGCGGCCAGCGTCGATGTCCAGCGTGATCGCGTCGAGGGCTCGTGTCTGGCCATAAAACAGGCCCACCTTGTCGAGGCGCACCACAGGGGGCGCGATCATGGGCCGATGACCTTGCTCAGCCGCTCCGGCCATTGGGCGTTGGGGTCGAGCCGTACATAGGTCACGCCCGGAAGGCCCGTCTTGACCTGCTCGATGTACTTGCGCAGCAGCTCCTCAGGGATATGCGCCTTGACGCGGAACATCAGCTTCTGCCGTTCCTCCGCCGTCTCGACCGTCTTGGGCGTGAACTGGGCAACGTTGGCCACGAAAGTGGCCTTGGCAGGAAGCACGGCTTGCGGCCAGGCGTCGAGCACGATGCGCACGTCGCTGCCGATCGCGACCCGTCCGGCCTGGGCCGTCGGCAAGAAGAACGTCATGTAGACGTCGCTAAGATCGACCATGTTGAGCACGCGGCCGCCGGCGGCGAGGACCTCGCCGGGCGGGGCCACACGAAACTGCACGCGTCCATCGCGCGGCGACGTGAGCGTGCTGTCGTTGATGTCGGCCGTGACGGTTTCGATGGCCGCCCGCGCAGCATCGACCGCCGCCTCGGAGTCGACGATCTGGGCTTTTGCTGCGTTGACGGCGGCATCGGCCGCGGCGAGCTGCGCCTTGGCCGCATTCACCGCCGCCGCCGCTCCCTGGGCATGGGCGCGATCGTCGTCGAGCACCTGCTGCGACACGGTATTGGTCTTGACCAGCTGCTGCGATCGCTCCAGGCGCCGGTTGGCCGCATCGAGCTCGGCTTCACGCTGGGCAATGACGGCCACGGCCGCCTTTCGTTCGGCCTCGCGCTGGATCACGAGACTCTTGGCGGTGTCGATTCCGATGATGGCCCGCTGCAATTCGGCCTGGGCCTGGCGGCGCTTTGCCTCCAGCTGGTCGGTGTTCATGCGCGCCAGGACTTGCCCGCTTTTGACGAAGTCGCCTTCGCGAACGAGGATCTCGCCGATGCGCCCGGGAATCTTGGCGGCGATGTCGATTTCGGTCGCCTCGATCCGTCCGTTGCCGCTGGCGAAGCCGTCGGGCAGCCCGGGATCGGCGAAGGTCCGCCACGCGTAGTAGCCGAGGCCGGCGACAGCCACGAGCGCGACGGCGATCAACCAGGGCTTGGTGGACTTTGCCATGTCGAGCACTCCTTCCGCTGTCTCCTCGACGGCGGTGAGTTCCCGGGCATGCGATATGCCGCGCTGGAGCCCACACATGAGGAGACAAGCCCGCGCACCGCGTACCATAGCCGGATTGGCAGCAGCTTTGCTGCATATCAAGGAGCCCGTTCGTGCGGCGCGCCTGCAGTCCAGGAGCGCGGGCCTCTGGCCCGCTCATGCTCATGAGCGCGCGGGGACGCGCGCGGTCCGGAAGAATGGATACAATGAGCGGGCCAGAGGCCCGCGCTCCCTTACGGCTTCAGGAAGCCTACTGTCCGATAGACCTCAGCCAGGATCGGCTCGGCGATCGCTCGGGCGCGCTCGGCGCCGTTGCGCATCACCGCGTCGACGTGGCCGGGATCCTTCATCAGCCGCTGCATCTCCGCGCCGACCGGACCGAGCTTTGCCACGGCAAGCTCGGTCAGCGCCGCCTTGAACTCGGAGAACTGCTTGCCGGCGAACTCGCGGACCACGTCCACCTTCTCGCGGTCGGCCAGCGCGGCAAAGATGCCCAAAAGATTGTCGGCATCGGGCCGCTTCTCGGCATCGGCGACGCTCTCCGGCATCGGCAGCGGATCGGTCTTGGCGCGACGGATCTTCAGCGCGATGGCGTCGGCATCGTCCGTGAGGTTGATGCGCGACTGGTCCGACGGGTCGGACTTGCTCATCTTCTTGGTGCCGTCGCGCAGGCTCATCACCCGCGTTGCCTCGCCGAAGATCAGCGGCTCGGTCAACGGAAAGAAGTCGGGCGCGTTGAAGTCGTTGTTGAACTTCTGGGCGATGTCGCGCGTCAGCTCGAGGTGCTGCTTCTGGTCCTCGCCGACCGGCACGTGGGTGGCCTTGTAGATCAGGATGTCGGCCGCCATCAGCGCCGGATAGGCGTAGAGGCCGAGCGAGGCGTTCTCGCGGTCCTTGCCCGCCTTCTCCTTGAACTGCGTCATGCGGTTCATCCAGCCGACCCGGGCCACGCAGTTGAACACCCAGGCGAGCTGCGCGTGCTCGGGCACCATCGACTGGTTGAAGATGATCTGTTTTCCCCCGTCGACGCCGGCGGCCAGGAACGCCGCGGCGATCTCGCGCGTCTGGGCGGCCATCAGCTTGGGGTCCTGCGGTTGGGTGATGGCATGCATGTCGACCACGCAGTACAGGCACTCGAAGTCGCCCTGCAGGCGCGCAAAGTTGCGGATCGCGCCGAGATAGTTGCCGAGATGGAGATTGCCGGTGGGCTGCACGCCGGAAAGGATGCGACCTTTCAGGCCCCGGGCAGCATAGGGCGCCAGATGCGTGTTGGGCGCCGTCGTCGTGACGTCGGGCATGGGATGTGGACTCCACTCACTGTGGAAGGATGCGGGGTTTGGACCTCCGCGCACCCCGCCGGTGGAAGGCAAGGGCAGGGCGGTATGGCTGAGGTCCGGTCCTAAATCAAGGCGCCGTTGACGGCGGCGGCCGGGCCTGTTCCCATCGGCTTTGCACGCATCTTGCAGGATAGCAGGGGCATCGGGGTTGGGAGAATTTGTGATGAACGAAGGTCGTTTGCGCCATCTGATTGGCCAGGTGAAGTCAGGCAAGGTGTCCCGTCGGGCATTCCTGCGCCGAATGGCGGCGGCGGGCCTGACGGCGCCGATGGCAACCCAGCTTCTCTCCTTGGGGGGCGTGGCCATGGCGCAGTCCAAGGCACCGGTCTACAAGCCGACCAAGCGCGGCGGCGGCGGTGTGCTCAAGGTGCTGTGGTGGCAGGCGCCGACCTTGCTCAATCCGCATTTTGCGACCGGCACCAAGGACCAGGACGGCTCGCGCCTGTTCTACGAGCCGCTGGCCGGCTGGGACCAGGACGGCAACCTGCGGCCGCTGCTGGCCGAATCGATTCCGGGGCGCGAGGACGGCACGTTGGCGGCCGACGGCAAGTCGGTGACCTGGAAGCTGAAGAAGAACGTGAAGTGGCATGACGGCCAGCCCTTCACCGCCGACGACGTCGTCTTCAATTGGCAGTACGCACGCGATCCCGCGACGGCCGCCGTCACCAGCGGCGTCTATACCGACATCACGGTCGAGAAGGTCGACACGCACACCGTCACCGTGAAATTCAAGGAGCCGACGCCATTCTGGGCCGATGCTTTCGTCGGTCCGGTCGGCATGATCATCCCCAAGCACCTGTTCGCCGACTACATCGGTGCCAAGTCGCGCGAGGCGCCGACCAACCTCAAGCCGGTCGGCACCGGCCCGTACATGTTCAAGGACTTCAAGCCGGGCGACATGGTGAGCGGCGTCATCAATCCCAATTATCACCAGGACAACCGGCCGCACTTCGACGCCATCGAGATGAAGGGCGGCGGCGACGCCGTCTCGGCGGCGCGTGCGGTGCTGCAGACCGGCGAGTTCGACTTCGGCTGGAACATGCAGGTCGAGGACGAGATCCTGACGCGCCTGGAGAAGGCCGGCAAAGGCCGCGTCATGATCAACGAAGCGGGCTTCATCGAGCACATCCAGATCAACTTCACCGACCCCTCGACCGAGGTCGACGGCGAGCGCTCCAGCATCAAGACCAAGCATCCGACCCTGTCGGATCCGGCGGTGCGCCAGGCGCTGGCGCTCCTGGTCGACAAGGACTCGGTCGAGAAGCACATCTACGGCCGCACCGGCCGGGCGTCGGCCAACTTCATCTACAATCCGGAACGCTTCCGCTCCAAGAACACCAAGTACGAGTTCAACGTCGACAAGGCGATCGACATCCTGGAGAAGGCCGGCTGGAAGAAGGGCGCTGACGGCATCCGCGAGAAGGACGGCAAGAAGCTGAAGTACCTCTACCAGACCTCGATCAACCAGCCGCGGCAGAAGACGCAGGCGATCGTCAAGCAGGCCTGCCAGAAGGCGGGCATCGAGATCGAGCTGAAGTCGGTGACGGCGTCGGTGTTCTTCTCGTCCGACGTCTCCAATCCCGACACCTATCCGCACTTCTATGCCGACCTGCAGATGTACAATAACGGTCCGCAGCAGCCGGATCCGGCCGTGTTCCTGCGTCAGTTCTGCTCGTGGGAAGTGGCGTCCAAAGCCAACAAGTGGCAGGGCCGCAACATCACGCGCTGGCAGAACAAGGAATACGACGACGTCTTCAACGCCGCACAGATGGAGATCGATCCGCTCAAGCGGGCGGCCATGATGATCAAGATGAACGACATGGCCGTGAACGACCATGTCGTCATCCCCGTGGTCGCGCGGCCCATCGTCACCGCCGTGAGCAACAAGCTCACCTGTGAGCTGAGCGGCTGGGACACCAACACCTGGGACCTGGCGAACTGGTTCCGGGAGAGCTGACCTCAAACGTTCCTCCCCCGTATGACGGGGGAGGAGAAGTTGAGACGCTGACATCTTGCAGATGGAGGCATCCGATGGACGAACGCGACTTGGCGGGTCTTCTAGACCAAGTGAAGGCGGGCCGGATGTCGCGACGTGCCTTTGTCCGGCGACTGGCGATGGTGGGGCTGACGGCGCCGATGGCGAGCCAGCTTCTCGCTCTGTCGGGCGTGGCCATGGCGCAGCCCAAGTCGAGCTACAAGCCGACCAAGCGCGGCGGTGGCGGGCTCCTGAAGGTGCTGTGGTGGCAGGGCCCGACCCTGCTGAACCCGCACTTCGCCGTCGGCACCAAGGATCAGGACGGCTCGCGCCTGTTCTATGAGCCTCTGGCGCGTTGGGATCGCGACGGCAATCTCCGGCCCGTGCTGGCGGAGACGATCCCGGGCCGCGAGGACGGCACGCTGGGTGCCGACGGCAAATCGGTGACCTGGAAGCTGAAGAAGGGCGTGCGCTGGCACGACGGCCAGCCCTTGACGGCCGACGACGTCGTCTTCACCTGGGAATACGCTCGCGATCCGGCGACGGCCACGCTCACCAGCGGCTCCTACAAGGACGTCACGGTCGAGAAGATCGACCAGCACACCGTGGTCGTGAAACTCTCGGAGGCGACGCCGTTCTGGGCCGATGCCTTCGTCGCCGCGGCCGGCTGCATCATGCCGAGGCACCTGTTCGCCGACTATGTCGGCGCCAAGTCGCGCGAAGCTCCGACCAACCTCAAGCCGGTCGGCACTGGCCCCTACAAGTTCAAGGACTTCAAGCCGGGCGACCTCGTCGCCGGCGTCATCAATACCGACTATCACATGGAGAACCGGCCCCATTTCGACGCCATCGAGATGAAGGGCGGCGGCGATGCGGTATCGGCAGCGCGCGCGGTGCTGCAGACCGGCGAGTTCGACTTCGGCTGGAACATGCAGGTCGAGGACGAGATCCTCACGCGCCTCGAGAAGGGCGGCAAGGGCCGCATCATCATCAGCCGAGGCGGCGGCATCGAGCACATCCAGCTCAACAGCACCGATCCGTGGACCGAGGTCGACGGCGAGCGCTCCAGTCTCAAGACCACGCACCCGACCCTGTCGGATCCGGCGGTGCGCCAGGCGCTGACCCTGCTGATCGACAGGGACTCGATCGAAAAGCACATCTACGGCCGCACCGGCGCGGCGACGGCGAACTTCGTCTACAACCCCGAGCGCTTCGCCTCCAAGACGACCAGGTACGAATTCAACGTCGATAAGGCGAATGCCATCCTCGACAAGGCCGGTTGGGCCAGGGGCGCCGACGGCGTTCGGGCCAAGGGCGGCAAGAAGCTGAAGTTCGTCTTCCAGACTTCGATCAACCAGCCGCGTCAGAAGACCCAGGCGATCGTCAAGCAGGCCTGCCAGAAGGCCGGTATCGATCTCGAGCTGAAGTCGGTGACGGCATCGGTGTTCTTCTCGTCCGACGTCGCCAACCCGGACACCTACGCCAAGTTCTACTGCGACCTGCAGATGTACAACACCGGCATGGCCCAGCCCGATCCGGAAGTATTCCTGCGCCGGTTCCTGTCGTGGGAGGCGTCGACCAAGGACAACAAGTGGCAGGGCCGCAACACCACGCGCTGGCGGAGCAAGGAATTCGACGACATTCACCAGGCAGGGCAGGTCGAGCTCGATCCGATCAAGCGCGCGGCCATGATGATCAAGCTGAACGAGCTTCTAGTGAACAATCACGTCGTCATCCCGCTGGTGGCCCGCCTGGGTGTTGCCGCCGTGGCCAACAGGCTCGTGGTCGAGCTGAGCGGCTGGGACAACAACACGGGCGATCTGGCAAACTGGTACCGGGAGAGCTGACCTCAAACTTCCTCCCCCGTCTTACGGGGGAGGGTAGGGTGGGGGAAAGCGACAGTCGTGATATCCGAAATTTCAGATCTGAAATTTCAACGATCTTCCGCGCTGCCTG
>NZ_BKAJ01000228.1 GCF_007992495.1 Reyranella soli
GGTCCGGAAGATCATGAGCGGGTATGACTCAGTCGCCGGCCGGTGTCTCGACCACCTCGCCGGCCTCGCTCTTCTTCGAATGGTCGGCGGCCAGCATGACGTACACCGCGGGCACGACGAACAAAGTGAAGAGCGTGCCGAGGGCGAGGCCGCTCGCGATCACCAGGCCCATGCTGAAGCGCGACAGCGCGCCCGCACCGGTGGCGACGATCAGCGGCACGACGCCCAGCACCATCGCCGCGGTGGTCATCAGGATGGGCCGCAGCCTGATCCCTGCCGCCTGCTCGATCGCCTCGCGCTTGGACTTGCCGGCAGCTTGCAGCTCGTTGGCGACCTCGACGATCAGGATGCCGTGCTTGCTGATCAGGCCCATCAGGGTGACGAGGCCGACCTGGGTGTAGATGTTCAGGGTCGCGCCAGGATAAGCCACGGTGCTGAGCGCCATCAGGAAGACCAGCGCGCCCGCGATCGACATCGGCACCGAGAACAGGATGATCAGCGGGTCGCGGAAGCTCTCGAACAGCGCCGCCAGCGACAGGTAGATGATGATCAGCGCGAAGCCGAAGGTGACGATGAAGCCGCCGCTCTCCTGCATGTACTGGCGCGAGGCGCCGCCGTAGTCGACCGAGTAGCCCTGCGGCAGCGTGCGCGCCGCGAGCTCCTGCAGGGTCTGCAGTGCCTCGGCCTGCGACACGCCGGGGAAGGCCACGCCCTGGATGGTGGCGCTGTTCAGTTGCTGGAAGTGGTTCAGCGACTGCGGGATCGCCTTGGTGACGATCTTGGCCACGGTCGAGAGCGGAACCGACGAGCCGTCGGCGGCGCGGATGTGATAGTCCAGGATCTGGTCGATGTTCTGCCGCGAGCTCTGCTGGACCTGCGGGATCACCTTGTAGGAGCGGCCATCCAACGCGAAGTAGTTGACGTAGCCGCCGCCCAGCATCGAGCCCATGGCGGCGCCGATGTCGCTCATCTTCAACCCGAGATGCGAGGCCTTGTCGCGGTCGATCACGAGCGTGGCCTGCGGCGCATCGATCTTGAGATCGGTGTTGAGGAAGATGAACCGGCCGGTGGCCAGCGCCTCGCGCAGGAATGACTGCGCCACGTCGTTCAGGGATTCGAACGGGCCGGTCGTGTTGATCACGAACTGGACGGGCAGGCCCTGGCTGCCCGGCAATGGCGGCGGCTGGAAGGCCACGACCTGGGCGCCGGCGATGCCGGCCAGCTCGCCCTGGATGATGGGCTGCAGCTGGTTGGAGGTCATGGTGCGCTTGTCCCACGGCTTCAGCACGTAGCCCGTGATCGACTGGCCGGGCACGTCGAGCTGGAAGACGTGGTCGGTCTCGGGATGGCTGGCGCCGATCAGGTACATCTGGCGCGAATAGAGCTGGCGCTGGTCGATGGTCGAGTTGGGCGCCGAGGTGGCGAAGCCGATGATGACGCCCTGGTCCTCCTGCGGTGCCAACTCGCTCGCGGTGGCGCTGTAGAGGAAATAGATGCTGCCCAGCACCAGCACGGCGAAGGTCGCCGTGACCGGCAGGTTGTTCAGGCTGCCCTTGAGCCAGCGCTCGTAGCGGCGGCGCACCCAGTCGAACACGTGGTCGATGGCCCGGATCAGGCGCGCCTCCCAGCCGCGGTCGTTCTCGGTGTGCGGCTTCAGCATGCGCGAGCACATCATCGGCGACAGCGTCAGCGCCACGATCGCCGAGACCGTGACGGCGCCGACCAGGGTGAAGGCGAACTCGGTGAACAGCGCGCCGGTCAGGCCGCGCTGGAAGCCGATCGGGACATAGACCGCGACCAGCACGACCGTCATGGCGATGATCGGCCCGCCGAGCTCGCGCGCCGCCTGGATGGCGGCGGGGAACGGCTGCATCCCCTCCTCGAGATGGCGGTTCACGTTCTCGACCACGATGATGGCGTCGTCGACCACCAGGCCGATCGCCAGCACCAGCGCGAGCAGCGTGAGCAGGTTTATCGAGAAGCCAAACGCGGCCATCATCGCGAAGGTGCCGATCAGCGACAACGGGATGGCGATGACGGGGATCAGCACCGAGCGCGGCGAGCCCAGGAAGGCGAACACGACCAGGGTCACGATGATCAGCGCCTCGACCAGGGTGCGGATCACCTCCTCGATCGAGCTGTTCACGAACTCCGTCGAGTCATAGATGATCTGGCCGTTCAGCCCCTGCGGGAGCTGCGCCTGGATTCCGGGGAAGACGTCGCGCACCCCTTTGATGACGTCGAGCAGGTTGGCGGCGGGCGCCACCTGGATGCCGATATAGACCGCCTTCTGGCCGTCGAAGCTCACCTCGGATTCGTAGTCGTCGGAGCCCAACGTGACGTTGGCGACGTCGCTCAGCCGCACGATCGCGCCGTCCTGCTGCTTCAGCACCAGGTCGCGGAACTCCTTGAGCGAGGTCAGCGCCGTCGAGGCTTTCAGCGTGACCTGGACCATCTGGCCCTTGGTCGTGCCGAGGCCCGCGATGTAGTCGTTGGCGGTCAGCGCCTGGGCCACGTCGTTGGCGGTGAGGCCATAGGCCGCGAGCTTCTGCGGGTCGAGCCAGGCGCGCAGCGCGAAGTTCTTGGCGCCCAGAAGCTCGGCGGTCTGCACGCCCTCGACCGACTGCAGCTTGGGCTGAACGACGCGCACCAGGTAGTCGGTGATCTGGTTGGGCGCCAGCTCCTTGCTGTTGAAGCCGATATACATGGCGTCGATGGTCTGGCCGACCTTGACGGTCAGTACCGGCTGCTGCGTGCCGGTCGGCAGCCGGTTCAGCACCGAGCTCACCTTGGTGTTGATCTCGGTCAGCGCCTTGCTCGAATCGTAGTTCAGCCGCAGGTAGACGGTGATGGTGCTGACGCCGCTCTGGCTGGTCGAGGTCATGTAGTCGATGCCGTTCGCCTGGGCGATCGCCTGCTCCAGCGGCGTGGTGATGAAGCCCGCGATGACGTCGGGATCGGCGCCGTAATAGGTCGTCGTCACCGTGACCACGGCGTTCTCGGTGCGCGGATACTGCAGCACCGGCAGCGCGCCGATGGCGCGCAGGCCGACGACCAGGATCAACAGGCTGACAACCGATGCCAGCACCGGACGGCGGATGAAGAGATCGGTGAACTTCATGGGCTGGTCCTCAAATTCCCGTCATCCCGACCGGAGCCTCGCGAAGCGAGGCGTAGCGGAGGGACCTCTTTTGTTGATGCATCGACAAAACAGGTCCCTCGACTGCGCCGCCCTACGGGCGGCTTCGCTCGGGATGACGGTTTGATCAATGATCGACGATCTTCGGTGCGGGGTCGTTCTTCGGGACGACGCTGTTGTCGATGGCGATCGGCACGCCGTTGCGCAGCTTGACCTGGCCGGAGGTGACGACCATGTCGCCGTCGGCCACGCCCTTCAGGATCGCGACCTGGTCGCCGCGCGTGGCGCCGGTGGTGACGAAGACCTGCCGCACCGTGAGCTGCGCCTTGCCGTCGCCGCCCTTGCCCTTGTCGTCGACCAGGTAGACCAGCGAGCCGTAGGGATTGTAGCTCACCGCCGTCTGCGGCAGCGTCACCAGGTGCTGGGCGGCGCCGGTCTCGAGCTGCACCGTGGCGAACATGCCGGGCAGCAGCTTCTGGTCGGCATTGGGCAGCGTGGCGCGCACCTGAACGTTGCGGCTCGCCGTCTCGACCTTGGGGTTGATGGCGGTGATCTTGCCGGTGAAGACGCGGTCGGGGAAGGCATCGACCTTGGCTTCGACCTTGGCGCCGACGTTGAGCTGCGCCACCGCCTGCTGCGGCAGCAGGAAGTCGACGAAGATCGGGTCGAGCGACTGCAGGGTGGCGATCACCGTGCCGGCCGAGAGGAACTGGCCGAGATCGACCTGGCGCAGGCCGAGCTTGCCGGCGAAGGGCGCGCGCAGGGTCTTCTTGTCGACGATCGCCTTCTGCTGGGCGACCTGCGCCTTGGCGTTGCGCAGGTTGGCCTCGTCGTTGTCGACGACCGCCTGGCTGATGGCCTGCGCCTTGAACTGCTTGACGTCGCGGTCGTAGTTGATCTGGGCGAGCTGCGCCGTCGCCTCGAGCGACTGCAGCTTGGCGATCTCGTCCTCGGCCCGCAGCCGCAGCAGGATCTGGCCCGCCTGCACCTCGTCGCCCGAATTGAACAGGATCTCCTCGACCACGCCCGGCACTTCCAGCGACAGGTCGGCGCCGCGCACAGCACGCAGGCTGCCGACGGCATCGATCGTCGGCTGCCAGTCGCTGCTCGTGGCCTTGGCGGCCGAGATCGTCTGCGGCGTGTTGGCCATGCCGGCCATGGCTTCCTTGATCTTGCCGTTGACGAAGCCCTTGAAGCCGAACAGTCCGCCCAGGACCGCTCCGACCAGAACCAGCATGATGAGCATTCGCTTGATCATTGAACGCCTCTTGGACTGAACGCGTGTTGTCTTTGCCGGAGCGCGCCCTAGCGCGCGGCCCGTGGGAGAACCTTGATGTCCTGCACCGGCGGCAGGGCGAAGTAGCCGGGCTTGCCCATGGATTTCGGATCGACGTCGGTGCGGTTCCACCAGCCGCCGCCCAGCGCCTGGAACAGCGCGGCGGTGTCGGCGTAGCGCGCGGCCTGCGCCTTCAGGCGGTTGATGAGCGCCGTCTGATAGGTCTGCTGGGCGTTGAGCAGGATCAGGTAGCTGACGCCGCCCAGCTGGTACTGCTGCTCGGAGAGCCGAAGGCTCGCCGCCGCCGTCTGCTCGGCCTCGACCTGGGCGCGCAGCGAGTCGGCGTCGGCCTGCAACGCGCGTAGCGCGTTGGCGACATCCTGGAAGGCCGACAGCACCGTGCCCTTGTACTGCGCGGCGGCGCGCTCGTAGGCTGCGATCGCGGCCTTGCGTTGATGATCGAGCCTGGCGCCGTCGATGATCGTCTGGGCAATGCCGAGCCCGATGCTCCACACGCCCGCGCCCGGCACGAGCAGCGAGCCGAGACCGCCCGAGGTAAAGCCCAGCGCGCCGGTGATGGTGAACTGCGGCATCTGGTTGGCGACGGCGACACCGATGTCGGCGCTGGCCGACTGCAGCTGCGCTTCGGCGGCGCGCACGTCGGGCCGCTGCTCGACGAGCTGCGAGGGCAGGCTGACGGGCAGGTCCTGCGGCAGCTTGAGCTTGGCAAGGTCGAAGCTCTCGCCGCGATCCTGGTCCGGCGAACGGCCGACCAGACGCATCAGCTGGTTGCGCTCCTGGGCGAGCTGCTTCTGCAGCGGCGGCAAGGTCGCGCGAGTCTGGGTCAGCGTCGCTTCCTGCGCCAGCACGTCGGCGCGCGAGGCGCCGCCCAGGTCGAACTGGCGGCGCACCACGCCGAGCGAGTTCTCAAGGATACGGATGATGTCCTGGGTGGCGTTGATCTGGGCCTGCAGCGAGGCGAGGTTGATCGCCGAGACCACGACGTTGGAGCTGAGCGAGAGATACGTCGCCTCGAGCTGGAAGCGCTGCACTTCGGCCAGCGCCTCCTTCGATTCGACCTGACGGCGCACGCCGCCGAACACGTCGGG
Source organism: Reyranella soli (assembly GCF_007992495.1). Lineage (GTDB taxonomy): Bacteria > Pseudomonadota > Alphaproteobacteria > Reyranellales > Reyranellaceae > Reyranella > Reyranella soli. The sequence continues at coordinate 5,525 of NZ_BKAJ01000228.1, forward strand.
CGAGTAGGAGACGTTGAGCGAGGCGGTGGTGACGCCGTAGATGACGCCCGTACCCGTCTGGCCCTGGGCAGCTGGCGAGGCGAGCTGCTGCGTGCCCTGGCCGTTGCCGGTGATCGTCGGGAACAGCGAGCCCTGCTGGGCATAGAAGTTCTCGCGCGCCTGGCGCAGCGCCGCCTGGGCCGCGTCGATGTCGGGATTGGCCTTGAGGGCTTCCCTGACCAGGGTGTCGAGCAGCGGCGAGTGGAAGAGCGTCCACCATTCGCCGGGAATGTCCATGGTGGGCACGAAGCTCTGCGCCTCGGCGCCGGGGCCGTTGCCGGCCGAGCTGGTGCGCGGCGCCAGCGCCTCGGGTGTGTAGCTCGTCGATGTGGGCTTGGCGGGCCGCTCGAAGTCAGGACCGGAGCTGCAGCCGGCCAGCAGGGCCGTCGTGAAGGCGACAAGAAAAGGCGAACGCATACGCATACTCAAAACCTCAGCGAAAATATTCAGGCGGAGGTGGCGATGGCGAGGCAGATGGCGTCGGTGTGCTCACGCACGACGAGGCGCATCAGGCGCACGCTTTCGGCATCGAGGCCGGTGCCGGGCAGGACAGGTCGCTTGTGGGTGTTGCAGAAGATGACGACCTGTCCGATCAGCGCCAGGGTGCGGACGGTCATCTCCGGATCGGTCGTGGGCTTGCCGTACAGGCGGCTCACCAGGGCGAGGCAGGGATTGACGATCTGCTGCATGCCGTTTTCGTGCAGGACGTCGAGGCCGGGAGTCTCCTCGACCTCGGCGCGGGCGAAGATCAGGCGCCGGCTGTCGACATGCGGGCCGCTGGTCACCAGAACGACGAAGGTCTCGACCATGTCGCCGAGCAGCGCGATCAGTTCCTCGCGCGGCGTGTCGGCGTCAGCGAGGGCGGCCTGTACGCGCTCCAGCACCGGGCTCATATGACGGTCGGTGTCGGCGGTGATGTCGTGGATGATCGCCCGGTACAGGCCTTCCTTGTTGCCAAAGTAGTACTGGATGGCCGGCAGGTTCACGACCGCACCCTCGGCGATCTGGCGGGTGCTCGTGCCCTCGTAACCCTGGGCGGCAAAGAGGTGGAGCGCCGCCTCCAGGATGCGCCGGCGCGTATCCTCGCCCCGGGCTTGGACGGCCGGGCGGCTGCGGACGGGGGTTTTGGTGTCGATCATGGGCCGAAAGGCCCAACTATATCGCTTGATATAGTATGTCAATCGATAGATATTATTTCGCTACGTGCAAATTGGTCCTTTTCATTTGGCCAACAGCGCCGGCTTCGCAGCCAACAAGACAGCGCCGATCAGGATCAGCGACCCAGCAACGTAGAGAGCCGCGAAGGAGATCAGCGCAGTGTAGTGCTTCAGCCACGCGGCGATGCTTGTCGCTGCGCAGATGTTGTCCGCACGAAAGGCGATCGCATACAGGCCGAGATGAAGGAGCAGCGCCAGCGCTGCCACGGCCACCACATGGCCGGCCCCCAGCACAGGCACGTTGAACGTGGCTGCACCCTTGGGCAGGAGTCGGCGTCGATCGACTGCGACAAGCAGGAGAGCCGCCATCGTCACCAATTCCATGGTGGCGAGCAGTGCGAAGAGCAGTCTCGCAATGAGGGGAGCGTTACACAGGTGCGCCGGGCCATCGTGCGGCAGCAGCGACGCCAAAGCGTAGTTGCCGATCCGATCGGCGATCAGCGAAGCCGCCACCGCCAGGACGACGATCACCGCGGCAGCGAGGCAGTACCTCAATAAAAATCCTTGGATGTCGCGGAGGGGCGAAACCCACAGCGCCGACATCGTCGCGCTCAGCGCGGAAGCTCGGCGGCGGCAGCTTCTTCCAGGGGCAGGCTGGGCTCAAGCACCATTCTGACCGGCGCGAAGCTCCGGCGATGATGGGTCGTAGGCCCAAGCCTATTGAGCGCGGCCAGATGCTCAGGACGCGCATAACCCACATTGGTCTCCCAGCCATAGCCGGGGAACGAGGCTGCCAGGCCGCGCATGTAACGGTCGCGCGTCACCTTGGCGATGATGGAGGCCGCGGCAATCGAATAGGAGCGCGCGTCGCCGCCGACGATGGTCTCGGCGCGGCAGCCCAGCTCCGGCGGCACGCGGTTGCCGTCGATCAGCACCAGGTCGGGCTGCTCGGACATCGCCTGCAGCGCGCGGCGCATGGCGAGGAACGTCGCCTGCAGGATGTTGATGGCGTCGATCTCCTCGACGCTCGCTTCGCCCACGGCATACCGCACGACGCCGGACTCGAGGATGGCGGCGTAGGCCTCCTCGCGTTGCTCGGGGGTCAGCTTCTTTGAATCGTCGATCAGCCGCAAAAGCTTGCGCTTGGCGAGGCTGCGGTCGATGACGGCCACAGCCGCGACCACCGGGCCGGCCAATGGCCCGCGCCCGACCTCGTCGATGCCGGCAATGAGAACCGCTCCGGCCTCGGCGCAGCGCTTTTCGTAGCGGAAGCTCGGCATACCCCCAGACCAGTTCTGTAGAGTGCGGCGATGCCGCCGATTGCCGACATCATTGCGCAGGACCCTGTGGGCATGAAACAGCGCAGACGATATCGATGGGCCGCGGCGCTGTGGCGGGCCGTCGCGGTCCTGGCGCTCGCCGCACCCGCGACGACGGCAGCCAAGGATGACTCGCAGAACGAGGCCAACGATCCGCTGACGCCCAAAATGGCCTTCCAGGTGCACGATTATGCGCAGCCAATCCTCTCGGAACGGCCGGAGGCCGGGGCGCACCAGCTCTATCTGCGTCACGTCCTGCCGCATGATGCGCTCGGTGTCGACCAGATCGCCCGCGCGTCGCTGCCGCTGATCGCCAACAGCTGGGGACCGCATGGCGCCTGGAACGGCATTGGCGATTTCACGGTCTACGACATGGCGATTGCCTATATCGGCCAGACCAAGCTCGGCGCCGGCCCGTTGGCGACCGCACCGACGGCCAGCGCCCCGGCGCTTGGTTCCGGCAAGTGGCAGGGCGGCGCGCAGACCGTGGTCAGCGCCGCCCATGACTGGGGATTGAGTGCCCTGCTCTCCTCCTATCAGCAGGCGTTCGACGGCACCCTTCAGACCCTGACCATCCAGCCCTTGCTGTTCCTCAATCTCGATGGCGGCTACTACCTGCGCTCGACCGGCATCTCGACGTTCAATCTGGGGCACAATTCGGTGGTCCCGGTAGGTCTTGGCCTCGGCCGCGTGTTCGAGCGCCCGGATGGCCGGGTGGTGAACGTCTTCGTCGAGCCGCAATACTCCGTCCTGCAGACCGGACCGGGCGTGCCGGCCTTCCAGATCTTCACCGGCGTCGTCCTGCAGTTTCCCGTACGGAGACGTCGCTGACATGGCACTCAAGTCGGACGACATCGCCGCAATCGTCGGGCGCGACCCGACTGCGCTGGCGCAGCTCCGTGCCGCGCGCACGCTCGCCCTGCCCGACTGGTGCATCGCCGCGGGCTTCGTACGCAATCGCGTGTGGGACCACCTGCACGGCATCTCGCCGCCGCGCGAGCCGCCCGACATCGACGTCCTCTATTACGACGCGGCCGATCTCTCAAAGGAGCGCGAGGCCGCGTACGAGAAGCGGCTCGGCGCCCTGCTGCCCGGCCTCGACTGGCAGGTGCGCAACCAGGCGCGCATGCATGTCTGGAAGGGCCTGCCGCAGCACCGCGACACGGCCGATGCGATGATCTACTGGCTGGAGACGGTGACGGCCGTCGGCGTGCGCCTGGAGGCCGACGACAGCCTGACGGTGATCGCGCCGCTTGGCGTCGACGACCTGGTCAACCTGCGCTGTCGGCCGACGACGTTCGGGCGCACGCGCCGCGACGAATACGAGGTGCGGATAGCCGCCAAGCGCTGGCGCGAGCTATGGCCGAAGGTGCGGTTCTTTGACTAAGGGTGACATTCTACGTAAAATACCTATATTAGGTATCTCAGTGGTCCGCCAATGAAGCGATATACCTTTTCCGACATGAATCGCGTTTCGGGAGAAATTCTCGAAACGGCATTGTTTGAACCTGTGGCCTTGACGAAGCGCGGCAAGGAAAAGCTCGTCATCATCCCCGCTACCCAATACCGCAAACTTGTCGCCCGTCCCCATGCTGTTGCCTACACGCTGCAGAATGCGCCTGACGACGTTCATGGCGAGCTAATGAGCGGACTGGATGCGATCCTCGCCGACGACGATGGACGCACTTAAGCCTGGAGACATCGTTCGCTACCACTATTTGTGGGCTCGGCAGGCTGATGATGGAGAAGAGTCCGGTCGCAAGGCTCGACCCGTCTGCGTCGTTGTCCGAACGCCTGTTGAGCCGGCTGCGCTTTTCCTTTTTCCCCTCACGTCGCAGAAACCAGACCGCACGCGTGCCCACCTTGCCGTCAGCGAGATCGAGTGCCGGCGCGGCGGCCTCGACTTTCCGTCATGGCTCATTCTTGACGAGTACAATCGTGTAAGCGTGGACGCCGCCTACGATTTCGAGACGACGAGGCCGATCGGAACTTTCGGTCCCGCGTTCGTCCGCAAGATCGCCTCGGCGATTAAACAAGCGTCGGCACGACGCCGCTTGCGCGGCGTCGCCCGGAAATAGCGCTTCTACAAAAGCTTCATCTGCCGCGCGTCGCGCTTGGCATCGACCAGGGCAGTACGCGCCTCCTCGGGCACGCGGAAGCGCAGCGTGTCGAGGCGATAGCGGATCCTGTTGAGTCCGAGCCGCTTCACCGCCGCGCCGAAGCGGGCGCTCAGAAGCTCGGCGATCGGGCCCTCGCCCTTCATGCGCACGCCGAAGCTCGACTGATAGAGCGCGCCGCCGCGGATCTGGCGGATCAGCGACAGCACGCGCTCGGCGCGGTCGGGCCGGTGCTGGCGCAGCCATTCCTCGAACAGTTCCTTGATCTCGAGCGGCAGGCGCAGGACGGTGAAGCCCGCGCGCGTGGCGCCGGCCTCGGCGGCGGCCTCGAGGATCGCCTCCATCTCGTGGTCGTTCAGGCCCGGGATCATGGGCGCGGTCATCACGCCCACCGGCACGCCGGCATCGTTCAGCGCACGGATGGCGTCGATCCGGCGATGCGGCGCCGACGCGCGCGGCTCCATGGTGCGCGCCAGGTCCTTGTCGAGCGTGGTCACCGACAGGAACACCTCGGCGAGATTACGCTTGGCCATGTCGGCCAGGATGTCGATGTCGCGCGTCACCAGATGGTTCTTGGTGACGATGCCCACTGGATTGTTGAAGTCGCTCAGCACGCGCAGGATCTGGCGCGTGATCTTCATCTCACGCTCGACCGGCTGGTAGGGATCGGTGTTGGTGCCCATGGCCACGACGTCAGGCCGGTACTTGGGCGAGGCGAGTTCGGCGGTGAGCAGCTTCGCGGCGTCGGGCTTGAACAGGATCTTGGTCTCGAAGTCGAGGCCGGGCGACAGGCCGAGATAGGCGTGCGTCGGACGCGCAAAGCAGTAGATGCAGCCGTGCTCGCAGCCGCGATAGGGATTGATCGAGCGATCGAACGGCACGTCAGGCGAGGTGTTGCGCGCGAGGATGGTGCGCGTGGCATCGCGCGTCAGCGTCGTGCGCAGCGGCGGCAGCTCGTCGTCCTCACTCGGCGTGCTCGACGCTTCGGTTTCCCAGCCGTCGGTCGTGCGGATGCGCCTCTCGCTGTCGAAGCGACTCGACTCGTTGGAGAGCGCGCCGCGGCCGTGATGCACGGGTTCGGCGATCGCGTCGTCTGGATAATCGGGAGGATTTTTGGGCCTCATGATGAGGCCAACTCTGAGAACAAACAGGGAACGAGTCAAGCCATCCATTCGGCTCGGATCGACTGAATCGTGTCGCGCCGGAAGCATTGGTCGATGCGCGCGTCTATGTGCGCCTTCATTGCCGGCTCGAGGCCGGCGTCGCTCCATTGTGTGGGGTCGGACGGATCGCGCGGCTCGCGGGTCTGCACACGCCATCGAGCCATGAAAAGCGTGGTTCGAAGCCACGTCAGGCGCCGCATCGGCTGCAGCCACGGTTCGAGGTCGGCGGCCTGCTTAGGGCCGACCCTCTCAAGATATAGCGTGTAGAAGCGCTGAACGTCGGCACGTGACAGCACTTTGCCTACATCGGGATGCCACAGCGTCGAGGTTGCAAGCGTTGCATGCGCAAGGTCGATCGCGGGCGAGCCGACATGGACCTTTTCGAGATCGACGAACCAGGCGATGCCGTCGGCGTCGACGATGAAGTTGCCCGGATGCGTGTCGGCCAGCGCCACGGTGAGCGGCTGCGCGCGGTGCGCGATGGCGTTTGCCAATTCGCGCATCAGGCTGAGCTCCTCGGCGATCTCGGCGCGCGCGCCCGCATCTGGTACGGCCTTATCGAGGAAGCGCGTGGCGTTCTGCTCGATCGCGGCGAGCGTCTCGAGGAAGGGATTTTTCTGGCGCGGTATCGGCTGGTCGTCGGCCGGCAGCGGCAGCGTGTGGATGCGCGCCAGCGTGTCGGCCATGGCGGCAAGCTCGTCGGGCAGACGCGGCGCGCGGCCGTCGATCGCGTCGACGATCAGCGCGCCGCCCGGCAGCCCGGGACGCGGCGCGATCACGTCGTGCAGGCGGGGCGTGCGATGCGCGGCGCTGAGATGGCGAAAGGCTTCGGCCTGAACGGCGAGGCGAGCGGCGGCCGAGGGATCGCCTTCATGCGCATAGGCGACGCGCGCGATGAGATCGTCGGGCAGACGCACATGGCCGTGCGCAGTGCCTGTCGCGGGCAGCGGCTCCAGGTCGGCGATGGTGAGCGAGGCAAACGCCGGCCGCTCGCGCAGCGCCGAGAGTAACGGATCAATCATGCCGGACCGCGGGCCTCCAGGCCCGCTCATACTCATGCTTTTACGGACC
>NZ_BKAJ01000229.1 GCF_007992495.1 Reyranella soli
TGCTCGGACACGCCCTATCCCTGTTCCTGCCCCGAATCTTCCCTGCTCATCGGTCTGAAATTCCCTGATTCAGTCCAGTTCGAGCGGGGATCGGACACAGATAGCCGGGCATTTCCGGGCTCTAACTCCGATCGAGCAGCAGTTACCGTGAGCAAAACTCCCTGAAAATTCCCTGTTAGCAGGGAATTTCGGTGGAGACCGGTTCGTATTGGACTGGCCCCACTACCATCCTGCTTCGCCCCCTACCCACCGAAGCTTTAGCGGAGGTGGGTGCGCGCTACGCAGGACAGGTCCTGCCTCAGTCCCGGTGCGAGCGCGGCGTGAAGCGGATGCCCTCCGAAGCTTTGGCGTAGGAGGGTTGCTTCCCACCCGACGAGACGATCGTCGGATGCTTCACGCTCCAGGTGCGCGCCTAGTTCAAACGCCGCCGGACCATACGAAGGTTTGCCGGCGCCACACCAGCGCATCAATTGTTGGGACAGGCCCCACTCTTATCCTGGCAGCAACAGCCAGGAACTCGGGGAGCTTGTGCCATGTTGTCGAACGTACAGTTGGAGCGCCTTCGGCTGCGGCGGAAGGCCGGCGACGAACGGCCGTCGGTCGCCACGACCGCAGCCGAGCACCCGCATGGCCTCCTGCGCCGGCTCGCAAGCGCCATCGGCGCGGGCGCCCTCCTCCTCCTGGCAGCCGCCGCCGGCGACGTGTACTGGGACCACGCCCGGCATTTCCAGACGACGGACGATGCCTTCATTGCCGCCCGCCAGTTCGCCGTGGCGCCCAAGGTGGCGGGCTACCTGACCGCCGTCCCCGTCACCGACAACCAGCATGTCGCAACCGGCGACGTCATCGCCCGCATCGACGATCGCGATTATCGCGTGGCGCTGGCGAACGCCGAGGCGCTGGTCGCCGCCGCACAGGCCGGCATCCAGGACATCGACGCCCAGACTGACGTGCAGAAGGCCCAGGTCGCCTCCAGCAGGGCACAGCTCGAGCAGAACCAGTCGAAGCTCGTCTATGCGCAGCAGCAGGCCGAGCGCTACGGCACGCTGACCAAGGAAGGCTGGTCGAGTCAGCAGACCGGCGAACTCGCAGAGGCGGAGCTCTACCAGCAGCGCGCCGCCGTAAGCAGCTCGCAGGCAAGCCTGACGGTCGCCCAGCGCCAGTTCGAGGCGCTGACGGCGCAGCGCGCCACCGCCGTCGCCCGACTGCAGCAGGCCGAGGCCCAGCGCGACCAAGCCAGGCTCAATCTCTCCTACACGATGGTGACGGCGGCCCAGCCCGGACGTGTCGTCCAGCTCGGCGCCGCGGTCGGCCAATACGCCCAGGCCGGCACCGCGCTCAGCATGTTCGTGCCCGACGAGATCTGGGTGGTCGCGAACTTCAAGGAGACGCAGCTCAACAACATGCGGCCCGGCGAGCCGGTGACGCTCGCGATCGATGCCTATCCGGGGCGCACGGTCGTGGGGCACGTCGCCAGCGTCCAGCCGGGATCGGGCACCGCTTTCTCGCTGCTGCCGGCCGAGAACGCCACCGGCAACTACGTCAAGATCGTGCAGCGCGTGCCCGTCAAGGTCGTAATCGACAATCCGCCGACCGATGTCGCGCTTGGACCAGGCATGTCGGTCGAGCCTACAGTGCGCATCGACGCCTCGCCGTCGCTCTTCGAGCGCCTGCGGAGCCGGTTGTGAAAAGTGGCCCCAACCCCTGGCTGATCGCGGTGCTGGTGGCGGTCGCGGCCTTCATGGAAGTGCTCGACACCACCATCGCCAACGTCGCCCTGCCCTATATCGCGGGCGGCCTCGGCGTCAGCGAGGACGAGGCGTCGTGGGTGGTGACGACCTATCTTGTCGCCAACGCCATCGCGCTGACCGCCTCGAGCTTCCTGGTGCGGCGCATCGGCCGCAAGGCGTTCTTCCTCGCTTGCCTCGCACTGTTCACCGTGAGCTCGGTGCTGTGCGCATTCGCCTGGAACCTGCAGGCGCTGCTGCTTTTCCGCATCCTGCAGGGCCTGGCCGGCGGCGGCATGGTGCCGGTGTCGCAGTCGATCCTGGCCGGCGCTTTCCCGGCCGAGAAGCGCGGCCAGGGCTTCGCGCTGTTCGGCGTCGCCGTGGTGGTGGCGCCCGTGGTCGGGCCAACGCTGGGCGGCTGGCTCTCCGACAACGTTTCCTGGCACTGGTGCTTTGCGATCAATGGCCCGGTCGGCCTCCTGGCGATGGTGGCGATCGCGCTGGTGCTCCGCGAATCGCAGGCCGAGGTCGCGCAGCGCCGGCAACTGCGACAGACGGACGGCAGCTTCGACCTTGTCGGCTTCATGCTGGTCGCCACGTTCCTGGCGGCGCTCGAGCTGATGTGCGACCGCGGCCTGGAGGACGACTGGTTCGGCTCGACTTTCATCGTCATCGTCGCCACCATCTGCGGCTTGGCCTTTGCCGCCCTGGTCCCGTGGTTACTCTCTCGCCGCAATCCGGCGATCGAGATCAAGCTGGTGCTGACGCGCCAGTTCGGCGCCTGCTTCCTGGTCATGCTGGTGACCGGCGCCATCCTGCTCGCGACCACGCAGTTCCTGCCCGAGCTGGTGCAGCAGGATCTCGGCTACACCGCGACCTGGGCCGGCCTCATCCTGTCGCCTGGCGGCCTCGTCACCATGGCCATGATGTTCATCACCGGCCGCCTGCTTACCAGGATCCAGCCCAAGTACCTGATCGTCGCCGGCGCATCGTTTGTCGGGCTCTCCATGTACAGCCTGACGGCGATCTACGGCGATGTCGGCTTCTGGTATCTGGCGCAGTCGCGAATGCTTTTGGGCATCGGACTGCCGCTCATCTTCCTGTCGATCACCGCCGCCTCGTACGACGGCATTCCCGCCGGCAAGATCGACCAGGCTTCGGCCCTGATCAACATCGCGCGCAATATCGGCAGCTCTCTGGGTGTCGCGCTGATCTCCAACGTGCTGACGGATCGAGAGCAGTTCCACCAGAGCCGGCTGATCGAGCACACGATACCTTCGAGCACCATGTACCAGGAGACGGTACGGCAGACGACGGGCTATTTCGTCCGCCACGGCAGCCTGGCGGCCGAAGCGCCGCAGCAGGTCATCGGCTGGATCGGCCAGCAGGTGCAGGCCCAGGCGTCGTTCCTGGCCTACATTGATGCCTTCTGGGTGCTGATGCTGCTGGCGCTGTCCGCCGTGTCGCTGGCACTCGTGCTGCGCAAGGTGAAGCTCGGCGGGGCAACACCGGCGGCGCACTAGAGTTGGTTCGCGCGGTCCGGAGGACACGAGCGCGCCAAGCTGGCATTGTCCAGACATGAACACCGACAGCGAGACCGCCGGCATCAAGGGCGTGGCTTTCATGGACGGCCGGTGGATGCCACTGGCCGAAGCAAGCGTGCCCATCCTCGATCGTGGCTTCGTGCGGTCGGACGCTACCTACGACGTCGCCCATGTCTGGAAGGGCCGCTTCTTCCGGCTGATGGACCATGTCGAGCGCTTCCAGGCGTCTATGGCGGGCCTTCGGATGTCGCTGCCCTACTCCGCCCAGCAGCTCGCCGACATCATGATCGAGTGCGCCAGCCGCTCGGGCCTGCGCGACGCCTACGTCCAGGTGACCTGCACGCGCGGCCTGCCGCCGCCCGGCACGCGCGATCCCAGGCTATGCCGCAACCGGCTCTACGCCTTCGCCCAGCCGTTCGTGTGGATCGCCGACGAGGCCCAGCGGCGCGAGGGCCTGCGCATGGTGCTGTCGCGCACCCAGCGCATCCCGCCGGAATCGCTCGACCAGCGCATCAAGAACTTCCACTGGCTCGACCTTACCATGGGCATCTTCGAGGCCTACGACCGCGATGCCACGGTGGCGATCCTGCCGGCGGCCGATGGCACCATCACCGAAGGGCCGGGCTTCAACATCTTCGTCGTCAAGGACGGCGTGCTGGCCACGCCGGCGCGCGGCCTGTTCGAGGGCATCACGCGCCGCACCGTGATCGAGATCGCCCGCGACCTGCAATTGCGCTGCGACGTGCGCGCCGTCCACGCCATGGAGGTGGCCGAGGCGAGCGAGATCTTCATCAGCAGCACCGCGGGCGGCATCATGCCGGTCACCCGCTACGAAGGTCGTCCTGTCGGCGATGGAAGCCCGGGCCCGCTCACGCGGCGCGTCGAGGAGCTCTATTGGCGCCGACACGAGGACGACGCCTTGTGCACGCCGGTGCCCTACGCCGATCAGGCCGCGTCGTAGAGGGTCGCGCCGCGCGGCGGTCTCTGCATCGCCGCCGCCGGCAACGCCTCGACGGGCGCCTGCCGGAAGCAAGCCGCGAACGCGCTGTCGATGATGGCAAGCTTCACCGCCTGGGCCGCCGCGTATTCGCGGCGGAATCCCGACGATACCCACATCACCGATTCGCCGCGCTTGCCCTGCCAGCCGATGCTGCCGAGCGCTTCGGCGTCCCTGAGCTTGCGCGACAGGTGCGTGCGCGACAGGTTCAGCCGCTGCGCCATGGCGGCGATCGACGCGATGGAGGTCGGAACGCGCTCAGCCTCGGCGTTGGTTTCCTCGATGCCGGCGATCAGCCAGTCCATGATCACGCCGCCATTGTTCAGCCAGGTGAACAGCGAGAAGGTCCGCTCCGGCCTGCGCACGCTGGCCGACGACAGCAGCCCTTCGGCGACGCCGGGGTGCAGCGCGACCAGCGCGCCGGGCGTGCCGAGATACGTCTCCAACCGCCCGCCGTGATCGAGTCGGTCAAGCGTCGCCAGGTGCATGCCGATCCAGCCATGGATCGCGTCGACGCTGATCTCCGTCGGCTCGATCGGCCGCGTGCGCTTGTCCGCGGCAGTCGGCACATAGCGGGCAAAACCGTACTTCAGCATTTCCTTCAGGAAGGCATCCGCCGTGTTGCGGCTGGCCACGCCGTGGCGCGAGACGAGATCAAGGACCTGGGCGCTGTTGATGCCGCCGCCCTTGCCCGAGGAACAGCTGCGGAAGTAGAGCGCCAGCGCCACCTGACCCATCAACCAGCGATGCTGGCTGCCGAACACCGACGCCAGTCTGGGATTGCCGTCGTAGGTCTGCTGCATGATCCGGCACTGCTGGCGGATGGCCGAATGCAGGCCGGGATGGCCGGTGATGCCGTCGGCCGTCAGAGCCATGTGGACGGCCTGGCGCGATTTCGACGTTCCCATCGCTTCGAACCGGAGTTAGAGCCTTTGTCAGAGGCGGCCTAAAAGCCCCCCATCCCCATAGGAGAGGACTTCTCACATTTCTCAGTTTTGTGCAATATGAGAAGGGTGGATTCGAGCCCTTCCCGGCCGGAGAATCTTGCAGCACGTCTGCGGCAGGCTTTCCTGGATCACGGCTACGAGCAGATGACCATGAGCGGGCTCGCCCAGCTCTGTGGCTTCAGCCGGCGTGCGCTCTACCATCACTTCTCCAGCAAGGAGGAGGCGTTCCGCTACTGGCTGGAGTTCTACAACCACGAATCGATCGCCAGGGGCATCGCCGCCGGCCGGGCAGCAATGGAAGCCGGTGGCGGCGCGGTCGATGTCATCGTCGAGACCATGAACGTCCGCTATGGCGACGCCCGCCGCCGGCTCGCCCGCTCACCGCATGCGCTGGAGGTCAATGACCAGGCCTTCCGTCGCAGCCGCGACATCATCATCGCCGTCGCCATCGACTTCCAGGCCAAGGTGGTCGACCTGCTGAAGGAGCTCGAAGCGCGCCGCCAGATCAGCCTGAAGCCCGGCGTCACGTTCGAAGCGCTGGCCCAAACACTGTGCGACGGCGCGCGCGGCACGAACCAAGCGGTGCCGCCGATCCCCATCGACGACCTGCACCTGCGCTATCGGCAGATCATCGAAGCCATCCTGTTCGGTGCGGCATCGGCGCCGGCCGGGACGCGCGGCAAGCGCGTCCGTTCATCCAGCTGAGAGGCAGCTAGACGCGGCCCGGCACCAGGCGCACCTTGCGCGGTCCGGCAATCCAGATCGCCATCGCCGACACGACGCAGCAGGCGATGGCGATCACGAAGGCCAGCCGATAGCTGCCGGTCACGTCATGGATGACACCTGTGACCCACGGTCCGGTCGCGCCGCCGCCGATCAGCGCAACGGTGAGCATGCCGAAGATCGAGCCGTAGTGCGGCCCTTCGAATATCTCGGCGACGATCGGGCCCATCACCGAAGTGAGCGCATAACCGAGCGAGCCCTGCGAGATCACCATCAGCCACAGCAGCACCGGCGACGGCGAGTGTTCCAGCGCGATCAGGGCGAGGTAACAGACGGCAAAGCCCACGCAGCCCGCCGTCCAGATCCATTCGCGGCCGATGCGGTCGGAGAGAGCGCCGAGCCCGATCTGGCCGGGAATGCCGACGACGCTCACGATGCCCAGCGCCCAGGCGGCCACGATCGGCGAGAAGCCAACCTCGATCAGGTACTTGGTCTGGTGCACCTGGACGGCGTACCAGGCGAACAGGGCGCAGACGAAACCGAGCGCGATCCACCAGAAGCGCGCCGTCCTGAGTGCACGCGGCAGCGTCCATTCGACCGACGCCCACGCGCTGTCGACGATGTTCGAGCGCGCGCGCGGCGCCGCCGCGGCGGCGTGTGACTGGCCGTCGGGCAACAGGCCGATATCCTGCGGCCGGCGCCAGACGAGGAGATTGAGCGGCCCCAGCACGAACAGCACGAGCAGGCCCATGACCCAGCAGGCTTCCCGCCAGCCCTCGCGCTCGATGATCGACTGCAGCCAGGGCAGCAGCACGATGGCGCCGACGCCGACGCCGGAGAAGGCGACGCTGATGGCGAGCGCGCGGCGACGCACGAACCAGTGCGGCAGGAACTGCGAATGGGCAGTGAAGGTCATGAGGTTGGCGCCCGCGCCCACCATGACGCCGAGCGTGGCGTAGAACTGCCAGGGATTGGCGATGACGGTTGCCAGCAGGAGTCCCATCGTCACCATGGCCACGCCGCATTCGATCACGATGCGCGGGCCCTTGCGGTCCATGACGCGGCCGACGATCGGCCCCAGCACCGCCGAGACGAGGAAGCCGAAGGAGAAGGCGCCGGCAGCGAGCCCGCGATCCCAGCCGAATTCGGTGATCAACGGCGGCAGCAGCAGCGAGAAGGACGTGCGCGCGGTGACGGCGATCGCCATCGTCACGAAGGCGATGCCGATGATCAACCAGCCGTAATAGAACGGCAGGCGCTGCTGCCAGCTTCTCACCGCGGCTCGATCTCGTTCAGCGGCCGCTCGCCGCGCGCCGCACGCTCGATGTTGGCCGCTATGAGTTTGGCCCGCGCCTCGAGCATGCCCTCGGTCCAGCCGGAGACGTGCGGCGTCAGGATCACGTTGGCGAGCTCATGGAAGGCCTGGTTGGCGGGCATGGTCGGTCCAGGCGCTGTGGGATAGCGGTACCAGACATCGAGGGCAGCGCCGGCGAGCTTGCCGCCGCTCAGTGCACGATAGAGTGCACCCTCGTCGACGATCTCGGCCCGCGCGACATTGACCAGGTAGGCCGAGGGCTTCATCAGCGCCAATCGGCGATCGTCCAGCAAGTTGCGCGTCTCGGGATAGAGCGAGAGCGTGATCGCGAGGTAATCGGCGGAGCGCAGCACCTCGTCGAGGCGATCGGGACCGCCGATGAACGACACGCCCGCCGGCACGTCCTTCTGCGCCTGCCGGCGAACGGCGCAGACCTTCATGTCGAAGGCCGCGGCGCGGCGGGCGAGCGCTTCGCCGATATGGCCGAAACCCAGGATGCCCAGTGTCTTGCCGGCAAGTTCGGGAGACGGCGGCGGCATCGGCGTGCCGACCGCCCATTGGCTGTCCCAGCGTCCCTTGCGCAAGCTGGCATCGAGGCTGCCGAACGAGCGCGTCAGCGACAGCATCGTGCCCATGATGTATTCGGCGATGCCGGCCTCGTGGCCATAGGCGTTGGCGAGCCGCAGGCCTGGCCGAAGGAGGCTGCGGTCGATGCGATCAAGACCCGCACCAGGCACCTGCACCAAACGCAGGCGAGGCGAAGCCTCGGCCATCGGCGACGTAAAACCCATCGACACTAGCACGTCGGTATCGGCCAGGTCCGACAGGATCGCCGTCTCGTCACCCTCGACGGCCTCGCAGGGGATGGGCAGGTAGCTGCGCACCATCTCGGCGAGGCGGACGGCAAAGAATCCGGCAAAGGCGATCTTCATTAAAACATCCTTCGTGCGGCACTATCCCGGCCCCGGCTCTACCGATCAACTACATCCCAGGTAGTCATGACAGCCTCGTCCGCCTTCCCCGCCCGACTTGCCTGGTGGCGCAAGCGACGCGGCCTTTCGCAGTTCCGGCTCGCGACGGCGGCCGACTGCTCGCAACGTCATCTGAGCTTCCTCGAGCTCGGCCGCACCAAGCCAAGCCGCGACATGGTCCTGCGCCTGTCGTCGGCGCTCGACATGCCGCTGCGCCAGGCCAACGAGCTGTTGCTGGCTGCGGGTTACGCGCCGGCCTGGAGCGAGGCCGATCTCGACGCCGAGGCGCTGGCGCCGATCCGCGGCGCGCTGGACTACATGCTGAGCCAGCAGGAGCCCTTCCCTGCCGTCGTCGTCGATCGCCGATGGAACCTGTTGCAGGCCAACAAGGGCGCCGTGGCGATGGTCGAGTTCCTGGTCGGTCCGATCGCGCCCGGCAGCGCGATCAACCTCGCCGATGCCCTGGTCGGCCCCGACGTGCTGAAGCCGCACTTGACGAACTGGACGGAGGTCGTGCGCTACTTCGTGCGCAGCGTCGAAGCCGATGCGGCGGTCGATGGCACCAAGCAGACGGCGGCCCTGGCCCAGCGGCTCACACGATATCCCGGCGTGCGGGCCGCGATGGCGCAGGCAGCGCCGTCGGCCGGCGACGGCCCCGTGCTGCCGATGCTGTTCCAGAAGGGGCCGACGGCGCTCAGGCTGTTCACGACCATCGCCACCCTCGGCACGCCGCGCGACGTCACCCTGCAGGAACTGCGCGTCGAGAGCTTCTTTCCCATGGACGACGAGACCCGCGACGTCTTCCGTCGCTGGGCCGGCGTCGTCACTTCCGGCGGGCGCGCTCGATCGCCTCGGCGATGAGGTGATGGGCCTCCGCGACGTCGCCCCAGCCCAAGAGCTTCACCCATTTGCCGGGCTCGAGATCCTTGTAGTGGACGAAGAAGTGCTCGATCTGGTGGCGCGTGATCTCGGGAAGGTCGGTATGTGTCTTCACGTTGACGTAGCGCTGGGTGATGCGTGAGGAGGGCACGGCGATGATCTTCTCGTCGCCGCCGCCGTCGTCCTCCATGCGCAGCACGCCGATCGGCCGCACGTTCATCACCGCGCCGGGGATGATGGGGCGCGTGTTGGCGACCAGCACGTCGATCGGGTCGCCGTCGTCCGACAGCGTGTGCGGCACGAAGCCGTAATTCCCAGGGTAGCGCATGGGCGTGTAGAGGAAGCGGTCGACCACCAGCGTGCCTGCGGCCTTGTCCATCTCGTATTTCACGGGCTCACCGCCGATCGGGACTTCGATGACGGTGTTCACGTCGTCGGGCGGATTGTGGCCGATGGCGATGGCGTCGAGGTTCATGATGGGTCCTGAAAGGCTGGTGCCGCAAAGGTCCCTCGCTTCGCTCGGGATGACAATGCGCCAAAATGAAACCGGCGGCCTCGCGGCCGCCGGTTCGTTCTTGGATCGTGCGTGGACTTATCCTTGGAGATCCACGTCCTTGGTTTCTCGCAGGAAGAGTGTCCCGATGATCAGCGTCATCACGGCAATGCCGATCGGGTACCACAGGCCGTAGTAGATATCGCCCGACCAGGCGACCAGCGCGGTCGCCAGCAAAGGCAGCATGCCGCCGAACCAGCCGTTGCCGATGTGATAGGGCAGCGACATCGATGTGTAGCGGATGTTGGTCGGGAACAGCTCGACCAGGAAGGCGGCGATCGGTCCGTACACCATGGTCACATAGACGAGGAAGATCACCAGGATCAGCTCGGCCATGAACCAGTTGACCTTCTTGAGGTCGGCGCCGGAGACGAAGCCCGCATCCTTCAGGGCGGCGTTGAGCTTGCCCAGGCCGTCCTTCGGATCGAAGCCTTCGAGCTTCTTGTCGTTGATGCCGATCACGACCGGCGAGCCGGGCGCGCCACTCACCGAGGTGAAGGAGAGGCCGGCCTTGGTCAACGCATCCTTGGCGCGGTCGCATTCCGTGAACTTCGACCACGGACCGACGAAGATGTGGAAGTTACACTGCGCCGGATCGGCCGTGACCGTGATCTTGGTCTTGGCCTGGAACGCCGCGAGGTCGGGGTTCACGGCGTTCGTGAGCGCCCCGAACAGCGGGAAGTAGGTCACGGCCGCGATCAGGCAGCCGGCCATGATGATCTTCAGCCGCCCGATGCGGTCGCTCAGCCAGCCGAAGAAGACGAACAACGGCGTGCCGATCAGAAGCGAGACGCCGACCAGCGAGTAGGCCGCCACATAGTCGAGCTTGAGCGTGATCAGCAGGAAGAACAGCGCGTAGAACTGGCCGGTGTACCAGACCACGCCCTGACCCGCCGTTGCGCCGAGCAGCGCCAGCAGCACGAAGCGGTTGTTGGGATAGCGGAAGAAGCTGTCGGTCAGGGGCGACTTGGAGCCCTTGCCCTCGGCCTTCATCTGCTGGAACAGCGGCGACTCGTTCAGCTTGAGCCGGATATAGACCGAGAAGGCCAGCAGGATCAGCGACACCAGGAACGGGATGCGCCAACCCCACTCGGCGAAGACCTTGGGGTCCATGTAGTAGCGGCAGGCGCCGATCACGGCGAGCGACATGAAGAAGCCCAGCGTCGCCGTGGTCTGAATCCAGCTCGTGGCGTAGCCGCGGCGGCCGTTCGGCGCGTGCTCGGCGACGTAGGTCGCAGCACCGCCATACTCGCCGCCCAGCGCCAGGCCTTGGATGAGGCGCAGGGTCACCATCAGCACCGGCGCCAGCCAGCCGACCGCCGAGAAGGTCGGCAGCAGGCCGACCGCGAAGGTCGAGGCGCCCATGAACAGGATGGTGACGAGGAAGGTGTACTTGCGGCCGACCAGGTCACCCAGGCGACCGAACACCAGGGCGCCGAACGGGCGCACCAGGAAGCCCGCCGCGTAGGCGGCGAAGGCCGACAACAGCGCCGCCGTCTCGTTGCCCGGCGGGAAGAACAACGCCGCGAAGAACGGCGCCAGAGTGGCGTAGAGATAGAAATCGTACCATTCGAAGACGGTGCCGAGGGACGACGCGAAGATGACGCGACGCTCCTCCTCCCGCGTGACGACTGGACCGCTGCCGGCCGTTGCTGCCATGGCCATTTTGTTTGCTCCCCAATAATGACGGGCACCTACAAGCGTCCCATCTTGCAGTCGGTGTAAAGTGTCGGACGCAAGGCACGCAATTCGACCAACGTCCAAGGTGGATGGGTTTGTGCAGCGCGACAAAGTCCTGCCGCGACGCAGCATCAGGGGCTCTTGACCGGAGAAGCCACCGGTCGTCACTGTCAGCAGGCAACCGAAACAACGAAGAATGTCCGGGGAAAAACTCACCTTCCTGATCGCCGACGACCATCCGATGGTGCGCGATGCGCTGGCCTCGGCGCTGGGCCAGGCATTTGCCGGTGCGGCGGTCGCGATGGCCGGCAGCCTGGCGCAGGTCCAGGCAGCCCTGGAGCGCGAGCCCGAGACCGATGCCCTGCTGCTCGATCTCGACATGCCGGGCATGGACGGCCTGACCGGGCTCGCGCTGCTGCGCTCCGACCATCCGACGGTGCCGATCATCGTCGTCTCAGCGGCGCGCGAGGCGGCGGTGATCCGGCGCGCCTACGAGTTCGGCGCCTCGGCCTATATCGACAAGTCGGCCTCACTGGAGGAGATCGCCAATACGGTGCGCGCGGTGCTGGACGGCGAGATCTTCGCACCCGCCGAGGATACACCGGTCGATTCCTTCTCCCAGCGCGCCGCCCAGCTCACGCCGCAGCAATGGCGCGTGCTGGCGCTGATGGTGCAGGGTGACCAGAACAAGCAGATCGCCTACAAGCTCGGCGTCGGCGAGGCCACGGTGAAAGCCCACGTCACCGTGATCCTGCGCAAGCTCGGCGTGCGCTCGCGGACCCAGGCCGTGATCGAGGCGCGGGGCCTCACCATCCCGCCAGCGGAGCCGGTCAGGCCTTAAAAAGGGGTCTTCTTCTTCCGGACCGCG
>NZ_BKAJ01000230.1 GCF_007992495.1 Reyranella soli
CATCATGATCATGAGCGGGCCACAGGCCCGCGCTCCCGTTGAGGCCGCCATAAGCTAGACCACCCGCTCGCCTTCACGCCACACGGCGCGGACCATCGGCGTCTCGTCGTGGTGGCGCACGCGCACGAAGTCGGCGCGGCGGTCGGCGGCAATCTCGCCGCGGTCGCCGAGACCGACGGCCTCGGCGGGGGTGAGCGAGGCAAGCCGTACCGCCTCCGGTAGCGAGATGCCGATGCCGGCCGTGGGCAGCTTGAAGAGGCTCTCCATCAGGCTGGCCGGCACGTAGTCCGACGACAGGATGTCGGCCTGGCGGTCACGCAGCAGGTCGATGGCGGCGATGTTGCCGGAGTGCGAGCCGCCCAGCACCAGGTTGGGCGCGCCGACCAGCACCGCGAGACCGCCCTCGCGCGAGGCTTCGGCCGCTTCGCGCGTGGTCGGGAACTCGGCGATGGTCATGCCGTGCTCGACCGCCTCCGCAACATGGGCGCGGGTGGCGTCGTCATGGCTGGCCAAGGGCAAAGCGCGGGCCTGGGCGCGGGCCACGATCTCGCGGCGATGCTTCACGGCGTTGCGGTTGTGCAGGTCGACGGCGCGGTCGTGGAAGACCGTGAACTGCTCCTCGGTCATGGCGTACTTGCCCATGTAGTACTGCTTGAGCTTGTCCGGATCGAGGAACTGGCGCTGCCCCGGCGTGTGGTCGTTGATCGAGATCAGGCCGACCAGGGGCAGGTCGATCCAGCGGTCGACGGCTTCGACGGCATCGTCGGGCGTGATCTCGCAACGCAGGTGCAGGCGATGCTCGGCGCGCGACAGGCGCCGGTCGCTCACCGCGCAGATCGCCTCGACCATGCGGGCGCGGTTCTTGACGCGGTCGGTATCGCCGCGCACGTCGCCCAGCGACAGCGAATCGAACACGGTGGTGATGCCGGCGGCGGCGATCTGGGTGTCGTGCGCCATGACAGCGGCCAGGCTCGGCCATTGCACGCCAGGCCGAGGCGCGAAGTGCTTCTCCATATTGTCGGTGTGCAGCTCGACCAGGCCGGGCACCAGATAGTCGCCTTCGAAGTCGAAGGCGGCGGCGCAGGCGGAGCGGCCGGCGGCGACCTCGACGATCAGCCCGTCACGCACCACGACGGTGCCGTCGAACTCCGCATCGCGCGTGACGACGCGGGTGTTGGTGAAGATCTGTTCGTTGCTCATGGGGAAACCTCGAAGACCCGATTGGCTAGAAGCTCGCGCACGCCGACGTCGTGGAAGATGCCGACCAGGGCGCTGCCGGCGTCGCGGCGTTGCCCGATCAATTCGACGACACGGTCGCGGTTGCCGGCATCGAGCGAGGCCGTCGGCTCGTCGAGCAGCAGGATCGGGTAGTCGACGATCAGTGAGCGGGCGATGTTGACGCGCTGCTGCTCCCCGCCCGAGAAGGTGGCGGGCGGCAACTGCCACAGATGTTGCGGGATGTTGAGCAGGGCCAGCAGGAACTCGGCACGATCGCGCGCTTCGGCCGGGTCGGCGCCCAGGCGCAGCAGCGGCTCGGCCACGACGTCGACGGTGGCGACGCGGGGGATCACGCGCAGGAACTGGCTGACGAAGCCCATGGTGCGGCGGCGCACGTCGAGCACGGTGCGCGGCTCGGCGCCGACAAGCTCGGCCCAGGCATGGTCGTGATGGACGCGGATCGAGCCTGCATCAGCGCGGTAGTTGCCGTAGAGCGAGCGCAGCAACGTGCTCTTGCCGGCGCCCGACGGCCCGACCAGGGCCAGGCATTCGCCCGGCGAGACGGCGAGCGCGACGTTGCGCAGCACCGGCAGGGCCAAGTCGCCGTGGGCATGGACGATGAAGGATTTCGTCAGGCCGGCGACCTTGAGGACGGGCCCGTCATGCTCTTTTGGACCGGACGACGATGAAGAAATGGTGTCCATCATCACACCGGCAAAATCGAAGCCACGAGCATCTGCGTGTAGGCGTGCTGGGGATCGTCCAGCACCTGGTCGGTCAGGCCGTCTTCGACGACGGCGCCGCCCTGCATCACCATCAGGCGGTGCGTCAGCAGGCGCGCCACGCCAAGGTCGTGCGTCACCAACACCGCCGACAGGTGCAGGCTGCCGACCAGGCTGCGCAGCAGGTCGAGGATGCGGGCCTGCACCGAGACGTCGAGGCCGCCGGTCGGCTCGTCCATGAAGACCAGCCGCGGCTCGCTCACGAGGTTTCGCGCGATCTGCAGGCGCTGCCGCATGCCACCGGAATAGGTCGTCGGCCGGTCGTCCAGCCGGCCGCGCTCGATCTCGACGCGGTCGAGCCAGTCCGACGCCGTGCGCCTGATGTCGCCGTAGTGGCGCGCGCCCACCGCCATCAGCCGCTCGCCGATATTGGCGCCGGCGCTCACGCCCATGCGCAGCCCCTCGCGCGCATCCTGGTTCACGAAACCCCATTCGGTGCGCGACAGCAGCCGTCGGCGCGCTTCGCTGAGGTCGTGGACGTCGACGGTGCCGTAGGCCGCGGAGTTGTAGGTCACCGAACCGGTCTCCGGCGTCAGCCGGCCGGCCAGGCAGTTCAGCAAGGTGGTCTTGCCCGAGCCGGATTCGCCCACGATGCCCAAGACCTCGCCGGGCCAGAGGTCGAAGTCGACGTCGCGGCAGGCGACGCGCGTGCCGAAGCGCTTGCTGAGGCCGCGAACTGAAAGCAGCGGTTTCACTCGGCAGCCTCGGCCGGCGCGCGCCGGCGCTCGCAATAGTCGCTGTCGGAACAGACGAACAGGCGCTTGCCGTCGTCGTCAACGATCATCTCGTCGAGGAAACTTTCCTTGGAGCCGCACAGCTCGCAGCACTGCTCCCAGGTCTCGATCTCGAACGGATGGTCGTCGAAGTCGAGGCTCTTGACCGGCGTGTAGGGCGGCACGGCGTAGA
Source organism: Reyranella soli (assembly GCF_007992495.1). GTDB lineage: Bacteria > Pseudomonadota > Alphaproteobacteria > Reyranellales > Reyranellaceae > Reyranella > Reyranella soli. Next base: position 2,907 of record NZ_BKAJ01000230.1, read on the forward strand.
TGCGCTTCTCGCGGCCGGCGCCGTAGAGCTGCAGGGCCGGGCTGCGGTCGAGCTTGGGATTGTCGAACTTGGGGATGGGCGAGGGGCTCATGATGTAGCGCCCGTTCACCATCACCGGGTAGTTGTAGGCCTTGGAGATGCGGCCGTGTCGCGCGATGCTCTCGTAGAGGCTGACCTGCATGACGCCGTATTCGGACAGCGCGTGCAGGGTGCGGGTCTCGGTCTCGCGCGGCTCGAGCATGCGCAAGGGCTCGGGGATCGGCACCTGGAAGACCAGGATCTGGCCCTCGCTGAGCGGCGTCTCCGGCACGCGATGGCGCGTCTGGATGACGGTGGCCTCCTCGGTGCGCGTCGTCGTGGCGACCTCGGCCACGCGGGCGAAGAAGCGGCGGATCGAGACGGCGTTGGTCGTGTCGTCGGCGCCCTGGTCGATCACCTTCAGCGTGTCGTCGCGGCCGATGATGGCGGCTGTCACCTGGATGCCGCCGGTGCCCCAGCCATAGGGCAAGGGCATCTCGCGGCCGCCGAACGGCACCTGGTAGCCCGGCACCGCCACCGCCTTGAGGATGGCGCGGCGGATCATCCGCTTGGTCTGCTCGTCGAGGTAGGCGTAGTTGTATGCCCCATCCTTGGCGCTGTTTTCGGTCATTACCTACTCCGCCGCCTGATCGAGCACGGCCTGGCGGCGACGTGCCTCGACCTCGGCGCGCAAGGTCCGCACCACCACCAGCTCGGACTGGAAATCGACGTAGTGCGGCAGCTTCAGGTGCTGCACGAAGCCCGACGCTTCGACGTTGTCGGAATGGGCCAGCACGAACTCCTCGTCCTGCGCCGGCGAGGTCGCCGATTCGGAAAGCTCCTCGGCGCGCAGCGCACGGTCGACCAGCGCCATGGACATGGCCTTACGCTCGCTATGGCCGAAGGCGAGGCCGTAGCCGCGCGTGAACTGCGGCGGCACGTCGTGCGAGCCCGCGAACTGGTTGACCATGTCGCACTCGGTGACGTCGATCTCGGCGATCTCGATCGCGAAGCCCAGCTCCTCGGGCACGAAGGAAACGGGCACGTGGCCGTAACGGATCTCGCCGACGAAGGGATGATTGTTGCCGTAGCCGCGCTGGGTCGAGTAGCCCAGCGCCAGCAGGAAGCCCTCGTCGCCGCGCGCCAGGTTCTGCAGTCGTACGGGGCGGCTGGCCGGCAGGGTGAGCGGCTGGCGTGTCAGGTCTTCAGAGGCTCCATCCTGCGGCGGCGGCTCCAGCATGCCCTCGCGCTCGAGGATATCGCCGACGCGCGGCAGGGTGCGGTTGGTGTCAGCGGGCGCCGTCGGCGCGGTCGGACGCTCGTCCGCGGCCATCAGCGAGAAGTCGAGCAGGCGATGGGTGTAGTCGTAGGTCGGCCCCAGCACCTGGCCGCCCGGCACGTCCTTGAAGGTCGACGAGATGCGCCGCTCCGCCACCATGGCCGAGGTATCGAGCGGCAGCGAATCGCCGAAGCGCGGCAGCGTCGTGCGGTAGGCGCGCAGCAGGAAGATCGCCTCGATCAGGTCGCCGCGCGCCTGCTTGATGGCGAGCGCCGCCAGCGAGCGGTCGTAGCAGGAGCCTTCGGTCATTACGCGGTCGACGGCGAGACCGAGCTGCTGGTCGATCTGCTCGAGCGAGAGCTCGGCGATGTCGCGATCGCCGCGGCGCTTGTCGGCAACCAGATCGAGCGAATGGGCAATCGCCGTCTCGCCACCCTTGACCGCAACATACATGTCAGACCTCCACGGCGATGCTGCGCGGCAGGGCGCAGAGCTCGGTGCCGGCGGTGAACACAAGATCGACGCCACAGGGAAACAGGGCGTGGTTGGCGGCCCAGTCGTCCCAGAACGCGTCGCCAAGGCCGGCAATGCCGACGCTCGTGCGATCGGCAATGCCGGGGCCTCGCCAATGACGCATCGGTCCGCTTTGCAGATCGGGCACCTCGATCAGCACCGTGGCGGAACGGTCGGGATAGGCGTCGGTGCCGAGATTGAAGCCGTCGAAGGGCTGCGGCGTGCCGGCTGCCACCACGCCGAACGACGCCTCGGCCCGCGCCGCCACGATCGGCGCGCCGGCATGGAAGCGCAGGAAGTTGCGCACCTCGGGCCGGTCGAAGTCGCTTGCCAGCCAGACCGGCGTGTCGCGGTCGGCCAGCGTGAGGAGATAGGCCGTCGCAGCCGAGCTCAGTGCCCCAGGTCCGGCCGGCGCGCTCGGTAGCGACACGATGCGGCCGGGATGGGAGGCGGCGTCGAGGATGGCGCGGAACAGCTGCTGGGCGTCGTGCGACGGATCGGCGAGGCCGGGCGCCAGCGTGCGCAGGTCGCTCATGTGCCGGCCCTCATGTCCCAGCTTCCCGGGCGACGGTGAAGAAGTCGACCTTGGTCGCCGCGGCGCGGGCGGCGATGGCGCGGCGGCGGGCGTCGGCCTCGGCCTCCAGCGGCGCCACGATCTCGGTCTCCAGACGGTCACACCAGTCGGCGCGCTGGCCCAGGGCATCGACGGCAGCGGCAATCTCGGCATGGCGCGCGCTGCGGCCGCCGACATAGCCGATGCCGACCTCGCCGCTCTCCAGTCGCACGGCGGCGCGGGTCGCCGTCATCTCGCCGCCGCAGAACGGTGCGCCGCTGCCTGAGATGCGGCCCTTGACCATGACCAGCCCGGTCTCGGGTCGGCGCAACAGGGCATAGGCGGGGATGGGGCCAAGGCCCTCCCACAACGCGGCAAGCCGGGCGATGGGTGCTTTGGCCAGAACGGAAAGCCACCGCTGTCGACGCGCTTGCGCGGGGGCATCGGCGGATGAGGAAAGGGACATGGCGACGCTCGTTGGAGCGCCGACCATGCGAAGGTCGCGTTACCGATCGGCTGGCGATTGATGAAGTTATTGTGAAACGGAGGACCGCTTGTCCCCAAAAGGAAACGGCGGGGCAAAGGCCCCGCCGTGAACCGTCTGCGTCTTGACGCGGACTACAGGTGCTTCAGCACGTTCTCGGCCGACGACACCTCGAAGGCGCCCGGCTTCTCGACGAACAGGTCCTTGATGACGCCGTTGTCGACGACCATGGCGTAGCGCTGGCTGCGCGTGCCCAGGCCGAACTTCGAGCCGTCCATGGTGAGGCCCATCGCCTGGGTGAACTCGCCATTGCCGTCGCCCAGCATGAGGACCTTGTCGCCAGCCTTCTGGTCCTTGCCCCAGGCACCCATCACGAACGCGTCGTTGACGGAAATGCAGGCGATGGTGTCGACACCCTTCGCCTTGAGCTTGTCGTACTCCGTCACGTAGCCCGGCACATGCTTGGCCGAGCAAGTGGGGGTGAATGCCCCCGGCAGGGCGAAGGCAACCACCTTCTTACCCGGCGCAAAAAGCTCTTCGGTGGTGACCGCTTTGGGTCCTTCCGGGCCCAGCATGCGCAGCGTGGCGCTGGGCACCTTGTCGCCGACTTTCGCCATTATTTGCTCCTTACAATTGCCGCCCCAACCGGCGGTCTCACGAACCGGCGGACCCTAGGCGAGGGGTGCCGGTTTGTCGAATCGGGGGCCGGGCTGGCTTGATCTTTGCCCGGACAATCCCCATGGATTTGGAGGAGTATAAAAATATGCCCGGCTCAGGCTCCCCTGCCGCCTCCTTGGTCGGCCGCTTCCTGGTCGCCGCGCCCTCCATGCCGGATGGGCAGTTCAAGAAGAGCGTCGTCTTCATCTGCAAGCACGATGACGACGGCGCGCTCGGCATCATCGTCAACAACAAGGTCGAGGACCTGCCGCTGGGCCAGGTCTACAAGCAGCTCGGCATCGAGGTGCCGGAGCAGGTGGCCGAGCGGCCGGTTCTGTTTGGCGGCCCGGTGCAGACCTCGCGCGGCCTGGTGCTGCATTCGGCGGACTACATGCGCGAGGAGACTCTGCTGATCGAAGGCGGCATGGCGCTCACGGCCTCGCAGGAGATCCTGAAGGACATGGCGGGCGGCAGCGGCCCCAAGCAGGCCTGGCTGGCGCTCGGCCATTCCGGCTGGGCGCCGGGCCAGCTCGATCGCGAAATGCAGGACAATGCCTGGCTGGTGGTCGACGGCGACGCCAGCCTGGTGTTCGACGCCGATTTTTCCGCCAAGTGGCAGCGCGCGCTGGACCGCCTGGGCGGCGGCGTCACGGGCCGGTTCGATCCGGCGTCGTTCTCGCACCAGACAGGGCGCGCCTAGCTAGCGCTTTCGGAGCGACTGCCGCGCTGCGATCCGGCGCATCATCCAATGTATGTCGTTGAAGAGCTGGCGGCAGGCTTCGGCCAGGCTGACCACGAGAGCCAGCCCGCCCGCGACCAGAAGCACCGTGGCGACGACGCCGGGCGGCAGGAAGAAGAAGGGGACCAGCAGGGCGATGCCGGCCAGGGCCAGGATGAAACGACCGCTCATGGTCCTGACTCTGCAGTGCCATTGAGGCAAAAAAAGGTCGTATGAGATGTGCGTCTACGACCATAGATTGTGCTTACCTTCCCCGGTGGGCCGGCCTATAGCAGACTCGTGTCCCCGTGACCCCTCCCTGAGCGGGGGCACTGCGTACCCGGGACGCCGTCGCTTCCTTCCCCAACCCCTTTCGGAGGCGGGGGCGTCCCGTCACTCTGCAGCGACCGACTGCGTCGCCGGATTGCGGTAAGCGGCGAGCAGGCTTGCTTCGCGCTCCTTGGCTGCCTTCACGTTCTTCTCCTTGATGTGGCCGAAGCCGCGCATGGTCTCGGGCACCGAGGCGATCTGGACGGCGAGCGCATGGTTGTCCTGGCCGAGCGTGGCCAGCACCTGCTCGATCGTCGCCTGGTAGTCGCCGATCAGCCGGCGTTCCATGCGCCGCTCCTCGCTGTAGCCGAAGAGGTCGAGCCTGGTGCCGCGCAGCTTCTTCAGTGAGGCGAGGATGCGGAACATCGGCATCACCCACGCGCCGTACTCGCGCTTCTTGAGCTGACCCGTCGTCGGATCGCGGTCTGCGAACATGGGCGGCGCGAGATGGAAGGTGACCTTGTAGTCGCCCTCGAACTGGCTCGAGAGCTTCTTCAGGAACTCGCCGTCGCTGTAGAGGCGGCCGACCTCGTACTCGTCCTTGTAGGCCATCAGCTTGTAGAGCGAGCGGGCGACCGCTTCGGCAAGACCGCGGCGACCCGGCGCCTTGGCCTTCTCGGCCGCGGCGACCTTGTCGACGAAGGCGCGATAGCGTTCGGCGTAGGCTGCGTCCTGATAGGCCGTCAGCAGCTCGACGCGCTTGGCGACGATCTCCGGCAGGGTGCGTGCCACCGGCTTCTCGGTGCGTAGCGTCGGCTTCGCCGCCGCCTGCACTGCCGCGATGTTGTGCGCGGCAAGCCTGCCCCAGGCAAAGGTGCGCTTGGAGGTCTCGATGGCGACGCCGTTCAGTTCGATGGCGCGCTCGATGGCCTCGAACGACAGCGGCACCAGGCCCTTCTGCCAGGCGTAGCCCAGCATGAAGAGGTTGGTGGCGATGGAATCGCCCAGGATCGCCGTGGCGAGTCCGGTGCCGTCGACGAACGACACCGCCTCGTCGCCCGCAGCGTCGCGGATCGACTTCATCATGGCCTCGGCACCGAGATCCATGTCGCCGTTCGTCACGAACGCCGCGACCGGCGTCATGTAGCCGTTGATCACCGCGCGGGTGACGCCGGGCTCGATGCGCGACAGGGCGGCCGGCGCCGCGGCCACGACCATGTCGCAGCCCAGCACCAGGTTGGCGCCGCCGGCGGCGATTCGCACGGCGTGCAGGTCCTCGGGCTTGGGGGCGAGGCGAACGTGGCTCATCACCGCGCCGTTCTTCTGGGCGAGGCCCGTGAAGTCGAGCACGGTGCAGCCCTTGCCTTCGAGATGGGCGGCCATGCCGATCAGCGCGCCGACGGTGATCACGCCGGTGCCGCCGATGCCGGTCACCAGGATGCCGTAGGCCTCCGACAGCGGCCGCACGGTCGGCATGGGCAGCTGGGCGAAGGGATCGTCCTGCACGACTTTCAGCTGCGGGCGCTTGGCCTTGGCCGGCGTGCCGCCATGCACCGACACGAAGGACGGGCAGAAGCCGTTCACGCAGGAGAAGTCCTTGTTGCAGTTGCTCTGGTCGATCTGGCGCTTGCGGCCGAGCTCGGTTTCGAGCGGCTTCACCGACACGCAGTTGCTCTTGTCGGAGCAGTCGCCGCAGCCCTCGCACACGGCGTCGTTGATGAACACGCGCTTGGCCGGATCAGGGAAGGTGCCGCGCTTGCGCCGGCGGCGCTTTTCGGCGGCGCAGGTCTGGTCGTAGACCAGCACGGTCAGCCCCGGGATGTCGCGCAGCTCGCGCTGCACGGTGTCGAGCTCGTCGCGATGGCGGATGGTGACGCCATGGGCGAAGTCGGTGCCGACCGGATACTTGTCGGGCTCGTCGGTGACGACCACGACCTTCTTGGCGCCCTCGGCCGCGACCTGCTTGGTGATATCGGGCACGGTCAGCGGGCCGTCGTGCGGCTGGCCACCGGTCATGGCGACGGCGTCGTTGAACAGGATCTTGTAGGTGATGTTGACGCCGGCGGCCGCAGCCTGGCGGATCGCCATCAGGCCAGAGTGGTAATAGGTGCCGTCACCCAAATTCTGGAAGATGTGATTGTCGCCGCTGAACGGCGCTTGGCCGACCCAGGGCACGCCTTCGCCACCCATGTGCGAGATCAGTGCCGTGCGCCGCTCAGGCATCCAGGTCGCCATGCCGTGGCAGCCGATGCCGGCCATGGCGCGGCTGCCGTCGGGGATGCGCGTCGACGTGTTGTGCGGGCAGCCCGAGCAGAAGAACGGCGTGCGCGCCACCTTGGGCGGCGGCGCGGCCAAAAGCTTCTCCTTGGCTTCGAGGCGGGCAAGCCGCTGCTTGAGCTCGGGCGATTCACCCATGTGCTTCATCAGCCGGCCGGCGATCACCATGGCGACGCCGGTCGGCGTCAGCTCGCCTTCGCTCGGCAGGATGATGCCGCCGGTCTCGTCGGCTTTGCCGATCACCAGCGGCCGGCGGTCGGCCGGCATGTTGTAGAGAAGATGGACGAGCTGCTCCTCGAGGTTCGAGCGCTTCTCCTCGATGACGATCACTTCCTGCAGGCCTTCGGCGAAGCGGCGCGCGCCTTCCGGCTCCAGCGGCCAGGTCATGCCGACCTTGTAGAGGCGGATGCCGAGCGCCTTCGCGCGATCCTCGCTGATGCCGAGATCTTCCAGGGCCTGGCGCGTGTCGAGATAGGCCTTGCCCGTGGTCATGATGCCGATGCGCGCCCGCGGTGGATCGATCACCGTGCGGTCGAAGCCGTTGGCGCGCACGAACGCCTTGACCGCCGCCATCTTCGGCCCGTGCAGGCGCTTCTCGGCCTCCATCGGCGGATCGGGATTGCGGATGCCGAGCCCGCCCGGCGGCAGCTGGAAGTCGGTGGGCATCATGATCTTGATGCGCTCGGGATCGACCCAGACCGAGGCGCCGGATTCCACCGTCTCGGAGATCGCCTTGAAGCCGATCCAGCAGCCCGAATAGCGCGACAGCGCGAAGCCCAGCAGGCCGAAGTCGAGATACTCCTGGACGTTGGCCGGATTGATCACCGGGATCATGGCGGCCGAAAACACCTGCTCGCTCTGGTGCGGCAGGGTCGAGGACTGCGCACCATGGTCGTCGCCTGCCAGGACGATCACGCCGCCATGCGCCGAGGAGCCGGCGGCATTGCCGTGCTTCAGCACGTCCATCGAGCGGTCGACGCCCGGGCCCTTGCCGTACCAGATCGAGAACACGCCATCGACCTTGGCGCCGGGGAACAGGTTGACCTGCTGTGTGCCCCACACCGCGGTGGCGGCGAGGTCCTCGTTCAGGCCCGGCTGGAAGTGGATGTTGTTTTCCTTGAGGTAGCGCTTGGCCGTCCACAAAGCGTGGTCGTACATGCCGAGCGGCGAGCCGCGATAGCCCGAGATGAAGCCGCCCGTGTTGAGGCCGGCTGCGAGATCGCGCTGGCGCTGCATCATCGGCAGGCGCACCAGCGCCTGGATGCCGGTCATGTAGACCCGACCCTTGTCGAGCCGGTAACGATCCTCCAGCGCGTAGTCTCCGAAGACCAGCGGGACGGGAGTGGCGACGGTCATCGCGGAAAGCCCTCCGAATGCGGCGGCGTAAATGGGCATTTATGTCGGCCAAAGCATAGCGGGCGAAAGCGGCGAGGGGAAAGGCCGCGCCGGCGGCGGCATGGGACCAATTTCGCATCCTTCGACCGGTCTCGACCGTTTTCATCAGAACATCCGGAGGGCAGGCATGGGTTTCAGGACGATCCTGGTGCATGTCGACACCGGCCCGAGCGCGCCCAAGCGGCTAAAGCTCTCAGCCGACCTCGCCGCGCGCTTCGAGGCGCACCTCGTCGGTCTCTACGTCCGCCGGCCATTCCAGGCGCCGGCCTTCACCGATGCCGGGCCGGCGATGGACAGCCTCTACAGAACCTATGAGAGCGCCGTGCAGGCCGATGAAGCCGCCGCCATGGCGGCTTTCGGCACCACAGGTCCCTTGAAAGCTTGGCGCGTGGCCGATGGACCGGCGGAGCAAGTGGTCGCCGCGCATGCCCGCTACGCCGACCTCGTGATCGTCGGGCAGGCAGAGCCGGACGCCGCCGCCGAGGCGACGCCGCCGGATCTCGCCGAGGCCGTCGCCATGGCGGGCGAGCGGCCGACGCTGATCGTGCCCCATATCGGTGCAGCCAAGCCGCCAGGAAGGACCGTCATGTTGTGCTGGAACGGCACTCGTGAAGCCGCGCGGGCGGCGACCGGCGCGCTGCCCTTCCTCAAGAAGGCCGACAAGGTGGTGATCCTGCTCGTCGATCCCGAGGACGAACCCGGAGGGGCGGGCGTGCACGTTGCCGCCTGGCTGGCCCGCCACGGCGTCACGGCGGTCGTCAAACGCGATACGGCGGGCGGCGCGGACATCGGCGAGATCATCCTGTCGCGCGCAGCCGATCAGGACGCCGATCTCATCGTCATGGGCCTCTACGGCCATTCGCGCATGCGCGAGTGGGTGATGGGCGGCGCCAGCCGCACCTTGCTTGCCAGCATGACCGTACCGCTGCTCGTCGCCCACTAGTAGCTCTGCACAGTGGTTTTGACGGGCTGAACGGCAAACGGGATCAAGTTCGTGCGCTCTGTAGAAGCCA
>NZ_BKAJ01000231.1 GCF_007992495.1 Reyranella soli
TTGGCCATGGTGCTCTCAAGATTCTTGATTCTAGTCTTCGTGATTCGGGTCCGTGGGTACAGTTTGTCGCTTGGGGGCGCTCTGTTTCTCCCGAGTGTTGACGTGGCGGGAGAATGACGGGGCGTTCAATGCGGTACAGTTCAACAATGAACAAGCGGGGTAATTTTCGCGCTGTAGGCTGCGGTCATCAACAGCGAAGATGGCGATGAATCGCAGTCCAAAGGCACCGCACGGCCCCCCAGGAAGTCGTCACCCTGCAGACACTGAAGCAGAATCTGAAGCGCGAGCTGTCGCACCCTTCGGAACATGGTTCTGTCGATGGGACTGGCTATTGCCGAGGGCGAGGAACTGAAGCTTTCCCAAGCCGGCCAGGCACGCCTGGAGGCCGAGCAAGGCAGCCACCCATGAGGAGGCAGCCCCGCCTGCGCATTGGGTGTGAGCGCAGCCGGGAGGGCGAGCGCGGGGGGGACCACGCCGCCCTCCGCCTCGAATGAGCGGCCCGTTGTGGCGTTTCCTAGTGCAAAGGCCGGACTAAGCAGGACGTATCAGCGTAAGTGCCATTGCTTCTGTCTCGTTGGGCATTGACGACCCGGAGCTCGGATTGAGGGCGCAAGAAGTGCGTGGCTCAGGAATGAACCGACCCTCCGCGGCCCTGCCTCAGTTTGGTCCTGGGGCGGAGGAGCAGCTAGCTAGTGGCCGCAAAGCGTAGAGACCTATGAAGCCTGACGCTGTACGCTTTGACACAAGTACCGCGCGTGGCCGCGCGATGTTCAAAATTGCTCACAGCTCGGCAACTTGACGACTATGCCGCGCATTGGGTTCTCAGGAAGCCCGATGGCGGACACGCTAAGAAATCAGGCTATCGCTGCCCGGGACCGCGCCAAAAGGGGCAAGGCGGCTCGCCGGTACGCTCACCGTGGCAACCTATGTGGACCGGCTACTGCGCTAAGCTGAGGAGCTTGAGGCTCTGGCGGTGGACCTGGATCGGCGCGCCAAGAAGGTGACTAGCGGCGAGAGCACGGCTTCTTTGATGAGCGAGGGCATACTCATGAACGATCACGAAATGGCCGACTGGATACTCAACTATTGCGTACACGAGCGACGGTGTACGGAAGGTGATGTCGCTATGATCGGCTGGTTCAAGAAACCTATCTCTGAATTGCAAGCCCGGTCGGTAGCGGACATGGATCTGTTCTTTGCAGGGCGCGACTACGCGCTAGAGCAGGGCTGGATAGAAGACGGTCCACGGGCAGGCATGATTAGACTAACCAATTCCGGCTATCAGCGCGCCACCTCCTCTTTGTAGATCGATACAACGCGATCAGCGGGGCGATCTACGCGCAGTGGCGAAATCGCTCGTCCCGTGATGAGTGCATGACCTCGTCAAATGTGAACATAAGTGAAGGTGGGGAACGTGCCAGAATGAGATATCGTCGACTCATTACCCTGAGCGTCGACGGCTGAGAGTCAGCGACATCTGATCCAAGAGTGTCCCGCGCTCCCGCTCACGCACTGAGTGAGGGAGCCACTATGGACACGCCGGCTCTGACGGCAGCGGAAGAGGTTGCGTTACGCCAGATTGCAAGCCAGTCGATCAGCATCGACCCGAAAATGGCACGCCGTCTCGTCCAACTTGCTCTGATGGAGCGCTTCCGAGACGGGTTTCGGCTAACGCCGCTCGGAGCTCAGAGATACAAGCAGTTGCCCAAAGCCCCACTTCAATTGAGCGCTCTGCGTCCATCGACAGCGTTCTGAACGGCACCATCCCCGTTGCGCGCGCTGCGGGCATACCTCAGCGGGAGCTGACTCTCGAGATGGGGCGCGACTGGGCGGGAAGTTCTGGGGCGGGCGACGCGATTTGTCAGCGTTCTATTGCGGGGTCGGCCCTGGCGCCGAACCGCAGATGACGGCTACCGCCTCTTTCCGAACGGTCATCGCCTCCATCATGTTGGTCAATCGCCAGCCTACAGCCTGGGAGGCAGGATGGCTCTACGCTGCCCTTTGTGAGCTTTCGGCGGGCCGCGAACAGAGTGCCCGACGCAATGTACGGTTCGCGGTCCTGCTCGGTGTCCGACAGCAACCGCCGGTCGGCATCGCTCCCCGGCCAAAGGCTGAGGAATTGCTTCAAGCTTTGGAGCTGGTCAGCGTGCTGCGGATGAAGCAGCGTTTAATTTCCACGGCAACCAGCCGCAAACCGTCGGCGCGTCGCCAACAAGGAGCCTGAGCTGCGGCTTGATCCACTTCGGCGGCCGAGATGTCGTTTCCACAATGGGCGGTGGAGCACAAGGTTTTAGCGCACGCGGAACAAAAAAGGGAGGCGCCGTTAAAGCTGCAAGGTGCATTCAGGTTCTGTCCGAGTGCCGGCAGCTCACTAAAGGCTGGCACTTTCCAGGATTTGCTGCCGCGAGGACCGGATCATGAACAACGTCATTTGGATAGTGGGACTAGTCGTCATCGTTCTCGCGATACTCGGTTTCTTGGGCTTCAGGTGAAAGGTGTGCCGCAGCCAATTGGCGCCAGCCTCAGGGCAGCCGAGTAGGGTCCGCGCTTGCTGACAGTCGAACTTGCTATCTTCTCTGTAGGTCCAGCCAGCTTCGCGTGTAGGCTGTTGAACACCTTGGTGGCCGGTTGGCAGTAGTGCGCGCAATAGGGGGCAAACTTTACGATCTGTTCAGCAGTACCCACCAGCGCAAGCGGCCCGACAGGCCGCTGTTCGTGATACGCCCTGATCTGGCGCAGACCGCCAGCAGTTCGTCACCAGTCATCGTGGACTATATATACCGCACACCCATCAACAGCTTGCGGTAAGACAGCGCCTTTGCGCCCGCTAGCGCCGCTAACAGCATGGCGTCAGACAGGGTGACCGCTTCGAGTTTTGGTCGCTCCTGATTGGTCACCGCCCGATCCTTCGCCAAGGCACCCCGTGGCAGGAAGAACGATCAAAGCGGCAAGCAGCGGCAGAGCGAAACGCATGGGGCAGCTCCTTTCCCGATGCTCATCAAATGAAGCAGGAGAGCAAGGGTTGCGGATGGCCAATTCCGCCAGCTCTTCATCCGGGCTCAGGTGTCTACCATGAGATGCGCAGACCGACATTGAGGGCGTGGTTGTCGGTGCCCGAGCCAATGTCGCCGTCGTAGCGGAAGTAGAGCTACGCGGCGGTGGCAACGTTGGTGCTGGCCTGGAAGCCGATCGCCGCCGCATCGCGCTGCGGCGTCGCGCCGTACACCGTGAAGGCGTTGGCCGGCGCGCCGGCGAAGGCCGCCGCCGTGGCGATGACGGTCACGTCGCTGCTCAGACCATTGGTGACATAGACGCGGGTTCCGTCAGGCGTGACCGTTACGCCTTGAGGAGCAGTTCCGACGGGTATCGTGCCCACGACCGTGTTGGTTGCCGTGCTGATCACGGAAACTGTGTTGCTGTCCGTATTGGTCGCAAGAACGTGCGTGCCGTCAGGAGTGACGGCTACGCCGGTAGCGCGAGGCCCGACAGAGATCGTGGTGATCAGCGTGTTGGTGGCGGTGTTGATGGGCGTAAAGTCGTTACTGCCCTCGTTCGCCACGTAAGCGCGTGTATTGTCAGGGGTGAGCGCGATGAGTGTGGGTGGAACGCCTACTGGGATGGTGGCTATCACCGTGTTTGTCGAAGTGTCGATGACTGAAACCGTGTTGTCGCCACCGTTCGAAACATAGACCATTGATTGGTCGCCTCGCACGGCCGCGGCCAAAGCAACCGATCCAACTGGGATTGTCGCTGGCAGAATAGTGTTGGTGAGTGGGGCGATGACGCTAACGTCATTGCCACTGAGATTATGAGTGGCGCCTCCTGCGCCAGCGTTGCACTGGCGAAGATCATCCCGAGGGCGGATGGCCAGAGCCAACTACCAGGCTCTTACTCTGACCGCTCGATGGACGGTGATGAAATCGGGAAAGCAATCCTCTCGCTTTTGCACTCCGGCAAGCCGCTGGCGGATGGCCGCCAGCCTCAATCCAACCCAACTCATAAGCTACAATCGCGCGTGGCGAGCTCACGCTAAGCACGGGCTTTCGTCACAATCAGTGCGACCTGGCCTTCACCAGCCAGGCATGTACGCCCTGAGATACTGAACCAATCGGATATCGGGGAAGCTGACGAACGCACGCCGACCTATCGGGCACTGCAGGCTCGCTTCGCCCGCCTTGATCGATACGAGGGCTTGCGCGGTCCAGTTCTTGTGTCCCGGCGAGACGCCTGCCAACTCCGAACGCCCAATCCGAGAGGACGCTCCTCGCGTCTGCAAGACCGTCGCCCCGTAGCTCGTGGGATCGCCATCCAGCAGCACGGTGGCGCGCATTCCCTCGCGGAGCAGCGCTGCGAGCGTTTCCGTGACCGGCACATCGACCAACAGCACCCTGCAGTCGATCCACGAGAAGAGCCGGTCTCCCTGCTTGACGGCGGAGTTGTTGCCGATCGCGGTGGACCAGATCGTCATCGACGGAGGGACGTGGATGGACGCCGTCGAGACCATGCGCAGATTCTTGCGTTCTTCAGCAAGCGTGGAGCCCGCCGTATTCAGCTCTTCCTCGGCGTCCGATACGGCCCTGTTTGCTCGCGCCGCCTCCAGCTCGATCTCGTCGATGCTACGCCATGACCACTCCGGCACCTTCCCATCCTGCTGTAGGAAGACGCCCTGGTCCGCCAGCCGCCGCCGCTCGCGTACACGCTCCAGCGCTTTCTCCATTTGCGTGAGCGACACCTGCAGCTCGCGGTGGCTGGATGTAGCAACGTCTTCGTCGGCCTGTGAAGCTGTGCCTGTGACGCGAAGCGATCGCCGCCTTCGGGCAGATGCTTCCGCGAGCTCGACCCGCTCCTTCAGAAGCGACAGCCCGTGCTCCAGATCCTGGACATCCAGATCCAGGTCGCGGCGAAAGCCATCAGCGTAGCGGGCCCGCCGCTCCGACCATTCCTTGGCCAGCCGGGTCACTTTATCTTGGTATTGCTTGACCTGGGCAAGCCGTGCTTCGGCCCGGCGTTCGTGGCTCTCGGCCTTGATGACACCGCTGCGATCCGCACTTCGATCGGCAAGAGTGGCGACGACGCCTGTCTGGTCGACTTGCTGACCAATGCGCGTCTCGAATCCCTCGATTGTTCCGGCAATGGGCGCTGTCGCTTCGTTGAGCCAAGATGTGACCGCCGCATCCCGGTCCAGAACGATGTACAGAGGCTGGTAGATGGCCACGACTACAGGAATGAGCCCGAGCATGACTAGGGCCGCTATCGTGGTCTTTCGTCCAAACCTGTCGAGAAGCCCGTCGGGCTCTCGCGTTGGTCCGGAGGCTTCGGCCGGTATCAATTGCTGGTCTCGATTGCCGGCGTTCTCCAGCATTCGAACGGTGATCACCCTGAGCAGGTGAATGCCGAGTTGCGGGCTGTGCAGCAAGGCAGCGAAGACCGCCTTCTTGCCCAACGACATGACGGTGCAATCGGTGCTGGCAATCGCCGTGGCGGTTCGTCGACCAGAGCTGGAGAACAGGGCAATCTCTCCAAGGAAGGAGCCGGGGCCGACTGCCTGCTGAAGCTCCGGGATGAACAGCTCGCCTTCCACGATATAGTAAAGTTCTTCGGCGACATCGTTCGCAGAAAAAAGAGTTTCGCTGGCGCGCAGGTTGCGTCGCCGCATGAACGGCAGAATGGCTCGAGCCGAGAACTCGTGTGTTGCTGCCTTTTCGACCTGAACGGTGAGGTCGCGGATCTGCAGAAGGCGTAGCAAGTTCAGGGGCAGCAACGCGCCGTGAAGGATCAGGATCGGTGTCAGCCCATCGATTGCGGCGTAGGTTATGAAGGCGACGTTGCTGGCGATGGCAACGATTCGCAGAGGCAGCATGGTTCGCATGTAGAACGTTGCGAACACGAGGGCCGATGCGATGTACCCAAAAGATTCGCCGGAAGCCATGTCAGCACCCCCCACGCCGAACTCTGCTAGCCTGCTCAGATCATACACATCCGGGGATTCGCCGACATACAACCGACCGCATCGAACGCGGGCTTTAGCTGACCCACTTCGTGATGACGATGGCATTGTCCGTGGGCAAAGCGGACAGGGCGCCTCTGGTCGCGTCTCGACCTCGACGCCAAAATGGCCTCGCCATGGTGGCGGGCGAACGCTCCGACGACGGCGCGCTGTGCCTCCAGCCCAAGTCCACTCTCCCCTTGACGGACCGTGCTGACCCACAGGTAGGCTACAAAAGCGGTAGGCTTGTGTCGTGAGGTTCTTTATTTCGATCGAATACCGTCACAGACCCAGGTAAATTAACCAGCTCGCTGCAATGCCAACCAGGGCAAAGGTTAGCGCTCCCAAGGCCACAGCAACTATGCGGGCGATTGCCATACGATAAGCTTATAGCCTCTTTCAGTATCACTGCCTAAAGGGCTCTCCGGCGCAGCGGAGGTAGCCTGCTAGGTCCCATCGTAGCGTTGCTCGTGCTTGGGTTACGCTGTTGGCGGCCCTCGCTGCGCCCCACGTAAGACCCAAGGCGAGTGGCTACCCCGCATAGTACCTCGCCCTTTGGTGCCTATGCGCGAGAGGTTCTCGCTGCCTAAGGACAATTCGAGTGCGTAACTGTCGCAGTCTCGACGCGACACGCGCGGAAACCTCTTGGTCCGTATCGGGCTCGCTAGGGATAACGGCGGGGGTACCTTGGAGAAGGACGGTGCGCGAAGGCTTGCGGACGGTTCGCGAGCTTCGTAGCGACCACCAGTTTCGGTGATCACAGGACTAGTAACGCCAACCAGTATGCTGCGAAGAGCAACAGCGCCACCGTTATCGTGTCCAGGACCAAGTAGAGCCAACCGTCCTTGACCTCGGTCTTCCTCGGGTCGCTCACTCCCCTTTAGAGCATCTCCGCATGGACGGCTCCTGGGCGCGTTGTTGGTAGCTCCCTTGCTCCGACCGACTTGGCTCATGCTCAGGGTACGCTTCGCGTAGCCCTCGCTGTTACCCCAATCAGCCTTGGCAGCGATTGGTTAGGCCCCGCGTAGTTGTGACTGGCTATGCGGGGCCGTCGATACCTGCACGAGCCTTCGCTGCCTTAGGATACTTGAATGCCGAATCGGTGCAGCCCAGACGCTCCTATGAACGCTTACGATGTTCGCGCCCTCAGCTACTTGTGGTGGCACCTGCCGCAATACATCGAGGAAGATTACGGGCAACTCTTGGTCCGCATTGGCCTAGCCAAGGTTAACACCAGGGGAACCTTGGAGATCACCGAGGAGGGAATGCGTCGGTTCATGGTCGAGCGATATCGGCCCGCGCCTTCGACGACATTCGAAGATCGGACGGCCTAACTACGCCTCCGAGGTGGCCGGCCACACCAACGCCGCATCTCTGTGATCGGCGTCGGCTGCCTGCTGGGCAGGCTGTCATCCAGCAACCATACTGTCTCGGGGCACCATCGCATTTCCAGTTGCAACGAATTCAATGGGTTATCTCCCATTTTTGTCGCACTCATCCGACGGAATCGAAAAGTGCGACAATTCAGGCCCCCGATTTGTTCTTCTCGCGCGGCACCAGCAGGTGCATGGCTTGCTCCGCGAGTAGTGTGCGATTGGCGTTGCTAGACCTCGGCCTGGCGCAGGGTCTTCCGAAGATCGCCATGAACTGGTGCGCCGTCGCTCCGCTCTCGGCCGCCATCTTAGCGCCTGCCTTCCGGCAGCCACGGGCAGTGCAATGGCTGAGACCGGCCTCGTTGCACCAGTCTCGGAACTTGTTCCCGAAGCCGGCCACGGTGAAGGCCTTCCCAAATTCCGTGACGAGGTAGATGAACTGGCACGACGGCGTAGCCCGGCCGGTGTCGCGATGACACTCTCGCAGACATGGTCGAGAATTCACCGCCGAGCGCGTTGGGTGCTCTGGCTTAGGGTTCGGTAGTTGGCGCTTCGATGTAGCCCTCGATCAATGACCTCAGAGAGTCCTTTGCCGCTGGCACTGCGCTAGCGGACTTGGAGGAGACAGGGGGGCACACCGCCCTCCGCGCGGCGATACTCATCTACGAACGCTTGGGTGCCAATTGTTGCCCGCAGGCGAATCATCTTGCCCACTGGCGGCCGATAGTGGACGCGCGGGTTGCCACGCCGGTCCCGGTCTCTCAGCAGGTATCGGAACTCGGTCGCAATCTTGACGGCGGCCATGATCGCCTTCAGGCCCAGGGGGTTACCGTCACTGCCGCCCACGTCTGGGCGTCGAAGGCGATGTCAAGGCGGCGAATATCCCAGACTACGCCGCCGCCGATGCCCTTTGGTTGGCGTCCCTCCATAAGTGAAGCGTAGAGCGATATAGCTTGCTCGACAGTAGGCGGTCCCGACATGTCCAAGCCCGCCCAGACACCAGGGAACCTTAGCATTCCATCTCAGGGGGCTTCGACCCGCTCGTTAATCTGCCGATAGATCGGTCGCTTGCCGACGATGCCCTTGACCACGCCTGGGGGCTACCATCCAATAGCGGGAATTAGAGAAGGGGAGGCATCACACGTGGCGGCATACCTGATCGTCCAGAGCACCATTAGCGATGAGGCTCAGTACCAGAAGTAACCGGGACGCGGTCGTGCCGCTGATTGCGAGATTTGGTGGAAGATTCATTGTCCGGGGCGCCGCCGTGGAAGCTTTGGAAGGCCGGCACGACGGACGCAGGATGGTGATCTTCGAATTTCCCTCGATGGATGCGATTCACGCCTTTTGGGGGTCGCCGGAGTATGTCCCCGTGAAGAAGATCAGAGAAGGCGCCGCCACCCTCGATGTCTGGGCGGTCGCGGGCGCGTAGGGCGTTGACGACTTCAGTGGCCGTAGAATAGGGCCAACGCGGCACGGCTACCGCGCCCGCACGCCCATGATCTTCTCCAAGAGTTCGCGCGCCGCCATCGTCAGCTTTTTCGAAACTGCCGGCAGATCTTTCTCGGACGAGAAGGCCCACTCTCCAGCGTACTTAGACTTGTATTTGTTCCCGACTTCCTGGTCTTCTGTCCCTCAAAGACTCGGAGCCGATGCATGCAGGTCAATGAGCGCCTTCGTCTCGTCCTTCAGTTCTGGGAAATAGAGTCGCGCAACCGTCTACAGGTCATTGATCGGATCGCCCTTTGGCAGTTCCTGGCGTTCTTGGGCTGCGCGCATGTGCTCGATCAAGTATTCGCGGCACTCGCTCGCCTTGCCCACCAGTTCCTCCAGCTTCACCCGTCGCAAGTTCGCCCATTCGCGCGCAGCCCAGTCGCGTTGAGCGAGTTCTGACTTGACCCTCTCGACGATTGTGGTGCTGGCCTTCAACTGGCTCAGAGCGACCTGTGATTTGATCGTCTCCTTTATCGTCTCGACAAGGTTGGTCTTTACGCCCTCCTGGCGCAGTATGCCGCACATATGACTATGCCGTGGACCGCGCACGTCGCAATGCTACATTCGAAGCCTTAGATACTCACGGAATGGATTGAACCGAGCCACGATTACAAAGGCTAGATCGGAAAACACCGGCCCCCAGAAAGGAGAGAGTTTATCGAAGATTTTGAGGTTCTCACTCGTCAAGAAGCCAGAGGACGTGTCCTCAGGTGCTTCTAGTCGTTGGTCGTAGTCACCATACCCACCCCGCAGTCGGGTGCTGCCAGCGGCAGACATGTAGACGTTTGTTATAACAACTGCCAACCACTCTTCCTCGTTCATCCATTTGATATTCTCTGTCGGGACGGGATTGCGCAGGCCCTGGAATATCCGGAACGTGTGAACGAGTTCATGGAAAAGGACGGTATCGGGACTTCTGTCGAAAACCTTCTTTGCTTTGATGTTTTCGGGACTGAAGTTGATGATTACATCACTTCCCTTCCCAGTTCCGACCAACCCCCGGGGCACCATGTCATCGCGCTCGTCGTCGCGCGTGGCCGGATTGTCCGCGTTGCCCCTGTACCAGTAGGGCTGTTGTCGATTCGAAGCTCCCTTTGGTGCACTGTCTTCTGCCTCTCGGGGACTAGTGCTCGCATTGTCGGCGCCGATCGTCGCGGCCATGCCTGCATCCATCGGGTAGATCCAAACGATCCTCTTGTGGTGCTGAATCCTGTCTATGAGCAGGGTGCCGACCCGGTTGCGATTGATCTTGTGTAAGTTGCTTCCCACCGAATCGTAGTAGCCGGCGGGGTCACTACCTATTTTGATACCCATCGCATCCTCCCCTTGCGCGGACGCTGCATAAAATCCACATTTTGGTATCGCGGTCACTCACGAGAGACTCTTGAGTCAGCTCAGCGCTAGACCGGCGGATGAATCAGAAACCAAACCGCCAGCAACGCCGACACCGTCGCAAAGGCCATGCTGCTATTGACCGTCGTGCAGGCGATAGATCTCGTGACCGATGAGGCGCTAGTGCTGGCTACGGCCGACAGCGTCGCGACGACCACGAAGGCGAGGGCCGCCATCCAGAAGTACAGGTCGATCATTCCCGCCACTTACCGGATTCGTACCTCCGCCTCTGTAACTTTAGTCACACTGAAAGCGATCAATGGGCGCGGGTGACGTCAATAGAGCCGCTCAGTTTCGTTGCGCGCTACCCCGAGTTCGATGTCCGACACCGGACCCGATAGGTTGGCGTGATCCTTGAGCGCTTGTGCGTAGGTAGGTAGTCCATCGATAGGATCCCATCTGTCGGGCTCCCACATTCGGGAGCGGATCATGGACTTCCCACAATGGAAGAATGCTTCCCGCACACGGACGAGTAAGGCGAGGTCCGGCAGCTTACCGTTGATCTCCATGCTTTCGAGCAACTCCGAATCCCGCACCACTTGCGCCGTGCCGCTGACGCGCACAACTTCGCGCCGCCTCGGCACTATGAAAAGCAATCCCACATTTGGATTTTCAAGCACGTTCAAAAACGTGTCGCGGCGGTGATTTCCGAGTCGATCCGGTACCGCGAGCGTATGCGTGTCGAGCACTTTGACAAAACCGGGCGGATCACCCTTCGGTGAAACATCCATTGCACCCGCTGCGTTGATACTCGAGATCACGACAAAGGGGCATCGTTCGATCCAGGTACGACAATGAGAATCAATGTGGTCGATGACCTTTGCCACCTGGCTTGGAAAGTCCGCGCCGAGGATCGCCTTCACTTCTGCGGCCGACTTCACGGTGACTTTGGGCTGGTACATCTCGCTCGATCTCCCCACCGGCCAAAATAGCATCACGGCGAACTACCTGTCTAAGCACCACATCGGCCCGACGTCTGGACATAACGGAAGCTAGAAGGTCGTTGAAGATTGTGTTAACGTACTGCTTTCAGTCGCGACTCGCACGCGACTTGGCCTCTGCGCCACAGAGGCATCGCCGTCGCCGGGGCAGTAACGGGCGTTTCGCATCCAACCGGCCGCACAGGTGGGCTTGCAGCATTCGCTGCTGAGCAAACCGATGATGTGCTTGCTGCTATGCCGCCGCTGAATTACGACATCGACGCTCCTGGCCCGAGAAAGCCGCGGCCGATCGCATCGTCGCCATTCTGGATGGGGTCGGGCGACGCGAATGCCAAGCCCGGCTTCAGCATCGCCCCGCCGTCTGATCCGGGCTTCAAGATCCCCACGCCGATGGGGTGGATGTCGCCTGAGAGGCTGGGCACCTACGCGAACAACTTAACGCCGAATCGTAAAGCGCTGTCGGCCTTGATGGGCATGCCCGTGGACTTGATTGCGGGTGGGGCACGTCTTCTCGGCGCCAAAGGGATACCGCGAGCCATGGGGCAGGCGGACCCTATCGTGCAGGTGATCGACAACATTACACGGCCCGGCATGTCGCATCAGCCGCAATGGAAGCCCAGCGCGGACGTGCCGGGCAGCTCCGAAAACCTGCTTCGCCTGATGAACCAGTATATCCCGCCCGGCGGTTTGCTGTGACCGCGACCATGACCAACGCGCCACCGCTTCCAGACTACTCCTGCCTCCTACGGCACAACCGGGTTGCGCTCATGTACAGCGGCGGAAAGGACAGTGACGTACTGCTGAGTCTGTTTGCGCCATTCCTCGAGGGAATTG
>NZ_BKAJ01000232.1 GCF_007992495.1 Reyranella soli
ACGAGGTCAATATAACTTAAGTGATTTAACGGGTCAACTACGGTTTTAGTTTTTGCGCTCCATAGGCGGTCGTTTGGCGCATTAATTCTCCGGGGTCGGGTGCCGTGCCAGCAGTGCAGGCAATCTCATCGACCCCGCGCGTGATAGAGACCGACCGCACGGCGGCAGGCAAGCCTTGCTTGCCGGGTCTGGACGGCGGCAAACTCGGCCGCAACCAACCAGCACGAAGAGAACAGACATGGCCGTCGTCGAAACCGAACGTCACGGGCAGGTGCTCGTAGTACGCATGAACCGGCCCGAGCGGCTGAACGCGCTCAACACCGAGCTGCGCACCGAGCTGGCGAAGGTCTGGACCGACTTCCGCCACAGCAAGGAGCTCGAGGTCGCGATCTTCACCGGCACCGGCCGCGGCTTCTGCGCCGGCGAGGACATGAAGGAATCGCTGGAGAAGGGCAAGGCCGGCGGCGAGCGGCCCAAGCAGGAAGACCCGTTCATGAGCGGCGCGCTGGAGAAGCCGGTGATCGCCGCGGTTAACGGCCATGCCATGGGTGGCGGCTTCATGCTGGTCGAGCGCACCGACCTCCGGCTCGCCGTGCGCGAGGCGCTGTTCGAGGTCTCCGAGGCCAAGCGCTGGCTGCTGGGCGGCTACAATCACGGCCACATCGCCAACGTGCCTTACCCCATCGCCATGGAGATGGCGCTGGGCTTCCGCTTCACGGCGCAGCGCTTCTACGAGATCGGGTTCCTCAATCGGCTGGTCGACGCCGCCGACCTGATGCCCGAGGCGCTGAAGATGGCCGAGCACCTGCTCACCCTGCCGCCGGCCTCGCGCGTCAACACCGTGCACATGATGCGCCAGATGCGGCCGGCGCCCGGCCCCGACATGCAGAAGCTCGCCGACGCCCTGCACGAGCATGGCGCCAAGAGCGATCTCATGGAATCGCGCGCCGCCTTCGCCGAGAAGCGCAAACCCAACTTCAAGGGCTGGAACGATCCCGAGGACCGCTACCGGCTGCCGACGCTCAACTCGGTGAAGTGACGCCCACCGCGATCAGCGCCAGCGCCGCCGCCATCAGCATCCATCCCGGGTGGCGGCCGCCCGTTGCCCAGAAATTGCCGAGCGCGCCGAACAGGTAGAGGCCGCCGACCAGCAGGCCGGTGACCAGCCGCGCCTGCGGCTCGAACCAGCGTGCCGCAACGACCAAGGCAAACGCGCCCAGAAGCCAGGCAAACGTGCTGAACTGCATGAGCAGCGGCACGAGCCGCCGGATCGCCTCCGGCGTCCGCGGCTCGGCAAGAAAGGTCGCTTCGACCGGCCGGACCACCAGCCGCTGGATCAGGACGCCATGGATGACGGCGGTGAAGCCGCCGATGACCCCGGCCATGGCCAGGGCAGCATTTTGCCAATTCATGACCATACACCTCTGTATGGTCGGTATGCCGCGCGACATGGCTGCCGTCAATACACTTGTGTATGGTCCGTCCATGACCGATCGCCTCGCCAAATCCGACTGGATCAGCCACGGCCTGCTCACGCTCGCGGCCGAGGGCGCCAACGCCCTGAAGGTCGGGCCGATGGCCGACGGCCTGAAGGTCTCGCGCGGCAGCTTCTACTGGCACTTCCGCGACATCGCCGACTTTCGCGCACAGCTCCTGCAGGCTTGGCAGGAGGAGGCGACCGACCGCGTCATTCGGGATCTCGAGGCCCAGAAGGACCGGCCGGATCGCCTGAAGCAGCTGATGCGCCGCGCCTTCGCGACCAGGCGCAGCCTGGACCGCGCCATAAGGTCGTGGGCCGCCGAAGATCGCGAGGTGGCCGCGATCGTCTCCTCGGTCGATGCCCGACGGGTCGCCTACATCGCCAGGATGCTGGCGGCAGCCGGGGTGGAGGGCCAGAAGGCGCAGCGTCGGGCGGCCTTTCTCTATTGGGCGTTTCTGGGCCAGCGCATGGTCATGGATCCGCGCCACGCTGCGATCGCGCCGGCCGCCTTGGACGACATCACCGACCTGTTTGAAAAGTGAATGTCCAGAGCCCAAGTAGGGGCGACACGAATTCAAACATCGACTGTGCACATGGGCGTGCTGGAGAGTCCGGCCCGTCGCGTGCTAGGCCTTGGGCATGGCGAAATCGAAGGCACCGGCTGCCAAGGCGGCAGCCAAGGACAACGGCGCGGCGCCCAAGGCGGCGGCCCAGCCGGCTCCGAACGGCGACAACAAGCCGATCCGCAATCTCTACCTGGTCGACGGATCGGGCTACCTGTTCCGCGCCTATCACGCGCTGCCGCCCATGAACCGGCCCGACGGCGTGCCGATCAACGCCGTCTTCGGCTTCTGCCGCATGCTGGTCGCCGACCTTCTGGATAAGCCCGAGGTCGACCACATCGCCATGATCCTCGATGCCGGCGAGGTGACGTTCCGCAACGAGATCTATGACAAGTACAAGGCCAATCGCCCGCCGCCGCCCGAGGACCTGATCCCGCAGTTCCCACTGATCCGCGAGGCGGCCCGCGCCTTCAACGTCACGGTGTGCGAGCTCAAGGGCTACGAGGCCGACGACCTGATCGCGACCTACGCCCGCATGGCCGTCGAGGCCGGCGCCACCTGCACCATCGTGTCGTCCGACAAGGACCTGATGCAGCTCGTGCGGCCGGGCGTCGAGCTGATGGACCCGATCAAGAAGACCAAGCTCGGGCCCGAGGCGGTGATGGAGAAGTTCGGCGTGACGCCGGACAAGGTGGTCGACGTGCAGGCGCTGGCCGGCGATTCGACCGACAACGTGCCGGGCGTGCCGGGCATCGGCGTCAAGACCGCGGCCCAGCTCATCAACGAGTACGGCGACCTCGAGACGCTGCTGAGCCGCGCCGGCGAGATCAAGCAGCCCAAGCGGCGCGAAGCCCTGCAGCAGAACGCCGAGCTGGCGCGCATCTCGCGCAAGCTCGTCACGCTCAGGGACGACGTGCCGACGCCGGCCGATCCCGACAGCTTCGACAAGAGGAAGCCCGACCCCAATGTGCTGCTGCCCTGGCTGGAGCAGCAGGGCTTCAAGAGCCTTTTAGCGCGCTACACCGGCGAGCTGGGCGAGGCGACGGCGCCCGTCGCACCGGCGGCGCCCGCCGCCAAGCCCACCCTGCCCGCATCGGAACCCAAGGCCACGCCGGCCGCGCCGCGGCCCAAGTCCAACCAGCCCTTCACTGCCGCCGACTACGAGCTGATCACCGACGAGAAGGCGCTCGATGAGTGGATCGCCGAGGCGACCAAGGCCGGCACCGTGGCCTTCGACTGCGAGACCGACGCGCTCGACGCGCAGAACAGCGGTCTGGTCGGCGTGTCGCTCGCCCTGCTCGACGGCCCGTGGGGCAACGTCAATTCGACCAAGCGGCGGGCAGCCTATGTGCCGCTCGGCCATCGCACGCCCGCCGGCGAGGCACAGGGCGCGCTCGATCTCACCGGCGACGGCGGCGCCAAGGATGCCGGCAGCCTGCTGCCTGGCCAGATCCCGCTCAAGAACGCGATCGCCAAGCTGAAGCCGCTGCTCGAGGACCCGACGGTCCTCAAGGTCGGCCAGAACATCAAGTACGACATGTGCGTGTTCCGCCAGCTCGGCATCGAGGTCAGTCCGGTCGACGACACCATGCTGCTGTCCTTCGTGCTCGATGCCGGCAAGCACAATCACGGCATGGACGACCTCGCCAAGCTCTATCTCGGCCACGACACCATCAAGTTCTCCGACGTGGCGGGCAGCGGCGCCAAGCAGGTGAGCTTCGACAAGGTGCCGATCGACAAGGCGCGCGACTACGCCGCCGAGGATGCCGACGTCACCATGCAGCTGTGGGCGCAGTTCAAGCCCAGGCTGGCCCACGAGCACATGGTCGGCGTCTACGAGACGATCGAACGGCCCTTGATCCCCGTGCTGCTCAGCATGGAGCAGGCGGGCATCAAGGTCGACGCACCGCAGCTTCGCAAGCTCTCGTCCGAGTTCGAGAAGCGCATGCTCGAGCTCGAGCAGGAGCTGCACAAGCTCGCCGGCCGGCCGTTCAATGTCGGTTCGCCCAAGCAGCTCGGCGAGATCCTGTTCGACGAGCAGAAGCTGCCCGGCGGCCGGCGCAACAAGAACGGCTCGTGGGCGACCGACGTCAGCATCCTGGAGGACCTCGCGGCCCAGGGCCATGCGCTGCCTGTCAAGATCATGGAGCACCGGCAGATCGCCAAGCTCAAGGGCACCTACACCGATGCGCTGGTGCGCGAGCTCGACGCCAAGACCGGCCGCGTGCACACCTCCTACCAGATGACCGGCGCGGCGACGGGACGGCTCGCCTCGACCGATCCCAACCTGCAGAACATCCCGGTGCGCACCGAGGAAGGCCGCAAGATCCGCCAGGCCTTCATCGCCGAGGCCGGCCATAAGCTTCTGTCGGCCGACTACTCGCAGATCGAGCTGCGCCTGCTGGCGCACGTCGCCGACATCGCGTCGCTCAAGGAAGCCTTTGCGCGCGGCGACGACATCCATGCCATCACCGCCAGCGAGATGTTCGGCGTGCCGGTCAAGGGCATGGACCCGCTGGTGCGCCGGCGCGCCAAGGCCATCAACTTCGGGATCATCTACGGCATCTCGGCCTTCGGCCTCGCCAACCAGCTCGGCATCGGCCAGCCCGAGGCGCGGGACTACATCGCCAAGTACTTCCAGCGGTATCCCGGCATCCGCGACTACATGGAGCGGACAAAGGACTACGCCCGCAAAAACGGCTTCGTGAAGACGCCGTTCGGCCGCAAGATCCACCTGAAATACATCAACGAGAAGGCCCAGGGCATGCGCGCCTTCGCCGAGCGCGCGGCGATCAACGCGCCGTTGCAGGGCGGCGCCGCCGACATCATCAAGAAGGCGATGATCAAGCTCCCGGCCGCGCTCACGTCCGCCAAGCTGAAGGGCCGCATGCTGCTGCAGGTGCATGACGAGCTGCTGTTCGAAGTGCCGGACAAAGAGATCGACAAGACCAAGGAGGTCGCCCGCAAGGTGATGGAGGGCGCGGCCACGCTGTCGGTGCCGCTGGTGGTCGAAACCGGCGTCGGCGACAACTGGGCAGCGGCGCACTAGGCCATGCGGCGGCTATGGTCCGTGCTTGTCGCTGTCGGGCTGGTCGCGACTGCGGCACAGGCTCAGGACCCGGCGCGGGAATGGGAGCTGCCGTCCAAGGGGCGCCTGCACGGCTCGAAGGCCGTGATCGAGAACCAGCCCTGCTGCGGGGCGAGCCGCAACGCCCGGGTCATCCATCCCGACACCGCGGCGCTGGCGAAGTGGGCCGGCGTGGCGGCGCGTGACGGCCGCACCCTGATGCTCAAGCTCGCCGACAATCGCACGCTCAAGCTGACCGACTGCGACGACCAGAGCGGCTGCGAGGCGGACGACACACGCATCCACCGCATGGTCGACTGGTGGCCGCAGCATCGGCTCTACGTCGTGCTGGTCGGCCTCTACGAGGAGAGCGTGGCCTATCTGGTGTCGGAGCG
This sequence comes from Reyranella soli, assembly GCF_007992495.1. Lineage (GTDB taxonomy): Bacteria > Pseudomonadota > Alphaproteobacteria > Reyranellales > Reyranellaceae > Reyranella > Reyranella soli. The sequence continues at coordinate 5,506 of NZ_BKAJ01000232.1, forward strand.
CGACGGCCGCACCTTCGTCGCCACCGCACCGCCCCTGCTGTCGCCGTCCGGCCGCCAGGCCGTCGCCCTGGTGTCGAACCTGATGTCGGGCGTCGACTTGGAAATCTTCGATTTCAGCCGCAATCCGCCGACGGCGACCAAGATCACGACGATGCCGGACTGCAACGGCGCCGGCCCGAACTCGTTCCTGCGGCCGATCCCGGTCTGGACCGACGAGACGCATGTGACTTTCGAAGGCGAGTCGCCCCTGCCTGAGGATAAACCCAACACCAAGCAGCTTCTGCGGGTCGAGGATGGCAAGGGCCAATGGCAATGCTGAAACCGAGGAGAGACGAGCCATGAGGGTGATCCGCGCCGCTGCGGCTTTGGCTGCCGTCTTCGTTTTCTTCGCCGGGGCATCTCACGCTCAGACGGAGAAGCAGAACGAGCGCACGGCCCTGCCCTCCAAGGGCCTGCTGTGGGGCTCGAAGATGACCGTCGAGGCCCAGCCCTGCTGCGCGCCAATCCCGGGAGCGAAGCCTGTCGACCAGTCGGACGCGGCGGTGGTGTCCAAGGTGCCCGACCGCGCGTCGCGCGACGGGCCCATCCTTCGACTCAAGCTGCAGGATGGGCGGACACTGAAGATCACCGACTGCAACGATCAGGCCGCCTGCGAGGCCGAGCGCTTCCGCGTTCACCGCCTGGCGGCGTGGTGGCCCACCCAGCGCCTCTACGTCGTGAATGTCGGGCTCTACGAGGACGGCATGGCCTACCTGATCTCGGAGCGGGATGGACGCACGACGCGGGTGACGGCGGTGCCGGTGCTGTCGCCGTCAGGGCGCCGCGCCGTCGCCCTGACATCCAACCTGATGGCAGGTGTCGAGCTCAACCTCATCGATCTCAGCGGCGATCCACCGGCGGTGCTCGAGGTTTCGGAGATGCCGACGTGCGGCGACGCAGATTCCAATGCCTTCCTGCGGCCGAGGCCCGTCTGGGTCGATGACTCGCAGGTGCGTTTCGAGGGAGTGTCGCCGCAGCCCGGCGACAAGCCCAACACCAAGCAGCTACTGCGGCTGGGTGCCGGTTCACCGAAATGGGAATGCTGAAAGGGGAAGACGAGCGATGAAGATCTGGGGTCGCGCCAATTCGATCAACGTGCAGAAGGTGCTGTGGGCCGCCGACGAGTGCGGCATCACCCACGAGCGCACTGATGTCGGCGGCGCCTTCGGCGGCAACGACCAGAAATGGTATCTCGACATGAATCCGAACGGTGTCGTGCCGACCATCAATGATGGCGGGCACGTGATCTGGGAGAGCAACTCGGCGGTGCGTTATCTCTCGGCCAAGTATGCCGCGGGCACGATGTGGCCCAACGATCCCGGTCAGAGAAGCGACGCCGACCGCTGGATGGACTGGCAGCTCAGCACGATCTCGGAGCCGATGCGCATCTGCTTCTGGGGCCTGATCCGCACGCCGCCGGAGAAGCGCGACATGGCGGCGATCAAGAGGGCGGCCGAGGATGCGGGCCGCCTGTTCGGCCGGCTCGACGGCTGGCTGGAGGGACGCAAGTATGTCGGCGGGCAGCACTTCACCATGGGCGACATCCCGGTCGGCTGCTTCGTCTATCGCTGGTACGCACTCGACATCGAGCGCCCTGACCTCAAGAACGTGCGCGCCTGGTACGAGCGACTCACCATGCGGCCGGCCTACGCCAAGCACATCATGATCAAGCTGACGTAGTCATACGGGAGCGCGGGCCTCTGGCCCGCTCAAGCTCATGAGCGGGCCAGAGGCCCGCGCTCCCAGCAAAGACTACTGCCTCTTCGGCAGGCTCTTCTGCTCGGCGAGGATTGCGCGGTCGATCACCGTGAACAGGTAGGCATCCGGCGCCAGCGTGCAGCCGCCGCGCACCAGATGGGCGAGCTGGGCGCCCATCGGGCCGTCGGGAACCATCACGCCGCGATAGCGGGCCGCATGCTCGGCCAGGTACACCGCCAGCGCCTTGCGCGCCTCGGGATTCATCGCATGCGCTTCCTTGCAGGTGATGTAGGCGGCCTGGTCGAAGTTGAGCGGCTGGGCCTGAGCTGCGCCCGACGCCAGTAGCGCCGCACCGAGACCGGCAGCAACGAACAAGAGTTTCATGATGCTCTCTCCTGCTTACCGGTTGTCGCCGATGGCGCTGCCACCGAGATAGCCCACGGCGCCGCCGATCAGGCCGGCGCCGACGACCGTGCCGAAGCTGCCGCCAGCCACGGCCGCAATGCCGGTGCCGAGCGCCGCACCGGTCAACGCGCCCTTCTGGCCCGTCGTCATGTTCTCGCAGCCGCCGAGGAACCCGGCCACGACGAGGAGTGAGAGGATTTTCGTTTTGATCATGGTCTGCTCCCGCTGCTTCGCCTCCCTCAGGGAGGCGTCATGTCCGCCTTCACCCAGCCCTTGTCCGGGTTGAAGGATGCAATCACGCCCGCCTTTTCGGCCGTCTGCGGACCGAGGTCCTGCTGATAGACGACGCCGTCCTGGTTGACGATGAAGGTCATCACGCCTGTGTCGCCGTACCGCACCGGCCAGGCGATCACGCCGAAGCCGCCGATCATGCGGCCGTTCACGACGTAGTCGCGCTTGCCGCCGGTCGCCGCCGCCCCTTGCGAATAGAGCAGGCGGAAATAGTAGCCGTAATGGCCGTCGGGCGACTGCCCATCGGCCTGCGCCTTGGCGACCGCCGGCCCGAGCGGACTCTGCGGCTCGCCCGGCTTGGCATCCCAGTAGAGCCCGTCCTTCTTGCCCGGCGAACTGAGCAGGCGGCGCGCATAGACCGGCGCCCCGGTCTTCATCGGATCCTCCGCCGCGTAGTCGGACTGCGCGTCGACGATGGCGAGCAGGGTCTGGATGACCGAGGCTTCGTCATGGCCGATGCGGCGGAACACCATCTCCTTCAGCCCGGCGGCGATGTCGAAGCGCCATTCCGCGCCGTCCTTGGCGAGTGGAATGGGCAGGGTCCAGCCGGCCTTGCCGACCTCGATCTGCGCTTTGGCGTCGCCCGACATCATGATCTTGTGGTTCTCGTCCCATGCCGTGAGGAAGATGCCGCGCCGGCGCTGCACGTCGTTGTCGGTGCCGGGCACGAAGTCGCGCCAGTTGGCGCCCCACATCGCCCCGATCGCCTGCCGGTCGTTCTTGCGCACCGCTTCGGCGAGCGCGTTGGCCGCCGCGTCAGGCGTCGGAAAGCCCTGCAGCTTTGCCGTCTGGGCGAGCGCGCCGGCGGCGAAGCCCAAGGAGAGGGCGGCGGCCAGCAGGCCGCGCCGGAACATCGCGCTCATCGCCGGAATCCTCCGCCGCGGAATCCACCTTCTCGGTCGAAGCCGCCGCCGCGGTCGAAGCTGCGATCACCCCACGACGAGCGACCGCGGTCGTAGTCGCGATTTACCTGCCCACCGCGATCGACACCATCGAAAGCGCTCGAGCGGCCCTCGCTGCCGCGCTGCTGAGTGTTGCGGTTCGCCTGCTCGCGGTTGGTCGTGGCCTGTTCGCGGTTCGTCGCCGCCTGCTCACGATTGGTGGCAGTCTGCGAACGATTGGTGCCGTCGAGCTGGCCGCGGAACTGCTCACGCTGCTGGGCGCCCGGCCGTGCCTGGTTGTAGCGTTCGCGCTCGGCCTGGGTGCGGTAGGGCACGCCGTCGCGATGCGCCGGGTCGTGGTTCCACTGGCCGTCGCGATAGCGGTTGGCATCGAAGTTGTTGGCGCTGATCGTGGTCGCGCGATTGACGTTGACGGTCGTGTAGCTGGCGCCCCAGCCGCCGCCGGCATAGCCCCAGTGCCAGCCGCCGAACATCGCCGCCCCGGCCGCGACGCCCAAGCCGAACATCATGCCGGTCATCAACGCCGCGCCGTAGTTGGGCGGCGGCGGATAGTAGACCGGCGGATAGGCGGGATAAGGCCACGGCCCGTAGGCCCAGGTCGGATTGTAATACGGCACGTAGATGACTTCGGGATTGGCCGGCTCAATGACGATGGCGCTGTTGGATCCCGACGTTTGCGTCGTGACCTTCTGCTGCGGCGTCGTCTTGAGGTTGCCGGCCGCGGCGGCCTTGGCGCGCAGCCGCTGGATGGAATCGGCCACGTCCTTCTGCTGGCCGATCATCGCGTCGCCGAGCTTCTGGGTCCAATCGAGGTTGTTGTTCAGCATCGACAGGACCTGCGGGAAGGCGACCAACGACTTCACGCTGACGTCCCAGCTCTTGTCCTTGACCGCGGCGACCGCGGCGTCGCCCTTGAGGTTGGGATTGGCCTGCGTCCAACGCGCCGCCTCGACCACCTCCAGGGGATAGGTCGCGGCCATCAGCGTCTGCGACAGCAGGGCGTCGGGATAGAGCGCGATCGGCGCCAGCATCTGATCGAGCTGCTCAGGCGTGAAGGGCTTCTTGGAGTCCTGCGCCCAAAGGCCGGCTGGCCCCAGCGTCAGGGCCAGAGCCGAAACGCCCAGCAGATGACGCCGTTTCATGGATCGCCTTTGTTTAGTGCTCGATGACGTTGGCGCACACTAGCGGTAGAGGATACTTCCCGTCCAGCGCATCACGCCAAGCGGTACACCTCGACCGGATCGTCGTGGCCCTTGACCATCCGCTGCTCCGGCTTGAGCGACCCGAGGCCAAGAGCATCCTGGTCTCGGACTGCACCCAGGGTGCTGCCGCTCGCCAGCACGACGATCTCCTCGCCATCCTTCATGAACTCCTTGCCGAGCTGCTCGAAGCGCTGGGCGATATTCACGGTGTCGCCGACCACGGTGAAGTTCACGCGGCCCGGCGCCCCGATATTGCCGACCACCACCGGACCCGAATGGAGCCCAATGCGCACGCGGATAGGCGGCTGGCCGGCGGCGCGACGCATGGCATTGTCCTCCGCAATGACGCGGGCGATGGCCAACGCCGCCCGCACCGCGTGGTCGGCATGGTCCTCCATGCGCGACAGCCCGCCCCACACCGCCATCACGGCGTCGCCGATGTACTTGTCGATCACGCCCTGCTCGTGGTCGATGCAGGCGCCGAGCAGGGCGAAGTGATGGTTGAGCAGCTCGGCGGTCTGCTGCTCGGGCAGGTCCTCGGCCTGCGGCGTGAACTCGACGATGTCTGAGAACATCACCGTGACGTTGCGGCGACGGGAGCGCACCGCATCCTCGCCGAGCTCCATCAACCGGAACACCAGGCGGTGCGGCACGTAGGCGCCGAACCATTTCAAGGCGCCGCGCGCCTTGTCGAGGCTGTGGCCGGCATCGTCGATCTCGCGCAGCCGCGAGCTGCGATGGAACGGCTGGTCGAATTCCAGGCGCTCGATCGACTCGGCCGCCGATGTGATGGTGCGGATCGAGCGCGCCATGGAGAGGCCGATCAGCAGCGCCAGCAGGGCCGCGACGGCGAGCGTGGCGCCGCCGACGATGGCGCCGTTGGTCAGCCGGTCGAGGTCGGTGCTGGCCTCCTCCAGCGGAAGGTACTGTCCGACCAGCCAGGGCTCGGGGCTGTAGCCTTCCAGCTTGCGGTAGACGAACAGCCAGCGTCGGCCCTCGGCCTCGATGACATGCCCGATGTCACCCAGACTGCGGCCGAGCAGCGGCGTACGGACGGGCGGTGACCAGATCCGCGCCAGCACCGGATCGTCGACCTCCTTGATCGTCGGCAACTCGCGCTCGGCGCTGAGGCCCAGGCCGCGCGGATCGACCAGGCGGCGATGCGCCAGCACACGGTCGCGACCGACCAGGATGAAGTATCGGCCCTCGCTTTCATGGCTCGCCTCGCCGATCAGCACCGACAGGTCGCCGAGCGCCACCGTGGCCACCAGGCCGCCGATGAAGGCGTCGTCGATGCGCCGGATCGGCGTGCGCACGTTGAGCACCGGCTGCTTCAGGGCTTCATCCCAGAACAGCGCGCCCCAGAAGGTGACGTGCGAGGTCTGCAATTCGCGGAAGCGTTCCAGGCCGCGCGGCAGATCGGCGAGCGAGATGGTGTCGCGGATCACCTGGCCGTCGGGGCGGCGGCTGACGCGCACATACTTGAAGTCGAAGGTGGCGAAGGCGGCACTGTAGATCGCCGGCACCTGGGTCATCATCACCCACAGCGCCTCGCGCATGTCGACCGGCGAGCTGATGTCGAGGCGACCGCTGCCGGCCAGCGCGGCCACCATCTGCAGGCGATCGGTGACGGCATCCAGCCTGATCTTGATCGAGGCCACCTGGGCGTCGACGACGCGGCCCGCCCGGTCGAGCACGAACTTCTCAGCGGTGTTGGTGGCGCCCGCCAGCACCACGATGTAGGCGATGCCCGAGATCAGCGACAGCGAGATGAAGGCAAGCGCCAGCGCTGCGATCAGCGGTAGGCGCAGACGCTGTCTTGCCGCGGCTCCATTGGAGGTCAGGGTCGTCACGCCGGAACATCATACGTCGTTCCGGCTGTGGGTTCGCCTCCCCTGCGCGGAAGCCGCGCAGGGGGCAAGCTGTTAGCTAGGCAGCAGCCCTGATT
>NZ_BKAJ01000233.1 GCF_007992495.1 Reyranella soli
CCTGGTAGGCCGCAGCGGGCGCCCTCTTCCGGTCGTCTCACGGTTTCGTCACCGGCGAGGGTGCGAAAACTCACAGCGCAAGCCCATGGCGACGGCGACCTTCGCCTCGCCATGAACAACTCCCGCCAGCGCCCTGAGACACAAGCCATCTTCGACAGTGTGTCGTTTCGGCAACTTTCCGTGGCATTCGCCACGCTCCCGCGTGGAGCGCTTGCCCGTCGCGATGACGCCACCCTTTCGGTGCACAGAAGCTGAGTGGGTCAAGACTTCATCGTCGCTTCGAGGATCTCAGGCATGGCACGCAAGCGCTCTCGCAGCGCCCCTGGCCAGATGACACGTGACGCGTGCGCCGCCACGAGCAACGGCGGCGGCCGAAGGCTGGTCGTGGTCGCTGCCTTCGACGTCGTCAGCTTCACCGCCCTCGTCGAGGCCGACGAGGAGCGCGTGCTGGCGGCGTGGCGCGCGCTGCGCGGCGACATCGATCCGCTGATCGCCGCGGGCGGCGGGCGCATCTTCAAGGCGCTGGGCGATGGCCTGCTGGTCGAGTTCACCAGCCCGGTCGAGGCGACGCGCACCGCGCTGATCGTGCAGGAGACGACGGCACGCACGGCCGCGGGCCAGGACGCGGCGGTGCGACTGGAGATGCGCTGCGCCATCCACATGGGCGAGGTCACCGTCGAGGGCACCGACCTTCTGGGCGACGGCATCAACATCGTGTCGCGCCTGCAGGCGCATGCGCCGGTCGGCGGCGTGCTGGTGTCGGCGGCGGTGATGGACCTGATCTCGGGCCGCCTCTCGCAACCGATCGAGGAGCTGGGGCCGCTCACCTTGCGCAACATGAGCCGGCCGGTGCACGCCTATGCCGTTGGGCCGAAGGCACCGGGATCGCGCACGGACCCGCGCACTGGCGCGATCGACAGCTTCCAACGCCGGCGGCCCTCGATCGCCGTGCTGCCCTTCGTCGACCAGGCCGAGGACGAGGGCGCCTCGTGGTTCTCCGACGGGCTGGTCGAGGCGATCATCGCGGCACTGGCCTGCCTGCCCGAGCTGATCGTGATCTCGCGCAGCTCGGTGCTGCGCTATCGCGGCCAGGCGCATGATCCGGAGCGCGTGCGGCGCGAGCTCGCCGTGCGCTACATGCTGACCGGCAGCGTCCGGCGTGACGGCGCCCCAGAGAGTGGGCGGGTGCGCCTGTCGGCCGAGCTCTGCGACTGCGAGACCGGCACGGCGATCTGGAGCGACCGCTTCGCCGGCGCGGCGGCCGATCTCTTCCAGCTGCAGGACGAGCTCAGCGCGCGGGTGGTGACGACGATCGCGCCGCAGGTGCAGGAGTCCGAGCTGCGCCGCGTGCTCAAGAAGCATCCCGAGAGCCTCGACGCCTACGAGAGCGTGCTGCGCGGGCTCGACCTGCTCTACCGCGTCGAGGACGATCCGTGGGCCAAGGCGCTGCCCTTGTTCGAGCGCGCCATGGCGCTCGATCCCAGCTACGCCTCGGCCTATGCGCTGGCCGCGACCTGCCACGGCGAGCGCTTCTACGAAGGCACGTCGCCCGATCCAACCGCCGACCAGATGGAGGCCGAGCGGCTGAGCCGGCTCGCGCTCTCCTACGACCGCTTCGATCCGCTGGCGCTTTCCTTGTGCGGCCATATCCGGTCGTGGCTGTTCCACGACTACGACCATGCCATCGAGCTGTTCGACCGCGCGCTGGCGGCCAATCCAAGTGCTGCCATCGCCTGGCTGCGCAGCAGCGCCACCTTCAGCTACATCGGCGAGACGCGCGAGGCGCGGCGCCGCGTCGAGATCGGGCTCCGGCTGTCGCCCTACGATGCGCACGTCTTCTTCTCCTACGGGCTGGCCGCGCTCGCGGCCTATGCCGACGGCGACTACCTCGAGGCGGCGAGCTGGGGGCGCCGGTCGATGGCGCTCAATCCGCGCTTCGTCGGCAACCTGCGCTTCCTGGCCGCGAGCCTCGCCGCCCGCGGCCAGTTCAAGGAGGCGCACGAGGTCGGCCGCGCGCTGCTGCGCGTCAACCCGACCTTCAGCGCGCGGAAGTTCGCCGCCGGGCATGCCTTCAAGGATGCCGAGAAGCGGCGGCTGTTCGGCGAACATCTGGTGATGGCGGGGCTACCGGAGTAAAGCAGCCCGGTGCCCAGGACCGTCGTCGTCAACGACCGCATGCAGAAGGGATACCGGTATCGCCTGTCGGCGCCGATCGGGCGCGGCTTCGATCCTGAATTCGTGCCCGACCTGACGCCCAAGGAAATGCTCGCGCTCGGCGTGTTCTGCGGCAAGTACATGACGGACTGCCGCAAGGAGTTTCCGGCAAGCTGGTTCAAGCGCGCCAGGCTGTCGCCGGGTGGCCGCGACTGCGCGCTGAATTACTTCGGCGTCGATGCCAGCCAGCCATTGTCGGAATGGCGGCGCAAGGGCTGGATCCATCCCGACGACCCGCGCGGCTGGTTCCAGTGGTACTGCCGCTACTACATGGGCCGCCGCCTGCCGGACGAGGACGGAAGGCAGATCCGGCGCTGGAAAGCGTTCCGCCGCCACGCCGCCCAGGTCCGCGCGAACTGCGAACCGGGCGATCCGTTCTGCCGGCCGCGGCAGCGGCAGGCGCTGCTGCAGTGGGCCTACGACAGCCGCACGATGTAGCGGCGCAGCCTCAGCACAAGCTCGTCGATGCCGCAGGTCTTGTCGATGAAATCGACGGCGCCTGCCGCCCGCGCCTCCTCGGTGCGCTCGACGCCGGACCGGCCGGTCAGGAAGGCGACAGGCAGCCGGCAGCCGCGCCGGCGCAGGGCGCGCAGCAGGTCGAGGCCCGACAGATGCGGCAAGGTCCAGTCGACCAGTACCAGCTCCGCCTCGATGTGCTCATCGAGGGCCGCGAGCAGGGCCGGGCCATCGGCGAAGGCGGCGACAGCGAAGCCGCGGTCCTCGAGGTCGGCGGTCACGGCCTCGCGATAGAGAGCGTCGTCATCGACCAGGATGATCGGGATGGGCATGCGCTGATCGCTGATGTAGCACGGCCGCGGCGGCAGCCAGGAACAGCACGGCCCAGCAGGTCGGACCGACATAGGCGCCGGAGGCCTGGCCCAGGATCGCCCAGGTCACCCAGCAGAAGGCGGTGCTGGGCACGCCCTGGATGCGCAGCCAGCCGGTGATGACGGCGATCATGACGACGCCCCAGACGAAGCCGAGATAGATCCAATGCAGCCAGAAATAGTTGATCAAGAGCTCGGTGGCCGGCGACACGACCTGCCAGCCCGCCGAGTAGAAGGGCGAGCGCAGATAGAGGTTGGTGATCTCGCGCTCGACGAAGGGCTCGCCGGTCAGGCCGGCGCCGGTGAGCGGGTAGCGGCCCATAATGTCGATCCCGGCGAGCGCCGGGCCCTGCACGCGATAGAAGAAGCTGGGATCGTTGCCGGAAGTGATGGACTGCAGGCGCTCGGAGAACAGGGTCGTGGCGAGGAGGACCGCCGTCAGAGCGAAGAGCGCGGCGACCATGGCGACGAGCAGGAAGCGCGTGGCGTCGATGTGGCCCCGGCGGCGGCTGCCGAGGAACAGCAGGTAGGGCAGCAGCAGCACCAGCATCAGCAGCAAGGTCGGCCCCGGCATGGCGAACAGGCCGATGCCCACCAGGGCGAGATAGAACGGCAGCTTCCAGCGCCACGGGCTCGCCACCAGCCAGATGAAGGTGAACAGCGTGTAGCAGAAGGTGACGCTGGAGGGCTCCGAAGCGAAGAACTTCGGCCGCACGCGGTTGTAGAACAGGAGGTCGCGCAGGTCGTTCTCGTAGACGCCCTTGCGATAGAGCACGTTGCGCACCGCATCGCTGATCGGACGGAAGCCGCCGTAGGTCTCGAGCAGGCATCCCGCGACGATCACCAGGGCGAAGGCGAGGAACAGAGCCGCGACCTGGCGGCGATCGGCCCGCCGCACGGTCAGGAACAGGCCCCAGCCGACGGCGAGCGAGTAGGTGAGCTGGATCAGACCGTTGGTCCGCCGCGGCAGCCAGGCGATGCCGGGCGCCGAGAGCACCGACAGCAGCAGCAGCGTGACGATGGCGCAGAAGCCCACCAGGGCGCGCGGCGTGATCTCGTCGCGCCGGCGCCACAGCAGGATCAGGCCGGCGACGCCCGACGGCGCCGAGGGCAGCGGCACCTTCTGCGACAGCATGATGGTGTAGTTGGTGTAGAGGCCGGCGAGGAAGAGACAGATCAGCAGGAGATCGACCCAGCCCAGGCCGGCGTCCGCAGGCGCCGAGACCCTTCTGTACGCGACGTCGCTCTCGACGACCCACACCGACTCCGGAACGTCCGGTGCATTCCCGACGGCGCGCACCAGCGGGCGCCGCAGACCTGAGCCGATGACCATGTGTTACGTCTCTCGCACCGCAGCCCGGCCACACACCCCTGTGCCGGCGGCCGGTACCCCACCGACCGCGTCGCGGCGCAGCGCTGCGGCGCGCTACACCACCCGGTCCATGAACGCCGACTCGCAGCAAGCGGCGACAAGCCGCGCGCAACGTCACGCACCAATCACAGCCGCAACGCGATCGTACGAATTGTGACGCCGCTCGTGGGGGCTAGCTCGACCAGCCGATCGCGTGCTCGAAGTAGCGGATGTCGTCGGGCCAGGCGCCGTGGTGATGGCTGAAAGCGCGCCTGAGCGGCATGGCGATGGCGTTGGTGGCGCCGGCCTGCGTGACCTCGGGGCCGTCGCCGGCGAGCCGCGACGCGTCGGGCCGGCCAGGGCGGATGAAGGCGATGTGGCCCGGCCGGTGGCGGTCGGGGTTCTCGTAGACGGCGACGACCAGGTTGCCCTGGTTGGCGCTCTGCTGCGCGCTGGCGGCATCGGGCAGGCGGCGCCAGCCGGACGATCCGCCGTCGGTCGTGAGCCAGCGCATCTGGGCGTTGGCCAGGAGCACCGGCGAATGCTCGGGCGGCCGCAGGATGTAGACGCCGAGCTGCTTGGCGAAGGAGGCGACGAAGGCGCTGCAATGGGTCGCCGCCGGCCGCGCGTGCGGATCGTTGTCGACCTCGCCGGTCTCCCAGTTCACGTGCTTGTAGGGTAGCCACAGGTGATCGACACCCGACGCATCGAGGCGCTGCAGCAGCCGCTCGCCGTTGGGCGTGACGGGACCGCAGCAGGATTGCGCGCCGGCCGGTGCGGCCGGCAGCAGCAGAGCAGCCGGCAGCGCGGCCAGCAGCAGGCGCCGGGACGGGGGCGCGGATCGAAGCATTGAGGTCATGTTGCCAGCCCCGGACAGAGTTGCCGGAAGATCGTGAGCTGGATGTCGTAGCCCGACGCCGCCGAGCCGTCGAGGATCTCGCCGGTCCCGAGGTCTTTTATGGCGTAGTCGGCGATCATGACGTCCGACTTCCTGGCCTCGCCGGCGAAGGCGTAGCGGCGGCCGTACATGTCGATCCAGGTCCTGGTCGTGCAGTTGCCGCTCACCTGGTCGGCCACCTTCAGCTCGGCCAGCGCCTTGCGCACGCAGGCTGCCGACTTGTCATACAGATATTCCTCGCAGAAGGCTTTGGCATCCTCGGGCGTGTGCTTGAGCCGGATCACGGCGTTGGCCGTGCCGATGCCCGACTTGGAAACCGTCGTGAGATGCATGCCGGCGCGCGTGCCGTAGTAGATGCGGTCGTCGGCGCGAGCGGCGAAGGGCGCGGCCAACGGCAGGGCGAGCACCAGCGCCACGGCAAGCCCGAGGATGTTCGTTCTCATTCAGATGGGGTCATACCCTCACGACGACATCCCGGAAATAGCCGCGCGAGCCGTCGCCGACGAACAGGCCGACCGGCCCGCGCCGGCCCGCGAAGCGCAGGTCGTCGACGACCAGCGCCTCGACGCCGTCGACCCGGGCCGCGAGGCGCGGGCCAGTGATCTCGAGCCGCAACCGATGCCAGCGGCCGACGGCGATGTCGGCGCCCTTCTCGTAGCGGCCTGGGAAACGCTCGCGTGAGTCGGAGAAATGGAAGCCCGGATCGGCGACATACTGGATGGCGCGGTCGATGCGCGGCGCCGGCGGCGGCGGCACGTTCAGCCGGCCGTTGGTCATGCGCAGATAGACCGTCTCGTGGCTTAAAATGCCGTCGCCGACATGGAACGACAAGCCGACGAAGCCGCGGTCGTCGGGCGCGCCGCGGCCGGTCAGCACGCCCGCCACCATCACCTCGAGGACGCCGTCAGTGAAGGCCGGCGCCACCAGCGCCATGCTGGGCCGGTTGCCGCCGCCCTGGGTGTTGAGGCGCAGCGCCTGCTCGGCGTCGGTGAGCTCGACCGCCAGGCAGTCGTGGCCGTCCCAGCGGGCGGGGACCGCGGTCACGAGATTGGCGGCAAGCGGCCGCGGCACTTCATCGGCGCGGGCAGGGCGCGGCGCGAGGGAGAGCAGGGAAAGGGCGGAGCCCAGGCCGCCGATCAGGGTACGTCGCTGCATGGCCCCAGCTAGCGCTGCCCTAAATCATCGATCCAATGCATAATCTGCATCAATCATGAGCCAGATCGATCTTCGCCGCTTCGACCTCAACCTGCTGGTCGTGCTCGACGTCGTGATGGCCGAGCGCGGCGTCAGCCGCGCGGCGGCGCGGCTCGGGCGCACGCAGTCGGCGGTCAGCCATTCGCTGGCCCGCCTGCGCGAGCAGCTCGGCGATCCCCTGCTGCTGAAGGGCGGCCGGCGCATGGAGCCGACCGCTTTCGCCATCGAGCTGATGGAGCAGGTGCGGCCCTTGCTGGGCGGCCTGCAGCGCGTGTTGGCGCCGCGCCGACGCTTCGATCCGGCGACGTCGCGCCGCGTCTTCCGCCTGGCCGCGCCCGACTTCGCCCAGGCGATGTTCATCGACCTGCTGACGATGGCGCGACGGCGCGCGCCGGGCGTGTCGATCGAATGGACCGGGCCGCGCGAGACCATGCTGCTCGAGGTCGCCGAGGGCCAGCTCGACCTCGCCATCGCGCCGGCCGGGCTTGGCCTGCCGACGGGCCTGGAGACCGAGGACATCGGTGCGCTGCACTGGCGCTGCTTCGCGCGGCGCGGCCATCCCGCGTTCCGCCGCTGGGGCCGCCGCGCCTGGAGCCAGTGGCCGCATGTCGTGATCCGCGTCGGCGATCAGCTCGAAAGCCCGGTCAACGTCGCCGCCACGGCCGCCGGCATCGAGCGCACCATCGCGGGCTGGGTGCCCAACTTCTCCGCGGTCGCGCCGGTGCTGGCCGCGTCTGACCTTCTGGCCACCCTGCCCATCCCGGCCATGGCCGGCACGCTCCGGCCGCACGGCCTGGAAAGCCGGCGCGTGCCGTTCGCGATCGCACCGATGCCGCATGTGCTGCTGTGGAGCAGCGTGCGCAGCCACGACCCCGAGGTCGCCTGGCTGCGCCGCCTGCTCACGCCGCTGGCCAAAACTCGGTTCGCGGCGGCGGCCTGATCCCGGGATGAAGCTGAAGAAGCATGGGCCGACTACGAGCAGACAGGCCTGCACGTTACGCATGCCGAGATCGACGCTTAGGCCAAGTCGTTGGCGACATGCTGGCCCAAGCCTTTCCCGAGATCGGACAGGTAGCGCCCTCACCCAGCCTCTCCCCCTGAAAGGGGGAGAGGAGCATGAGTGAGCGACTGCTCGTGGAAGCTGCCGCCCGCCAAGGCAACCTATGGTCGAGCCGCCCGTTCACCCACCACAAGTCCCTCGAACGGCCGGCACTTCCGGGCCGTGGCGGGCATCCAAAGGAAAACATCATGAAGAAATCAACCTGCCTTGCCGGAGCCTTGGCGCTCGGCCTGGTCCTGCCCGCGGCCGGCCTCGGCGCCTCGTTGATCGCGGCAACAACCGCCAATGCCCAGCAGAATGCCGGCTCCGGACAAACGGGCGGCTCCGTCGCGTTCGTGCGCGACACCGGCAACGCCGGCCGGTTCGAGGTCCAGAGCAGCCATCTCGCGCTGGAGCGGTCCCAGCATGTCGGCGTGCGCGGCTATGCCGGCCAGACGGTCAAGGACGCGGACGAGATGATCAATCGCGTGAAGTTCATCAACAACGCCAATGTCGGCGCGGCGATGCCGGAGGGCCTCAACACCGACCAGCAGGCCCGGCTGGTCCAGCTGAGCGGGCTGAGCGGTCCCGACTTCGACCGCGAGTACATGCGCTTGCAGATCGAGATCGGCGAGCTCCTCAAGCAGACCTTCACCGACTATGGCGCCAACGGCGAATCGCCGACCCTGCGGGTCTATGCGGCGAAGGCCGTCACCGGCTACGAGGGGCAGATCCTGCAGGCCCGTGCGATCGCGGGTTCGCTGTAGCGGCGTTTCACGACAACGGGACGGCCGGCGGCGCGTAATGGTTGCCGCCGGTCCAGACGACCGGCCACGCAGACCCTTGTGGCCGGCTCGGATGGCGGGATTGGCGCGCCCCCAGCGACGACCAATCCCGTCGTCTCGTCGACGCCGGTGTCCCGGTAGGAGGGTCCCATGACGACCGAATGCTCCACGAAGCCGGCCCTGTCGCTGCGACAGCTCGCTCACGAAAAAGCCTTTCGTCGACGGTCGAACCTGACCCTTGGCAAGGAGATGCTGGTCGCCCTGGCACTCCTCGCCGCCATCGGGCTGGTGCTGAGCATCGGCTCCTCGGCATTGGACTTGATGGCCCTGAAGTAGGTTCGTGCTGATTGGCGGCCTTGCCGGTTGCTGCCATTTCAAATGTCCGACGTGGGTGGGGTGCACAATGATGTTGACCAGGTTTTTCATCACGGCCGTCGTCGTTACTTCGGCCGCTGGATGCAGCTATCCCAGCACAACCTCGAGCGCGCCGCTTCGGATCATCGTCCCGGCGTGGCGCAAGCCTGCGTCGACTACGGCTTCAGGGCAGGTACCGACTCATACGGCCGGTGCGTGAGCCGCGAGATCGAGGCCCGCCGTTATCGTGAAGCAGCCGCCGTGCCGGCGGCCTCCGCCACCTATCCTGCGCGGTGAGCGGTCGCGATCGACGCCTTCCAACCAGCTTGCTCTCTCAGCACCATCTTTCCGACGCGCCACGAAAAACCCGGCTCAGGGTTTCGGTCTTACCGACGAACGAGGTCCCAAGATACAAGCGTGTGCTGCAGGTCTTCCCGCTGGCCGGATAGTAGAACCAACCATATCCCAGAGGGCCCTCGTGGGCGCGATGAGGCCCAAGCAGGCGATCGAACTGCCGGCTGCCGGACATCGCCTCAAGCTGCTTTAAGGGGTGGGTCTGGACAGTCCGCCGCCCCGTGGGGGCGGGTTAGAGTCTCGATCACCTGGAGGTCCTTATTGTCAGCTGTTGACCAATCGCCCCAGCGGGCGAGGACGGCGATCAGCTCGGCGTCATGAAACGTCCTTGCATCCTGACGGTCCGCGAACCGGTCGAGACGTCGGGCGCAGTCGAAGAACCCGGGCGCAGGTAGCCCACCGCGCACCTTGCTGATGGCGAGCGCGGCAATTTCGTTGACCTTCTTCTCCTTGAGCGGAACTACTTGAACGCGACCTGTATGGCGACTTCGGCCGACAGGGGGATCATCGATTTTCTCAACTGCCCGATTGCCGCGACAACCGCGTCAATCTTGTCGGGATTGTCGGGCACGTCCTTGTTGACGTCTCGAATGGCACGGAAAAGATGCAGTGCATCCATGCCGGCCGGGGCAATCCGCTTGTCGATGGCACCACCCAACCCTGACGGCACTCTCAGTGGCGTGCTCTTCGGGGCCAGGTGGTCGGCCAGTTCGAGGCGCAAAAACCGATCGCCCAGTTTGCCGCGCACCTGGTCGAGCAGGCCGGTGATGCTTTTCAGCGCGTCGTCAAGGTCGTCAACGTCATCGTACATTCTGCTCACGTCCTGAGATCGAGGGAACAGCAGCACGGCCCGCGCCAAACGTCAGGCCGTCCATCTGGAGGGGCTTTGATGGCGCCGCCATTGTCGGGCTCGGGTAGTATCCTGATTTGAGTTTCAGCGTAGCCAGAGTGCTTCCCATTTCTCTGTCCACGCTTTGATATCTGACAGCGCTTCGCCTTGCGTGGGAAATTCAAGACGCCCGCGTATCTCCTTGCAGAAAGCAAGAAGGTCATCGGGGCCGAAAGGCTCGGTGAGATTCCGGCTCCGCAGTTCGGCATGCACGGCTACTTTGGCTTGCTCTTTGGTCAACATTTCATGCCCTCTTTTGCTATGTGAGTTCCGCCCCAGAGCTTGCTCGCCCTACGGTCAGCGAGTGCTTTATCGGCCACTTCCCAAGCTGCCTTGGCAGCAGCAACTGCAGCTAGCTTGCTTGTCGTAGTGCCCTCCGCGGAATTGGCGGCTTTGAGCGCACACCCCACTCCTAGAGATTCAGTTCGGCTGGAATCAGCCGAACTGAATGTGCCCTCTGAAACCGCGATCGCCAGTGCGCTCCAGCGCGTGATGATGGGGGCCGTTGTCTCAAGTGTTCGATCGATTCGGCGTGGTGTTTGCGATCAATGGGCAGACGGCCAGCGGCTATCTCCGCGAAAGGTTGATCTGCTCAATCTCCAGGTGTTGTCCAACGGTAACGAGCTTGAAAATCAGCAAGTGCCGCATCGGCCACCAGGCACGCTGCCTCGGCGGCGGCGATTTCTTCCAGCTCCTTTGGTGTCGGCGCTTCTACTGAAGGGGCGATCTTGGTCCGGCTCACAATGCCGAGCGCAATTTGGCGACCTCTCGCCCGCACGGCGGCCTTGACCAAGCGGGATAGTTGCACGTCTTCAGGAGACATTTGCGCCCTTCAATATGAGCGGCTCCGGCGTTGTCCGGTTAGTGACGCCTGGCCTCGAAATCGCCGACTTGGCGCTCCGCATCTTCGTAGCTGATGGCATAGGTGACGGTCAGCGGCATTGCCAAGCCGACGATGGCACCCGGCAGTATGCCAGCACCTGTAAGCAGGGTCATGACGCCACCGCCTGGCTAAAAGCCGCCGCCCATGCTGCCGCCGGGCATCGCCGATTGGCCATTCTTGGCCGGCACTTCGGCCACCATGGCCTCGGTTGTCACCAGAAGCCCGGCAACCGACACCGCGCCTTGCAGCGCCGTGCGGACAACCTTGGTCGGATCGATGACACCGGCCTTGATCATGTTGACGTATTCCGCCTTCTGGGCGTCGAAGCCGAAATTGACGTCTTTCTGGTCGAGCATCCGGCCGGCGACCACCGCGCCGTCGAAGCCGGCATTCTCGGCGATCTGGCGGACCGGGGCCTGCAGGGCGCGGCGCACGATCTCGATGCCGACCTGCTGGTCGTGGTTGGCGCCCTTCTTGTTCTCGAGCGCGCGCGTGGCATAGAGCAGGGCCGCGCCGCCGCCGGCGACGACGCCCTCCTCGACCGCGGCCTTGGTCGCATGCATGGCATCCTCGACACGATCCTTACGCTCCTTGACCTCGACCTCGGTGGCGCCGCCGACCTTGATGATGGCAACGCCCCCAGCAAGCTTCGCCAGCCGCTCCTGCAGCTTCTCGCGGTCGTAGTCGGAGGTCGTCTCCTCGACCTGCGCCTTGAGCTGTGCGACGCGGCTCGCGATGTCTTTCTTTCCGCCTGCGCCGTCAATGACGGTAGTGTTGTCTTTGTCGATGCGCACCCGCTTTGCGGTGCCCAGCATGTCAAGCGTCACGTTCTCGAGCTTGATGCCGAGATCCTCGCTGATCTCCTTGCCAGCGGTCAGGATCGCGATGTCCTCAAGCATGGCTTTGCGGCGATCGCCGAAGCCCGGCGCCTTGACGGCGGCAACCTTCAGCCCGCCGCGCAGCTTGTTGACCACCAGGGTGGCCAGTGCCTCACCCTCGATCTCCTCCGCGATGATGAGCAGCGGCCGGCCGGACTGCGCCACCAGCTCGAGCAGGGGCAGCAGCGTCTGCAGGCTCGCCAGCTTCTTCTCGTGGATGAGGATGTAGGGATTTTCGAGCTCGACGATCATCTTCTCGGCATTGGTGACGAAA
>NZ_BKAJ01000234.1 GCF_007992495.1 Reyranella soli
GGTCTACCAGGCCGCGGCGCCCTTTGTGTGCAGGCAGAACCAAACCCGTTCTGGAAGCCGTATGGCGCAATGCTGCTGGGCTCGGGGGCGACGGCTGGGCGCCATCAAGCGCTGGTTCAATTGGCAGTCGGTTAAGACGACGGCGGGCGGCCGACCACCTACACAGTCTCCTACACCGTAGCGCCGGGCGCCCTGGTCGATGGTCAAATCAACCTGGTGCAGTTCAACGCCACCAACGGCGCTAGCCCAACGCTCAACGTAAACAGCCTCGGAGAGCGATCCCGCTTCACACTTACACTCCTACCATTGGCTGGGCTGCGGCCCCTGCGGGAGCGCTCCCGGCCAATGCAATCTCTCGCGTCGCCTACCACAGCAGCAGCGGCACCTATCGTGTACTGGATTTGAGGGGGCAAACACATGGACCCCGGCCGACAGCAGCGCGGCGGGACTCACGTTCACCAACGTTTCCGCATTTTATCAAGTCATCGGAAACATGGTGTTCGCCTACTTCACGCTGACGTTCCCGACCACCTCCAATGGAGCGAACGTTACTATCGGCGGTCTTCCGCTCACCGTGCCGAATCAGGACTACGCGCGGATCGACTCACCCGTGGGCGCGAACACCGTTACGGCGGGCTACACGTTCCGGGCGGTCAAGAATACGGCCACCTTCCAGATCATCAACACAACGTCTGGCCCGTCGATCAACTCGGCATGGAGCACCGCTACCATCCAGGGATGCATCGTGTATCCGATCTCGTGAGTGGTCCCGGGTGGGGCCAACGCCCAATTCCGTCGCTGCCGAGACTGATCCGCGCGTGGACAAGAACGCCCTCCCATGCTCTGAGATACGCCACCGCAGCAAATCACACTACCTTCGCCGCTGGGTTTGTTCTAGCGTTGGTGGTGCGCCAGGAAACAAAGGGGGCAACAGATGACGTCACCGCTCACTCCCGTAGGACCGCCTCTGTTCGAGGACGATTTTCCTGGCTCTGCGCTCAGAACAACACTCTGGCAAGCCTTGCCGAACGGCGCCAATTACAAGGGGCAGACCTGGACCTTTTCGAGTACCGATCCATACACTGCGCCGAAGGGCGGCTTTCCGACGGTGAGCAACAACACGGCTCGTTTTGCGCTGCAGACCTGGGACGGGAAAGACAAAGACCATGCGTTTATAGGCACGGAAGCGCTCAGCATAGATGCCTGGAATCCGACGACCGGCGGCCTTTCGTTCGAAGGCAAGTTCAAGTTCTCAGGAGACGGGACAGGAAATCAGTCCGCCCTGACACAGGGGGGCATGATCATTGGGTTCTTCACGTACGAAAAGAATCCGCCACCGAACGGTTTTCACACCGAGATCGACTTCGAGGTCTTTACCAGCAACCTCAAGGACCCCAATCTGAATCAGGTCTCGACCAATGTCTTCAATGGCTTGCATGACCTCGAGATCTTGAACGAGAAGACAAAGACGAAAATCAAAATCCCTTACGATCCACAGTCCTATCCGAACACAGACCCACTACCAAATGAGGGGTACCATACCTACAAGTTCCAATGGTTCCCCAACTGGATCACTTTCTACATCGACGATAAGCAGCTGCGGACGGTTACCGACCCAAATGCGCTTCCGGTGCCAACCAGAGACCAGCAACTTCACCTCAACATCTGGGGCGCAGGGACGGACTGGGGTCCCGCCAACGGCGATTGGTTCGGGAACCCTGTGGGCGACCGCTCGCTCGGACCGGCACAATCCGGCCCTGGCAAAACCTATTTCGCTGACTTTCAAGCGGTCAGCGTCAACAGGCTGGCGTCCAGTTTCGGCACCGCCACGAATGACGTGCTGGCCGGCAGCGCGCAGAACGATGGCATCGATGGCGGTGACGGCAACGACACGCTGGCCGGCGGGGCTGGTGACGACACCACCATGGGCGGCGCCGGCAACGACGTGATCGACGGCGGCGAGGGCTCGGATACGGCGCTGTATCGGGGGGAACGCAATCGCTACACCGTCGCTTCGACAGCCGCTGGCCTGACGGTCACGGATCACGCCACAAATGATGGCGTCGATATCTTGTCCAACGTCGAGTTCCTGGGCTTCAGCGATCAGACCTTCAGAATGGGCGACAATGGCAATAACGTCATGGCCGGCACGGCGGAAGACGATGCTTTCGATGGCGTCGGTGGCGACGACGTTCTCAGTGGCGGCGCCGGCAATGACACCCTGCTCGGTGGCGACGGCAACGACATCATCGACGGAGGTACCGGCAGGAACATCGTCTCGGGCGGCGCGGGCAGCGACCAGTTCGACTTCAGGTCGGGCCAAAACGCTCTCAGCGATACGCTTGCCGACCTGAATGGCGATACGATCACGGGTTTCGGCTCGGACGATGGGCTGGACATTCAGGGCGTCTCGCTCGGACGCGCAGACTTGAACATCGCCAAGAGCTCCGATGGCGTCACCATCTCGGTCGGCGGCACGAGCTTCAAGATGACCGGAGATTTCTCCGGCGGCGACTTCCTGACGGTGGCGCGCGGCACCGGTGACGACGCTCATACGCTCCTTACCTTCGTGCCCTTCCTGCCTAGCCTCACCGAAGGAGTGCACGTCGACACCGCATCGATCAATGGCGTCGCCAGCGACCCCTTCCTGTTCGGCGACGGCTCCGTCAGGTTCTCGCTCGAGCTCAAATCGGCACAGTCGGCATTCCACAACATGCTGGGCGTCTACGAGGTCGCCGCCGACGGCGCGATCGGCCATGTGCGCATCCTGTTCGCCGATACGCTGAATGTCGCCGGCGCCGCACGGACCGTCGATCTCGGCACGCCCGCCGACGGCGCGCGGCTGGCCTTCTTCCTGATCCAGGACGGATTCGATGCCTATGGCCGGCTGCCGGACGATCTCACGTTCGTGACGCCGGGAACGACCGTTCCAGCCAACATCGCGGGCGACGACGCGGTCACCCTGCACAGCGCCACGCGCGGCGATCTCGGCGCCGTGCCGATCTTCCATTCCAACCCGACCTTCAACCCGCCGGTGTCGAACCAGGCCGCCGTGCAGGTCCTGTCGGGCATCGTAGCCGGCGGCCGAGAATTGCAGATCGGCTTCGAGGACGTTTCCACCCTGACCGGCGACAGCGATTTCCAGGATGTCGTGATCGGCATCCAGGCACTGCACAACGGCATCCTCTGACGTTCGCGAGCGATCCGAGTCGTAGGAGCAGGTCAGCCCAAGTGCAGCAATCGAAGACCTGACCAACTACCCCTGCCAGTTCAACGAACTCTAGCGTGCTCGTCCCACGTTAGCCGCGAGATGCGTGGCGTCTTGGCGCCCCTAGCATCCAAGGTCTGCCATTGGCCCATCTCCGACTAACCGCGCGATGTCGCTGAAGTCTGCAATCGGGGCGGAAGGGGAGATGGATCGGTACGACTTAATGGGTTTTGACCCTAGTCGCGACGCGAGGCCACGTTTATTCCTCGTACAGCTGCTTTGGCTTCTAGCCGGCCTCCTTCGACACGCCGGCTCGACAAACGCTCCAGTGAGTCAGATTTTGACTCTGGCGGCCTGTCATGCGCGGCATTAGGCTGACGAATGAACTTTGCCGAGACGCCCAAGCCGGTGGCCTATTGCGCGGGATGCAGCATGCCCGCGTCGATCGAAGTGGTCGGCACCAGCTGCCGTAACGGCGATTGCAATGGCACCTACAAAGGTGCTGGTGCGGCGACGAATGGGTGCGGTGCGCCGCCTGTGATGGCACCGGCAAGATGGGGACTGCGTTTTGCAAAACCTGTCACGGGTCCGGATGGACACGGCTACGCCCTTGAGCCGATTCACTCGTTCAATCCCAACAGGCATAACAATTGCCGCGACCTCTGGCTTTGGCGCTGGACCCACAGCGAAGTCAGTGGCCACGTTTGAGTAGTCTTGTGATCCTTTGGTAAGTAACGTCGTCCATCCGCGCGTAGGCCTTCGAGGACCATTCTGAATCACGTGTGGTTTGCTCGGGTTTGAACACTTTAGCGAATCGCTCGGCATCAGCATTTTCTTCAAACGCGGCATAGATAGTTGCGCCTTCCGTATGGAACGCGTAGTTGCCAGCCGTGTCCAAACTCAACGCAAGACGTTCTAAGACTGCCCTCGCCGCGAGAATCTTGGTTGATGTGGTGACTTTCAGCTTCACCTCAAAAAGATGCGGACGGTGATGGTCTCGCAGAAAATCTTCCCAAGCCATAATTGGCATTTACTTACCGCGCCTGATCAGGTCCCGCCCGGGGTCCGTTAAGCCTGACACTGTCTCCACGGTGTCGTCGACAGGGTCTGGATGATCGATCGTGACAATGTATCTAGTCGCCGCGCGCGATCTGACAAGAAGGGAGTGTCCTCAGGGTTGCCCCGAGCCCGAGAGCCCGCGCTGCCAGCAGCATGTTTTGCACTGCTGGGTAAATCGAAGCACCTGCGGTTCGGGTCGGTGCGCCACCTTGTAAGCAGGGAGGATCCAGACCGGGGCTTCGGAAAGTCCCGCTAGGTCCGATCTTGAGCGATGGCCGGGCCGACACCGCCGATCTGGAGGCTTCAGTGCACCGCTAAAGAGCGCATCGGAGGTAACTCCTTCTGCCCTTCGTTGAGGCCGTGCAGACCTGCTGTCCGCTCCTGTCCGCGTGATGCACAGGCTAAATATTACTCGAGGGGGTCAGAACGCCTCAGCGAAGCGCGACAGTTCTACTATCGTGCAATTGAAATGGACCCAGGATTTGCCGGTGCATACGCCATGGCCGCATATTGCAATGCCATGATGGTCGGCGTCGCAGGCGCAAAGTTAGATGAGGCTCTAGAGGCAGAAACTTCTGGGCTCGTGAGCCGGGCAGTCGAACTTGACCGTAATGACGCGATCGTTCTAGCGAGGGTGGCGTTCGTACAGGCTCGGTTAGTTCGCGACCTCGGGATCGCCGCTAGCTATAGTGAACGAGCGCATTCCCTCAATCCCAATCTCCCCTTGGCATGGGCCGTCAGTGGCTGGGTGAAGGTGTGGCTCGGCGAAGCAGAGACAGGCATCGAGCACTTTTCTCGTGCGATCAGGCTCAGTCCGCTGGCTGCGGAGGCGCTTCTCGGTTTGGTTGGGAAAGCCCATGCGTACTTCATGGCCGAACGCTCCGAAGAGGCATGGTCAACAGCAGTGGCGGCGACTCAAGAATTTCAAAGTGCCACGGCCTATCGTATCGCCGCTGCCAGTGCGGCCGTCGCCGGGCACCGTGATGAAGCGGCTAAGTATATGGCCCTGTTCCTGAGGCTAGATCCCGATCGGTGTGTATCCAACCTCGCCGACGTGCTTGGTCCGTACCAGCGATCTGAGGATATTGAGCGCTACAAACGAGGCATGCGCCTCGCTGGCTTACCCGAATGACCGAGCAGCGCCGCCTTGCTGCGATACTGGTGGCCGATGTGGTGGGCTACTCGAAGCTCATCGGCAGCGACGAGGCGGGCACACTCGCGGAACTTCAGGTTCTGCGGACCGATTTGATCGAGCCACAGATCGCCAAACACGCTGGGCGGCTGTTTAAGTCGATGGGCGACGGCTTCCTGATCGAGTTCGCCAGCGCTGTTCAGGCCGTGAGCTGCGCCAAGGCGATACAGGATGCCAACGGCGAGGGCCGCTTGCCGCTGCGTATTGGCATTCATGTCGGCGACGTCGTGGTCCAGGGCGACGACCTGATGGGCGATGGGGTGAATGTTGCGGCTCGTGTCGAGGGCATCGCGGAGCCCGGTGGCGTCGCCATCACACGCGCGGTGCATGAGCAGGTGCGAGACAAGCTCGATCTTGGCTTCGTGGACAAGGGCGCGATCGAGCTGAAGAACATCCGGCGCCCGGTGCAGGTTTTCGTGATCGGAGGAACGAAGATCGACAACCAGGCGACTGCTCCTGCGTTGCCCGACAAGCCCTCGATAGCGGTGCCGCCATTCCAGAACATGAGCGGCGATCCAGAACAGGAGTATTTTGCCGACGGGATGGTGGAGGAGATCATCACGGCGCTATCGCGCTTCAAATCCCTGTTCGTCATCGCCCGAAATAGTTCCTTTGCATACAAGGGAAAATCACCCGACATCCGCCAAGCCGGAAAGGCACTGGGTGTTCGATATTTGTTGGAGGGCAGCGTCCGCAAAGCAGGCGGAAAGTTACGCATCACCGGACAACTTATTGACGCCGAAACTGGAAGCCATTTGTGGGCTGATCGGTTCGACGGCGATCTAGCAGATGTTTTCTCGCTTCAAGACCAGATCACAATGAGCGTGGTCGGTTCTGTCGCCCCCAAAATTGGCCAGGCCGAGATTGAGCGAGCGAAGCGCAAGCCAGTCGACAACTTGGACGCAATTGACATGTTCTTACGCGGCATCGCTCAGATGCACGAGCTGACACAAAGATCGTATGAAGAGGCCCTCCGATTGTTCTATCGCACTATCGAGCTTGATGGAGGATTTGCGGCACCATATGGCATGGTCGCTCGCTGCTACGCCTACATAAGAGGCCAGAACTGGTCCGTTGATAAAGATCTCGAAGTTTCAGAAACCCGCCGGATGGCAACGCATGTCGCCACTTTGGGCAGCGATGATGCCCTGGCCTTGTGCTCTGTAGGCTATGCGCTTGTGCGGATCTGCAATGACGACCAGCTAGGTACCGCGATGATTGATCAGGCAATTTCCATTAATGAGAACTTAGCTGTTGCATGGGCCAACCGCGGTGGCATCGGGGTGCTGCTGGGTCAACATGATGCTGCAATCGAGCAGCTGCAAAGATCTTTGCGCCTCAGCCCGCTAGATCCGGAGGCCTACTGGGCCGAAACCACGATAGCTATTGCTCGCACATGCCAGGGCAATAACTCCGCAGCAATAATATGGACGACTAAGGCGCTAGCGCGGCGTCCTGACTACATGGTTGCCTTTTGGGTATCGGCTGTTGCGCACGCATTCTCCGGAAAGCTCGACGACGCTCGCGCTTGCATCGAGCGTATGAGAGATCTAAATCCGGCGATGCGGATGTCCAATCTGAGGGCCTTCATTCCTCTTCGGCGTCCACAAGATGTCGAAAAGACTATCGAGGGAACCAGACTGGCAGGCCTTCCCGAATGACGGAGCAGCGCCGCCTTGCCGCCATCCTGGTAGCTGATGTGGCTGGCTACTCGAAGCTCATGGGTAGCGACGAGGCCGGAACGCTGGCTCAGCTTGAAGCACTGCGTAAGGAGATCATCGGGCCCCAGATCGCCAAACACGCCGGGCGGCTGTTTAAGTCCGTAGGCGACGGCTTCCTGATCGAGTTTGCCAGCGCAGTGCAGGCGGTGAGCTGCGCCAAGGCGATACAGGAGGCTAACGGCGAGGGTCGCCTGCCGCTGCGCATCGGCATCCATGTCGGCGACGTCGTGGTCCAGGGCGATGACCTGATGGGCGACGGGGTGAATGTTGCGGCGCGTGTAGAGGGCATCGCGGACCCCGGTGGCATCGCCATCACACGCGCGGTGCATGAGCAGGTGCGAGACAAGCTGGTTCTGGGTTTCACTGACAAGGGCGAGATCGAGCTGAAGAACATCCAGCGGCCGGTGCAGGTTTTCGTGATCGGAGGGGCGAAGGTCGCTGGTCAGGCGACTGTTCTGCCGCTACCCGACAAGCCCTCCATCGCCGTGTTGCCATTTAAGAATATGAGCGGAAATGCCGAACAGCAGTACTTTGCCGACAGAATGGTGGAGGACATCATTACGGCGCTTTCCCGCATTCCGTCGCTGTTCGTGATCGCCCGCAACTCCAGCTTCGCCTATAAGGGCAAGTCAATCGACATCCGCCACGTAGGCCGCGAATTGGGCGTGCGCTATCTGATGGAAGGCAGCGTCCGCAAGGCCGGCTCACGCCTGCGGATTAACGGCCAGCTAATCGAGGCTGAAACCGGGGTTCATCTCTGGGCCGACAGCTTCGACAGTGTCTTGGAAGAGGTGTTCGAGCTGCAGGATCGTGTGACGATGGCCGTCGCTGGGGCCATCGAGCCATCTGTGACACAGGCCGAGATCAGGCGGGCCAACCGCAAGCCAACCGAAAACCTACAGGCCTACGACTGGCTGCTGCGCGCGCGCGGCGAGCAGCAATTGTTCTCGCGCGACGGCTTCGATCAAGCCATAAACATGGCGCGGCGGGCCATCGAACTCGATCCGCGCTTTGCGCAGGCCTACGGCTGTCTTGGGAGCTGTATCAGTTTTCGCAGGACCCTTGGCTGGATGCGGGATGAGGAAGCTGAGACTGCCGAAGGTGTCCGCCTCGCTCATATGGCGGTGCAGTTAGCGCCAAATGATCCCATCGTGCTGACCGACGCGGGCGTCGCGGTAGCAAATCTCGCCCGAGACCAAGCGACGGCCATAGCGTGGTTCGATCGACTCGATGACGTCGAGCGGAAGTCCGGTGTCGTCATCCTGACCTCGGTGGAAATGACCGATCAGGAGAAGAACGTTGTCGTTCGCCAACTACTTCAACTGTCTGGCGCACCGGCGGCGCTATTGGATAGACGATGACGAACCTAAAAAGCCTTTCTGAGGACGGTTGAAATACGGGCTGGGCTCGATTTCACTGCGACCGCCCGCGACCAGGAATGTTGCGTGATCAGGGGCAACGCGGTGCCCTCATCTCTTGTAGGGCGGATGCGGCACTCTCCGCACGACCTGTTTCCCTGGCTTGTCCTCGCGCTGCGCTTCGTAGGAGACCTGCCGTAGAAGGTTGTCCTCGGTCCAGGTAAGATAGGTCACCTCGACGACCAGTTTTGGCTTCACCCAGTGAACCTTAACGAGTTTCAGGGGCGAGCCGAATCGGCTGTCGCGGGGTGGCGGCTCGGCAAGGGGCATCTTCGGCACTGCCAACGGCTTCAGCACGCCCGCCAAGCGCTTCAGCTCCTTTACCGTCACGCCGGTGCCGACTCGCCACGCGTAGTGCAGGCGGCCATCGTCAGTGTAGTACCCCAGCAGCAGCGCGACGATGTGCGACCGGCTGCCCTCCGAGTCGGTCCGACCACGAACTCCTCGCGCCCAGTTCCCGCGGTCTAGCTGCGCGGTGAGGCGGCTACTCTGCGGAGTGCTACTTCAATCATCTCGGCGTGCATGCGAAGCCGAGCAACAATTTCCTCGGTGCGCGTGGGCGACATCCGGCGCGATACTGGAGTGATGGTCAGAGCGCCGTGAGCCGCGCCACTAACAGATCGGATCACCACCGATACGGCACTTGCTCCTAGGGAAAGGGCTCTTGCGCGCGCGGCAAAGCCTTTCGCTCGGGCTATCGACACCTCCTGCAGGATCGCTTGCGTCGATACGCCATAACGAGAGAAGCGCAACCGGTTCTTGGCTAGTACGGCGCGCGCTGTGTCGGTCTGCATGCCTGATAGAATTGCAATTCCGGCATTGGTGACACCAAGGGGGCGGCGTTCTCCGACATCCCAAGCGAGCACTTGAATGGGGTAGGTCCCAAGTTGCCTTGCCACGCAGACAGTATCCAGTTCCACACGTCGTGTGAGAAAGCCGGTGTCGCCGATTTCACGGACGGCAGCCCTCAGATGGGGGCCTGCGATGTCGAGCAGGGGATCGCGTGTCCGGCGGGCCAATGCCAGCAGCGGTATCTGCTCGCCAACGACATACCGTCGGGTGCTCGGTCGTTGCTCGACGATGCCTTCCGCAACTAGGACGCTGAGTATGCGATGCGTAGTAGGGCGAGTAAGTTGCGTATGCGTCGAAATCTCGGTGAGCCCCAGACCGGTCTCGCGGGCAGTCGCCAGAATGCGCAACACCGCCATCGCTCTCTGAATGCTCTGCGTCCCGCCCGGCAGATCACTGGACGACGTGTCAACCCTAGTCCTATCGCGATGGCTATTAATGACCATGAGTGACGCGCCTCGAATGCGAGGTGAAATGTGTTCATCACGCTGACATGTCGTACCGACCCAGTCCACAATGTGGAAACAATTGCCCCTTTTCAATTGCGTGAAATGCCATTCACCGCGGAATGTGGCTCGGAGAAATTTGGCTGGATCACATGTTGGATGGCGGTTCGAACTGACGCCCCGCAGCCAACAGGCTTTCGCCGACCGATACACATGGACGGAGAGGATGAAATGAACCGCCGCAGAGTTCTAAGAGTCTCTATGACAATCGCCTTGGCTCTTACCGTGTTTGGCACCCTTGCCGGAAGTAGAGCGGCCGCCGCTGAAATCAAGGTTCTGAGCGCCGTGGCTTTGCACCCTGCAATTGACGCACTGATACCGGATTTCGAAAATTCGTCGGGTCACAAAGTATCGCCTACAGCACGGCGGGCGGCGTCGCGGAACGTGTTCAACGGGGTGAGGCAGTCGATCTTGTGATTAGCGCCGCGCCACGAATCGAGCAACTTCAACCGCACGGCAAAGTCGTGGGGGGCGACCGTACCATTATCGCGAAGGTCGGTGTGGGCGCGTTTGTGCGCAAGGGCACCGCGAAGCCCGACATCAGTTCGGCCGACGCCTTCAAACGCTCGATGTTGGCCGCCCGGTCAATTGCTTATCCTGATCCGGCCGGCGGTGGCGCCAGTGGCATCTATGTGGCCAGCTTGCTCGAACGATTGGGCATCGCTGGAGAAATGAAACCCAAGACCAGGCTGCTTCCCCCCACGGAAGCGCTGTACGGAAGCGTTGCCCGCGGCGACGTTGAAATCGGATTCAATCAAATCAGCGAAATATTGGCTCAACCAACCGTCGACCTCGCTGGCCCGTTGCCGTCAGCGATTCAGAACTACACCCAGTTCGCCCCCGGCATCGTTACGGGCAGCAATCAGGCTCACGCTGCAAAGGCGCTGGTCGATTTCCTTTCCTCGCCCGCTGCCCAGGCCGTTCTGAAAGCCAAGGGCTTCGAGTAAGAACCAAGTGGCGGTGCTTCTGCAAAACGACGCGGCGCGGCGTCGCAAAACCATTTCTAATCGCGCCAGCAGCTCAGGAGTAGCCATTATTCTTTGAAACCCGATACAGCTCCGACATCGCCGCCACAAACTCGAAGTCTGACCGCTGTAAGACCGGCACGCCGTTAGCATTGAGGGCGCAGAGCTCGCCGTCGAGATAGGCGGATTTGACCGGGAGCCGCTGCAGAGCCTCTACCGTGCGCCCCTAGCGGTGCGACCAATCCAGGCCGCTGCGCG
This sequence comes from Reyranella soli, assembly GCF_007992495.1. Lineage (GTDB taxonomy): Bacteria > Pseudomonadota > Alphaproteobacteria > Reyranellales > Reyranellaceae > Reyranella > Reyranella soli. Next base: position 11,177 of record NZ_BKAJ01000234.1, read on the forward strand.
TCAGCAGCACCGCCTTGCCGCCGTCGATCCGGGCGTGCATGCGATAGCCGTCATATTTGATCTCGTGGACCCACTCCTTGCCCGTCGGCGCCTCGTCTACCAGGCGCGTTAACTGGGGCATGATCCATTTGGCGGCTTAGCTGTCGATCCCACAGAGGTACTGAAGCATAACTGGATCGGATCTTCATCAATGCCTGCGCCCCGCGCCTTATGCTAAGTGGCGCGTCCCTTAGAGCAGGAGGTATCCCCCAGATGCCCCTGCAACAAGTCCCAAGGGGGCCGGTGGACGCCTGCATTTACTCCGGGGTGTCTACCGGTCTCCCGGCTTGCTCTAATTTTTTGAGCCTGGGAGTGCCCCGGAGAACGAGCCTGACTCCAGATGTTC
>NZ_BKAJ01000235.1 GCF_007992495.1 Reyranella soli
TCCCAGAGGATAGTGGTCACAAACTGTTTGCTATCGTCTGAAAGGGCGCGACTGAGATTTCGGGCTAAATCTGTAGGGGTAATATTGACCTAAGTGCCGTAGCCTACGGGCACCGCAGACGCGGCACCACGGCCCAGATACGCGGTTGCGGTGAACCCAGTTGTCAGGTTCCCAGCCGCGTTCGCAGTAAGCTGCAGGCCAGGATTGGCCGCCAAGGTCTGCCCGACCGTCTGGCGATAGGTCGGTGTGGCGACTCGCAGGCCCCCGCAACAGGCGCTGTTGCACCACGGGCCACGATCCCGCCCGGCATGGCCATTGACGCCACCGTGCCAGCCGCATCCCACGTTGAAGCCGATTCGCTCGGGCGTCGGTCACGGGAATGATGTTGGGGTTGTAGTCGATGCCCAGCCGATCGCGTACAGCGTTATCTGCATCATGAATGCGCGTGCACGGCACGTCTGGCGACACAGGCCGAAGGAGCGCATTAGAGCATTTTCATACTGGCCGACGACGAGCCATAGATCGTCGAGGGTTCTGGCGGCGGCTTTCTCATCAGTGCTTTGAGCTTGGCGAAGAGCTGCTCGATGTGGTTGAGGTCGGGTGAGTAGCGCCGGCAGGTACAAGACGCGTGCGCCGACGGCTTCAATGGCTTCGCGCACGCCAGCCACTTTGTGGCTGGACAGGTTGTCCAACACCACGACCTGTCCGGGGCGCAGCACCGGCGCCAGGAACTGTTCGACATAGGCTCGGAAGCTGTCGCCGTCGATCGGACCGTCCAGCACCAGCGGCGCGACCAGACGATCGTGGCAGAGGCCGGCCAGGAAGGTGGTGGTCCTCCAGTGCCCGTAGAGGATCGACGCCCTGAGCCGTTCGCCCTTGGCACAGCGGCCATAGCGGCGCGCCATATTGGTCGACAGCCAGGTCTCGTCGAGGAAGACCAGCGTGCCGACATTGAGCTCCGGCTGGGCTTCCCGCCAAGCTTCACGCTCAGCCTGCACATCCGGCCGATCCTGCTCAGTGGCGTGTGCGCTTTTTTTTGAACCGCAGCCCCATTCGCTCCAACGAGTTCCACAAGGCACCGATCGAGATCCTGATGCCGTGCTCTTGCAGCAGCCAGCTCCACAGCTCCTCGAGCGTCGTGTCCTTGACCGCTTCCAGGCGCCCCCGCACCACTTCTTCCCGGCCCGCCAGGATCGGCTGTAGTGCTGAAGGCCACCGGCGCACTGGAGGTAACTCCCACGGTCTGGGCCTGGACCTTGCGGGCCTGACATATGCTGCCACCAGCCGCTGCCTCCTGTTCTTCCCCAATAGAGACCAATTAAGGTACAGCGGTCAGGCCCCACACCCTCCGCAAGCCAGTGTGGGGCGGTTTCTGGACGCGCGGCCGCGCCTTTGGCGCAAGGGGAAAACCGATAGTCGATAGCTTCTCGCTTAGTCCGTTCGAGATCTTCTTGCTTTGCATGATGGGGGCTGGCGCCTTGGCTGTAGCCGCCGGGTTTGTGCTCGTCCTTCACGGCAGGGTCGTGCGACCAATCCTCAAACGGAACAAGCGCCGTCGACACCGGCTGCAAACGAGCCAATGGCCTGACAGCAAACGCCCCGCCGAAGCGGGGCGCTGAGAGGCTAATGGCGGATCGGTCAACTGGACCGGTCCAGCGCTTCGCGCTTCAGCACTGCCTTCACCTTGTCGAGCTCTTCCAAGGCCATGGTGCGGCACCCAGGGGCCCGGCGAACGTCTAGCGCGTCTTTGCGCTCGGCGGCCATCTCGAGCGCGAGCACGAGCGCGGCGGGCGGAGCGATCTGGGAAATACTCATGATCGTTCTGGGGCGGTCCAGACAGCGCACGCGCGCGTGGTGGGCCCGCTAATTCGGCTCGCCCTCCTGCCTCCCCCGAGCCTGCGACGCCTTTACGAGCAGGTATGCAAGAATGCTCACTGACCATGCAATAACACCTGCTAGACTCAATGAGAGGGGTTTCCCAGCCCATCCCGCATGACAAGTGTCGCTGACTGCCATTGCAGCGGCTCCCGCGTGGAAAGGGACGCGCGACGTGCCAGATGTAGTTTTGGTGGATGACGACGACCTTTATCGCGAAGTTCTGTCCGGCGACCTCAGTGACCGGGGATTTTCGGTCTCGTGCTTTGCCGACGGGTCTTTTCCTCGATGCTCTAAACAATGGCCTGGAAGCAAAAATAGCGCCTTCTCGACTGGGCCATGCCGGAGATGTCAGGGTTCGAGCTGCTGAGTACCCTTAAGGAGCACGGTAACGAATTACCTGTCGTTTTCCTCACGGGACACTCCCAGGCGGAGCATGAGCTGCAGGCGCTGGATCACGGCGCGATCGATTTCGTCGACAAGGCCCGTGGCATGGATGTGCTCGCCCATCGGTACATCTGATCATCGAGGGGAAGCGCCAGCACGACAGCCCTGGCGCGACGCCAGCCCAGGTCAATGCGCAGGTCGAAGTTCATGGCGCGCTCGCCCTCCACCGGGACACGGCGCGCGCTCTCTGGCGAGGGCACGACGTCGGCTTAACCATCGCCGAGTACAAGGTCGTGACTCTGCTTGTGTCGAGGAAAGGCAAACTCCACACCTACCGCGCCATCTACGACACTGTGCATTACGCCGGCTTCGTCGCCGGCAGCGGCGCGCGTGGCTACATGTCAAACGTCCGTTCGACCATAAAGCGGATTCGGAGAAAGTTCGCGTGGTCGATCCTGGATTTTCAGAAATCAAGAATGTCGCGCGTGCTGGCTATAGTTGGCGCGATCCCAAGCTCTGAGGCCGGGCTTGCGGGGTACCCACCCACCGCACGGGGAGGGATGCCATCGGGTGGAGCCGCCCGCATCTCAGGGGCAAGAGCAATCAAGGGCGTCCCTGCGTCTGGTCCATTAACTTATGCAAGATCGCAAGGCTTTTGGAGCCTACCCTCGGGATGGCCGCCAATTCCAAATCCTGAGCTGAGTAGAGGTCTTCCACTTTGAGGAAGCCTGCATTGGCCAAAGCTCGGCCAGTGCTAAGCGGAAGCCCTTGACGCTCCCAAGCCTTCGACGCCAGCCAATACTCTTCGAACGACGAAGGTTTGCGCCTGATGTGAGACATCGCCCCAATTCCACTTATGAGTGGCCCCTACGCCCTCTCTACGGTAGGGATTGCAGCTCGAGCCAGAGACGTTGTGCGACCCATCGTGGGTCATGAAAGTCTCCTTGATAGTCGGCTATAGGATTTCAGCGCTAGCAGCTTCTGCACATGGCAACGACTCAGCCGTAACAGTCGCGGTCCTTCTCGTGGCAGCCGATCCATCGGCCTTCAATCAGCGCTTGCAGCCTGGTCGCTGCCATTCGGCCGGCGGGCTATCAAGCGAGACGGCTCTGCTCGACGAGGAGGCGCCGTTCGGCAGGCCAACTTTGACGGCCCGGGATCTGCCAGGTGCAAGACTCCGGTCGTTCTTGACTTTCAACAGTCCGAGCCCGTTGCAAATCTGACACTCCTGTAGAGGACCCTCGTCTATTGGGTAGTAGCGGCCGGCACCATTACAGACGCCGCATTTGCGGACACGCGCTTGATATTTGCTCACTGTAGTGGACCGCGCCCTTCTTTTCGCCACCGCCAAGGCCAAACGCATCGAACACCGTGGCGTCGCGGGCCACTCACTTGCCTCCGCGGTAAAGACGGCAGCTGATGGCTCGGAAGAGCTTGAAGTTCCTCCGAGTCTAGCCGTAAGCGGGCGCGCAGGATCCGATCGCGGGCTCTCAATTCTAATCGCGGGCGTCGGCGCTGTCTTGGAACACCGCCACGTTGGCGAAGCGGTACCACCAAAGAACCTTGATTTGAGTCTGCGGCAGCACCCTACGTCGGATACGACAGGGACTTGAGCGCAACCGGCAGCGTAAGCTTGGGAGGCAGTTCTTGCAACTCGCGCTCGCACGCGTTCTCCAGAGTCGGCCGTAGGGACGTCATGATTGGGTCGCAAAAATCTCGAAAGCCCGCACTCGCCCTCATGGCCCCCTCGCTGGTCGTCTCCCTAAGCGAGGGCACTGGCAAATCCTGCTCCCGGCACAAATCTAAAGGAATTCACGAGCGTCTGTGCGAAAGACTACACATGTCTCGATTGGGCGATTGCATAGTCGTAGACAGCCTTACGATTCAATCACAGGTTGAACACAAGAGTTCTTTACTACTTATGATACAGCCTCTCGCACCTCTGCACACATAGTGCACTAGGCGGCACTCGGCCCGTTGGCTGGATGTCTTCGGCGCGTTGTTCGAAACGAACGCCGCGTCCTCAAGCGAAGAGGAGCAGAAATGGCAGCCGCAGTTAATGTCAGTCCCGGCCACGGTTTGGCCGGCCGCAAACCCTCGCGCGAGTTCCTGGACACATTGTCCGGCCATGACGATCCCGGAATGTTTGGCCGAATGTTGCCAACGCTGACGCCACTGGTCGTCGGCGATGCCGCGTTGCAGGAACTGGCCGATGCGATGAAGGATACCAACCCGGCTGACCCTGCGGGCGATTCCAAGATCCCAGCCGGGTTCACTTATCTGGGACAGTTCGTCGACCACGATATCACCCTCGATCTCACCTCGATCGGCGAGAAGCAAGCGGATCCACTGGCCACCGAGAATTTCCGTACGCCCTCCCTCGATCTTGATTCTATCTATGGGTTGGGTCCCGACGGCAGCCGGCAGCTCTATGCGCGCGACTCGGCGACGGGAAGCGGCAAGACTCCGGGGCCGAAGTTCCTGATCGGCAAGACCGTCAATGTCGATCTGGGCGGTGTTACAGGCGACCACCGCAATGACCTTCCGCGCAGCCCCGAAGGTTTTGCCCTTATCGGCGACCATCGCAACGACGAGAACCTATTGGTCGCCCAGACCCATCTCGCGATGCTGAAGTTCCACAACAAGGTCTGCGACAGGATCGCAGGCGGCGGCAAGTCGGCCGGCCAGATTTTCTCCGAGGCTCGCCAGATCGTCACGTGGCATTACCAATGGATGGTCTTGCACGACTTCGTCGAACGTTTGACTGAGCCGGGCATCGTTGCCCGTATCCTTCATGAAGGACGCCGCTTCTACCGATTCAGGAAGGTGCCCTACATGCCGGTTGAGTTCTCAGGGGCAATCTATCGCCTGGGGCATAGCATGGTGCGGCAAGCCTACAGCCACAACCGCATCTTCACCGGCGGCGGTGTCACCATCGCAACACTTGACCTGCTTTTTCAGTTCACGGGACTATCGGGTAACATCATCGGCGACCTCGCACCAAATCCGGCACCAGGTCCGCTGCCCCTCCCGGTCCTTTCCAGTAACTGGATCATTGATTGGCGGCGATTCTACGACTTCGCGCCAGCGGCCAATCCCGCCGACGTGCCGCTCGGGGTCACGCGGAAGATCGATCCGTTCATCGTGCCGCAACTGCACGAACTTCCGGGCGACGGCGGCAGCCTTCCCTTCCGCAATCTTCGCCGGGGCGTAATGCTTGGTCTTCCATCGGGCCAGGACATCGCGTCGGCCATGAGGATCAGGAAACCGTTGACGCCAGACGAGATTGCCCAGGGGCCCGACGGCGCCGTGGCGGAAAAGCACGGCCTACACCTGCAGACACCGCTCTGGTACTACATCCTCAAGGAGGCGCAGGTGCGCGGCGGCGGCGAGAGGCTTGGGCCGGTTGGCGCGACGCTGCTCGCGGAGGTCTTCATCGGCTTGGTGCACGGCGACCATCAGTCCTACCTGTGGCAAAGGGGCCCGTCGTGGAAGCCCGATCTTCCCTCGCAAAAGGCGGGCACCTTTACGATGGCGGACCTGCTGCGGTTCGTCGGCGACATCAGTCCGATCGACGGCATCACGACATTCTAAGTCCGACTAAGCTGAGTCGAGGCTACTGGGCGGCCGGCAAGACGGCTGACCCAGTAGTTCCGACGCGCCTTAGCGGCACTTGGCTCCATGTTGCCGCCAGCAACGCTAAGCTTCAAGCCGACCGCGGTCGTAGATGCTGACATCCATATGACGCGCATCCTGCGGATCAGGGACTGCGGAGAACCTTTGGCTTGCCCAATGCGGTTCCGTAGCCAGTCGCTTAGAGGGAGTAACCATCGTGACGGTCAGCCTCAAGGCGCTGGCCACAGCCGACAATGCCGATACCATTGGTCCCGGTTTCTTTCAAGGTAGTGGGTCACGAGGATGGCCTTGGCGTAGGTGGCCGCCTGAATGTTCTGGAGGGTCGATTCTGCCACCGCAACCAGCGGCCCCGCTACTGACCCTGGCAGGGAGAACGATTGCGTCCGAGGTGGTGTCGGACGATATGCCATCCGCGGGTGAGGTGTTCACCGTTTCGGACCACCACGAATAGTCGTTAGCACCACTGCCGCGGTTGCCATCGGCGCCATAGGTCTGCAGGCCAATGTTGGAGCCGTTCGTCGCGGACTTCACCTCCCATTCAATTCGCAGGCTGTTGACGTTCGTCGGGAGGTTGGTGAAGTCGACCACCGACACGCCCCGTAACGGCCTGCCGCAAGATTGGCGCCAGGTCGAGACGGCGGAATGTGCCGCTGCTGCGGGTAGGAAACCGTCACCACCTGATCGACGCCGATCATGTAGGGTGGCACTTTGTCGATGCCAGATGATCCAGCCCCGCCGCAATAGAACTGAGCGGGATGTCTCCCAAGCTGTTCACGTTCAAGGTCGGATTGGCGCCGTTAACCGCACGAAACCGCACGCAGAGTGTCATGCCATCAATGTAGGCACCCGGGGCGCGGTATCGTAGGTCGGGGCACACACTAGGGTCGGGCCCCCAGTGGTCATGGGGTTCTGCTGACTATCGACTCGCTTGATGGGCGCCCATGATCGCTCGCGCCCAGTTGTTCACGCCTGAAGGCGCGCAGCCTTCTGGCAAACCGTCTGGTGACGGCGTGGCAGGGCGCACTAGGCCCAGCCCACCTGCTTCAGGGCCAGCCCGTCGTTCCAGATCTTGGTCATGTGGCTGATCTTGTCGCCCTTAAACTGCATCACGTAGACATAGTCAGTCTTGAGCGACTTGCCGGACGGCGGCACCGGCCCGCCGGGGCCGGTGTGGGTGGCGTGAAACACGGCGAAAGCCGAGACATTGTTGCGCTCGGGGTCGGCGGCGAACGACTTCAGCTCGTAGCGGGCGTCGGGGAACGGGGTGAACATCGCCTTCATCCAGTCGGCGTAGCCGGCGAGCGTCTTCACCTCGAGGAGCGGGCCGGACTCGGCGGAGAAGGTGGCGTCCGACGTGCAATAGGCGTTGCAGCCGTCCCAGCCCTTGCCGGTCTCGCAGGCGGTGAAGAAGCTCTTGGCGGTATCGAGCATGTTAACCATCGGTCATCTCCTCTTCAGCTTTTGGTTGTATGAGCGAAAGACCTAGCGGCGATAGTGCGATAGGACAATGGCAATTCGAAGCCCTTCTACGATCACAGACGAGGAGGCGGCCATTGTCTCGTGAGCAGCGCCGACTAGTCATTCGTACAAGGGAAAATCGCCCGACATTCGACGGGGTGGCCGCGAACGCGGGGTGCGTTACGTGCTCGAGGGTAGCGTGCGGCCTGGCGGCGAACCGATACGTGTTACTGCACAGTTAATCGATTCATCAGAAAGCCACATCGGGGCACAGCGGTACGATCGTGCGCTAAGCCAACCCATCGTTTCCTCATGAAAGGCCTTTTCCTCGATAAGCTCATGGTCCTGCGCCCAGCTGTCGTGCGCCTCAGGTGACGATAGCAAGCGATGGCGACATCCACCTCGCGATCATGCTGGACCCTGCCACGGCCAGTTTCGGGCTACAAAACCATCACGTGTTCATCTCCGCGAAACAAGCACGCAAGCTCGGCGTCTAGCTGATCGAGGCCACCGCGGGTTCGGCAGACCCCAGCCCAAGGCCAAGAAAAGAAGCCCTTCGTTCGCCGAGCGCAGAGCGGCCCTCAGAGCCAAGCTGGCAGCGCTCACCGGAGGCAACAATGACCGCACTTCGTAAGTGTGTGAAATGCCCCCGCCAGACCCGCGCCGATCCCGCCGCAAAGAGCTACCAACAATGCGCCCGAGATCCCTCACGCGTGTGGCACGATTAATGCGTCGCCGAAGGACATGTCCTCCCTCGAGAACAACTATCTCGCAGGTGCATGTCGGTTGCGGCCCTGTGGCTTCCCAGGATGGGGTGTGTGGGAATGGAAGGCACCGGGCCGGAACCTGACCAGCTAGGCCTTGGCCGCTATGTGTGGGAGCTGGGGCTCGCTGGCTGCCCGGAGTGTGCCACTGGAGGGCAACAGTCCGGGGTGTCAATAACGTGTTCGTGAGGTCCCCTTGCGCTTTGGGTCCGCGTTAAGGTCGACGTAATCGGTGCGACTTACGCTATGCCTCCGAAACCATCCGACCGGGGCGTGGCGGGGGCTGATTTCGGCGGCCGCCTCGCGCTGGCAATTGTGTTGGGCCAGCGTGGGCCGCCTCGTCTGAAGGTGCGAGTAGGCATAGGTCAGCCATTTGCAGAAGCTCCCAACCCTGAACCGTGGGGGCCGGCTATCAACAATACTTTCATGACCCACGATGGGTCGCGCAACGTCTCTGGCTCGAGCTGCAATCCCTACCTTAGAGAGGGCGTATGGGGTCCACTCATAAGTGGAATTAGGGCGATGTCTCACATCAGGGACAATCCCTCGTCGTTCGACGAGTATTGGCTGGCGTCGAAGGCTTGGCCCAGGCTCTGGCAATTGCGGGATTCCTTCAAATGGATGACCTGAACTCAGCGCATTCTTGCGAACTGGCGGCCATCCCGAGGGTAGGCCCCAAGAGCCTCGCCATTTTGTAGGATTTGTCGCGGCGCTCGCGACGAGGCAGGCCAAAATGAGAGCCAAAGAACTCTATTTGCATCTCGCGGAAGCGTGCGAACGCACAGCGGGCATCACTAACCTTCCGGATAAGAGGGCCGGGATGCTGGCGTCTGCTGCAGTGTGGCGCCGACTGGCAGCCGCATCCAAGCCTTCGGAGGAAGCGGGATCAGATACCCGATGGGACAAGTTAGCAGTCCGAGATGATCTGGAGGCAGGCTCGTTCTCCGCGGCATCGATTCTACCACTTTCAGGTTCGAAAAATTAAGACAAGCCGGCTGACCGGCCGACACCCCGGAGTAAATGCGGGTATTCACCGGCCCCCATAGCAGTTGCTTGCAGGGTACCTGCGAGATACCGCCTTGTTCCAAGGGACGCGCCACATAGCAAAGGGCGCGGGCGCAATCATTGATGAAGTCTGATGCAGTTGTGCTTCAGTGCCTCCGCGAGTCCGACAGCTAAGCCGCCTGAGTGGATCAAGCCGCAGCTCACGCGCCTGGTGGACGAGGCGCCGACGGTAACGGCTGGCTGCATGAGATCAAGTACGACGGCTACCGGATGCACGCCCGAATCGATGGCGGCAAGGCCACGCTGTTGACTCGCACCGGTCTAGACTGGTCGCACCGAGCGGTCGAGGCGCTGCAGCGGCTCCCGGTCAAATCCGCCTACATCGACGGTGAGCTGTGCACCCTCGATGTCCACGGCGTGCCCGTCTTCAGCTGCCTGCAGGCGGCGAGGGACGCGGGCAAAACCAATCAGCTGTTTTCTTGGCCTTCATCTCCTGTTCCTCAATGGCCAGGAGCTCGGCGCAGCAGCTGCCGCTCTTCGACCGGCCAAGGCGAAGCTGAAACGCCTCTTCCGAAAGAAGATAGACGGCGTTCTCTACACAAACCCTGTCGCCGGTGATGGTCCGCACTTCCGGCCTGCAACTTGGTCTCGAGGGCGCCATCTCCAAGCGCGCCGATCGGTCCTTTGCCCCTGGTGACAGCGGGATCTGGACGAAGTCGAAGTGCCTCAACCGCGAGGAATTCGTGGTTGTCGGACTGACCCCGAGGGCAGCCTATCTTGCATCGGCGCGCTGCTCCTAGGCTACTACACCCAGGATGGCCGTCTGCTCTACGCCGGCCGGCGCGTCGTGCCGCATTCACCTCGCCAGAAATGAAGCGGCCCGTTAGCGCGGCTCCGAGCGGTCACTGCCTGATCAACAGCAACCGAAGGGCTTAAGCCGCCCGCGCAAAGCGGTGCCCGCGCTCCTCCAGTTTGTCGCGAATGATGTCAATTGGCTGACGCCGATCGACTACGGCTGACGCCACGCTACGCAAGCGCGACCGAAGCTGGCTGCGGCCACCAGTGAAGCGTAATAGCGGCGCACAGCGTTCAGTTTCCGCTCTGTACAGCGACTCGCAGAATGCGCCCTGCACATCCAGGATGTCGTGGCTGTCGAGTTCGATATTGAAGAAGTCGAGCGCATCCCGACCAGCCGCCGCCTCGAAGATGATGCTGGTCCCGTTAACCAACTCGCCGACTGGCATCAGGAAACCATCAACGAAGACGGGATGCAGAGCCGTGAGGCAAAGATCGGCATTAGGCGAGTTCTCGCCCAGAGCACCGCGCCGCACGAAGACCGGCAGGTTGGACTCGTCAACCCATTTGCCCGACACGCTTTTCAAGGTGTGGCTGACCATTGCCTTGATCGGCACGAAGCCGCCAAAACGCACCGCAACCTCGTCACCCGCTGCCAAGGATTCAATCCGCCGATAGCCTTCGCGTGTCCTAACAAGCGTTCCCCGCGCAAAGCAATTTCCGCCACTGTTGCCGCTACCACCGCAGCCGTTGGTCCGCTGACCCACGCCACAGCCTCCGTTGCCGTTGCCGTTGTTGCCTGGGGTAGCCGATGCTTGCCAGCTCAGGGCGCCGGCCGCCACGACCGCACCCACCAGCGTGGCGGCTTTCAGAGCATTGCGCCGCGCACGATCGATCTTTGGAGTTCTGCTCAATTCGGCCTCCGAGCCAGTGGCATAAATCAGTTCAATAAGTTTGAGCGCTGCACGGCCTCCCGGCTATGGCGAAGACAAAAGCATTCAAGGACATTGGAGGTGCCACGAAAGTAGTACACACAACGGATTAGCACAGACGCTCATGAGAATATTGTGAACGCGCTGAATGAGCCGCGTCCCCGGCGTCGACGGCCTTGCATCATCGCATGGGGTGGGCGCGCCCAGCCGGCACGGCAAGTCGTGCCGCGGCAACCTCGGCTGAACCAATTGACCGGCATGCCAATGATCCGGATCTAGTCACACTTGCCGCGGTGGTGCTGTCAGCGGCTCGCAGCGAGCTCCCTGCCCGGCAGGTCCCCGTCGCAGCCGGCGGCAATCTCGACGGCGTTTGGGCTGTTGACGCGACGCAGATGGCACGCCGTCCCCATTTGGGGACTACTACCTTCGCGCGTCTCGTGTAGTCGCAGGCCAACGTCCCAGCTTGAGCGTTGCGCTGTAGCTTGGCTGATCGCGTACCTGCCGCTTCACGATACAGCCGTCTGGAGAGACGGAGGCTTCGACTTGCTCAGCAGACTTCACAGGAAAGCGGAGGCGCTGAACCAGGCATGCCTGTGCTGCCGGTCATCCGGACGACTATGCAATCCGTCAGGAGCTTATCGGCGCCTTGGAATGGGATGCATCGCTACATCCCCAGCACGCGCAAGGCAGCTACCTAGAGCC
>NZ_BKAJ01000236.1 GCF_007992495.1 Reyranella soli
ATCACTCCGGCTCGATACCGGCGGCTTTCGCGGTGTCGCGCCAGATGACGAGCTCCTCGCTGATGCGCTTGGCGAAGGCATCGGGTGGCTCGCCGCCGGGCTCGCTCGCGAGGTCGCGGATCTTGGCCTGCATCTCGGACTCGGCCAGCACTGCCACGACATCGTCGCGGATGCGCTGCGCCAGCTCGGCCGGCATCTTGCCCGGGCCGAACATGGCGAACCATGCGGAGCGATCGACGCCCTGCACGCCTGCCTCGGCCATGGTCGGCACCTCGGGCAGCACTTCCAGCCGCTTCTCGGTGGTGACCGCGAGCATCTTCAGCGTGCCGCTGCGGTGGTGCGACATCACGGTGAGCGGGCTGGTGAAGCCCACGGGGATGTGGCCGCCGGCCAGCTCCTGCATCATCGGCGCAGCGCCCTTGTAGGCGACGTTCTCGATCTTCAAGCCGCTCTTCAGGCGGAACAGCTCGCCGATCATGCGCGTGGTGTTCTCGGTGCTGCCGAACTGGTACTTGCCCGGATTGGCGCGCGCCGCGGCGAGGAACTTGTCCATGCTGTCGAAGCCCGCCTTGGGCGAGCCGACCAGGGCGATCGCGCCCTTGATCAGCACCGTGACCGGCGTGAAATCCTTCTCGGTGTCGTAGGGCAGCGTCTTGGTCGTGAAAGGATTGATGGTGTGGGCACTGGTCGTCACCAGCAGCGTGTAGCCGTCGGGGGCTGCCTTGGCGACGATCTCGCTACCCAGGATGCCGCTGGCGCCGCCCTTGTTGTCGATGACGACGGTCTGCTTCCAGCGGTCAGCGAGCTTGGGGACGATCAACCGCGCCACCAGATCGGTGCCGCCACCGGCCGGATAAGGCACCACGACGCGCACCTGCTTCGACGGGAAATCCTGCGCCCGCAGCACCGCCGGCGCCGCGCTCCACGCCACAGCCGCGGCCACGAATCCGCGCCGTCCCAATCTCGCCATGTCTCCTCCCTTGAGTTTCGTTGGTGGGGAACCTAAAGCGCCGCGGTCTCCGACACCAGCGTCTCCAGGTGCGCCAGGGCGGCTGCATGCGCGCCCGACCCGAGGTCGGCGTAGATGGCGGCGATGCGATCAGCGAAATCCGACGGCTTGCGGGCAAAGCCGCCGACCGCCGCGACGGCACCCTTCTCGTTCAAAAGATAGACACCGTTCAGGGCGAACAGCATTTGGCAGAGGGAAGCGACGGCTCGGAAGACACAGCCGGCCAGATAGGAGACGTCACCGCGATCGAGACTCTTGCGGGCATTGGCCAAGGCAAAAGACGCCTCCCATCCGAAACGCTTGCGCAGCGCCGCCGCGAGTGCCGGTGGATAGGGCTTCGTGCGCGTCTGCAGAGCTCCAAGCGATCCCTCCGGATCGTGCAGCACCCGCGCATACGCGGCCTCACCCATGTAGATGGTCGACAGGAAGGCGTGCGGATGGCCGGGCTGATAGTGCGGCTCGACCTTACCGGCATGGGCATCGTCGATCGCCGAGGCGAGCTGATCGAGGTCGCGGTAGAGCAGGTCGACATGGACGCCGTCGATCAACAGCCAGCCGCCGCCATCGATCCACGGTCCCCATCCGCCAAGAGGCGTGACCTCGGCCACGGCGCCGCGGTCATCGAGTGACGCGACCACCCGGCTCAAGGCGGCGATATCGATCGGCCGCCGGCCGCGGTAGTACAGCCCGATATCGTAGTCCGAGGCCGCCGTCGCCGTGCCGCGGGCGCGCGAGCCGCCGAGCGCGATCGCCTCGATGCCCGACACCGGCGCCAGCGCCCCGACCAGGCGGCTGAGCAGGGCTTCGTCGTTTGCATCGCTCATGGCTTTGTTTAGCGCCAAAGGAACTGGAAAAGGTTGCCGCGCCGTCACACCATGACGGAAATCCGGAGGAGCCGACATGTTCGACCTGGTCATCAAGGACGCCGAGATCCACGACGGGGCCGGCAGCGCGCCTGTGCGCGGCGACCTCGGCGTGACCGGTGGCAGGATTGCCGCCATCGGGGACAAGCTCGGCGCGGCCAAGGAGACGGTGAAGGCGGACGGCCTAGCGCTGGCGCCCGGCATCATCGACGGCCACACCCACTACGACGCCCAGATCACCTGGGATCCCTTCGTCGATCCCTCGCCGGCGCTCGGCGTCACCACGGCGGTGATGGGCAATTGCGGCTTCACCATCGCGCCCTGCAAGCCGGCCGACCGCGACCTCACCATGCGTCATTTGACCCATGTCGAGGGTATGTCGCTCGATGCGTTGCGCGCCGGTGTGCGCTGGGGATTCGAGAGCTTCCCGCAGTACCTCGATATGCTGCAGCAGCAAGGCGTCGGTCCCAACGTCGCCTGCTTTGCGGGCCACTCGGCGATCCGGACCTACGTCATGGGCGAGGAGGCGACGGAGCGCACCGCGACAGACGACGAGATCGCGGCGATGAAAGCGCTGGTAAGTGAGGCGATGGCAGCCGGCGCCGTCGGCTTCGCCACCTCGACCGCCGAAGCGCACAACGGCGAAGGCGGCACGCCGATGCCCTCGCGCCTGGCCGACGATCGCGAGCTGCGGACGCTGGTGCGGACGATGGGCGAGAGCGGACGCGGCGTCTATATGCTGACCAAGGGCAGCAAGACCTCGATCCCCTATCTCGAGGAGTTGGCCGTCGAGGCCCGGCGGCCGGTGGTGATCGCCGCCCTCTTCCATTCCAACACCAACCCGACGGCGGCCTTCACGACGCTCGACCAGATCAATGCCGCCCGCTCGCGCGGCCATCAGCTGGTCGCGCAGACCTCGTGCTGTCCGCTCAGCATGGATTTCACCTTCAAGAGCCCGTACCTGTTCGAGAGCATGCAGTCGTGGAAGCCCGCCATGGCGGCGCACGACGGCGAGGCGCTGAAGAAGGTCTATCGCGACAGGTCGTGGCGCGATGCCGTACGCAAGGAACTCGACGCCGCGCGCGGCCGGCTGGTGTTCAACGGCGAGTGGGACAAGCTCTTCGTCGTCGAGACCGCGAAGGCGGAGAATCGCCCTCTCGAAGGCGCCACGCTGGCGGAGCTGGCCAAGAAGGCGAACAAGGACCCGCTCGACTGCATCCTCGATTTTGCGCTGTCGGAAGAGCTCGACACCATGTTCGTGGCCCAGCTCCTGCACAACGACGAAAAGGCGGTGGGCCGCATCCTGGCCGATCCCCAGACCCACATCTCCTTGTCGGACGCCGGCGCCCATCTCACCTTCTTCTGCGATGCCGGCTTCGGCCTGCACCTGATGGGCCATTGGAGCCGCGACCTCGGCGTGCTCGACCTGCCGCAGGCGGTGCATCGCCTGACCGGCCAGCCGGCCAAGCTGTTCGGCCTCAAGAACCGCGGATTGCTGCGCGAAGGCTATGCCGCCGACCTGATGCTGTTCGACCCGAGGACGGTCGCGCGCGGGCCCAAGCGCCGTGCGCACGACCTGCCGGCGGGTGCGGCACGGCTCACCGCCTCGGCCGTGGGCTTGCACGGCGTCTGGATCAACGGCGCCCAGGTCGCCAACGACAAGGGCTTCTGCGCCGATCCCAAGGCGCGGCCGGGCGAGGTGATCCGCGACTTCGCAGCTTAGTTCATGGCCGCATGAGCCTGTCTCGTTCGCACGCGCGCGGCGGGCGGGCTAGAGTCGGGGCATGCCGAAAGCCCGCCTGCCCGCCTTCGATCCGGCCGACATCGCCGAGAGCAACGCCACCAGCTATCCGGTCGCTTTCCGCGGCGACAACAGCAAACGCTGGAACCGCCGCCTGGGAGATCATGTCGGGCTAAAAAACTTCGGCGTGAACCTCACGCGCATCGTGCCGGGCGGCCAGTCCTCGGCGCGGCACGCGCACAGCAGGCAGGACGAGTTCATCTGGGTCGTGTCCGGCGAGATCGTCCTGGAGACCGACGAGGGCGCGCAGACGCTGCGGGCCGGCATGTGCGCCGGTTTCCCGGCCGGCTGCGGCAACGCCCACCGTTTCATCAATCGCTCCAACGCCGATGCGACGATCCTGGTGATCGGCGATCGCACGCCGTTCGACGAGATCGACTATCCCGATATCGACAACCACGCCAAGGCCGGCGCCGACGGCAAGTACGTCCACACGCGCAAGGACGGATCACCGCATGACGAGGGCTAAGGCCAGTTCCTGACCGCTTCGGCGGCTCGGCCGAGAGACCGATCGAGCTCGCCCGTCGCCCCTCCCTTGTCCAGCCGGGGATCGATGTGCACGACCATGTTGGTGTCGATCGCGCCCAGGCGCACGGCGAAGACCGAGTAGGAGGCGTTGAGCGTGCCATCGTAGGCGCCTTGAAGATTGTAGGTCCAGGCGCCCCAGTGCCAGAAATTGCCGCCGCCGGTCGGGGTCGGACGCACGAACGTGCCGAGCCCGTAATGCACGCCGCCGCTGCCGACACGCTTGCCCTCGGGTGACATCATCCAGGCGCGCGCCTGCGGGCCGATCGCCGGGTTGCCGGGGGCAAAGGCCTGATAGAAGCGGCCATAGTCGGCAGTCGACATGCGCCAGCCGCCATAGCTCGACATGATGCGCCATGCCGGATTGAGTTCTGCCGTGCGCGCGCCCAACGGCAGCAGCACGGTCTCGCGGCAGTAGCTTTCGTAGTCCCGTCCGCTCGCCTCCTCGATCACGGCGCCGAGGATCAAATAGCCAGCGTTCGAGTAGACGTTGAGTGTGCCCGGCTGCGATGCGAGCGGCTGGCGGAAAATCCAGCCGAGCTGGACGTCGAACGCCGTGCGCCGCGCGGTGTGCGTGCGCAGATAGTCGGCAAGCGGGGCGTTGACGATGTCCTTCCTGGCGAGGCCCGCGCGATGGACCAGCAGCTGGCTGATCGTAACGGTCGACAGTCGCGGATCGACCGGCCGGCCGACCCGCGCCATCGTCTTGGCAAGCGCTTGCGACAGCGGCGTTTCGAACGACAGCTGACCGCGATCGATCAGGCCGGCGACGCAGACGCCGGTCACCGCCTTGGACAGGCTGGCGACGGGCACGGGCTCGCCCACCGCCTCCCGCCCCATGGCCGCCTCGCGAACCACGCGACCGCCATGCACGACCGCCAGTCCGCTCGTCTTGCGCCCGTATTGCGCCGCCCAGGCGCGCCATGCCTGCTCGACGCCGTCGACCGTCTGGGCCTGCACCTGACCGGCCGCGAGCACGACGAGGAGCAGAAGTACAAGGGACGACGGGAACGCACGCATGACAGGAATCCTAACGCCCGTAAGCGGCACTCAATCGCTTCTCCTGCCGGCGACTCCATTGCGAGAGGCCGAAGCAGGCGAACCAGTAGATGGCGCCGGCAAAAACGTAGGCTTCCATGTTCATGCCGACCCAGGCGGGATCGGCCAGGGCTGCCTGGGCGATGCCCAGCAGGTCGAAGATCGAGACGATCAGCACCAGGGTCGTGTTCTTGAACAGGGCGATGAACTCGTTGGTCATGGCCGGCAGCGCGATGCGCAGTGCCTGCGGCAGCACGATCAGCCGCGTGATGCGCCAGTAGCCCAGGCCCAGCGCCTGGGCGGCCTCGACCTGGCCGTCGGGCAACGCCTGCAGGCCGCCGCGCACCGCCTCGGCCATGTAGGCGGCGATGACGAAAGCAAGGCCGATCACGGCGCGCGCCAGGCGGTCGACATTGAAGCCGGTCGGCATGATCAGCGGCAGCAGCAGGGACGCGAGGAAGATCACAGTGATGATCGGCACGCCGCGCCAGAACTCGATGAACACGATCGAGGCGAAGCGGATCAACGGCAGGCGCGAGCGGCGGCCGAGCGCCAGCAGGATGCCGAGCGGAATGGCGATCAGGCCGGCATAGATCGCGAGAAAGAGCGTCAGCATCAGCCCGCCCCACTCGCGCGTCTCGACGATACGCAGGCCGAGGCCGCCATAGAGCAGCCAGATGCCGAGTGGCGGCAGGACGACCAGGGCGGCGATCGCCGCCTCGCGGCGCCGCGGCAGGCGCCGCCACGACAGGGCCGCCGCCACGCACACCGCCAGCACACCGAGGAGATCGACGCGCCAGCGCTCGGGCACGGGATACTGGCCGTACATGAACTGGGCGAAGCGGGCGCGGATGAAGACCCAGCAGGCGCCGGCATTGGTGCAATCCTCGCGCGAGGTCCCGCGCCAGTTGGCCTCGACCAGCAGCCAATCGACCAGCGGCACCGAGATACGCCACACGACGTAGAGGCAGAGGAACGACACGGCGATATCGACCGGGGTCGCGAACAGGCGCTGCCGCAGAGTCTCCAGCCAGCCCGGCAGCGGGGGACGCACTGCTTTCATCGCGTCACCCTCATCTCGTCACCAGGCGATGGCGGGCGTTGTACCAGTTCATGAACGCCGACACGGCGAGCCCGATGGTGAGATAGATGCCGAGCGTGATGGCGATGATCTCGATCGCCTGCCCGGTGGCGACCAGGGCCGAGCCCATGAACACCGCCACGATCTCGGGGTACGCGATGGCAGCACCTAGCGAGGAATTCTTGATCAGGTTGAGGTACTGGCTGGTGATCGGCGGGATGATCACCGGCATGGCCTGCGGGATCACGACCAGCCGCACGACCCGGCCGGGCGTGAGGCCGAGCGCCCGCGCGGCATCGATCTGGCCCTGGCGCACCGACTGGATACCGCCGCGCACGACTTCGGCGATGAAGCCCGCGGTGTAGGTCGACAGCGCCATGAACAGCGCCACGAACTCCGGCACCAGCACGAAGCCGCCACGATAGTTGAAGCCGCGCAGCGTCGGCACGTCCCAGCTCGTGGCGGCACCGGCGACAGCCAGGGCCACGATCGGCAGCAGGCCGCACAACACGAAGCCCACCATCCAGGTCGGGAAGTCGCGCCCGGTCCGCGCCTGGCGGGCCTTGGCCCAGCGGGCGAGGCCGATCTGGGCGACGATCAGCACCGCGATCGCCAGCAGCGCGAGCTGGAAGCCCGCTACGTCGTTGGGCAGCGGGATCGACAGGCCGCGGCGGTTGAGGAACGCAATACCCAGGAAATCGTAGCTTTCCTTGGGCGTCGGCAGGGCCGCCAGCACGCCGAAGTACCAGAACAGCACGAAGAACAGCAGCGGGATGTTGCGGACGAACTCGATATAGACGGCGGCAAGGGTGGACAGCAGCCAGTTGTGCGACAGCCGCATCAGGCCGACGGTGAAGCCGATGACCGTCGCCACGACGACGGCGGCGGCGGAGACCAGGATCGTGTTGACGATACCGGTCCACAACAGCGCCAGGATGGTATCGCTGGGCTTGTAGCCGGTGATGTTGAAGGGCACTTCGATGCCGGAGTCGCGCCACAGGAACTGGAACCCCGAGGCGATGCCGGCCTTCACCATGTTGTCCGAGGCATTGCGCACGAAGAACACGACCACCACGACCAGGCCCACGGTCGCGAGGGCCTGCCACAGCACGTCGCGCACCTTGCGGTCGCGGAGGAAACGGATCACGGCGACGGTTTTGCTATTCCGTCATCGGGATGACGTCGATCACTGGAACGGCGGCGAATAGAGCAGGCCACCCTTGGTCCACAGCTCGTTGGCGCCGCGCTTCAGCTTGAGGGCCGAGCCCATGCCCACGGTGCGCTCGTAGCTTTCGCCGTAGTTTCCGACCTGCTTGATGGCGTTGAACATCCAGTCGTCGGAGAGGCCCATCATCTGGCCGAACTTGCCCTCGGCGCCGAGCAGGCGGCGGACCTCGGAACTGGCCGACTTGGCCTTCATCTCCTCGACGTTCTTCGACGTCACGCCCAGCGCCTCGGCGGCGATGGTGCCGTTCAGCACCCAGCGCACGACGAGCTGCCAGCGCTCGTCGCCCCAGCGCGTCACCGGGCCCTGCGGATCGTTGGAGATGATCTCGGTCAGGATCTGGTGCTCGTTGGGGTCCTTGAACTTGATGCGCTGGCCGGCCAGCGCGCCGATACCGGCGGTATAGGCATCGCAGCGGCCCTGGTCGTAGGCCGAGATGGCATCGTCGTTCTTCTGGAAGTTGATGATGGTGACCTTGAGGTTGCGTTCGCGGAACCAGTCGGCCGCGGTCTTCTCCTCGGTCGACCCGGCGGCGACGCAGATCGTGGCGTCGGCCAGATCCTTGACTGCCACGACCTTGGCCTTGGTGCGCACGACGAAGGTCTGGCCCTCATAGAAATTGATGCCCTGGAAGTTCACGCCAAGCGTCGCGTTGCGCGAGAAGGTGATCGTGGTGTTGCGCGACAGCAGGTCGACCTGGCCCGACTGCAGCACGGCCCAGCGCTGCTGAACGGAGGTCGGCGTGAACTTGACCTTGGTGGCGTCGCCCAGCACGGCGGCGGCCAGCGACTTGCAATAGTCGACGTCCAGCCCGGTCCACTCGCCCTTGTCGTTGGCGAACGAGAAGCCCGGCAGGCCAAGATGCACGCCGCATTCGATGTGGCCGCGCGCCTTGATGGCGTCGAGCGTGGGACTGGGGGCGAGCTGCTGCGCCGAGGCGGCGGAACCCGTGAAAAAGGCCGCCAGAGCGGCAATGCGGCAGACGGTCTTCATCGCAAAAACTCCCCCTCGAAGACATGCAATGCGGATGCCTGTCGGATAGCGTAACAACCCGGCCATGGCGAGCAAATTGCATCTCGAACTGGCGCTGACGCCCGACGGATGGCGGCGCGACGTCGTGGTCAGGATCGACCATGGCGTCATCGTGGGCATCGAGGAAGCGGGCCACGGCCAGGCCCAGCGTGTCTCCGGCGTCGCGCTGCCCGGCCTGCCCAACCTGCACAGCCACGCCTTCCAGCGCGCCATGGCGGGGCTGACCGAGCGGCGCGGCAGCGAAGCCGACTCCTTCTGGACCTGGCGCGAGGCGATGTACCGCTTCGTCGAGCGGCTGGGGCCGGATGAGCTCGAGGCGATCGCCGCCTTTGCCTACATGGAGATGCTCGAGGCGGGCTTCACCTGGGTGGCGGAGTTCCACTACCTGCATCACCAGCCCGACGGCAGGCCGTACGACAATGTCGCCGAGATGTCGGAGCGCATCGTGGCGGCAGCTGATGCAGCCGGCATCGGCCTCACGCTCCTGCCCGTGCTCTATCGCCAGAGCGGCTTCCTGGGTAAGCCGCCGACGCCGGCGCAGCGCCGCTTCGTGTGCGACCGCGATCGCTATGCACGACTGATGGAAACCCGGGTGCCTGCAGGCAACATCGGCATCGCACCGCACTCGCTGCGCGCCGTCACGCTGGACGATCTGCAGTGGGCCGCCCTCACCTGGACCGGCCTGCCCGCGCACATCCACGTCGCCGAACAGACGCGCGAGGTCGACGACTGCATCGCCGCCCATGGTCGGCCACCGATCGATCTGCTGCTCGGCACGGTCGAGGTCGATGCGCGCCGTTGGTGCCTGGTCCATGCAACACATGCCAACGCCGATGAACGGGCGCGCATCGCCAGGACCAAGGCCATTGTCGGCCTTTGTCCGATCACCGAAGCCAATCTCGGCGACGGCCTGTTCGATGCAGCCGCATTCCTGGCTGAGGACGGCCAGTTCGGCATCGGCTCGGATTCCCTGATCCGCATCTCCGCTGCCGACGAGCTGCGGACCCTGGAATACGGCCAGCGGCTGATGCACCGGCAGCGCAACGTGCTGGGCGAGGCGACACGCTCCACCGGCCGGCGATTGTTCGAGGCGGCGCTGGCCGGCGGCGCGCGGGCGACAGACGCATCGACGATGGGCGGCATCGCCCCGGGCAAGCGCGCGGATTTCGTGGTGCTGGATCGGCAGCACGCTTCGCTCGCCGCCGCGCAGGACGACAGCCTGCTCGATGCCTGGCTGTTCGCAGCCGACAACGCGGCGATCAAGACCGTCTATTGTCGTGGCGTGCCGGTGGTGCAGAACGGCCGCCATGTCGCGCGCGACGAACTCGGCCAGCGCTATCGCAAGGCCTTGAGCGGGCTCGCCTGAGGCGCTTTCCGCTTCTTCCGGCCGGTGGTAGAACGCGCCGAATCGTTGCGGGAGGGTGAGATGGCGACCGAGATCGGCCATTATGTCGGGAACAAGCGCGTGGCGGGCCAGAGCGGCCGCGCCGGTGACGTCACCAATCCGGCGACGGGCGAGGTGACGGGCAAGGTGGCCTTCGCCTCGGAAGCGGAAATCGATGCCGCGGTGCAGATCGCCAAGAAGGCCCAGCTGGCCTGGGCGGCGACGCCGCCGCTGCGCCGCCAGCGCGTGATGTTCAACCTCAAGGCGCTGATGGAGAAGCGCCTCGACGACCTCGCCCGCCTGATGTCGCTCGAGCACGGCAAGACCTTCGACGACGCCAAGGGCGAGGTCGGCCGCGGCCTCGAGGTCGTGGAGTTCTCCTGCGGCATCGCCCATCACATGAAGGGCGACTTCACCGAGCAGGTCGCGACCGACATGGATTCCTGGTCGATCCGCCAGCCGCTGGGCGTGGTGGCCGGCATCACGCCGTTCAACTTCCCGATCATGATCCCGTGCTGGATGGGCGCCATGGCAGTGGCCTGCGGCAACGCCTTCATCCTGAAGCCGTCGGAGAAGGATCCCAGCGCGCCCATGCTGCTGGCCGAGCTGTTCGCCGAGGCGGGCCTGCCGGCCGGCATCTTCCAGGTGCTGAACGGCGACAAGGTCGCGGTCGACGCACTGCTGAAGCACCCCGACGTGCCGGCGATCTCGTTCGTGGGCTCCACGGCGATCGGCGAGTACGTCTATCACCAGGGCACCGAGCGCAATAAGCGCGTGCAGGCGCTGTGCGGCGCCAAGAACCACATGGTGATCATGCCCGACGCCGACCTCGACCAGGCGACCGATGCGCTGATCGGCGCGGGCTATGGCGCGGCGGGCGAGCGCTGCATGGCGATCTCTGTCGCCGTCGCCGTCGGCGATGTCGGCGACAAGCTTCTGGCCAAGTTGGCGCCGCGCGTGCAGGCGCTGAAGGTCGGGCCGGGCCTCGACCCGCAGTCGGAGATGGGGCCGTTGGTGACGCGCCAGCACCGCGACAAGGTGATGGGGTATGTCGACCAGGGCGTGAAAGAAGGCGCCAAGCTGGTGGTCGACGGCCGCGGGCTGAAGCTGCAGGGCTACGAGAGCGGCAACTTCATGGGCGGCTGCCTGTTCGACAACGTCACCAAGGACATGACGATCTACAAGGACGAGATCTTCGGGCCGGTGCTGTCGGTCGTCCGCTCCAAGACCTTCGACGAGGCGATCGGCCTGGTGAACGACCACGCCTACGGCAACGGCACGGCGATCTTCACCCGCGACGGCGACGCCGCCCGCGCCTTCGCCAACAACGTCAAGATCGGCATGGTCGGCATCAACGTGCCGATCCCGGTGCCCGTCGCCTATCACAGCTTCGGTGGCTGGAAGGCCTCGATCTTCGGCGACCACGGCATCTACGGCATGGAAGGCGTGCGCTTCTACACCAAGCTCAAGACCGTGACCGCGCGCTGGCCGACCGGCATCCGGTCGGGCGCGGAGTTTGCGTTCAAGGCACGCAATTAGGCTGGGGG
>NZ_BKAJ01000237.1 GCF_007992495.1 Reyranella soli
CCATAGGCGGTCGATCGACGCATTTACTCCGGGGGTCGGGTACCGTGCCAGCAGTGCAGGCAACCTTATCGGCCCCGCGCCAACCATCATGATCACTGTGCAGAGCTACTAGGGCGCGCCCTCTTCGGGCGAGGCAGCTCCACACCGGCTGCTTGCAACAGCGTCCGGGCCGCCTCGCCAGCCGTGACGGCGACCTTGGGATCGCCGCGCACCAAGGCCGCGGCGATCGCGCCGTCGGCCAGGATCTGCAGCTGCAGCGCCAGCGTGTCGGGATCCTTTACCTTGAGCTTGGCCAGCAGGTCGCGAAACCACAGGCGGCGCTGCTCCTTGAAGGCGAAGGCGACCTTGTTGGCGGGGTGCGAGGCTTCCTTGATCTCGGCCACCGCGTTGACGAACGGACAGCCGCGGAACACGCCGGCTGAAAAAGTCCGCTCCAATCGCTCGAAATTGCCCAGGATCTGCTCGGCTGGCGGCAGGTCCGATATTGGCATGGGCCTGAGCCGCCGCTGCAGGTAGGCCACGATCAGCTCGTCCTTCGACGGAAAGTAGTTGTAGAGCGTGCGCTTGCTGATGCCGATCTCGGCCGCGACGGTGTCGACGCCGACGGCACGGATGCCTTGGCCATAGAACAACCGGTCGGCCGTCTCGAGGATGCGTTCGCGCATCTCATTCGAACGTGTTTCGGAACGCGTTTCGGATTGTGGCATTTATTACACAGACCTGTGTATTTTTCAGTTGACCGGCCGGACCCCGACCCTAGGGTACACAGACCTGTGTAATCAAGGGTGAACCCGATGAGCCTCATGAAAGAGCTGCGCCCGACCCTGCCGATCCTGGTCGGGGCGGCGATCATGCTGAGCCTGAGCGGCGGCATCCGCCAGAGCTTCGGCCTGATCATGCCGCCGCTGACCCGCGACATCGCCGTCAGCGTCTCCGACTTCGCGCTCGCCATGTCGATGCAGAACCTGGCCTGGGGCTTCCTGCAGCCGGTGGCGGGTGCGCTGGCCGTCCGCGTCGGCTTCCGGCCGGTGATGCTGGGCGGCAGCCTGCTCTATCTCGCGGGCATGCTCACCTTCGCCCTGGCCGACGGCATGCTGGGCGTGATGCTGGGCGCGGGCGTGCTGATCGGCCTGGCGCTCGCCTGTACCGCCTCGGCCATCGCGCTGGCAGTCGGCTCGCGCTCCGTATCCGGCAGCTCCCGCAGTCTGGTGCTGGGCGCCATCACTGCCTCGGGCTCGCTGGGCGCATTGCTTTCCGCGCCGTTGGGCCAGTGGCTGGCCGTCGACTTCGGCTGGCGTGCGGGCGTGCTCGGCTTCCTGGTCCTGGCGCTCGGCATGCTGCCGGCCGCCTGGATTGCCGGCCGCGTCGATCGCCTGCCCGTACCGGCGGGTCCCGGCGACCGGCGCGACGACTCGGCAAAAGCCGCGTTGATGCGCGCCTTCAGGACTCCGTCCTTCCTGGTGATGACCGCCGCCTACTTCGTCTGCGGCATGCAGCTCCTGTTCATCGCTACCCATCTGCCATCGTATCTCGCGATCTGCGGCATGGACCCGACGCTGAGTGCCCAGGCGCTGGCGGCGATCGGCCTGTTCAACGTGTTCGGCGGCCTGTTCTTCGGCTGGGCCGGCGGGCGCTGGTCCAAGCTCGGCCTTCTGGGCGGCATCTACATCGCCCGCTCAATGGTGTTCGGCTGGTATTTCGTCCTGCCGCCAACGCCCGTTGGCACGCTGGTCTTCGCCTCGGCGATGGGATTTTTGTGGCTGGGCGTCGGCCCCTTGGTCGCAGGCTCCGTGGCCGAGATGTTCGGCCTGCGCTGGCAGGCCATGATCCAGGGCGTGGCCTTCATGAGCCACCAGCTCGGCAGCTTTCTCGGCGCCTTCGGCGGCGGGCTGCTCTACGAGCGGCTGGGCTCCTACGACCTGGCGTGGCGCCTCGGCGTCGCGATCGGCCTCACCGCCGGCATCGTGCAGGTGAGCTTTGCCCTGCTGCGGCCGCCACCGCGACCGGCGACGGCCTGATCGGGATCACATCCCGGTCTTGGAGACCAGCGCCGGCTCGGCGCGATACGCCTGCGGGAACAGCCGCTTGAGACTGTCGACCTTCGGCAGGTCGTGCATGGCGATGTAAGGCTGGCGCGGATTGAGCGTCATGTAGTCCTGGTGATAGGCCTCGGCCGGATAGAAGGTCTGGCCGGGCTCGATCGTGGTGACGACCTTGGCCTTGTAGACGCCCGCCTGGCCGAGCTGCTCGACATAGGCCTTCGCAACACGCGCCTGCTCGTCGTTGGCCGGAAAGATCGTCGACCGGTACTGCGTGCCGACGTCGGGGCCCTGGCGATTGAGCTGCGTGGGATCGTGCGCCACCGAGAAATAGATCTGCAGCAGACGGCCGAGGCTCACCTTGTTGGGATCGTAGGTGATGCGCACCGACTCGGCATGGCCGGTGCGGCCCGACGTGACCTTGTCGTACTGCGCCGTCTCCTTGGCGCCGCCGGCATAGCCCGATACCGCGCTGGTGACGCCGTCGACATGCTGGAACACGCCCTGCACGCCCCAGAAGCAGCCGCCAGCCAGCACGATGACCTGCGGCGCCTGGCCGGCGGCGGCGTCCACGGCTGGCGGCGGTACGACCTTCGCGCTCTCGGCCCAGGACGGCAGGATGCCAAGGCCGATCGCCGCAACGGCGAGCGCGCCGCCGATCAGGGCAAGGGAAAGCCATCGGGTCATCGTCACTTCTCCGCGGTGAGAAAGGCGTTGAACGCGTCCTTGTAGTCGGCGTGCCAGCGCGACAGCGGCGGCCGGTTCCGGGTGATGTCCTCTGCCGCCCACAGGATGCGGCGATTGTCGACGTCGCGCGTGACCTCGTTGTCGGGGCAGATGATGTAGAAGTCGCCCTTGCCCATGCTCTCGACCAGCATGTCGATGACCTGATCGGGCGTCCACGCGCCCGCCGGCTTCTCGCTGCGGCCGCGCGCCGTCATGCCAGTGAAGGTCGAGCCCGGCACCAGCAGGTGCGCCGAGATTCGGTTGCCCTCCTCGTTGCGCAGGCTGTGGGCCAGCGCCTCGGTCAGCACCTTCACGCCGGCCTTGCTGACATTGTACGCGGTGTCGCCCGGCGGGCAGGTGATGCCCTGCTTGGAGTCGGTGTTGACGATGGCGCACGCCGTCTTCTGCGCCAGCATGGCGGGCGCGAAAGTCTGCACGCCGTTGATCACGCCCCACAGGTTGACATCGAGCACGCGCCGCCAGCGCTCGTAGTGATCGTACGGGCCGCCGCCCGGCGCCGTGCCGGCGTTGTTCATCAGAATGGCGACCTCGCCGAATGCCGCATAGGCCTTGTCCTTCAGCGCCTGCACGCTCTCGAGCTTGCTGACATCGGTCGGCACGGTGATCACCGCAGCGCGTCCGGCGGGTGCCGCCGCCGCGACCTCGTCGGCGGCGCGGTCCAGCGCCTCGGCCGACAGATCAGCCAGACAGACCTTCAGTCCCATCGAGGCGAAGCGGCGGGCCGCGGCAAGACCGATGCCGCTGGCGGCTCCGGTGATGACGGCGCTGCGGCCGGCGGCAAGGGCGGGATGAGCGGGCATCGGGGTTTCCTTCGCAGGTCGGAGGACAGTCGATTCTCACGATATAGTCGAGAAACTATAACGTGATCGCATCGCGAGGTTACCGGCATGAAACAGCATTCCTTCGGCCGGCTCTGGCCGGTCTCCACCCTGACCTTGGGCGGCGGCGGGCTCGGCATGCTGTGGGGCGCGACGACGTTCGATGAATGTGTCGCCACCGTGCACGATGCTGTGACGGCCGGCATCACCCTGCTTGATCTGGCGCCGCGCTATGGCGACGGCAAGGCCGAGCAGGTCGTCGGCGAGGCGTTCGGCGGCAAGCTGCCGGCCGGTCTGCACGTCACCAGCAAATGCAATCTCGGCAACCTGGCGCCCGACCAGGTCGAAGGCACCTTGCGCCAGTCGATCGAAACCAGCCTGAAGCGCCTGCGGCTGCAGCGCCTCGACCTCTTCTTCCTCCATTCCAACATCGTCCCCGACCAGGCCTTCATTGCCCGTGCGGCGGCCGGCGCTGCCGAGCGCATGACGCCCTATGCCACCTTCGTCGATCGTGTGCGGCCGGCCTTCGAACGCTTCGTCAGCGAAGGCCTGATCGGCGCCTGGGGCATTACCGGCATCGGCGAGCCCGACACCCTCATCAAGGTGCTGGGCGAGCAGCCGGCGCCGGCGGCGGTGCAATGCATCGCCAATCTGCTCGACTCGCCGGGCGGGCTGAAATTCTTCGACGGGCCGGCCAAGCCGCGCGCCGTGATCGCGGCGGCGCGGGCTGCCGGTGTCGGCATTATGGGCATTCGCGCCGTGCAGGCCGGCGCCCTGACCGCCGCCATCGACCGAGAGCTGCCGGCCGATCATGCCGAACTGCGCGACTATGCGCGGGCCGCGCCCTTCCGCGCGATCTGCGAGGAGCTCAACGAAAATCCCGCCGTGGTCGCCCACCGCTACGCGCTGGCGCTCGACATCGACACCCTGGTGCTGGGCGTGAAGAACCGCCGCGAGCTCGCCGAATGCGTGGCCGCCGCCGAGGCCGGCCCGTTGCCGGCCGACCTCGTGCGGCGCATCGATCAGGCCGTCGTCAGGCCTGGTCCGGCTTGAACGTCGCCTCCGGCGGCACCTCGGGCTTGCGCCACCTGAAGCGCAGCTCCGAGAGACCGGTGCTCACCACATAGAACACCGGCGTGAACGCCAGGCCGAAGACGGTGACGCCCAGCATGCCGAAGAACACCGCCGTGCCCAGCGACTGACGCATCTCCGCGCCGGCGCCGAAGCTCACGACCAATGGCACCACGCCCAGGATGAAGGCGAGCGAGGTCATGAGGATGGGCCGCAGCCGCGTCTTGGCGGCGCTGACCGCGGCGTCGAAGCGGTTCATGCCCGCCTCGTGCGCCTGCTTGGCGAACTCCACGATCAGGATGGCGTTCTTGGCCGCGAGGCCCACCAGCACCACCAGGCCGATCTCGACCAGGATGTTGCGATCCAGCCCGCGCAGCACGACGCCGGCCATGGCCGCCAGCACGCACATCGGCACGATCAGGATGACCGCGAGCGGCAACAGCCAGCTCTCGTAGAGCGCCGCCAGCAGCAGGAACACGAAGATGACCGCCAGGCCGAAGGCCAGGATGGCCGTGTCGCCGGCGAGCTTCTCCTGCAGCGCGATCTCGGTCCATTCGAAGCCGAAGCCCGAGGGCAGCACCTTCTCGGCCAGGCCCTCGATGGCGCGGATGCCCTGTCCCGACGAGAAGCCGGGCTTCAGCGCCACCTGCATCTCGGCCGCGGGATAGAGGTTGTAGCGCGCCACGCGATAGGGACCGGTCGTGTCGGAGAAGGTGGCGACCGAACCGATCGGCACCATCTCGCCGCTGGACGAGCGGGTTTTCAGGTTGCCGACGTCGCGCACGGTGAGCCGATAGGGATCGTCGGCCTGCGCCGTCACGCGATAGGTGCGGCCCAGGATATTGAAGTCGTTGACGTAGCCCGAGCCCATGTAGACCGACAGGGTCTCGAACACGCGCGCGATCGGCACGCCGAGCTGCTCGGCCTTGGTGCGGTCGATCTCGGCCCAGATCTGCGGCGTGCGCGTGCTGAAGAGGGTGAAGGCCTGGGTGAGGCCCGGCGTCTGCCCGGCCGCCCCGGCCAGCGCCCAGGTGGCGCCCTCGAGCGCCGGCAGCCCGCGCGCGGCGCGATCCTGCACGTAGCCCTTCAGGCCGCCGCCGGTACCGATGCCCGGCACCGAGGGCGGCTCGAGCACGAACACGAAGGCCTCGCGCAGCGAGAACATCTTGCCGCGCAGGTCAGCCAGGATCTTGGCCATCGGCAGGTCGCGGCGCTGCTCGAACGGCTTGAGGGTGACGAAGATCACGCCGGTGTTGGGCGCGTTGGTGAAGGTGGCGCCGTCGAAGCCGACGAAGGACACGGCATGCTCGACGCCCGGCGTCGCCATGATCATGTCCGACGCCTGCTTCACCAGCCGGTCGGCGCGCTCCAGGGTCGAGCCGGCGGGAAGCTGCATGGCGGCGATCAGGTAGGAGCGGTCGAGCTGCGGCACCAGGCCGGTCGGCGTGTTGACCAGGATGTTGCCGGTCAGCACCAGCAGGCCGGCGTAGATGACCAGCACGATGGTGGTCCAGCGGATCAGCCGCGCCGTGGCCCGGCCATAGAAGTTCGACAGCCACTCGAAGCCGCGGTTGAACAGCCGGAAGAACGCATTGATCGGCCACATCAGCCGGTCGAGCAGCGTGGGTTTGGGCTGCTCGACGTGCGACAGCGCATGGGTCTTGAGCAGCAGCGCCGCCATGGCGGGAGACAAGGTCAGCGACACGAAGCACGAGATCGCCGTCGAGGCCGCGATGGTGATGGCGAACTGCTTGTAGAAGGTGCCCTGCAGGCCGGTGATGAAGGCGGTCGGCAGGAACACTGCGATCAGCACCAGGGAGATGGCGATCAGCGCGCCGCCGACCTCGTCCATGGTCTTGTGGGCCGCGGCCTTGGGCGACATGCCCTGCGTCAGGTAGCGCTCGACGTTCTCGACCACGACGATGGCGTCGTCGACGACGATGCCGATCGCCAGCACCAGGCCGAACAGCGACAGCGTGTTGAACGAGACGCCGACCGCCGCCATCACGGCGAACGAGCCGATCAGCGACACCGGGATGGCCAGCAACGGGATGATCGCCGCCCGCCAGGTCTGCAGGAACACGATCACCACGATCACGACCAGCAGCAGCGCTTCGAACAGCGTCTCGATCACCGCATCGACCGAGGCCTGGATGAACTCCGTCGGATTGTAGACCACCGAATAGTCGAGGCCGGTCGGGAAGTCCTTCTTCAGCCGCTCCATCGTCGCCTTGATCTGGTTCGAGGTGGCGATGGCGTTGGAGCCCGGGCGCTGGAAGATACCGAGCGCCGTGGCGTTCTTGTTGTCGAGATAGGCGTTCAGCGTGTAGTCCTGCGCGCCCAGCTCGATGCGGGCGACGTCGCGCAGGCGGGTCACCGAGCCGTCGGGCTCGGCGCGCAGCACGATGTTGCCGAATTCTTCCGGCGCGGTCAGGCGGCCCAAGGTCTGCACCGACAAGGTGAAGCCGCCCGGCGATACCGCGGGCGCCTGGTTGATGGCGCCTGCGGCGACCTGCAGGTTGGCGGCGCGCATCGCCAGCATCACCTCGCCGGCCGTCAAATTGTGGGCGGCGACACGGGCGGGATCGAGCCACACGCGCATCGAATAGTCGCGCGCGCCGAACACCAGCACGTTGCCGACGCCGTCGATGCGGCCCAGCACGTCCTTCACGTAGAGCGTGGCGTAGTTGGAGATGTACTGCTGGTCGCGGCTGCCGTCGGGCGACGTCATATGCACGACCATCATCAGGTCGGGCGAGGCCTTGCGGACCACGATGCCGAGCCGCTGCACGTCTTCGGGCAGGCGCGGCTGAGCCACCGCGACGCGGTTCTGCACGTTGACCTGGGCCTGGTCGATGTTGGTGCCGGGCTTGAATACCACGTTGATCGACAGCCGCCCGTCGCCGGTCGACTGCGAGTTGATGTAGAGCATGTCGTCGACGCCGTTGATCTCGAGCTCGAGCGGCGTGGCGACGGTCTGGGCGATCACCTCGGCCGAGGCGCCGGGATAGGTGGCCGTGACGTTGACGGTGGGCGGTGCGATCTCGGGATATTCCGCGACCGGCAGGCCGAACTGGGCGATGCCGCCCACGATCAGGATGATGATCGACAGCACCGCGGCGAAGATCGGCCGGTCGATGAAGAAATGGGAAAAACGCATGGAGTGAGCCTGGTCTGGGGGCTGTGGCTATCGGCAGCTGTCATCCCGAGCGTAGCGAGGGATCTTTCGGATCAGGAAAGATCCCTCGCTACGCTCGGGATGACAGTGAGGCACTATTGGTTGGGCTTGGCTTCGGCGGTCTTGATCTCGCCCTTCTGGGGCACGACCTTGGCGCCCGGCCGCACCATCGGATTGGCGAGACCATCGAGCACGATATTGTCGTTTGCGGCGAGGCCCTCGCGGACAACGCGCAAACCGTCAACCAGCGGACCCAGCGTGACGGGCTTGGCCTTCACGACGTTGTCGGCGCCGACCGTGAACACGATCTTGCGCGCCTGGTCGGAGACGATCGCCGAATCGGGAATCAGCAGCGCATCGTACTCGCCGCCAAAGAGCTGGACGCGGCCGAAGATGCCGGGCGTCAGCAGCTGGTTCTTGTTCTCGACGACGGCGCGCGTGCGGATGGTGCCGGAGCGGGCGCTCAGCGTGTTGTCGACGAAGTCGACCTTGCCGGTGCGTGTCCATTCGCTCTCGTCGGCAAGACGGATACGCACCGGATTCACCGAATCGCGCGCCGACGCCATCGCGCCCGACAGGAACAGGCGCGTGTAGCGCAGGTAGTCCGATTCCGAGACGTCGAACACGAAGCGAATGGGATCGAGCGTGACGATGGTGGCGAGCAGGGTGGCGCCCTGCTGGCCGCCCTGGATCAGGTTGCCGGCATCGACCTTGCGGTCGGAGATGCGGCCGGCCAGCGGCGCCCTCACATCGGTCCAGTCGAGGTTGAGCTCGGCATTGCGCACCGCGGCCTCGGCCGTCTTGAGCTGGGCCTTCGCCACGGCGAGGTTGGCCTTGCGCTGGTCGTACTCGGCGTCGGGAATGTTCCTGGACTTGACCAGCGCCGCGCCGCGCTCGACCTGCAGCTCGGCGATATCGACCTGCGCCTTGTTGCGCGCGACCTCGGCCTCGGCACTTTGGACCGCGATCTCGAACGGCCGCTTGTCGATGGTGAACAGCAGGTCGCCGACATTGACGACCTGGCCGTCGCGGAAATGCAGCTTGTCGATGAAGCCCGAGACGCGGGCGCGCACTTCGACCTGCGCTACCGCCTCGAAGCGGCCCGAGAACTCATCCCACTGCGTGACGCGCTTTGCGACCGGCGGGGCGATGGTGACCGGCATTGCCGGGGGACCGCCCTGAGCAAAGACAGCCGATGAAGTGACAAGAAAAGCGAGGCCGGCGGCTGCCAGCAGGCGACGATGTAAGGACAAACGGGTACTCCCCCGCGAACGTTTTGCGGCGCGGCACATGTGGTTGTAGCAGCGGCCGGTTTCAATTCCGTCAGGAGTAACCATTGGAAACATCGTAGCCGGACTGATCCAAATGGATCAAACTACCCACAATTGGATTCATTCGTTGCAAATTTGCCGGTCCAGCGGTACGAATGGCTCAGTCTTTCAGGGGGAAAGCCCATGACCATCGTCAAACGTCTCCTCGTCGCCGGCGTCATGCTCGGCGCCTTCGCTTTCGCCACCGCCTCGGCCCAGACACCGTCGACCTTGGAGACCGTGAAAAAGCGCGGTCAGGTAATCTGCGGCGTCAATGTCGGCCTGGGCGGCTTCTCGCTGCCCGACAGCCAGGGCAAGTGGTCCGGCCTCGATATCGACATGTGCAATGCTGTCGCCGCCGCGGTGCTGGGCGATGCCACCAAGGCCAAGTACGTGCCGCTGTCGGCCCAGCAGCGCTTCCTTGCCCTGCAGTCGGGCGAGATCGACATGCTGGTGCGCAACTCCACCATCACGCTCGAGCGCGATGCCGGGCTTGGCCTGCAGTATGCCGGCATCAACTTCTATGACGGCCAGGGCTTCATGGTGTCCAAGAAGCTCGGCGTGAAGGGACTGGCCGAGCTCAACAACGCCACCATCTGCGTCGCCCAGGGTACGACCCATGAGTTCAACGTTGCGAGCTGGTTCCGCGGCCGCAACATGACCTTCAAGCCGGTCGTGTTCGAGAGCCAGGACGTGATGTACGAGGCCTTCTTCGCCGGCCGCTGCGATGCCATCACCCAGGATTCGTCGGCGCTCGCGTCGGCGCTCGCCACGCGCGGCCGCCAGGGCGACTACATGATCCTGCCCGAGCTGATCTCCAAGGAGCCGCTGGGGCCGTTCGTGCGCCGCGGCGACGATGTCTGGATGGCGGTCGTGCGCTGGTCGCTGTTCGCCATGCTGGAAGCCGAGGAGCGCGGCATCACCACCGCCAATGTCGACGAGCAGTTGAAGTCGACCGACGCGCTGGTCCAGCGCTTCCTCGGCGTGAAGCCCGGCAATGGCAAGGCCCTGCAGATCGACGAGAAGTGGGCCTACAACATCGTCAAGCAGGTCGGGAACTACGGCGAGAGCTACGAGCGCAACGTCGGCATGGGCAGCCCGCTCAAGCTGGCGCGTGGTCTCAATGGCCTGTGGACCAAGGGCGGCCTGATGTATCCCATCCCGCTGCGCTGAGGCGCCCAGGATCGGACAACAGACATGGAAGCCCGCGGCCCGCTGAACGCCTCGATCGTCGAGGCGTTCGATCTCCTGCCGCCGCAACTGCAGACGGCCGCGCGCTACATGCTCGACCGTCCTGACGACGTGGCGCTGCTGTCAATGCGCGAGCAGGCGCGTCGCGCCGGCGTGCCGCCCGCCACCATGACGCGGCTGGCCAAGCGGCTGGGCCTCGACGGCTACGACAGCGTGCGCGAGCTCTATGCCGGCGCGGTGCGTGCCGGCACCCTGGGCTTCGCCGGCAAGGCG
The DNA here is from genome assembly GCF_007992495.1 of Reyranella soli. Taxonomy (GTDB): domain Bacteria; phylum Pseudomonadota; class Alphaproteobacteria; order Reyranellales; family Reyranellaceae; genus Reyranella; species Reyranella soli. Next base: position 10,628 of record NZ_BKAJ01000237.1, read on the forward strand.
GGCGTGCAGGTCGAGGCGCAGGCGCTGCATGGCGAGCGCGCGCTGGCAGCCGAGATGGCGACCCTGCTGTCGCGCCAGATTGCGGCGCTCAGCGAGCCTGCCGCGCTCGATCGGCTGGCCGAAGCCGCGAGCTGCCTGCACGAAGCGCGGCGCGTCTATTGCCTCGGTTTGCGCTCGTGCCACGCTGCGGCGTGGCACTTCCACTACATGCTGTCGCTTCTCGGCGACAAGACGGTGATGCTGGACGATGCCGGCGGCACCGGCCTCGATGCCATCCGCGACGCCGGCAGGACCGACGCGCTCCTGGTGGCGAGCGTGGAGCCCTATGCCCGCGCCACCATCGAGGCCGCGCGCTACGCGGCGGGCCGCGACGTGCCGGTCGTGGCGCTCACCGACTCCGAGGTCTCGCCGCTCGCCCAGATCGCCAACAACACCATCCTGGTGGCGACCAGCAGCCCGTCCTTCTTCCACACGATGACACCGCTCCTGGCCGTCGCCGAGATTTTGGCCGCCCTGGTAGCAGGCCGCGGCGGCGCCAAGGCGCTGGCTGCGCTGGAGCACACCGAGGCGCAGCTCGCCGCCTTCGGCGTGCACCTGCCCCGACGCAACGGACGCTGATCATGTTCATCCTCTTCGGGACC
>NZ_BKAJ01000238.1 GCF_007992495.1 Reyranella soli
CGCTTAAAAAACACCGTCACAAGGCCTTCCATTGGCGACGGTATTCCAGAATACGGGTCGGCAAGTGTCGCCAGCACCGTCACTTATGACGACGCATGCAATCTCTTCGTACCGATTGGCATCGATAGATAGAGATGAATTTATTATTATAATTCAGCTAATTACTATCGATACCTCGACAATCAGCGATAGTCGCTGAAGGCTCGGAATCATTCCCACTCGATCGTGCCGGGCGGCTTCGATGTGATGTCGTAGGTGACCCGGTTGATCCCCCGCACCTCGTTGATGATGCGATTGGCGACGCGGCCCAGGAAGGCATGATCGAACGGGTAGTAGTCAGCCGTCATGCCGTCGGTCGATGTGACGGCGCGCAGCGCGCAGGCCTGATCATACGTCCGGCCGTCGCCCATCACGCCGACGGTGCGAACCGGCAGGAGCACGGCGAAGGCCTGCCAGATCTCGTCGTAAAGGCCGGCCTTGCGGATCTCGTCGAGATAGACGGCGTCGACCTGGCGCAGCAGGTCGAGCTTCTCCTTGGTGATGTTTCCCGGGATGCGGATGGCGAGACCCGGGCCGGGGAACGGATGGCGGTTCACCAGGTCGGCCGGCAGGCCAAGCTCGCGGCCGAGGTCCCTCACCTCGTCCTTGAAGAGCTCGCGCAGGGGCTCGACCAGCTTCATGTTCATGCGTGCGGGGAGCCCGCCGACATTGTGATGGCTCTTGATCGTAACGCTCGGGCCGCCGGTGAAGGAGACCGATTCGATCACGTCGGGATAGAGCGTGCCCTGGGCCAGGAACTGAGCGCCGCCGATCTTCTTGGCCTCGGCCTCGAACACATCGATGAACAAGGCGCCGATCGTCTTGCGCTTGGTCTCGGGATCGGTGACGCCGTCCAGCGCCTTCAGGAACAGCTCGGAGGCGTCGGCGTGGACCAGCGGGATGTTGTAGTGGTCGCGGAACAGGCGCACCACCTGCTCGCCCTCGTCGAGCCGCAACAGGCCGTGGTCGACGAACACGCACTGCAGCTGATCGCCGATCGCCTCGTGCAGCAGCACGGCCACCACCGAGGAGTCGACACCGCCCGAGAGGCCGCAGATCACCTTGCCTTTGCCGACCTGGGCGCGGACCTGGGCGATGGCGCGGTCCTTGAAAGCGGCCATCGTCCAGTCGCCCTTGAAGCCCGCGATGTTGAGGGCGAAGTTGCGCAGGAGCTTGGCGCCGTCGGGCGTGTGCATCACCTCGGGATGGAACTGCACGGCGTAGAATTTGCGCGCCTCGTCGGAGATGGCGGCGAAGGGCGCGTTCTCCGAGGTGGCGATGACGCTGAAGCCCGGTGGCAGCTTGGTGACGCGATCGCCGTGGCTCATCCAGACCTGCTTCTTGTCGCCCGGCTGCCACACGCCGTCGAACAGGGCCGACGGCTTCTTCACCTCGAGCTCGGCGCGGCCGAATTCGCGGTGGTGGCCGGATTCGACCGTGCCGCCGAGCTGCTGGGCCATGGTCTGCTCGCCGTAGCAGATGCCCAGCACCGGCACCTTGGCGGTGAAGATGGCGGGATCGGCCGAGGGCGCCTGCCCTTCGATCACCGAGGCGGGACCGCCCGACAGGACGATGGCCTTGGGGTCGAACTGTTTCAGCTTGGCCTGGTCGACCGACTGGAAGGGGTGGATTTCGCAGTAGACCCCGGCCTCGCGCAGGCGGCGGGCGATCAGCTGGGTGACCTGGGAACCAAAATCGACGATCAGCAAACGGTCGGCCATGGGGGGATATACGGAACAGGGCGGCGGGGTTCAACCGGGTTCGGTGTGGATGTCTTGTCTTCCGGACCGCCGGCGCCTGTCCTGAGCGAAGTCGAAGGATCTGGCCGGCTTATGCTCTTCGGAGCGCGGACCTCCAGGTCCGCTCATACATGATGCGGACTTGGAGGTCCGCGCTCCCATGAGCCGGCCAGAGGCCGGCGGTCCGGAAGACATGAAATCGCCTACGGCGCGCTCACGCCCCACGTCGCCATCAGGTCGGCGACATCGGCCCTCATCGCCTTGGCGGCGGCGATGTCGGCATCACCGCCCGCGACGTCACCCTTCTTGCGCCGCGCCACGCCACGGCCGTACAGCGAGATCGCGCTGTTCGCATAGAGCTTGAGCCCCGCGTCGTAGTCGGCGATCGCCTCATCGATGCGGCCGAGCTTCAGCAGGACGAGGCCACGGGATCCGAGCGCGGCCGGCACCGATGGCGCAAGCCGCAGCGATTCGTTGCAGTCGGCCAGGCCAGCCTTTAGGTCGCCGACGATCGCGCGGACATGGCAGCGGCTCAGCAGGACGACGGCGTCGGCAGGCTGGCGCTTCAGGGCCTCGCTGTAGTCGTCGATGGCGCGCTTGTTCTCGCCGCTCACGAGATAGGCGCTTCCGCGGGTGTAGTAGGCTTGGGCCAATTTCTCCGCGGACTCCCGGCCGGCCGCGATGACGGCGCGGCAGCCCTCGATCACCCGCTCGTTGGTGGCCCGCTCGAAGCACCAGGTTTGGAATTGCGCCTCGCGCTGCGCCGCGGCCGGTAACGCGGCGGCCAGGCCGAAGAGCATCGACGCCCCGACCGTCCGAATCAGGGGAACAAGGCTGCGCATGGTGATGTCTCCTCGCCCAGGTCACCTCGGCAGTTTTATCGAATCACGGATGGGGCGCACGGCATACAACGCCTTGGTGGCCTGGTCCGACCGCAGCACGCAGTTCACCTGCACCTGACCGCGCGGGGTGTCGACCAGGGACATCATCACAACGGCCGATGGATCATCGCGCGACGGGCCGACAAGTTCGAGGCCGACAACGTCGCCCGCCTTCTCGTCGCGCAGGGCGAACGTCTCCGTCGACTTCACCTGCATGATGTCCGCGAAAGCGCGCCGCACCTGCGCCTGCACTGCCTCGTCCTTCCAGCGGGAATTGAGCCTTTGCTGCGTCTCTGCGGACCGCACCGCGCTGAAGTAAATGCCGCACAGAGACGTGCCGTCGACGATCGCCGGAAAATCGCCCACGGGCTTGATATGCAGCACAAGGTCGTAGCCCTCCCTCACGCCAAGACGGATGGTGAAGCCGTCCGGCGTCTCGACGTAAAATGGAATGTTGGTGTCGCGGTAGCTGTCGGCTCTCGCCGGCGCGACGGCGGTGCCGGCGACGAGCGCTGCCAGGATAGGGGCTGCAAGGAACAGGCGGCGCATGCGAACACCTCTCGGGGAACCGGCGTCGGGACCTTGCTTGCCAGTATTGCATGAAGAGCGGTCAGCGTCCCTGCTGTGCCGAGTCGGCAACAGTTGGATTCAATTTGATCGGCGCTCTTGGCAAGCCGCACGGCTGGGTGTATGTGCACATCATGGCTGCAACCCGCTTCTCGATGAAGGACATCCTGCCCGCTGCCGCGGCAGGCATGACCGGTGCCGCCATGTCGTTCACGGTCTGTGCCGACATGTCGCTCAGCCTCGTCGTCCCGCGCATCACATACTTCGGCTAGCACGCACTCACCTTGCGCATGCGGCGGCCGGAGGGCCGCTTTTTTAATGCCCAAGTTTCAGGTGCTGTCATGGAACGTCATCAACAAGCTCTCTCCGTCGCCGTGGCGCTGGCCCTGTGGGCCGGCGCGGCGAATGCAGGGTCCGAACCCGAACAGGCGGCCGGTCGCGAGGCCTGGATCCCGGTCGAGGCGCGCAACCACATCACCGGTACCAGCGGCCCGGCGGCAGTGCTGTTCGGCCTCGCCCAGGAGCGCGGGCGCCAGCGCCCGGCCAGCCTGCGTGTCCACTGCTTCGACGGCGTGACGACCGTTCACATGGACGCCGACGGCTTGCGTCTGGCGCCGTGGGCCGTCGCGGTCAGGCTGAGCCTCGACGGTGGCCGCTTCGTCGCCGGCTCCTGGCAGGCCAGCGCCGACGGCGGCGGCCTCGAACTGTCGGGCGATCGCGCCATCGCGTTCATGAGCGATCTCTACGGCAAGGCCGAGCTGCGGCTGGCCGTCGTGCGGCCCCTGTCGGTGCCGTTCGTGTTCACGTTCGCCGTGAGCGGCGCCGAGCCCGGCCTGCGCCCGCTGGCCGAACGCTGCCAGTGGTCGGCCGGGCCTGCGATAAGCGACGCCGGGCGCTAGACATCCTCGTCCGGACCGCCGGCTCCTGCCGGCGGTCCGGCTTCGGTGATTCGCTACTTCGGCGGCCTGATCGTGTCCCGGATCGAGCGCAGCATCGGCAACGCCCGTTCGGCCTGCCCGTCGCGCACCAGGCAGTTCATCATCAGGCGGCCGCGCGGCGTGAGGGCCAGGGACATGAACAGGACGGCCGTCGGATCCTTGCGCAGCGGACCGACATATTCGATGCCGACCACGTCGCCCGCCGTCGTGTCGGCCAGAGCAAATGTCCTCTCGGACTTCACATCCATCAGGCCGCCGACAGGGCCGCGTGCCTGTGCCAGCACGGCCTCGTCGGTCCAGCGACGGTTGAGCGACTGCTGCGGCTCGCCGGATGGCTCCGTCTTGAAGCGCAGGATGCACATCCGCATTTCGTCGGCGACCTTGGCGGGAAAATCACCGACGGGATCGATGTCCAGCGCCACCTCGTAGCCCGCCGCCGCGACAAGACGAATGGCGAAGCTGTTCGGCGTCTGCAGGTAGAACGGGATGCTCTTGTTGTCGTAGATCTCGGCACGCGCCGGCGCGACGGCCGTGCCGGCGACGAGGGCTGCAAGGAACAGGCTGCGCATGGCGGACACCTCGCCGGGACGTTGCAGCGCATTGTGGCCGCACGCGGTGCGATCAGTCGAGTGGTGTCGTGGCGCGGCCGAAAATCAGGGTTTCTCGCCGACGATGATCCGCACCGTGCGGTCGTCCAGTCCGGGCTCGTCGTCGGTGATCGCGGCGACGCGGGCGGCCATGAGGACGCGGCCGATCGTGGTGGCGACGGCGCGGCCAAGGTCCGTCTCCCGATCGCGCAGCACGAGAACGACACCCTTCTGCTGCGACGGCAGCGTGGCGCCGATCGTCGGCGCGGCGCCGGTCCCGGCCTTCACGGCATCCACCACCTTCGACGCCAGCGACCGGGTCTCCTCGCCGGTGTGCCCCATGAGCACCTCGAACCTGACGTTGGGAAACCGGCTCAGCGCCTTGGCAAGCTCGGCCTGCTGCGCCGGGTCGAGGTCGCGATCGGAGTCGCGCAGGGAGCCCGCACGCACCATCAGCAGAATGCCGCCGACCGCCATCACGGCGCAGATCACGCCAACGGCCCGCTTCATGACGGGGCCGAGCGGCTGGGAGATGAACAGGGCGATCAGCCCGGCCCCGCCGACGGCCGTCAGCGCGATGCCGAGGCTATCGAGGATCCAGGGGTCGGCGAAAGGCGACATCTCTCACTCCTCCGTCGCGAGCTTGCGGCGTATCAGCGGCGCCTCGAGGTCGTGCCAGGCGAAGGCCATTTCCTCGACATCGACGCCGCCCAGCGTATCGACGCGCTCGCCCACCCGCTCGCCGCCCAGCCCCTCGTAGAAGAAGCGCGTCGGGTTCTCGGCCAGCATCCACAGCACGGCGGTGTCGCAGCCGTCGGCACGCAGCTGACGGAACAGCGCATCGAGCAGGCGCCGGCCCAGCCCGCGATTCTGGAAATCGGGCTCGACGTAGAGGGTGTAGACCTCGCCGACGCGGATCTCGCGGCCGCTCAGCCCCTCCGGCGGGTCGCGCACCGGCCCGCAGCTGCCGAAGCCCACCACGCCCATGTCCTCGTCGTCGGCCACGAACACGCCGCGCGATTCGCGCGGATCGCCGAGCACGCGCGACCAGTAGGCCGACTGGCGCACGTCCGACATGCCGACCAACATCGCATCGGGCAGCAGGCCGGCATAAGTCGCCTGCCAGGTCTCGACATGGACGCGGCCGATGGCGGTGGCGTCGTTCTTGTGGGCACGGCGGATGCGGATCATGACGCGTCGCCATCCCGAGCGGAGCCGTCGGCACGGACCTTGTCATGTTGATCGAGCGAACGATCAGGTCCCTCCGCTTCCGCCTTCGGCTTGCGCACCAGCGTGGCCGCGAAGAAGCCGTCGGTGCCGTGACGCAGCGGCGACAGGCGCAGGTAGGGCCCGCCGATCTCGGCCGGCGGCTCCGCGCCCATGGCGTCGCGCCAGACGTCGGTCACGGGCACGGCGGCGAACTCGGGATGGCGCTCGAGGAAGGCTTCGATCTGCCGCTCGTTCTCGGCCGGCAGCACCGAGCAGGTGGCGTAGACCAGGCCGCCGCCCGGCTTCACCAGGCGCGCCGCAGCGTCGAGGATGGCGGCCTGCTTGGGCACCAGTTCCGCCAGGTCCTCGGGCCGCAGCGTCCAGCGGCCGTCGGGATTCCTGCGCCACGTGCCGGTGCCGGTGCAGGGCGCGTCGACCAGCACGCGGTCGAAGGCGCCGGCCTGGCGCTTCAGCCATTTGCGGTTGTCGCCGTCGAGCGCCCGGCGCTCGACATTGTGGGCGCCGGCGCGGCGCAGGCGCTGCGCCGAGCGGTCGAGCCGGCTCTCCAGCACATCCATGGCGACGACGCGGCCCTTGTTGTTCATGCCGGCGGCGATGGCCAGCGTCTTGCCGCCGGCGCCGGCGCAATAGTCGGCGATCTGCATGCCGGGCTGCGCGTCGACCAGGCCGGCAACCAGCTGCGAGCCCTCGTCCTGGACCTCGACCAGGCCGTTCTGGAAGGCCTCGCCCGCCACCACCGACAGCCGGCGCTTCAGGCGCAGGCCGTCGGGGGCATAGCGCATCGGCTCGGTCTCGATGCCCTCGCGCGCCAGCGCCGCCTGCGCCTCGGCGACGGTGGCTTTCAGCCGGTTGACGCGCAGGTCGACCGGCGGCGGGTTCTCCAGCGCGGCGATCTCGCGTCCCCAGGCCTCGCCGTAGGCCTCCTGGAGGTGCGGCGCCACCCATTCCTGGACGTTGAGGCGCACCCAGTCGGGCTGCTCGGGATGGCTGAGCGAATGGCCCTCCATCTGGCGCAAGGCGCGCCGCTCGGCATCGTCGAGCGGATCGGGGCGGTAGCGGCCGCCGTCGAACATCGCCTCGACGTCAGCGAGCGCCCTCCCCTCGACCACCATGAGGTCGGCGGCGACGATGCCGCGCGGCAAGGCATTGGTCTGGTCCGCAGGGTGGTTCGTGCGCTTCAGCCACCAGCGCAGCTGGCCCCAGCGGCGCAGGATGCCCCACACGCGATCGGACACAGAGCGGCGGTCGCCGCCGCCGATGTAGCGGCGGGCGCGGAAATAGGCGTTGGCGACGAGATCGGCTGGCCGGTCGGCATGGCTGACGATCTCGTCGAGAAGCTCTATGGTGGCGGCAACCCGCGCGCCCGGCGTCACGTCGATTTTTCCTTTCCGTCCCTGCCGCTACGATGAATATGCCCCGCGCGCAACGTCCCTCCTCCCGAAGCGAGTGGTTCCGGCGCACCGTGCTGGTGCTTTGCGCCATCCTTATGGGCCTGGTGTCGCTGGAATTTGCAGTCCGCGCGTCGACCTGGGGATATCTCTTCGCCTATCCCAACTTTGTGCTCACGGCGCGCAGCGTTCTCGCCGAGCGCGACGCCGGCCGCTATGTGCACGATCGCGAGCTGGGCCACGTGCCGCGCGCCGGCTACGCCGCCCCCGGTACGACGATCGAGGCCGACGGGCTGCGGCGGACGAGTAGCGAGAAAGGGGGCGAGCAGGTCGCCGGGGCGCCGATCCTGGCGGTGGGCGATTCGTTCACCTACGGCGACGAGGTCAATGACGGCCAGACCTGGCCGGCGCAGCTGCAGCAGTTGACCGGGCGGCGGGTGCTGAACGCGGGCGTGAGCGGCTACGGCTTCGACCAGATCGTGCTGCGGGCCGAGCAGCTCGCGGCCGGGTACAAGCCCGCTGTCATTGTCGTCAGCTTCATCGCCGACGACATCCGGCGCACCGAGATGCGCCGCCTGTGGAGCGCCGACAAGCCCTACTTCGTGATCGAGGACGGCAAGCTCGCCCTGCGCGGCGTGCCGGTGCCGCCGCGCGCCGATCCGGCCAGCACGCTCACCTTCTGGCAAAGGACGCTGGGCTACAGCCATCTGTTCGACTTCATCCTGCGGCGGCTCGATCTGCTGCACGACTGGTACGGCGACCACAAGCGCGTGCTGGCGCCAGGTACCGGCGAGTATCTCTCCTGCCTGCTGGCCGCGCGGCTCGCCGAGCTGCAGAAGCAGAGCGGCGCCAAGGTGATCGTCATGGCCGAGTACGATCCGGTGGTGTGGGACGACCCCGCCTTCGCCGCCACGCAGCGGCGCATGACCAAAGGGTTGCTCGACTGCGCGGCGAAGAACGGCCTTGCGACCATCGACAGCTTCGACGCCCTGGCGGCAACCGGCGCACCGCGAAAACTCTACGTGACCTGGCACATGAACGAGCCCGGCAACCGCCTGATCGCCGGGTTGGTGGCGGAGAAGCTGCGATGACTGTCGTCCTGAGCGAAGCGAAGGACCTCATCGCCGCTTGCAACCGGCATGAGATCCTTCGCTGCGCTCAGGATGACCTCGGGCTTAGCCCGAGGTCACATGCCGCCGCGGTAGTTCGGCGCCTCGCGCATGATCTCGACGTCGTGGACGTGGCTTTCGCGCAGGCCCGAGCCGGTGATGCGCAGGAACTGGCAGTTCGTTTGCATCTCCTTGATCGTGCCGTTGCCGGTGTAGCCCATGGCCGCCTTCAGGCCGCCGACCAGCTGGTGCACGATGTTGCCGACCGGGCCCTTGTAGGGCACGCGGCCCTCGATGCCCTCGGGCACCAGCTTCAGCGAGCTCTCGACCTCCTGCTGGAAGTAGCGGTCGGCCGAGCCGCGCGCCATGGCGCCGATCGAGCCCATGCCGCGGTACGACTTGTAGGAGCGGCCCTGGTAGAGGATCACCTCGCCCGGCGCCTCGTCGGTGCCGGCGAGCAAGGAGCCGATCATGGCGCAATCGGCGCCGGCCGCGATCGCCTTGGCGAGATCGCCCGAGTACTTGATGCCGCCGTCGCCGATCGCCGGCACGCCTGCGGCACGGCAGACCTCGGACGCTTCGAGGATGGCGGTGAGCTGCGGCACGCCGACGCCCGCCACCATGCGGGTGGTGCAGATCGAGCCCGGGCCGATGCCGATCTTGACGGCGTCAGCGCCGGCGTCGATCAGCGCCCGGGCACCCTCGGCGGTGGCGACGTTGCCCGCCATGATCTGGGTGTAGTTGCTGAGCTTCTTCACCCGCGTCACGGCCTCGAGCACGCCCTTGGAATGGCCATGTGCGGTGTCGACCACGATCACGTCGACCTCGGCATCGATCAGGAGCTGGGCGCGGCGCAGGCCGTCCTCGCCGACGCCGGTCGCGGCGGCGGTGCGCAGGCGGCCCTTCTCGTCCTTGCTGGCGCCGGGGAACTTGTTGGCCTTCTCGATGTCCTTCACCGTGATCAGGCCGATGCAGCGGTAGTCCTTGTCGACGACCAGGAGCTTCTCGATGCGGTATTGATGCAGCAGCCGCTTGGCCTCGTCGGTGGTGGCGCCCTCGTGCACCGTGACCAGGCGCTCCTTGGTCATCAGCGCGCTCACCGGCATCTTGTCGTCAGTGGCGAAGCGCACGTCGCGGTTGGTCAGGATGCCGACCAGCTTGCCGCTCTTCTCGACCACGGGGATGCCGGAGATCTGGTGCGCCGACATGAGGCCCAGCGCGTCGGCCAGGGTCTGCTCGGGGTGGATGGTGACGGGGTTCACCACCATGCCGGATTCGAACTTCTTGACCTTGCGCACCTCGTTGGCCTGGGCCTCGGCGTCGAGGTTCTTGTGGATGACGCCGATGCCGCCCGCCTGGGCCAGGGCGATGGCCATGGGCGCCTCGGTGACGGTGTCCATGGCCGACGACATCAGCGGGATGCGCAGCTCGATGGTGCGGGTGAGCTTGGTGCGCGTGTCGGTCTGGTTGGGCAGCACTGCCGACGCGGCAGGCTTCAGGAGGACGTCATCGAAAGTGAGCGCTTCCTGAAACTGCATGCCAACCTCCGCGAGGAGTAACAAAAAAGGCGGCCCGTTCTCCTTACGAAGGCGGCCGCCGGGTTGGCGGCGCTTTGTACACTAAGCGGCGGGCGATGCAAGGGGTTGTGGCGGTGGGAAATAGTCGGTCGCGGCAAGCAGATTACGGGCAAGAAACCGCCATACCCAGCCCCCGACAGGCGGTCTGATCGCCAAATGCCTGTTTGCCCCCTCTAGGTGAATAGATCCGTGACGGTGAAGGTGAACGTGCGCACGTTGTTGGCCTCGTTGCCCTCGGTCACCATGTTGTTCCAGTAGTCCGTCATGACGTACAGCGTGTGCTCGCCGACGCTGAGGTGCGACGTGTCGATGCTGTTGCTCAGCGTCTGCGTGCCGCCTGCCGACAATCCGTTGGTCTGGTTGAATCCGGCGTAGTTGGACTGATCCGGCGCCTGGTCGATCCGGAACCCCGCCCAGCTCATGCCCGCCGGCAGGCCGTCGCTGATGTTCTTGACCATGTAGGAGAAGTCCAGCGTGTCGCCCTGCGCCACCGTCGTCGCCGCCGTGATGCTGGTGACAGCCAGGTCGGGCGGCACTGGCGCCGTGACGTTGAAGGTCACCGACAACCCGTTATTGGCCTCGTTGCTCTCGCCAACGATGTTTTTCCAGTAGTCGGCCGCGACATGAAGCGTGTGTTCGCCAACCTCCAGCGTCGACGTGTCGATCGTGCCGGCGAAGGTCTGCGTACCGCCAACCGGCAGCGCATTGGTCTGATTGAAGCCCTGGTAGTGCGTCGAATCGACCTGATGGTCGACCATGAAGCCGGACCAGTTGGCAACGGCACCGGCGGTACCGTCGTTCTCGATCGTGTAAGAGAAGTTGAGGACAGCCCCCTTCATTATCGACGTCGCCGCCGGCGTGATGCTGGCGACCTCCAGATCCGCCTGCGGCGCCGCCGTGACCGTGAAGGTCAGCGACTGCACGTTGTTGGCTTCATTGCTCTCGCCGACCAGGTTATTCCAGTAGTCCG
>NZ_BKAJ01000239.1 GCF_007992495.1 Reyranella soli
ATCATGACGCCAGTGAGTCGATCGCGGCGTCGACGCCGCCGGGGCTGAACGGTACGCCGGCCGTCTTCATCGCGAGCTCGGTGGTGGCGAGGCAGCCCAGCAGCATGGGCTCGTTGAGATCGCCCATGTGGCCGATGCGGAACACCTTGCCCATCAGCGGCCCCAGCCCGCCGCCGAGCGACAGGTTGTAGCGGTCGATGGCGACCTTGCGTAGCGGGTCGGAGCTCACGCCTTCCGGCATCATCACCGTCGTCACCGAGTTGGAGAGCCGGTCGGGCGACTGGCCGTAGAGCTGCGGGCCCTTGCCATCCGCAGCCCAGGCGCGCACGGCGGCGCGCGTCGCCTCGGCGAGGCGGGCGTGACGCGCGAACACCGCGTCGAGACCTTCCTCCTCGAGCATCTTGAGCGACTCCTGCAGGCCGAAGAACATGTGCACCGGCGCGGTGCCCATGAACTTCTGCGGCGCGCGGCCGTTCATCAGCTCCCAATGGAAGTAGTGGCGCGGCGCCTTGTTCTTGCGCGCCACGTCGAGCGCCTTGTTGCTCACCCCTGTGAACGACATGCCGGTGGGCAACATCAGGCCCTTCTGGCTGCCGCCGACGGTGACGTCGATGCCCCAGGCATCCATCTTGTACTCGATCGACGCCAGCGAGGAGATGGTGTCCGACAAGAGCAGGGCGGGGTGCTTTGCTTCGTCGATGGCGCGACGGATGTCGGAGAGCGGCAGGACCATGCCGGTCGCCGTCTCGTTGTGGACGCAGAGCACCGCCTTGATTTCGTGCGCCTTGTCCTTGGCCAGGCGCTCGCCGACCTTGCTGACGTCGGCGCCCTTGCGCCAGTCGGCGGCAATGGTCTCGACTTTGATGCCGAGATTGACCGCCATCTCGGCCCAGCCCAGCGAGAAGTAGCCGGTCTCGATGATCAGCACGGTGTCGCCGGCCGCGAACAGGTTGGCGAGGGCCGCTTCCCACGCGCCATGGCCGCTCGCGTTGTACATGTAGAGACCCTGGTCGGTCTTCAGCACCCGCTTCACGCCTGCATGGCAGGCATGATGGATGGCCACGAACTCGTCGGACATGAAGTCCATGACCGGCCGGTCCATGGCCCGCAGGACCCGGTCGGGGATGTTGGTGGGGCCGGGATTGTTGAAGAACTGACGGCCGCGCGGCTTGGCGTTCGAGGGGGCGTTCAAGGCAGGCTCCAGTCTCGCGAAAAAGTGGCGGACCATAGGGCTTCGGGCCTTGGCGAGGCAAGCGAGGCTTGCGATGCTCAGCCATTAGCAAAGTGAGGGCAAATGAGCAGCGCAGCACCGACGAAATCAGCCACGAACTCGGCGATCGTGACCGACTACAAGGCCCGTACGCAGGGCTCCGGTGCGCTGTTTGAGCGCGCCCGCAAGGTGCTGCCGAGCGGCATCACGCACGATGCGCGCTATCTCGACCCTTATTCAATTCATGTCGCCAAGGCCAAGGGGCCGCGCAAGTGGGACGTCGACGGCAACGAGTACGTCGACTATTTCGGCGGCCACGGCGCCATGCTGCTCGGTCATTCGCATCCCGCCGTCATCGACGCCGTGAAACGCCAGATGGATCTCGGCACCCACTATGGCTCGAGCCATGAGCTGGAGGTGCGCTGGGCCGAGCTGGTGTGCGAGCTGATCCCGTCGGCCGAGAAGGTGCGCTTCACGGCGTCGGGCACCGAGGCCTCGCACATGGCGATTCGCCTGGCGCGCGCCTACACCGGCAAGGACAAGATCGTGCGCTTCATCGGCCACTTCCATGGCTGGCACGACAACGTCGCCGCTGGTGCCACCTCCAACTACGATGGCTCGTCGGTCCCGGGCGTCGTGCAGAGCGTCACCGATCTCAGCATCCTGATGCCGACCGACGATGTCGGCGCGACGGTCAAGCTGCTCGAAAGCCGCGACGACATCGCCGCCGTGATGTTCGAGCCGTCGGGCGCCTCGTGGGGCCAAGTGCCGCTGCCGCCGGGCTTCGTGCAGGCGATCCGCGACGTCACCGCCAAGCGCGGCGTGGTCATGCTGATGGACGAGGTCATCACCGGCTTCCGCTGGTCGTCGGGCGGCGCGCAGAAGGCATTGGGCATCACGCCTGACCTCTGCATCCTGGCCAAGATCGTGGCCGGCGGCCTGCCGGGCGGCGCGGTCGCGGGCAAACGCGAGATCCTCGACCAGATCGATCACGCGGCATCGGCCGCCAAGAAGCGGGACAAGATCGCCCATCCCGGCACCTACAACGCCAACCCGTTGTCGGCCGCCGCGGCGGTGACGGCGCTGTCGCTGGTGCGCGACGAGGACCTGGCCGAGAAGGCCAACAAGACGGCGGCCGAGCTGCGCGCGGCGCTGCGTCAGGTGCTGATCGAGGAGAGCGTGCCGTGGGGCGTCTACGGCGATTCCTCGGCCTTCCTGATCTATCCCAACCCGACCGGCGAGGACGTCAACCCCGCGACCTTCGATCCGCTGAAGCTCGGCTTCGCCAAGCTGAAGGGCGCCAAGTCGGGCGCACTCACCGGCAAGATCCGCATGGGCCTGATGAGCCACGGCGTCGACATCATGGGCGCACCCGGCGGCTTCGTCTCGGCGACGCACGGCGGCGCGGAGATCGAGAAGACGGTGCACGCGTTGCGCCAGACGGTGCGGGCGCTCAAGGCGGAACGCGAGGTCAAGGCCGCCTGACCATGCCCGTGCTGGTCGAGGCTTTCTCGGTCATCGTGCGCGCCGATGCCATCAAGGCGCGCCACGATGGCGGTTGGGAAGATTTCCGCGAGGGCGTGCTGAACCAGTCGCTGACTTGCGACAACGAGCTCGCACGGGTCGGTTTCATGACCAGGGAAGACGTCGATCGGTACATCGCCGTGCTCGAGAGGAAGGGCTTGCGCTTCCTGAAGGACGGTCAAGCGAAGGACATCGCGATCGTCGATCAGTGGGCCGGCCTGCTCACGCCGTGCGACTGGCTGGAAGTGGGCCAAATGGGCGGTGAGGCGGGCAGCGTGGCCGCCTGCCGTCTGATCGGCAGCGTGGAGACGCAACTGTTCACGCCGGAAGGGTGGCGATACGAAGGATCGGCATCGCAGACGCTACGCTACGTATCAAAGGGCGAAATGGACGAGACCCTCGAATATCTCGGGCGTCAGGATCATCTCGATGTCTATCGCGAACGAGCGACCGGCAAGCTGCTCTATGTCGGTCGAGCGGACCGATAAGATCGACCGTCGGGCTCCAGGCTGTTTTGGATGACGACCAACCGGTAGGCGGAAGGCCCATGTATTCGGGCGCGGCGCTGAAGGTCTAAGGTTCCCTCAAGCAACAGCTTGGGGGAACAATCGATGATCACGCGTCGTCACACGCTTGCCGTTCTTGCCGCCGGATCCGTTGCGGCACCTGCGGTCCTGCGCGCACAGACGACGACCTGGATCGTCTACACCTACGTGCCGGCCGCGACGCTCGCGCCGGCGAAGGTGTTCCAGGAGATCGTCGAGCGGGTCGCCAAGGAGACCAACGGCGGCCTGCAGCTGAAATATCACCTCGGCGGCTCGCTCACCATCAAGGGCACCGACATCACCACGGCGGTCGGCGACAACGTCATCCAGATCGGCGATGACGGCATGCAGCAGGGCAACGTGCCGATCACCGGCATCCTGCGGCTGCCCATGCTGATCACCAACCGCCAGGAGTTCGACAAGGCGCTGGCGGTGATGAAGCCTTACGTCGAGAAGGCCTACGACAAGCGCGGCTCGACGGTGCTCTCGACCTATTACTTCCCGCTGCAGATCGCCTGGTCGAGCAAGAAGCTCACCTCGCTCGACGAGTTCAAGGGCCAGAAGATCCGCGCCACCTCGCCCGAGCAGATCGAGTTCCTGAAGCGCTTCGGTGCCAACGGCCTCACGGTCAGCGGCGCCGAGGTGCCGTCGGCACTGGAGCGCGGCGTGGTCGACGGCGTGCTGACGGCCAATGCCGGCGGGGGCAAGGTGTGGAAGGACCTCCTGAAGTACTGCTATGAGATCGGCCTCAATTATTTCGAGGCCAATATCGCGGTGAACAAGGAAGCCTTCGCCAAGCTTCCGGCCAACCAGCGCGAGGTGCTGACCAAGGCGATCGTCGAGCTGTCGCCCAAGATGACCGAGATGCTGTTTGCCGAGGAGGGCGAGGAGAAGGCCAAGCGCAAGGCCGAGGGCATGGTCCAGACCACGGCCACGCCGGAGGACTACAAGCGCGGCGCCGACCGCATGGCGAGCTACTGGGACGAGTGGGCCAAGCCCAAGGGCGCGGAGACGCAGGAAGCGCTGAAAAAGGTGCGCGAGGCGCTGGGTCGCTGATGTCCCAGCCCGCTGAAGATCGTCCGCTCGATCTGCTCGAGCGGGCGAGCCTCTGGACGTCGGCCTTCTGCATGGCCGGCATGGCCATTCTGATGCTGGCGGAGATCCTGCTGCGCAGCGTCTTCAACAGCACGACCGAGCACTCCGACGAGCTGGTCGGTTACCTGCTGGTCGGCGTGTCGTTCCTCAGTCTCGCGCTGTGCCAGAGCCGCGGCGCCTTCCACCGCGTTGAGATGGTGCAGATGCGGCTCGGCCCGCGCGGCCAGGCGCTGTCGGCGCTGATCTTCAACGTCCTGGCCTTCGCCTATATCGCGATCACGGACTGGTACTTCCTGCAGTTCGTCATGAGCTCGTACCGCCGCGAGGCCATGGCCAGCACTGTGCTGGCGACGCCGCTCTGGATCCCGGAGAGCGTCATGATCCTGGGCGCCACTATGCTGCTGCTGGCGCTCGCCAAGTCGATCGTGGACGACGTGCGAAAGCTCGTCGCGTGAGTCCCGGTCTCGAAGTCGCCGTCGTCCTGGTGATCTTCCTCGGCCTCCTGGCCGCAGGAATGACCATCCCCTTCGCGATCGGCGTGCCGGCCATCGTCTACCTGCTGCTGCATGGCGGCGTGCCGGCGCTGAAGGGCATCGGGTTGATGAGCTGGGGCTCGATGAACAGCTTCGCGCTGACGGCGATCCCGCTGTTCATCCTGATGGCCGAGATCATGCAGCATTCCGGCTTGAGCTTCCGCATCTATCGCGGGCTCTCCAAGCTCGTCTGCGTGATCCCGGGTGGGCTGCTGCAGACCAACATCGCGGGGTGCGCCTTGTTCGCGGCGATCTCGGGCTCCTCGGTGGCGACCGCGGCCGCCATCGGCACGGTCGCCCTGCCGCAGCTCATCCAGCGCGGCTACCACCGGCCTTTGGCGGCGGGCTCGCTGGCGGCGGGCGGCACGCTCGGCATCCTGATCCCGCCGTCGATCGCCATGATCGTCTACGGCACCTTCACCGAGACCTCGGTGTCCAAGCTCTTCATGGCAGGCATCGTGCCGGGGCTGCTGCTCACCGGGCTGTTCATGCTCTACGTGTTCGTGCACGCCCTGCTGCGGCCCAAGATCGCGCCGCGTGAGAAGGGGCCGCAGAACCTCGCCGAGTTCGGCCAGGCGCTGGCCGATCTGCTGCCGTTCGCCATCGTCATCGGCGGCACCATGGGCAGCCTCTATTTCGGCTTCGTGACGCCGACCGAGGCCGCCGCCGTGGGCTGCCTTGCGGCCGTCGTCGTGTCGTCGATCTGGGGACGGCTCGGCTGGAAGGAGATGCGCACCGCCATGACCTCGGCGGTGATGATCAGCGGCAACATCCTGCTGATCGTCTACACCGCCTTCGTCTTCTCCTATGCCATCAGCGTCGCAGGCGTGGGCGAGCAGCTCACCTCGTGGATGGTGAGCCTCAACCTGTCGCGGCTCGAATTCTTCTTCGCCCTGTTCATCCTCTACACGATCCTCGGCTGCCTGGTCGAAAGCCTGGGCATGATCGTGATCACCGTGCCGCTGCTCTATCCGGTGCTGCTGAAGTACCACATCGACCCGGTGTGGTTCGGCATCATCCTGGTGCTGTTCATCGAGCTCGGCCAGATCTCGCCGCCCATCGGCATCAACCTGTTCGTGATCCAGAGCATCTGGGACGGCAAGCTTTCGGACATCGTCTGGGGCACCGTCCCGTTCCACCTCCTGATGTTCATCCTGCTGGTGATGCTGGTATTCTGGCCCGAGATCGCGTTGTGGCTGCCGCAACACATGAGTGCACCTCCATGAGTCCATTGGCATGAGTACCGAACGACACGCCGCCTACCCGACCGGCTTGAAGGACACCCCGACGCGACATCGCGCATTGCGCCGTCGGATGGAAGCGCCGGGCATCGTCGTGGCGCCCGGCTGCTACGACTGCATCAGCGCCCGACTGGTCGAGGTGTCGGGCTTCGACGCGGCCTACATCACGGGCTCGGGGGTCTCGATGAGCGCGCTGGGAGCGCCGGACATGGGGGCGCTGAGCTTCGGCGAGATACTCGATCGCGTGTGGCGCATCTGCGATTCGGTGGCGATCCCGGTGATCGCCGACGCCGATACCGGCTACGGCGGTCCGCTGAACGTCATCCGCACCATGCGCGAGTTCGAGCGGGCTGGCGTCAGCGCCGTGCAGCTCGAGGACCAGGAATGGCCCAAGAAATGCGGCCATGAGCCCGGGCGCAAGGTCGCGTCGTCACGGGAGATGGAGCAGCGCATCAAGGCGGCGGCCGATGCCCGTGTCGATGCCGACGTCATGATCGTGGCCCGCACCGACGCCATCGCCTCGGAAGGCTTTGAGGCCGCCCTTGAACGGGCCGCGCGCTATCGCGAGGCTGGCGCCGACATCCTGTTCGTCGAGGCGCCGCCCAGCGAGGCCAACCTCGCCGAGGTGCCCAAGCGTCTGGGGGCGCCGTGCCTCGCCAACATGGTCGAAGGCGGCCGCACGCCGATCCTGCCGTTTCCCAAATTGGAACAGCTCGGCTTCAAGGTTGCGATCTATCCCAATTCGCTGACGCGCCTGTTCGCGCGCGTCGGCCAGGACCTGCTGGGCTCGCTCAAGGCCACGGGCAACACGGCGGCGATGGCCAACCAGATGCTGGACCATGGCCAGCTCTGGTCGCTGTTCGAAAACGAGCGCTGGCAGGCGCTGGAGAAGCGGTTCCAGGGTTAGCGGAG
>NZ_BKAJ01000240.1 GCF_007992495.1 Reyranella soli
CTCCAATCAGCGCTTGCCCTTGCCGATGTGGGCGATCGCCTCGATCTCGACCAGGATCTCGGGCGCGGCGAGCGCGCTCACCTCGACCAGGGTCGAGGCCGGGAAGTCGCCGGTGAAGAACTCGGCCCGCGCCTTCCACACCTTGGTGTTGTTCTTGATGTTGGTGACGTAGATCGTGACCTTCACCACGTCGGCCATGGCGCCGCCGGCCGCTTCGACCATGCCCTTGATCTTGTTGAAGATGAGCTTCGCCTGCTCGTACTCGTCCATCTTGGCGAGCTGCGCCGGATCGGTGCCGCGCGCGGTCATGCCCGAGACGTAGGCGATGCCGTCCGACACCAGGCAGTTCGACCAGCGCTCGGGCGGCGGCTCGGGCACGTGGGGCGATGTCACGCGGCGGATCATGGGCGTCTCCTTGTTTCGTTATTCGGGCTTCGCCCCCGTAGACTTCACCACCGGCGTCCACTTGTCGATCTCGGCCTGGATGAAGCGCGTCACCTCGGTGGGCGTCGCCGTGCTTGCCTCGGCGCCGATCTCCTCCCAGCGCTTGACCACGGCCGGCTCCTTCAGCACGGCCTGCATCTCGGTCGCCAGGCGATCGACGATCGGCTGCGGCGTCTTGGCCGGCACCGAGATGCCGAACCACGAATAGGAGATCAGGTCGGGATAGCCGAGCTCCTTCATGGTCGGCACGTCGGGGAAGGCGGGGCTGCGCTCCTCGCTGCTGACGGCGAGCGCGCGGACCTTGCCGGCCTTGATGTGCGGCGCGGCTGACGGCAGGGAATCGAACATCGAGGGCACGTTGCCGTTGATCGTGTCGACCATAGCGGGGCCGGCGCCGCGATAGGGCACATGGACCAGCGCGGCGCCGATGACCTGTTCGAGCTGCGCGCCCAGCAGATGGTTGCTCGAGCCCGCGCCCGAGGTCGCGTAGGCAAGCTTGCCGGGCTCGGCCTTGGCGATCTCGATGTATTCCTTGAACGTCTTGGCCTTGAAGCCTGGATTGACCACCAGGACGCTGGGATTGCGCGAGGCGATCGAGATATGGATGAAATCGCCCATCGGGTCGAAGTCGGCGCCGCCATAGAGCGTGGGCGAGATCGACAGGCCCGAGATCACCGACATCAAGAGCGTGTAGCCGTCGGGTGGCGCCTTGGCGACCAAAGCGGTGCCCACCATCGCGCCCTTGCCGGGCTTGTTGTCGACGATGATGTTCTGGCCGAGCCGCTGGCCGAGATATTCGGCCACCATGCGGGCGATGACGTCGGTCGTGCCGCCGGGCGCGTAGGGCACGACGAGCTTGATGGGTTTGCTCGGCCAGGCTTGTGCCTGGGCGGGCAAGGACATGGCTGCCACTGAGGCGGCGATGAATGTACGGCGAGGGATCATGCGGTGAATATAGCGTCGACGCCGGCAGCATAAAGGTTCCTCGCTACGCTCGGGATGACAGGGTGCGTTGATCACAAAACAACTGTCATCCCGAGCGTAGCGAGGGACCTTTCGTGGAAGGTGTGCTGTAGTCCGAACATGAGCGATCTGTTCCAAGCCCTGTTCGAACCGCGCCGCATCGCGCTGATCGGCGCCTCCGCCGATGTCACAAAGACGACCTCGCGGCCACAGCGCTTCCTGCGTAAGCACGGCTTCGTCGGCGAGATTCTGCCGATAAATCCTTCGCGCACCGAAATACTGGGCGAGAAGGCATATAGGGATCTCGATGCCGTCAGCGGCGACATCGATCACGCCTACATCCTGTTGAACGGCAAGGCCGCGGTCGACGCACTGGCAGCGTGTGGCCGGCGCGGCGTGAAGGTCGCCTCGATCCTGGCCGGCGGCTTCGCCGATGCCGGCGCGGCAGGTGCGTCGATGCAGGATGATCTCGCGCGCATCGTGCGCGAGACCGGCGTGCGGCTGGTCGGGCCCAACAGCATCGGCACGGTCAGCACCGATCCGGCCGTGGCGCTCACCGCCAACGCGGCCTTCGCCGTCGACAAGTTGCGATCGGGCAGCTGGGGCCTGGTAAGTCAGAGCGGCAGCCTGATCGGCGCCCTGCTGTCGCGCGCCGATGCACGCGGCATCGGCTTCTCGCGCCTGATCTCGGTCGGTAACGAAGTCGATCTCGCCGTCGGCGAGATCGCCGACATGATGGTCGACGATCCCAGGACCAACGCCATCCTGCTGTTCATGGAGACGCTGCGCGACGGCGAGCGGCTGGCGCGCGCGGCTCGGCGCGCGCATGAAGCGGGCAAGCCCGTGATCGCCTACAAGCTCGGCCGCTCCGACATCGGCCAGGAGCTCGCCAAGTCGCATACCGGCGCGATCGCCGGTTCCGACGCCACCTTCGACGCCTTCTGCCGTCGCCACGGCATCGTGCGCGTGTCGATGTTCGAATCGCTGATCGACGTGCCGGCCCTGCTGGTCGACCGCCCTCCGGCGAAGGGCAAGCGCGTCGCGGTCGCCACCACGACCGGCGGCGGTGCGGCCATGGTGGTCGACAACATGGCGATGGCGGGCCTCGACATCGCCGACCCGCCGCAGGCGCTGGTCGATTGGCTGAAGCCGTTGGGCATCGCGGCCGGCGAGGGCAAGCTCGTCGATCTCACCTTGGCCGGCGCCAAGCCCGAGATCGTGTCGGGCACCATCGAGCGCCTGTTGGCCGACGATGCCAACGACGCGGCGATCTTCGTCGTGGGCTCCTCGGCGCAGTTCAATCCCGAGCTCGCCGTCGAGCCGCTGCTGAAGTTCGCGAAGTCGGCGAAGCCCTTCGCCGTGGCGCTGACGCCGGCGGCCGACAAGTCGCTGGCCCTGCTGACGGCGGCCGGCGTGCCGGCCTTCCGCCATCCCGAGTCCTGCGCCGAGGCCATGGCAGCCTGCCTGCTGCGGCCCGCGCCGCAGCCCGTGCCGGCGCTCGCCGAGCCGACGCGCCGGGCGCTCGACGCGCTCGAGGCCGGCCGCGTCAACAGCTTCGACGAGCGCCGCGCGGCGGACTTCTTTGGGGCGCTCGGCGTGCCGCTCGCCAAAGCGCTCGCGATCCCCGACGCCAAGCGTGTCGCCGCCGCCGTAAACGAGATCGGGGCACCGGTGGTGCTGAAGATCCTGTCGCGCGACATCGCCCACAAGACCGAGGCCGGTGGCGTGGCGCTCGGCCTGCCCGATGGCCAGACCGCGGCGCTCGCCGCGCGCGAGATGGAAAAGCGCGTCAGGGCGCACAGCCCGCACGCCAAGCTCGACGGTTTTTTGATCCAGAAGATGGAGCGCGGCCTCGCCGAGGTGATTTTAGGCTTCCGGCGCGATCCGTTGGTCGGTCCGACCGTCACGGTCGGTCTGGGCGGCGTGCTGGCCGAGATCTACAAGGACGCCGCGACGCGTCTCGCTCCGGTCGACGAGGCCGAAGCAAAGCAGATGATCGATGAGGTGAAGGGCCTTGCCACCATTCGCGGCTATCGCAACCTGCCGCGTGGCGATGTCGCTGCGCTGGCCAAGGCGATCGCCGCCTTCTCGACCCTGGCCCACAAGGCTTTCGCCGATGTCTCGGAAGCTGAGATCAATCCGTTGCTGGTGAAGCGCGAAGGCGAGGGCGTCGTTGCGGTCGACGGCTTGGTACTGCTGCAGCCCTAGTAGCTCTGCACGGTGATTGTGACGGGCCTATGGGGAGCGATTCGAGGATCGGCAGATCGTGCTGGCTCATTCGGGATCGCGATGATGCGTCGGCGTTGAAAGCATTGCTGGCAGCTTGGGCCAGCGCCACAACGATGGCGTGGCCCTCTACGG
>NZ_BKAJ01000241.1 GCF_007992495.1 Reyranella soli
CCCCCAGCGAAGATCACCGCGAAATCCGCCGCAACGCGGCGGAGCGCCAGCGCAGTCAAGCGTCGGCGGTGACCGGGGCGGTGCTGCCGCAGTGATTGCAGCTCAGGCTGTTCGAGGCGCGTAGGCCATCGCAGGCCGGGCAGTAGCCGATGCCGATATAGATTGGCCGCTGCCGCGCCTGCTCTCGGGCCGGTCCGAAAACGGCGGCGTGCAAGGCATGCAGCCAGTCCAAGCGCAACCTCATCCCCGCAGTCTATCCCCGGATGCTGCCCGTCGATAGCGGCCCCCGCCTGGCTTATGCTCGGCCGGGATGCTGACGCTGCGCCAGATCGAGGTCATCAGGGCCATCATGGTGACCGGAACCGTGGGCGGTGCGGCGCGCCTGCTCAACGTCTCCTCGCCGGGCGTCAGCCGCGTGATGAAGCATGCCGAGACCACCCTCGGCCTGAAGCTGTTCAGCCGGCGGCACGGCCGCTATACGCCGAGCCCCGAGGCACGCGACCTCTTCAACCAGCTGAACGCCGTCTACGACAAGGTCGGCGATCTGCAATACGTCATCCGCCGCCTGTCGCAAGGTGCGGACTCCGAGCTGCGCGTGGGCTCGGTGCCCAGCATCTCCAACGTCATGGTCCCGCGCGCCGTCGAGGGCGTGCGCAAGCGCTTCCCGAACCTGCTGATCGACATGGATGTGCTGAAGTTCGAGGAGGCGCTCGACTACATCCTGCTGGGCAAGGGTGAGGCCGTCGCCATGAGCTCGCGCTTCGACCATCCCATGCTGACCTTCGAGCCGCTGGCCAAGGGCCGGTTGTTCTGCATCGTGCCGGAAGGCCATGCGCTGGCGCGCAGGAGCCGCCTCTCGGCCGCCGACATCGTGCGCCATCCGCTGATCGGCATCGATCCCAACGATCCCTACGGGCGGCTGATGGCGGGCATCTTTGCGCGCCTTGGCCTCACCTACGACGTCACGATCAAGGCGCGCTTCGGGACCATGGTTTGCGCCCTGGTCGGGCGCGGGCTGGGCATCGCCGTGATCGACGAGTTCACCTTGGCTGCCGATAACTGGAAAGGTATTGTCGCCTTGCCGATCGTCGAATCGACCGAGTTCCAGACCTACATCGCGTTCCGTCGCGATGCGGTTCTGTCGAGCTATTGTGAGCACTTCATCACGCTACTGCGGCGGGAAATGGAAATGCTGCATGCCGGAAAAGCTGCACCCCACCGAAAAATAACTTCAGGTTTGCATAATCGTAGGTCTTGATAATAGACGTTACTTTTCGCGTGCGGCATCAATGACGCGGGGAAACGCAAACCAAGAACGAGGAGCACATCATGTTGCGCAAGACTCTGGCAGTGGCGGGCCTCGCCATTGGCGGGCTGTGGGCGCCTGCCGGCTTCGCCCAGGACATCGTCATTCCCAACATCATCGAGCTTTCGGGCGGCGGCGCCACCGTCGGCGCCATGTGGAAGAACGGCTCCAGCATGGCCGTCGAGGAGATCAACGCCTCGGGCGGCATTCTCGGCAAGAAGATCAAGCTCGAGTTCATCGACACTGCGAGCGATCCCGGCAAGGCACGCGCCGCCATGCAGCGCGCGCTGGACGACAAGCCGATCGCCATCTTCGGGCCGATCTATTCGGGCTCGGTCAGCGCCACGCTGAAGCTCACGGCCGACGCCGAGGTGCCGCAGGTGATGGGCGGCGAGGCGGGCCCGCTGACGGCCCAGGGCTCCAAGTACATCTTCCGCACGTCGTTCGGCCAGAACGTGTCGATGCCCAAGATCGCCAATTACCTGCGCGATGGGGTGAAGGCCAAGACGGTCGCCGTCGTCTATGTGAACAACGACTTCGGCAAGGGCGGTCGCGACGCGATTACCAAGGAGCTGGCGGCGCGCGACATCAAGGTCGTGGCCGACATCTCGACCGAGGCCGGCCAGGCCGACTTCGCGGCCGACGTCATCAAGCTCAAGGGCGCCAACGCCGACGCGATCTTCGTCTATCTCAACGAGGAGGAGAGCGCGCGCTTTCTCCGTGAAGCCAAGAAGCAGGGCCTGAACAAACCGCTGATCGGCGAGACCACGCTGCTCGGCCAGAAGGTGATCGAGCTGGCCGGCGACGCGGCCAACGGCGTGAAGGGCCATGTCGGTCTCACCGTCGACGCGCCGGTGCCGGCCATCCAGGAGTTCGGCAAGAAGTACGAGGCCAAGTACAAGTCCAAGCCCGACCATAACGGCGTGAAAGGCTACATCGCGCCCTACATGATCAAGGCGGCGGCCGAGAAGGCGGGCAAGCTCGATGCCAAGGCGATCGCCGCGGCCCTGCACGGCATGACCATCACCCCCGACAAGGTGCCCGGCATCCTGATCGAGGCGACCTGGGACGACAAAGGCGAGATCGACCGCATCTCGTTCCTGGGCGAGGTCAAGGACGGCAAGCAGGTCATTACTGAGACGTTGCCGAAGCTGAACAAGTGATCCAGCAACGCTTCTCCTCTCCGCTGCTACACAGCGGAGAGGAGTGGCCCAAGCAAGGCTGTCATCCTGAGCGTAGCGAAGGATCTCATGCCAGTTGCAAGCGGCGATGAGGTCCTTCGCTGCGCTCAGGACGACATGACCTTTATCTTCCTAGCTGCGCAATGACCGACTTCCTCCAACTCCTGATCTCGGGCCTGGCGACCGGCGCGATCTATGCCCTGGCGGCGATCGGCTTCACGCTGCTGTGGCAGACCTCGCAGACCATCAACTTCGCGCAGGGCGAGTTCGTCATGGTGCCGGCCTTCCTGGCGCTGATCGCCATGCGCTGGTTCGGCGTGCCGTTCGTGCCCTCGCTGCTGCTTGCGATCCTGGGCTCGATGCTGCTGCTCGGCGTGGCCTTCCGCTACGTCATCGTCGGCCCGCTGATCCGTCGCGGCGTGCTGCCGCTCGTCATCTCGACCATCGCGCTCTCGATCCTGCTGAAGGAATCGGTCAAGGATTTCTATAGCGCCGAGGCCCAGACCTTCCCGACCTTGCTGCCCGACACGCTGATCACCGTGGCCGGTGTCTCGGTGTCGCTGGCCCAGCTCGGCGTGCTGGCGGTGGCGCTGGTCACCATCGTGCTGCTGCAATGGTTCCTGGCCGGCACGCGCACTGGCCGGCAGATGCAGGCGACGGCGCAGAACCCGACCGTGGCCCGCATCCTCGGCGTCCCGGTCGAGCGCATGATCCTCTACACCTTCCTGATCAATGCCGCGCTCGCCGC
This sequence comes from Reyranella soli, assembly GCF_007992495.1. Lineage (GTDB taxonomy): Bacteria > Pseudomonadota > Alphaproteobacteria > Reyranellales > Reyranellaceae > Reyranella > Reyranella soli. The sequence goes on from NZ_BKAJ01000241.1 coordinate 3,236, forward strand.
CATGGCCTCGCTGCTGGTCTCGCCGATTTACCTGGCCAAGTTCTCCAACGGCGAGACGCTCGGCCTGATCGCCTTCGTGGCGGCGATCGTCGGCGGCTTCAACCAGGTGCGCGGCGCCATCGCCGGCGGCCTTTTGATCGGCGTCCTGGACAATCTCGCCGCCGCCTATGTCTCGACGGCCTACCGTCAGGCCATCCCCCTGATCCTGCTGGTGCTGGTCATCCTGTTCCGCCCGCAAGGCCTATTAGGTCGCAAAGAGGAGCGCGCCGTATGAGCACGCGCACCTCGCTGCTGGTCGGCTTGGCCCTGCTGGTGCTGCTGGCCCTGGTGCCGGTCGATCTCAGCGACATCGGCGTGCCGTATCCCGGCCTGCGCCGCTACGGCACCTACATCCTCACCCTGTGGCTGGTGACGGCGATCGCGGCGATGGGCGTCAACCTGATCGTGGGCTATGCCGGCCAGGAGACGCTGGCCCAGGCCGCCTTCGTCGGCATCGGCGCCTATCTGACGGCCATCGTCACCAAGGCGGGCATGCCGTTCGGCGTGGCCTTCGCGGCCTCGGGCCTGCTGACCTTCGCCATCGGCATTGCGCTGGGCTTCCCGGCCTTGCGGGTGCAGAAACACTATCTCGCCTTCGTCACGCTGGCCTTCTCGGTCCTGTGCTGGCTGGTGTTCCGTAACGAGGAGTGGATCACCGGCGGCGTCATGGGCATCCGCGACATCGAGCGTCCGTCGTTCCTCGGCTGGCCGTTGCGCAATCACGTCCGCTTCTACTGGTTCGTGCTCGGTATCGCCTCGATCATGACCTTCGTGTTGTGGTGGATCGTGCGATCGCCCTGGGGCCGCGCCTTCACCGCCCTGCGCGAGAACCCGTTGCGCGCCGAGAGCCTGGGCATCGATGTCAGGCTCTACACCTTGCTCGCCTTCGCCTTGGGCTGCGCCTATGGCGGCATGGCGGGCAGCCTCTATGCGCCGCTGGTCGAGTTCATCGATCCCAGCCCGTTCGCGCTCGGACCCTCGCTGCTGTTCATGCTGATGGTGGTGATCGGCGGCAGCGGCACCTTCCTCGGGCCCTTCGTCGGCGCCGGCATCGCCGTGCTGCTGCCGGAATGGCTGCGCGCCTGGGAGACCTGGTACCTGCTGATCTACGCCGTGCTGGTGATGGTCATGATGGCGTTCTTCCCCGGCGGCATGGTCGGCCTGGCGACGCGCCTGCTGACCCGAAAGGCGCGGTTATGACGGCGCTGCTCGAGGTCCGCGACATCGAGAAGTCGTTCGGCGGCGTGCAGGCCGTGCGCGGCGTCTCCTTCGACGTGCGCGACGGCGAAATTCTCGGCGTCATCGGACCCAACGGTTCGGGCAAGTCGACGCTGTTCAACTGCATCCTGGGCCAGCTCGTGCCCGACCGCGGCAGCGTGCGCGTCAACGGCCGCGACGTGACAGGGCTGCGGCCCTCGCGCCTCAATCGCCTGGGCGTCAGCCGCACCTTCCAGCTCCTGCAGGTCTTTCCCGAGCTGACGGTGCGCGAGAACCTGATCCTGGCCGGCCAGGAGCATCGCGGCTCGCGCCTGTCGCGGCTGTTCGGACCGCGCGACGCCGGCCTCGGCGCCGAGGCCGACCGCATGCTCGATTTCTTCCGCCTGCGACGGCTCGAGGACGAGACGGCCGGCAGCCTGTCCTACGGCCAGCAGAAGCTCTTGGACGCCGCCATGGCCTTCATGTCGGGCTCGCGCCTGGTGCTGCTCGACGAGCCGGCCGGCGGCGTCAACCTCACCATGCTGGCCGACCTGCGCGAGCGGCTGGAGGCGATCAACCGCGAGACCGGCGTTACCTTCGTGGTGATCGAGCACAACATGGAATTCGTCATGGCGTTGTGCTCGCGGCTGATCGTGCTGGCCGAGGGGCGTATCATCGCCGAGGGGGCGCCCGCTGACGTGCGGCGCGATCCGTTGGTGATCGAAGCCTATCTGGGACACTGACATGACCCAGGAAGCCATTCTTACCCTCGACAGCGTCGTCGCCGGCTACGGCAAGATGACGATCCTGAACGGTGTCAGCGCCGCCATCCGGCGCGGCGCCATCACGACGGTGATCGGCCCCAACGGCGCCGGCAAGTCGACGTTGTTCAAGACGGTATTCGGCCTTCTGAGCGTCCGCACTGGCCGCGTCACCTTCGACGGCGCCGACACGACCTCGCACGAGCCGCGCCGCATGCTCGATGCCGGCATGTGCTACGTGCCGCAGGGCCGCAACCTCTTCCCGGAGCTGTCGGTCCGCCACAATCTCGAACTGGGCGGCGTGGCGCTCAGCGACACCTCGCGGCTTGCCGGCCGCATGGACGAGATGATGGCGCGCTTCCCAATGCTGCGCGAGAAGGCCGACGCCCAGGCCTCGACCCTGTCGGGCGGCCAGCAGAAGCTTCTGGAGGTCGCACGTGGCCTCCTGCTCGAGCCCAAGCTGATGCTGATCGACGAGCCCTCGATCGGCCTGTCGCCCCTGATGGTCCAGGAGGTCTTCTCGATCCTGAAGGACCTTCGCAGTGCCGGCGTGTCGATCCTGATGATCGAGCAGAATGCCCGTCAGGCGCTGGCCATTTCCGACTACGGCCTGGTGCTGGAGCAGGGCCAGACCCGCATCGAGGACACCGCCGCCAACATCCTGGCCGACCCGCGCATCGCCCAGCTCTTCCTGGGCGGCGGACTGGCCCCAGCGACATAGGAGAGACCGCGATGACCTCACGCATGCTCGTCGGCCTGATCGGCACCAACATCCAGAAGTCGCTGGCGCCGGCGCTGCATGAGGACGCGTTCACAGCGGCGGGCGTCTCAGGCCACTACCATCTGATGGATGTTGCGACCCTGCAGGGCCGGCGTCTCGAAGACTTGCTGGCTGCTGCCCGCACCGCGGGCTTCGCCGGCGTCAACATCACCCATCCGTTCAAGGAAGCAGTGATCCCGCTGCTCGATGCCGTCTCGACCGAGGCGACGGAGATCGGCGCGGTCAACACGGTGGTGTTCGACAACAGCGGCCGCACCACCGGCCACAACACCGATTGCTCGGGCTTCCGCCAGGCCTTCATCGAGACCTTCGGCGCCGACGCCGTCCGCGGCCAGCCGGTGCTGCTGCTGGGCGCCGGCGGGGCAGGGCGCGCGGTCGCTGTGGCGCTGATGGCGCTGGGCGCCTCGACGGTGCGCATCTACGACCAGGACCAGGCCCGCGCCACCGGGCTCTGCGCCGATCTCATCATGCGCTTCGGCGCCGATCGCTGCGAGCTCTTGACCGATCCCGAAACGGCCGCGGAGCAGGTCGCCGGCATTGTCAATGCGACGCCCGTCGGCATGACCGGCTATCCCGGCCTGCCATTGCCGGTGCGCCTGGTCCAGAGGCATCATTTCGTCGCCGACGTGATCTACACGCCGATCGACACCAAGTTCGTGCTGGCCGCCCAGAAGAAGGGCTGCCGCACCATGAATGGCGGCGGCATGTGCGTGCACCAGGCCGTCGATGCCTTCCGCCATTTCACCGGTCTCGTGCCCGACGTCGCGCGCATGAAGCGGACCTTCGAGACGGCCTGCGCCGCCCGCGACGCGGCTTCTTCGACGGGAGGACCGAAATGAAGACAGCCATCGCTACGGTCTGCCTGAGCGGCGGGCTCGACGACAAGCTCGAGGCCATCGCCAATGCCGGCTTCGAGCGCGTCGAGCTGTTCGAGAACGACCTTTTATCGTTCAACGGCTCGCCCGCCGATGTCCGGCGCATGATCGAGGACTACCGGCTGCAGACGATCACCTTCCAGCCGTTCCGCGACTTCGAGGGCATGCCGCCGGCCTTGCGCGAGCGCGCGCTCACGCGCGCCGAGCGCAAGTTCGATGTCATGGAAGCGCTGGGCTGCGACCTGCTGATGGTCTGCTCCAACGTCTCGCCCGACAGCCTGGGCGGCATCGACCGCGCCGCTGCCGATCTGCGCGAGCTCGGCGACCGAGCCGCCCGCCGCGGCATGCGGGTCGCCTTCGAGGCGCTGGCCTGGGGCCGGCACATCAACGACTACCGCGACGCCTGGGAAGCGGTGCGGCGCGCCGATCATCCGGCGGTCGGCCTGGTGCTCGATACCTTCCACATCCTGGCGCGCGGCACGGATCTCTCCGCCATCCGCGCCATCCCGCGTGATCGCATCTTCCTCGTGCAGGCCGCAGACGCGCCCAAGCTCGACATGGACTACCTGTCGTGGAGCCGGCACTTCCGCAATTTCCCGGGGCAGGGCGACTTCCCCCTCGACTCCTTCATGGACGCGCTGGCTGCCACCGGTTTCGACGGCCTGTTCTCGCTGGAGATCTTCAACGACCAGTTCCGCAGCGGCTCGACGCGCCAAGTGGCGGTCGATGGCCATCGCTCGCTGATCTATCTTTTGGACCGGCTGCACGCGCGCTCGGGCCATACCGTCGCCGGCCTGACACCGATGCCGCCACGAGCGAAGTGCCTGGGCGTCGAGTTCATCGAGTTCGCCCTGGACGATCAGGCCGCCGTCCCCTTCGAGAGCATGCTGCAGGGGCTGGGCTTCCGCCGCGCCGGCCAGCATATCTCCAAGCAGGTCACGCGATGGCGCCAGGGCGACATCAACATTGTGGTGAACACCGAGAAGGAAGGCTTCGCCCACTCCTACAACATCACCCACGGCACGTCGGTCTGCGCGCTCGGCCTGCGCGTCGACGATGCCGCCGCCACGCTCGACCGCGCCCAGCTCCTGCTCGACATGCCGTTCCGCCAGGCCGTCGGACCGGGCGAGCTGGAGATTCCTGCGGTGCGCGGCCTGGGCGGCAGCCTGGTCTATTTCATCGATCCCAAGACCGACCTGGCTCGTGTGTGGGATATCGAATTCCGCGCGGTCGCGGACGGCTCGGACAAGGGAGATGCCGGCCTGCAGCGGGTCGACCACCTCCAGCAGGTGATGCTTTACGACGAGATGCTGAGCTGGCTCCTGTTCTACACCTCGCTGCTCGAGGTCGATAAGACGCCGGCGCAGGACGTGCTCGATCCGGGCGGCCTGGTGAAGAGCCAGGTGGTTCAGTCAGACGACGGCCGATTGCGCCTGGTGTTGAACGGCTCGCAGTCCGGGCGCACGCAGACCTCGCGCTTCCTGTCGGAAGCTTTCGGCTCGGGCGTGCAGCACATCGCGCTCTCGACCGACGATCTTCTGACAACAGTGCGCCAGCTCGAAGCCAACGGCGTGAAGCTCCTGCCGGTGCCCGAGAACTACTACGACGACCTGGAAGCCAAGAGCGAGCTCACGATGGAGCTGATCGACACGCTGAAGGCGCACAACATCTTCTACGACCGCGAAGGCGATGCCGAGTACTTCCAGGTCTACACGAACACCATCGAAGACCGCTTCTTCTTCGAGATCGTCGAGCGCCGCGGCTATCGCGGGTACGGCGCGGTCAACGCCCCCATCCGGCTGGCCGCGCAGGCGAGGCTAGGCGGCCGCCCGCTCTAGTCATACGCGGACCGCGGGCGGGACGCCCTGGGCGCATGTGAATGCGCCCAGGTCCGCGTATGACTAATCGTAGAATTGCGGCGACCGCTTCTGCGCCTGGCTCTGCGGCTTATCGTGGTTGATCCACAGCTGGGCCTTCTTGTCGGCCATCAACGCCTCGATCTTCTTGAACGAGGCCTGGGTCTGGTCGGCGCTGGTGTTCATCGAGGCTACGCGCTTGTTGTCCCAGTTGTCCTTGAAGTGGATGGCGTCGCCCGAAAGGATCAGCCAGCCGGTCTTGGGCAGGTGCACCAGCAACGACTGGTGGCCGGGCGTGTGGCCCGGCGTCGAGATGATGGTGGCGCTGCCGTCGCCGAACACGTCGAGGTCGCCTTCGAGCTTGCGGATCGGCCGCTCGGCCTTGAAGGGCGGCTTCTTGTCGGTGGCGAAGGCGAAGTCGAACTCGGCCTTCTGCATGAGGAGCGTCGAGTCGGGGAACATGTCGACATTGCCGATATGGTCGCCGTGATGGTGCGAGACCGCGACGTACTTGATGTCGGCCGGCTTGACGCCGACCTCGGCCAGTTGCGCGGCCAGAGTCTTGGCGCGCGTTGCCGTGCCGAGCGGACCGGTGACCGGCTTCTCGGCGATCGCATCGGGATAGCCGGTGTCCCACAACAGCCAGTCCGAGCCGTGGCGGATCAGGTAGCAGTTGTCGGAAAGCTCGATCGGCTTGCCGACATTGACGCCGGGCGACCAGCGTGACTGGTCGGTCGCGGCATTGTTGCCGCAATCCATGGCGTAGAGCCGATCGGCCGTGCCCGTCTGGGCTTGGGCGTTGGCCAGCCCGAACGATGCAGCCAGAACCAGACCGACAAGTCCCGTCTTCAGCATGGTTTCCTCCTCAATCGACCGGACGGTAGCGTCGCACCGCCGCGATACCCAGGATGATGAACCCGATCAGCACGATGCCCTGCGCCACGGCGAAGGGCGGCTCGGAGCCGGTCGGCGCGAACTTGTTGAGATAGGCGAACTTGTTGAACGACTGGGCGATCGCCACGAAGAAGTTGAGGTAGAGCGCGGCGACCGCGGTCGCGACATAGACCTTGCGCCATGGCCCAACGAGCTTCTTGCCGTAGATCGCGTAGAGAGCCACGGCCAGAATCACCAGCGAGATCGCACCGACGACGAGCCCCGGCGTCAGTCCCTTGATGGGAAAGAAGTAGCCGGTGACGCTGGTGAGGATCGTCGAAATGAGAAAGAAGGCATTCCAGCCGGCGATCGGCGCGCTCTGGAGCATCAATGCCACGACGATGAAGCCGGTCATGATGCCGACCAGGCTGATGACGACGTGCACGAAGGTGAACGTCTCGACCGACATACCCAGAATCATTACGTCCCCCGTTGTAGTGGCCTGGAGCTTAGCGCATGGAAGCTGCATCCGATAAGCCATTCCCGCGCCACAAAGTTTGGCGATTCAGGCATTCCCCTCAAATAATGGAGAGAACATGCCTGCTTCGATCGCGCGCCGCGGTTTCCTCGCTGCTCCGTTGCTGGCCCTTCCAGCCTTCGCCGACGATGCAACATCCCGGCTGGCCGAGCTCGAGCGCCGCAACGGCGGCCGACTGGGCGTCGCGGCGATCGATACGGCGAGCGGCCGTCGCGTCGGCCATCGCGCCGAAGAACTCTTCCCGCTGTGCAGCACTTTCAAGTTCTTGGCCGCAGCCTTCGTGCTGGCCCGCGTCGATCGCGGCGAGGAGAAGCTCGATCGCCGCGTCTTCTTCACCGACAGGGACCTCGTCACCTATTCGCCGGTGACCAAGCAGCATGTCGGTCTCGGCGGCATGACGATGGCGGAGATCTGCGAGGCCGCCGTGACGCTGAGCGACAACACGGCGGGCAACCTCATGCTCGCAAGCTTCGGCGGGCCGGCCGGGCTGACCACCTATGCGCGGTCGCTGGGAGATCGGACGACGCGCCTCGATCGCATCGAAACTGAACTCAACGAGGCGAAGCCCGGCGATCCGCGCGATACCACGACTCCCGTCGCCATGCTCGACACCATGCAGCGCCTGCTGATCGGAGACGCCCTGTCGGCATCTTCGCGAGATCAGTTGATCGGCTGGTTGCTCGCCAGCAAGACGGGCGCCCGCCGCCTGCGTGCCGGCATCCCTGCGGACTGGAAGGTCGGCGACAAGACCGGC
>NZ_BKAJ01000242.1 GCF_007992495.1 Reyranella soli
GCTTCAGCTCTCCAGAGTGCATTGGGTCCGCCCCGAGGTCGTCGTGGAAGTGACCTACCTCAGCTGGACCGAAGACAATTTGCTGCGGCAGGTCTCCTACCAGGGGCAGCGAGAGGACAAGCCGGCGCGCCAAGTGGCCCTGCCGGTTCCGCATTCGGCTCGCGAGAGGTGAGGACGTCGTAGGTTGGCAGCAGGCGTCCTTGCTATAAGGCGGTCGCGCCGAAAGCGACGCCAACACCACATGTCGGGCGTCCCTCAGAACGGCTTCTTAGGCTCATCATCGTCTATCCACAGCGCTGCCGGTGCGCCAGACAATTGAAGTAGTTGGCGCACGACAACGTTCTTCTGCTGATCGGTCATCTCCACCGAGGTCAGGATGACGGTTTCGCCCGTCGTGAGGTTCTTGATTTCGATCGAGTACCGGTCGGTGTTTGGATCGAGCATGTCAGAGAATAACTCTGGGGGACCAGGAAGTCCGCCTGGGCGCAACAACTGCGCCAGGCGGCCGGATCCTGCGGCGTAACCGCGATAGCTTGGCGGGAGACTACAGGTCCCCTCCTTTGAGGTACCAACGTCTCACCGCCGGCCGTCGGCCTTGCGACCGGGTAGCTCGCCACACGAGCTGTCGATGTGCCGGCTCGGCCGCCGGCCTCTTAGTCGATCGACAGCTGCCGGGTGCCGCTGCGGATCTTCGATTTCATCCAACTGATAGTGCTGCATGCCCAATTCCTTGATCGGCTCGACTACGCACACCCACGCCTCGGCCCACAGCGGCGGCAGCTAAACCGCTTCGTGCGATAGTCCACTTAGAGTCTTAGAGCAGACCCGTAAGGTGCAGTTTGGCGTACCGCCGACATGGGTCGCACCGCACCGACATAAGGCCGAACGTCTTTTGCAGCGCGCGGAATGTGAAGGGCTTGTGAGGCAGGCCGCGGTCATGATCGACGGCAACGTTACAGGCCGCCGCCAGTCTCGTGCATGCACATGCTAGCACTGTGCGGTATGCGAGCGCGCTGCAGTGCATGCAACGGGGACGTTATGCAGCCGCAACTACAGTCCTTAGCTGGTTAACCAGAAGCTCCCGCTCGATCGGTTCCTTGGCCACATGGCCATCTGGCTCGTAAAGGTCAGGTCGTTCCGCCTCCGACATCGTGCGCTCGCCTCGGCAAAGCGCTCTTCCTCGAGTTGTTCGATCGCGTCCTGCACCTGGCAAAGCTGCCAGAGCGTCAAGTCGCCTCCCTTGAGCAGGAGTCTTGACCAGTTTGTGACGTGCGTAACGACGGGGGTAGACATGATACCTTGTAAGCAATCCACCAGCAATACATTGGGCACGTCGCTCGCTCCCACCTTCAAGGCGGGCGCGCCCTGTTGCATTGTAAGGAAGCGATAACGCTAAGTTGCGGGATCCTAACAGCCAAGCCAGCTGTGGAGTGCATCGGAGGTAGCCTATGTTCTCACACGCTTCGACGGCAATGCGGTGTTGCCAGCTATGCCAGCAATTGTTCTCGTTAGCGGCCATGACTCAAACCGAACGGCGCCTGTCTGCAATTCTCTATGCCGATCTTGCCGGCTTCGTCCGCCTAGTGGAGAACGCGGAAGACCAAACGTTCGAAAACCTCCGGTCGGCACGCTCCAAGATTTGGCAGCCCGCCATTGAAGCAGCTGGCGGCTCCCTAATTCACAGTACGGGCGTTTCCATGCTCGCCGAATTCGCTTCGGCGATTGCCGCCGTCAGAGTGGCGATCGACATCCAGGAAAGCATGGCGCAATTTAACGGGCATCTCGCCGAGGGGCAGCGCCTGCTTTTCCGCATCGGCGTTCATCTCGGCGAGATCATCATCGACGCGACAGATCAGGATATCTTCGGCGACGGTGTCAATCTGGCCGCACGCATCCAGGTGTTGGCCGAACCGGGTGGGATCGCCGTCTCGCGCGCGGTACGCGACATAGCCAAGTTGCGGGACGACTATGCATATGTCGACGGCGGTGAGCATCGGGCCAAGCACGTCAGCCGGTCCCTGCACGTCTTTTGGGTGCGGGCGCGCGATGGCTCCAGCACCGTGCCGGTTCCAACGGTGCAATTGCGGGGCATTTTCCATTTTCACGGGTCTGACGCCAGTGGGCGCGAGTTCGGCTTTGACGTGGCAACGGACGAACTGGGGAAGCGTAAGCAAGGTGTGTTGATCGGTCGGGATTCCGGCCAATGCGAAATCGTCCTGTTGAGTGCTTCGGTGTCCAGGTGCCACGCACGATTGAGCGTGGGGGCAAACAACAGCCTGCTGATCGAGGATCTCGGATCGACGAACGGGACCTCGATCAATGGCGAGTCGATCTCTTCCGGGCAGTCACACCCTCTGGACCCGGGATCGATCCTCAGACTGGGTGACCTCAAACTCGCCGTCCGTTGTGACTAAAACGCTTCAACCAGGACGCAGCGTCAGGCTATCGGGTGTTAGCGCCACTACCTGTTGAGCTTGCAGTACAGTCAAAACAATCGCGCTCAAAAGCAACGACGGCTATACTGCCGCGCAAGGCCGAGGCCGCGCTCCTCGAACTGGAAGCACGTCTACCGCGAGCCGCCAGACTAGGCTGCCGGGCCGCGGTCATTGCCGCTGGAGGTACTGGTCGCTGGTCGGGGCACCATCTTGCTCGGTCCGATCGACCGCATGGCCCCGGCGCTCGACGTGGCTGAGCGCTGATGGCGAAGACGGCCATCGGCAGATGGGGCTACCTCGGCGCCGCAGGCGGAGCATTTTCAGAGTTGCCAATGGCTTGACAGCCAACATTGAACTTCCATCGCGTCTCAGCGGTATTTCAGACACTGTCTAGATAACCCGCGGACTGGTAAAAAGCGCCATCCTGTCCGCGGGGCTTGGCGGCAGCGCAAACAAGGGGGACGACAGAGATGCGACACGAACTTCGGAGTTGGGTCCGTCTCATCGCGTTGGGCGTCGGCGTGCTCGCGATTGTCGCTGCCGTACTTGTGTTATCGGCCCCGGGGGCCGACTTGGTCGCCTTGCGGTAGGCCTGGGCACGCGCCACGTCACCGGAGGCATGACCAGTGTGGAACTGAAGAAGCTCTTGGTCCAACTGCGGCGGTTGCCGGATACCAGCCCCGCCAAGGCTCTGGCCGAGTTGAGGCGGCTGATCGCATGCCAAAAGGAGGCGCGCCTGCACTAAGTTTCTGGCACAAGTTTTCCACCGCCGTTTCCCGGTGCTGGTCGCGGCCCGCGACTGAGGGCAAGGGCTCTTGCGGCCAATGTATCGGCAATCAGCTCCAGCGAGCCTCATTGAACCCGTCGTCGAGAGGCAGCGTGACGACCACGCTGTACCACGTTTTCTCAAGAGCGATCCGCGCGAGTTGACAGCATCTCGTGTAGCAAAGTTTTCGATTAGCGGCCGGCGACTTCCGGGCAGGACGGCGCGTAACTGGTACTTCCGAGGAGTTCCTTCCTTGACCATCGCGATCAAATTCCCCGCGCTGATCGACCACGATGTCCCTTCATTGGTATTGCGGCATCTTAGCCACGCGCCGATTCGCGACCCTTGCTGGTCAGCATGACCAGTTGCTCGCCGACGTGCACGACCAGGAAGCCGGCGGCCTCAGCCGTTGCAACGGCCCGAGTCACGTCTGCCCGTCGCTTTATCCCGGCGCGCTTCGCGCAGTCGTCGATCCGCCGGAACCGGCCTGGCTGGCCGCTGGTGAGGTCATACACAACGGCCACGAAGCGGCCGGATAGCTCAACGTCCGGTAGTGGCATCCGCCGAAGTATAGCCGCCCCGACGCGAGAACACGGCGGCTGGCGCCGGCTCTTTCGAGGTAACGCCACGGACAGGCCACCGAGCTAACCCACTAGCCGGTCGCCTCTGGTAAGCTTCGAGCAGCCTCGAATTCGGATCCTGCGGACCCGGCTCGCGGCGGTTCCCCTGACCGCGGATGTACCGGCAGGGGCAAAAGGTCCGCGGCCTTTTTCTGTCGCCCCCTCCGATGGTCAGGCTGAGCGCTTAGCGCTAACTCTGCTTGCTGGCGACCGCCCGCACCCTGGGCTGACTGTAAACGTTTACAGTGAGGAGCCGGTCGGACAGGTTGGCTCTGTCGGCCGTCGCCAACTACGCCTCCAGATCCATGAGCCACTCAGAAGACGTGCGGTAACGATCGGGGTCGACATCGCCGCCTTGGTAGCACGGCACTGTGTGCGCTGGGCTGCATCACTTGCACCGATCTTGCGGACTACCGGCGCCCCATCCAAGGCCCTATTTTTGATGCATGGCGCAATCCCCGCAGGGCTGACCCGGACATCAAGAAGGATCCGGATCGCACTAAGCGGGTTGGCAGAGCCCTCTCATCCGAGCGAAGTGGATGACTACGAACGGCTATTGCCATCTTTTGCGAGGCGGTGCGCCGCATTAGCGAGCTTTGAAGCGCCGGTGAAGTCGGCCACCAAGATCGGTCACACGAGAGTTCGCCGCAGCTCGGTTTGGAGGGGGATGCCTGTCACCGCCGGATCGGACTGGCGGGCGGAAGGGCGACCGTTATGACACCGGCAAGCGGCGATGTGTCCGGATCGGTCAAATACCCGTGCGGCAGCTCGGGCGCGGGACTCTCACGCACCGGGACGGCCATCTCGACGGCGGCAACGGGAAGACTGGCGGCACTGGCTCTATGGTTGTTGTGATGGCAACACCCAGCACCGACAAAATGCTGAAGGCGAGAATTGCCTTATCGCTAATGATCATGCAAGGCCCCCACCTACATCTCGTCACCCTCCTAGCGGAGATTGGACGAGCTAAATAAATAGCCTCAGCGCCTGCCCAATTGTACTGACCCGAATAATGAAGCAATTGTATTGAGCTGCCGCTCCGCTGGGCGACTCCAATATTTCGCATATCTGAAACGGCGGCTCGTCGGGACCGCTCGACAGAGCGTTCCGCCCGGCACTCCCACGCCGGATGGCATCCTAGTCGCCGCTAAAGCGCACGAACACCCAGGCCAGCCCCTCGCTTCATCATTTTGGCGCTTGGGTCCTCGCAGGATGGCAAGATGATCTGGAGATCGCGATGGATGCGGCCACGTGGTTGTCGCCGGACGAGAGGCGTCGCTCCGAAGTTAGCGCGCCGCGTCGCAGGGCCGTACGATCAGGCGGTTGATATAGGGATCAAGGTCGAGAACCTGCCGCGTCAGCGTCACCGGATGATAATCGAAGGCATAAATCGGCAACAGCGTGTAGCCGACCTCCAACATGAGGCGCGGGCCTTTGCGCGCCACTGCCCCCTTATGGACGCCGGAAGTGTCGGCCATGAACATGGTGCCGCGTCGTCCTTCAATGGTGATGAAGGCCTTCTCACCATATTTGTTGGCGACGTCCTCATCGGAATAGCGGCGCGCAAAGAGTGGTGGCCTCTCGCGTTGTGAGCCGGCGATGAAGACGTGCGGGCCAGTGCCCTCCGCGACATCCGTCAGATAGGCGAAGAACTTCACCATCTTCCAATCGTCAGGGTCGCGATGGAAACTCTGGACGGTCGCGCTTTGACCATAGGGGCGGGACCAACGAATGCCGATAGTCGAGATTGTTGGGGCACAACCGAGATAGGAGCCGGCGAGCGCCAGCAAATAGGGGTGATTGGCCAACTCCATCGCGTGGGGGCAATTCACTACGTCCGTCAGCTGGTAATTGGCCAGAGCTTCGGTTCCGACCGGGCGGCGCTCGGCGAGAAACGCCAGCATTTCCTCGATTTTCTCTTCAGAGAGCAAGGGAGGTAGAGTGGCGTAACCGTCGCGCCGCATTTGCTCAAGGAGTGGGTCGCCGGTCAACTTGCTGGAAGCGGGGCGCCTAACGCTTACGGCCGCGGCTATGCCATCGGCAAGAACGCGGCTCAATGGTGTCGCCACCCCAACTCGATACGCGTAATAGAGCATGGCGCGGAGGGGCTGCCACCCCCGCCCTGGGTTCAGGCGAGCATGAACAATCATGCGTCTCCACTTTGACTGCCCGGCGCCACCCCAGTTACGGGACCATGCACAGCAGTCGTTGATATGTGGAGGCCGAATTCGATCATGGTTGGAAGGCTAGACAAAGGTCGCACTGCGGTGAGTTTCAATCGTGAATTGGCAGCCACGCATTCTCTCACGATTTTTCTCACAGTAGGCCGCGCTCAGTCTAAATTACCTCCTTTGCATCAGATTCACTCGATGTGAGGCGCCCTTGCTTCTGTTGTTGGGAGCCGAAATCGGTTCCCGACAGTTCGCCAGGTTTTGTGACCGGGCTTCTCCTATTACTCGACATCTGAAGCGGGTAAACGCCCGAGCCATTCCCACCCGCGCAACATTGTCTGTACGTCTCAAAGGCGTTGCCTCTGCGTCTCAACCTTGCTCGGTCGCCGGATATCGCAGGTGGGTACGCGTCCCTCCATTCGCCTCGTGCATGCACGTGCTGGCACTGTGAGGAATGCGGGCACGCCTCAGTAGCGCCCAGATCCTCTCCCCAACTCGGCAGATGGCGACAACCCGGCAGTACCAGTCGCGGTCTTTCAATCGGCAGACGATCGAGCGGCCTGCGGTCAGTGCCTGCAGCCTGGTCGCCGCCATTCGCCCAGCGACCCAACCATCAGGGCAGCTCTGGGGCGAGCTCTGGCGCGTCGATGCCCCAGATGCGATAGATGACGCCGCCTTGTTTGAGGGTGTCGCCATCGGAGATGGTTTGAGCAGCGCAAGGCGACCCTACGACCAAAGCTGTCGCGAGCAAGAGAAGCTTGCCCATTGGGGCCAGTCCGCTGCTTCAGCCGCGTTGAGCGGATTTGCGCTGTTTGCCGCCACCCAGCGCCTCGGCATGGCTCACCGCACCCACGGCCTTGACCATTTCGAAGATGCGCTTGCGCACGCGGTCTTCGCGGATTTTGTAGTAGGCGCGCATCAGCTCCAGTGTCTCGCGCTTGTTCAGCGGATCCCTCTCATGCTCGAATGGAGTGCCAGCTTCGCCAAAGTTCTTGCGGCCGCGACCTGACATCGGGCGACCCGACAGGGCGTTGGACGGCATCTCTTCAAAAAAGTACGACACCGGCACATCGAGGGCCTTGCCGAACTCATATAGCCGGCTCGACCCCATGCGGTTGGAGCCGCGGCATCGAACACAGGGCGTCATACAGCTCCTGCTGGGGTCATCTCGATCCGATTGGTTACGGCCCCCTCCCCGCTGGCGCGTTCGCTGAGTCCGCTTTTTGACTCACTGGACGTTTTTGAGGCTGGGGGAGTCCTCCCGAACTGCCAGACGGAGCCTAGATCGATTCCACGGGCAGAAAAACAAGACTAGTGGCGATTCTGGCCATGCCCCAGAGGAAAGGCCCGCCCAGGGCGTGAACACTGGGCGGGCGGCCCGAGGCTTACATGCGGGCCGGAGCACTAGCGAGGCAATGCCTGCTCCCGGATGCAAAACCCGGCAATTAGGGAATTGGTTACAAGCTGCGTCAATTTGTAGGAGGCAGGTGCCAGCCACCTCTGCCAAGTCCTTGGCCGACATCCTGGATCTAGCAAGAAGAAAAGCCCCACCGGTATGAGCGGGCTAAGGCGATTTGGAGATATCATGAAGGTCCGAGTGCTTCACGTTCGGACCTATCTCTTGTTGCAGGTTCAGCTGTGGAACGTAAACGAGCGAATCTGCAAAAAGGCCGCTACGCGAGCGCCCGTGGGTCTCCGGCACAGGCGGTGCGATTGGCGAAGCGCTACACAACTTTAAGGTGTCAAAAGGCTAAGCGTTAGCGCCAATGTCGGTGCACAACAGGACCGCTTTCGCCGGAGAGTGTTGGGATGGAAATCGACACAGGCCTGTCGGGCGCAAGTGCCACAGTACAAGAAACCCGTGAGAGCGTTCCCCCGCATTCCGCCGGTCTTCCAGCGGGAGGCAAATCGAAACGCCGGCTTCCGAAATTCATCGCCGTTTGGCTTAGAAAGGCCAAACGACATTGGCTGCTTATTGCCATCGCAACGTTCCTGTCAGGCGTTGCTTTCGGCGCAGATGTCATCAAGAAGGGCAAGGACGCACTTGAGGCAGTAGGCCTCTTGCGCTCGGAAGCATTGAGTTAGCAACCGCATCAGCCAGATCACAATTTTCTGACCGCCTCATTAGAACGGCTTCGACCCGGCTCTACTGGGCCCGAGTCTATGTGACGCGTATGTTTAATGGCGGAAAGCAGGAAGATATTGACTTGGCTTGACGCAATTACGTGGACAGCGGTGCACAGTGGAATGCGGATCTCTTTATAAATCTCGCTAGGCTTCAGCGTTACCATGGCTCCTTGCTCAAGGCAGCGGTTCACCCGCACCGCGTGCTTGGTCGTCGAGCCAAGTGTAACCGAGACTCGGAACGTTCTTGATCGCCGAGAAGCCGGGGTCCATAGCTAGGAACTTTCTCCGAATCCGCTTCACGAGCGAGCGAACATTTGTCGTGTAGCCGTGCTCGCCGTTGCCAGCGACGAACCCAGTGTAATGCGCCGCATCGTAGATGGCGCGGTAGGTGTGGAGTGAGGCTTTGCTCGACACTAGCAACGCCACAACCTTGTACTCGGTGATGGTCAAGCTAACATCCTGCTCTAGCCACAGAGCACGCGCCATCGAAAGATACAAAACTAGCTTGCCGTGGTGCTCGATCTCAGGCATGGCCGCGGCGGAAATCTGGCGATGCCCATCGAGAAGCACGCGCAAACGGTGGACCAGTATGTCTGTGCCGCGGGCCTTGTCGACAAAGTCGACGGCGCCGCGGTCGAGCGCCTGCAACTCCCGTTCGACCTTGGAGTGCCCGGTCAGGAAGACGACCGGCAGTCCGATCCGCCGCTCCTTCAAGGCGCCCAGCAACTCGAGCCCTGACATCTCCGGCAGAGTCCAATCGAGCAGCGCTATCTTCGCCTCGATGCCATTGCTTAGGGCCGTCGAGGAAAGAAGGCCCATCGGCAAAACTCGAGACCGAAAGTCCCCGGTCAACCAGGTCTGACGACAGGGCTTCCCGATACAGGCCGTCGTCATCCACCAATACTACGTCTGGCACGTCGCGTGTCCCCTTCAAGCCCGCCACCCTCATTATCCTCCCGGGCCACCGTATCGCCGACGTGTTGCGAACTAAGGAAAAGTGTTTCGTGTGTATTGCTGCCCCTGGAAAGGTTGCGGCCGACCGGTCGACGCAACGAAAAAGGCTATCGAGGTGGCAGTCGACCGCCGCTGGATGCTCTATCAGGGCGCGCAGGTCAGGTCCTCCGGGATGTTTGACGGATCACAGCCGGGAGCCGGCCCAAGCTTTCGGCGGCTAGAACATCAGAACCCAAATGAGCATCACAGCGCAGACTAAGAGCAGCCCTATCGTTACGTAGTTGAGAACTTGCAGCATTTCGGGTGCCTCGGTCCAAGCGTCGCGCGAGCAAGCTGCCGGCCGGTGCCTATCGGGCGCTGTTTTGCAGCGCGCACCGGCCGGCCCCAAGGCGAGGCCGGTTGCTGTTTGAGGCTTCTCCGCTCACGGGGCGCCGCATGTAGCGCAAGCCCAAGCGGCGATCATTGACCACAGCGGTCAAAACGTTGATGGCCGGCGACATGCGGACTTCGCCGCCAGGCGATGGTGGGCGCTGCACGGATCGAACGTGCGACCCCACCCGAGTAAAAGGTGTGCTCTACCGCTGAGCTAAGCGCCCAGGCTGCGTATAACCGATCGCCGATTGCATCGCTCGAACCCTTTGGAAGTAACCTGCGTGGCCATTGGCCTTGCCCCATATCTCCAATAGAAACTCTCGCCGACGAACCGCGCCGCGCTCCAACTGCTCTGCAACTGAGCGTCGGAAAGGCGCCGGTCCACGCCATCTTTCGGGCGCCGAACATTGATTATTTGCAACATTGGAGCCACAGCGGGGCGAGTGGTCTCCAAAATGAGCGCCAACTCTGCGGGGAGTATGGTCATATCGGAGAACGAGCAGCTCGAACAACTTATCCAGGCTGCCGAGCAGATCGCCGATGACGATCCGCGCTTGGTACAAGCTCGCGAGCTCATTCGCCTCCGCGTTCTTTTCAAGCTGCGGAAGACCTATCCCGAGCTGGACCTAGCGAATTGTGCCCAGGTCGTGGCTACGGTCTTGAAGAACTTCTCAAACCTTATGCAGTGGGAGGGCGACGAGGGCGTGCGCATTGCCAACGACCATCCGGCGCTCCGAGAGGCGCTGGTGAGCGAACTGCGGATGCTAATGTGATGGACAGCGACACCATCGCCCGCCGCCTCTTCGGGGCCTATCTCAGCGCGGCCCTCGTCCTCGCGCTGCTCGTCTGCGCCCTCATGCAGTAGCCTCACGTAGTCCGCAGACAAAACGGCCCCAGCCGTAGCTGGCGCGCGCCCTACCCCGAGACACGTCGAAGTGCTCTGACAATAGCGCGCTCCGGAGGCAAGCGAAGTGAAGCCGCACCCGCGCGTTGCTGGTGGGCCGCCTTTCCCGCCAAGGGTGGCGCCGAGTGTGCTTTTAGTCACATTCGGCACGTCTCGATGTGCGCACGTGCGACCGTGGGTCTGCCGTAGATGTCATTAGCCATTTGATGATCACCATTTGCTACCTCCGCTCACTGTCAAGCGATCGGTGGCCGTGCGGATCCTGCTCAAGTTCAGGACGGTCACCTGAGCGAGCCGTGGAGCGTGCTGGGCCTACTGCGGCACAAGTTCCGTGCGGCGGTTGCGGGCTCGCCCGGCCTCATCGGCGTTGGGCGCAACAGGCGCGAGCGGGCCGACGCCGTGCCCAGTCAGGCGGGCGGCGGCGATGCCATTGGCTTGCACCAACGCCTGCACGACCGACAGTGAGCGCCGTCGCGACAAGTCCATGTTGTAGGTCAGCTGGCCCACG
>NZ_BKAJ01000243.1 GCF_007992495.1 Reyranella soli
CCGCCCTGGTTCGTCTCCTCAGGTCAGTCATCCGCGAGCAGCCCCTGCTCATTGGCTACTACCTCAGGGCGCTTTATGCCTGCGCCCGCAATAATCGCGGCGCGCTCCAGGCGGTTGCAACAATGGCTGCCTTCTACCTTCACCTCGGACCGTTCTCCCGCGTCGTATCGCAAGCCATGGCGAGACAGATCGAAGAGATCGATAGTGGCAGATGGAGTTCCCCCGCGGCTCCGGTCGATTCGACGATGAGCGGGGAGGAATTTCTCAAGCGCCTCAAGAACGGTGCGCCGAGGAGCCATGCAGGACGTTCAGCGCACGCTTAGCTCCATGCGACTGCTACGTCGAGTGTAGAATACTCTGGGAGCTTGTCGCTCCGAGGATAACGTGCTTGGAACGTATTGTAGATGGCACACGCAAAAACATCGGTCATCGGCCGACGCAAATGGAACTTGGCCCGCCCCTTTCGCCACGATGGTGGCATGGCGTGGGTCGCCAGACTGCCGCCACAGCTGGGGGATGAGACCGACAATAATGACTCTCCTTACCGATCATCCCTGCGGCTGCTGGAGAACGGTACGGAACTTGGGCCTGCCCATGCGGTTCACGCGACCATCCAGGCCTCAGGCGATGGCCGGTACTCCTTGTGGATGGGCGTCGTTTACTTCTCCAGCTCCGATGGAAGCGACCCCAATACCAATGGCCGCATCTATTCGGTGGAGCGGCCTCCCCCGCTTCCAGACTCCAGAAGCGTTCTGCGCACCATTGCGCCAGTAAGCGGCATACAATGGTCAGCACCTGATCCGCCCCTTCGATGCGCGCTTGTGGGGCTCGGCAATCGTGGTCGCGCCCTGGCTCGAATTATCGCCGGCTTTGCTGGAGTTGAAATCGCTTGGCTTGTCGACGCCGCTCCGGCGCGCGTTGCACAGGTGCAAGCGGAAATCAACCTTCCGGAAACCCGAACCGGTACGGATTTCATCGCGGCGCTTGAGGACCCAGCGGTCGATGCGGTGTTCATTATGCTACCCGACCATCTTCATCGAGTCTTCGCGGAGCAGGCTTTTCGCGCCAGCAAGCATGTTTTTCTGGAAAAGCCAATCGCCAACACCACTGCTGATGGAAAGGCGATTGTCGCGGCCTGGATGGCCAGTGGCCGCGTCTTTCAGCTCGGCCATGTGCTGCGCTGGGCTCCATTTTACCAAGCGATCCGCAACGTCATCCGCCAAAACCTATTGGGGCCGATTCGAGTGATCAGCCTCAGCGAGCAACTCAGCGTCGCCCATGGCGCCAGCTTCCTGAGGCGATGGCATGCGGATGCTGATCCGTCAGGCAGCTTGATCGTTCACAAATCATGCCACGATCTTGATCTGGTCTGCTGGCTCCTCGATTCGCGCCCTCGTGTTGTCGGCAGCCTCGGAGGCTCGAGCACATTCCATAGGCCGGCCCCCTCGCCCTTCTGCTCGCAATGTGCGGTGAGAGCCAGTTGTCCCTACGTTGATGTCGGCCTTCACGAAAATCGGACCGAGGCCGAGCGCGCAGATCCGACTGCCTACGGCCTCGATCGCTGTGTCTTCCGGTTGGACGATCCGATCGTCGATAATCAGGTCGTGTCTTTCGAATTGGAGAGTGGCACGCGGGGCACTTACTACCTCGCGATGCAAGGACCAGTTCGAAGCGAAAGGAGGATAACGCTCATTGGCGACGCAGCACGGCTCGACGGCGTCTTCGAAGACGGCCGCTTTACCGTTGCCTATACAGAGCCCGACCGCCAACCACTTGTATGGTCCACAAAAGGACCCAAACTCAGCGGTCACGGCGGCGGTGACATCGCCAGCGTGACTAGCTTCTTTAATGCCTGTGTCGAACGATCCCCTTCGCCCATCAAGACGGCTCAGGACGCCTTGGCCGGCCTCGTTTTCGCCGCCTCCGCCGAACGCTCACGGACCAGCCATCAAATGGTGACCTTGAAGGATGAAGACTTTCAGCCTGAAAGTGTCGATAGCGGCTAGACATTTGGCATTGCCGAAACGCCAAAACCAACGGATCGCGCGCGGAAGAAATCAGTCTCTCTCAGCGTGCGGTTCCTCTCTTCTTGGTAAAGCTTGGGCTTAACAAGTCGCCGCTCTCGACGGTCCCGCGAACTGAGCGCTGGATGAGCGCGAGAGCCGTACCTTGGTCTTGTCGAAACGGATCCGGCGACGAGGTGAACCGTAGGCGAGCGAATGCCACGTCGTGTCGCGCCGCGGTTGACGTGCTCGTCGCCGTGCGATGAACGCCGTCTTTGATTGCTTGTCTATCCCGCGCCAAGCAAGGATCTTGGTACGGAGGACAGGCGGATGAGCCGGCCTCTTAACTTGGAGTGATCGACTTCGAGCCAACGCCAACTTTGGCCAGCAGTGTGGCAGCCGCCACGACGAGCAAGCGAAGCATGTTCTCCCCTTCTGCGTGCCTCCACATGACGCACAAACTTTCGACCTGTTTCGGGTGGGAGAGGGTTCCCACCGGGAAAGCTACCCCCGCCCCCGACTTATGCATAGACGGAAATACGCCATCGGCGCGGTATGTGGAATTTTTGGCTTCCCAACCCAAACTCTCGACGAGAAGCTCGAGCGAATGACAAAGCGTTGGACAGGTTCAGGCTACTCTCGGACACGCTTGGGCGCGTTGTGGAGACCAAGACGCAGAAGTGGGCGGATAACACATAGCAGGTCATGTTTTGGCTGGCTTTGAGCGCTCTCGATCTTGACCTGCCAGTGTGAAAGCAGCTGCGGCATGTTGAGATAGTTGCCGTCGAAACTGGCCAAATCGGCGAGTCGCTCTCTGTCGACTACGTTGATGGTGCGTCCCTTCGACAGGATGTTCAGCCGGCGAAGCTCCTGGAAGGTGCGATTGATGTGGACGATCGACAGGCCCGCCGCGTCTGCCAGGTCCATCTGGGTCAGCGGAATGGTTGCACTGTTGATGCCGACCGCTTCCCGCCGGGCCAGCTGCTCGCACAGGAGATGGGCGGCGCTGAAGCGCTGGCTGTCGGCCAGCGTTGAGCAATCTTTTGCGGAATATGCTGGCCTCGAGCATGCTGGCACGCCACAAGGCCAAGCCCAGTGATGGATATTGCGCTATCAGTTGCTCGAGGTCCTTGTGCTCGATGATGCCGATCGAGCAGTCCGTCAGAGCCGCTACAGCGACTTCATTGTTGGTTTCCGGCAACACATGCTGGTGAAGATCACAAAAGTCACCCGCATACTGAAATGCGTAGATCTGACGGTCGCCGTCCGGGAGCCGCTCATACAAGCAGGCGACCCCCTCCAGCAGCAGCGTTGAATGTCTCGCCGACCTGCCGGGGGCTAAAATGTCTTCGCCTCGGCGGATGCCCGCTCTCACCTTGATGCGATTGAGAACGGCATCCACTTCCGTGTCGCTGTCCACGCCCCAACTTCCGAGTTTCTGAATCAGAGGATCAAAAACCCGTCGGCCCGATCGGTTCAACAAATTGGTCATGTCTAACCCCCCAAGTCCCATCGGGACGAACAACTGGCGCTTCGCGCATTGTCGAGACGAGCATCCCCGCTCCCAGCCAGCACTATTGCCGGCCCAGTGACGATGATGCTGATGGTGCTGTTGAGGCCGCGCGGCGCTGCCGCACAAGCCTCAGCCAACGTAAGGCCGATCCGGTGGCCGAAAACAACCACTGCTTCGTGAAGACCAGCGCTGTGTGTGCGAGCCGTTGATGACTGACGACGTTGGAGCACGCCTGAAATGGCGCGTTGAGGATTTGTGCATCTGGACGACCGTGGGCTTTCCTTAAGCAGCGCAGTTAGGCGCTGAGATTGATCGACGCAAATCGTGCTGCGCACTGCTCCCTTTCCCTGACACGGGAAGGGTGCCTCATGCATGGTCTGACGCCGCGTCAGGCCGAACGAACCTTGGCCCGTGCTAACAAACTCAATCACGCTCGGCGGGCCAATGCCGTGTGGCCAGATTTGCGGCGACCATAATGACGGGGCGCCTCGCCATTGCCCCCGCTTCAAGTGGCGAATGCTCGCCCATATCGCCGCAGATCGTCATCCTACCGACGCCTAACAGGAAGCTACAAGCCTGTTTCGCCGAGGCGGTCAGCTGCATAGTGGCGGCAACACATCCTCGATCATCGATCGCAGTAGGCGCGACGGAACATCTACGTCGCAATCGTCCTGAGCTGCCGTAGGATCATTACAATAGAGAGCCCCCAAGAGCTTAAGTTTAATGGCGAGGCCTGCTTTGGTATGAGCGCGCGTCTCAGCAATCTGCTCATACAACGATTCCACTACCGTTCTGGCCGATGCTTCATCCTCTTCGCGAGCCAAGAACCATGTAGGAAGCTCGCGATCTTCAAGTACGGCCCGGTCTAGTTTGCGTTCCGCACATGCTAGTTTTGTTGCTGCTGCCTGCAGGATATGGTCCGCC
This sequence comes from Reyranella soli, assembly GCF_007992495.1. Lineage (GTDB taxonomy): Bacteria > Pseudomonadota > Alphaproteobacteria > Reyranellales > Reyranellaceae > Reyranella > Reyranella soli. The sequence continues at coordinate 4,441 of NZ_BKAJ01000243.1, forward strand.
GCGATTAGCTCTTCGGCCAATTCGAACAGACTAGCATCTTGTACTGCACGAGCGATCGCATACGACGATGTCGCTAAATCTCCAATGCCGCCAACCATACAACGTCTACGAATAGCTGATTTTCTACGTATCGCCGCCATAGCAACCCCTTTCTCTCGACGACACGTCCCTTCCTTTGCCGACGCAGTCAAGTCAAAGCGGCTGAGAGGAAGTTGTAAAGCCACGGCTAGTTGCAATCAGTGAACGAGATATCAAAGCGCGACGTTTTGGAACAACTCTTATCGGCCATGTCAAACCAGAGCTGTCTTCCGTCACCTAAGCGCTGGTGCAAAAAGCATTCGTTGCTTCTGCCAATTCATCGGGATACTCAAATCCGTCAGCTGGACGACACCCGTTTTCGCGATCAGCCGGTGACTGACGATGGCCTCAACAAGGTCTGGTGCCAAGAATGCAAGCTGCATGATACGCCGCACATACCCTGGGTTCATGCGCTCACGCCTTGCTAGCTCAGAGTAGGACCGCACAGCTCCCGCTTCCACCAGCTGCATCCAATAATGCGCCCGGCAAATGGCTCTCACCAACGGAAGAGCTTCCCTTTTGCTCCGATGCGGCGCCGCCGCGCCAAAAGTTTGAAATGTTAACCCCTTTCCTGCCCGCGCCACTACACCAGGTACTACGAGCTTCCGCGGCGTGCCCTCACGAAGGTATATTTCGACTTGCTCTTTGGCGATCACGACACGTTCGAGTGCATTTCGAAGGCCCGGTCTCTCCGTTCCACTATGCCAGCTCGTTTGATCATCAGAACGCCCGGACAGGTGTCGCTTTAAGGCGTTGGCGACCGTCTCCTCGATCAACGTCGCTGGCAGCCGCGCGACCGGTCCCGATCTGTGCTTGCGATTCTGCAGTACAGCTTGGCTGACATAGTAACGATAGCAAAGCCCTCCCCGCTTCTTGGTAAAAGTAGGGCTCATCAAATTGCCGTTCTCGTCATAGAGTAAGCCGCCGAGAGGACTATCGCTATCTTGGACCGGTCCTAGACGCTTACCGGGGCGCTGAGCTGACATCTGCCCCTGTACTTGCTGCCAGACATTGTGATCGATGATAGCCGCATGTTGGCCGGGGTATGACGCACTCTTATGTCGGACTCGGCCGATATAGACTTCGTTGCGAAGCAGGTTGTACAACGCGCCACGACCGTAGCGCGTCTCACCTAAGCACTTGCCTTTCTTGATCTTGATGCGTGCCAGCCGAGCGCGCAGTTCCGAATCGGCCATCAGCAACGTCACGGTCCCCAGCTCAAGGTATCGTCTGAAGATTGCTCTGACCAATTCGGCTTCAACTTCGTTGGCCACAAGTCGCTTCTCTATGAGATCGTAGCCAAGCGGCGCATTGCCGCCCATCCACATTCCGCGCCTCTTAGAAGCGGCAATCTTGTCACGGACGCGCTCGCTTGCAACTTCTCGCTCAAACTGAGCAAAAGACAACAATATGTTCAGCGTCAGCCGGCCCATTGAGGTCGTTGTATTAAACTGCTGCGTGACCGCCACAAACGAGGCCGTGTGACGATCTAGGATTTCCACGATCTTCGCGAAGTCGGCAAGTGAACGCGTCAAGCGATCGATCTTGTACACTACAATAATGTCGACGCGGTTCTGCGCGACATCGTCCATTAAGCGCACTAAGCCCGGCCGATCCATATTTCCGCCGGAGTATCCGCCGTCATCGTAGAGTGAACTAACCAGTTGCCAACCTTCATGTGCCTGACTCTTGATGTACGCCTCACAGGCCTCGCGCTGAGCCTCTAATGAATTGAAGCTCTGCTCGAGTCCCTCTTCTGAAGACTTGCGGGTATAGATGGCGCAGCGCCGGATGGATGTAGTCACTGTTGCGCCCGCCGATATCCGAAGAACGCAGGGCCCGACCATTGTGCACCTGTGATGAGCTTGGCGATCTCCGACAAGGACTGGTACGTGTGTCCTCGATATTCAAAGCCGCCTCTGCGGACGGTAACTCTGTGCCGAACGCCCCGCCAGCTGCGCACTAGGACCATACCCGCGGAAAGCGCCTGTCCCAACGACGGCATATAGTTCGGATCTGCCTTGAACGCCTCGTGGAGTTGCCCAAGCCGCCGGCGGACTTGCGGTTTTAGTGTGCCGTAAGCCCGGCACTGAAGCTCATATGCCAAGCGGCGACGAAGCAGATCAGCGCTCAGGTGTTGCGGAGGTCGTCCAATTCGGTCTGACCAAAGTTGACGTAGCGCATAAAGGTTTAGGTCGTTGAGCCCAGACACTGCGGCCTCTAGCTCAGGTGCGCCGGGCGCATCATCACCCCGTGACACGGTAAACTCGCTCGCCGTTGGCCTCCTTGGTAATCGTGACCGTCAGACCCTTGGTCTTCCTGGGTCCGGTAGAAATGGCAGCCCTTATTGTGTGAGGTTGCCAACCTAGTGCGGATGCAATTTGGCTAATGGTGGCGCCTTGCGGGCGGCGTAGCATCGCCTCCAACTGGGCAGCTTTGCTTTCCCCAACTTTCTTTCTCGGTCTGCGGAGCCGGCCCTCGCTGCCTGATTTGGCATTCCTCGTACTTGCCATGATGCCGAATTCCTCCAGGACAATGTCGGAGGCATGGATGCTTCCCTAGCTGGCGGACTCAAGCAAAAACCCGATCATGCCATTGCGAAATTCGCGCAGACCCGATCCATAGGTGGCTCAAATGCCCTGGGCACTTACTACCTTGCGATGCAAGGACCCAGGCGAAGTGAAAGGCGGATCACACTCATTGGCGACGCCGCGCGCCTCGATGGTGTCTTCGAAGACGGCCGCTTTACGATTGGCTATACAGACCCTGACCGCGATCCGATTGTATGGTCCATAAAAGGTCGCGAGCTCAGCGGCCACGGCAACGGTGACGTTTGCAGCGTGATGAGCTTTTTCAATGCCTGCGTCGGGCGGACCACTCCGCCAATCAAAAGGGTAGAAGACGCCTTGTCAGGCCTCGTCTTCGCCGCCTCCGCTGAACAGTCAAGGACCAGCCACCAGATGGTGACCCTGCAAGACGATGATTTTCACCTCCAATAAGGTATGACCAAAATTGCAGCACTTCAGGGGGCCTGATCCGGAGTCAAGTCGTCGTCGCTCTAAACTGGCTCGGTCCCCCGAAAGCTACGGCCAGAACTCTGCTTGTGAGAAAAATGGCGGATGTCTGTATCGCCCATTGCATAGACCGGCGCGGTCTCCCTGAACCCGAGTTCCTGTAGCTTAGCAATCAAGATCCTTTGCGACGGCACGTCCCGCACTTCGCCAAAGCGCGAGAGATCGATGATCAGATGGTCGAACAGGCGCAGCGACCAGATGACATTGTCGATCGCTTCCATCATCAGGTTGCTGGTGACGTTGGTTGACACCAACACGGTTTCGCCGCCGATATCGATCCGGTCGACCTGAAGAACATTCGGGAACAAACCCTGCACCAGCGACAGTTGGCTGGTATCGAAGCCTTGCCGTGACAGCGCGGCGGCCAGCGCAGTGGCTGCTTCGTAGCGACCTGCGTCAGATTCGAACCCCACCGTACTAAATCCGCTTACGGCCAGGCACAAGCTGAGTTCGCCGAAGCCAATACCAAGTTCAAAGAACCGCGCCTGCCTCAGAAAATGGGCGCGGCAATAGTCGACAATGGCCATGTCCGACGCGACGAACAGCGGACCGTACGGCAGCCTGATGGTGTAGTAATCGCCGGCGGCGCGCCGGTGGTCTGAACTTGCCTCGACCCATGCCCCGAGCCAAGAGATTGCCGCCTGTTCGAGTGCGCCAAAACTGGAGCGCGGCAGAGGCTCAGGCGGCGGGCCTTGCCGCGGCGGCACGAGAGCCTTCGGCTGGGGGTTGTCGAGCCTTGGAGGCGGTGTGCTGGCCGAACTGGCGATCAGTCCGGCATTACGCGACTCGTTCACGCCGACGACGTTGATCACGCTCAACGAGGCCGTGTCGATGTGGTCGTTCATTTCTCGCAGGGCCCGCCTTTGCCCTAGAGCGACGGCCGTCCTTATCCTGGCCGAATAAACGGTTGGCGGCGCAAACAAGATCTTGGCCAGGACCGGCGCCAGCTCGAGAAACGCGATGAACGCCTTGATCAGATAGGACATCTGGGTAAAGGCCGGCCCTCTCACCGGGTCGCGGCGAAGCTCATCCATGATGCCCAGGCGAATGATCGGATCGTCACGCAGAGGCAGATATACGCCGTCTCGCTTGAGCTGCGCTTCGTAATCGGCAATCAATGCAGGCCTCTGAGCTTCAAAGGCGGCCGCCTCGGCGCGCAGCGTCTCGAGTTCCTTGCGTCGGGCGGTGACAACCTCGCTTTCAGACGCAGTGCGCCGCTTGACGAGATCGCTGGCCTTGCCCTCGAGCTCCGTTGCCCTCGCCCGAAGAGCGTCAACCTCCTTCCGCAGCTTGTCATTGGCGTCGCGCATCTCTCGGACCGTGACAACCAGATTGTAGCAAAGGCTCGGCGCTTCGCAGCCGGGGCGGCCCGTGCGGTGGGGCTTGTCCTTAATCCCATAGCGCTCGGCGTAAATGTCCTCATTCATGTCATTTATGCGCTTTTCGTTGTCCGCCAGCGTGCCCTCGATTGTTGCAATGCGGCTGCGAGCGTCGGCTGCATCCCGTCGCAGCAGATCATACTCCTCCTGGTCGATATACGAGACGAAGCCCCTTTGCAGCGCGATTATCTCGCCTTCCACGCGGATGATGACGGCGCGCCGCGCCGCGGCTTTTTCATCGATGCCCTTTTCGAAGTCGCCGATCTTTTGGCGGTACTGGGCATTTTGCGAGAAGTTATCGGCAGCCATCCTTTCACGTATGGCCCCGTCAAACACGGCGAGTTCAGCGAATACCGATAGGGTGTAGGCGATGGCGAGAGAGATCAGCAGGCGAAGCGACAGCCTCCAGAAGGGGCGCGCAAAGGCGGCCAGGCGGCGCAAAGGCGTATTACGATCGCGATCGAGGTCGCGCGCATCATGAAGCAAGGCGACCGTGAACCAATCAAACTGAAACAAGGCGCGATCGAACGTTGTGACGACAGCGGCCACAATGAACGCCACGAAGACCCGGGCATAGATTTCGCCAAGGAAATAGCCGATCGAGTAGTAGGTCAGGCCGAACACGACGACGAAGTTCAAGAGCAGGGAAAATCCGAGCTGGGCTGCCCACACCCGATCGGTGGCAGGACAGTCCTCCAGGGCCACCGGGTCCACGCCGGCAATCTTGCAAAAAAATGCCCGCACTCTCCCGCTCCTTCGAACATTCCGAACACGCAGACCTGCGGCTGAGCACGTTCTTGCCGATTGGCCCGAAATCTCCCGACGCCAAGCGGTCGGAAGAGCCCGTTCGCCACGCCCCCTTGGCGACGGGTGATAGGCCGCAAAGCTCCCTCACCCGCCTGAAGTTGAGCCTCAAGCGCGAGCCTACCGCTCCTCCTTCAGAATTTGAATTGCGGCGTTCAGCGCTGTGGTCGCGATATCCACAGTGTCCGTGCTCGTTTTTAGGTGGACGCCGCTCACTCTGTCAGGCCTACATTCGACAAATGCGGCAGAAGGGGGACGTAAGGCCGCTTGCCAAGCAGCCTCGCCATCGCTAAATCCAAGCGCCGGCCCTTCCGTGCCGCCTTGGGCGCAGTTTGGGGGATAGTTTAACGGTAGAACAACCGGCTCTGACCCGGTTAGTCTAGGTTCGAATCCTGGTCCCCCAGCCAAGTTTCGCTTTTGGCCAGATTTTCCGCGGCTTTAGGATTCGCCCGTATCGTCAAGCCGGCAAATCAAGGCGCACTAAAAGGTGTCACGAGCCGCCGGCGCAGTGAACGGCAGTGTGTGCCAGTCTTGGACTTCTAGAATCGGCCTCGCCCCCCAATAGCCATCGAATTCGCATCTGTTGCGGCGACTATCGGAGACCCCTTACCTCTCAGAACTCATTGGTCTTGTTTTCCGGTGAGGCACTGTTAGGTACGGGGCGACCGCGCATGAACTTGGCGGCATAGCGAAAACTCACTTCCCGACGAGTATGAAGTCGTCCTCCTTACAACAGGAAGTCGACAACGGTCAGCTGGGCTTTGAGGACCCCGGTGAGCGCCATTAAGTTGTCCGGATCGAGGGTTATGAAGACGCCAGAGCCGACGTCGGTGGTGGCCGCCATCAGGCTGTCGAAGTCGGCGAAGTGATAAGCGCTGACGTCGATCAGATCGCTGCCCGGCGTGAAATCACATACGGTGTCAGTGCCCGAGCCAGTGCCGAATACGAAGGTATCGCTGGCCGCCCCACCGATGAACGTGTCGTTGCCCGCGCCGCCATTGAGGCTGTCGGCACCGGCCCCACCAATTAGATAGTTCGCAAGCT
>NZ_BKAJ01000244.1 GCF_007992495.1 Reyranella soli
CGTGAGATCCCGGGTCACCGGCTAAAAATATACCGATCCCCAAGGCCGAAGAACGAGTGGATGTCGGCACACACCTAGTGCAACGACGTCACTTATGTTGGGCAACGTCCCTCATTCCTTCTTGGAAGCAAACATGTTGTTCCAGTCTGGATCACGAGGAATGTATTTCATTAGCCTCTGCAAGGCGTAGCCGAGGGCGACAAACGCGAAGACAAAAAATATCGACCACCAAGGGTAGCCCCAGTGGCTGAAGCCGATCAGGTCAGTAACGACCACGGGGACAAACAACACTCCCCACACCATGAACATCCACCCCATGACTCTGAATAGGTGGAGCAGTCCTTTGAGGTAGCTCTTGCCGACCGATAGCTTGCCCTTGTTGCGCTGGTAGACAATGGCCGTCGCAACCGCGACGAGAACGAGGCCCGAAAGGGCACTGATTAGGAACTGCATGGCGACGTTAAACAGTCAGATCGTCCTTTCTGTTATGAGGGCGAGCAGCGTCGCTCAACGCATCTGCGTAGGAGTGCGGTGGATCAGCCGCTGGATGAACAAGTAATTGCGATACTTGATGATCATGTAGTTGATGCCAATGAGACAAGCCCAGGTGGCGGCTGGTATGCCAATCCAAGCGATGATCGAATGGGCCTCTTTGAGAGCAACTAGGAAGCCGAGCAGCGGGCCGGAAAAAGAAAGAAGTATGACCAAGAGTTTCGTTGATAATTCATAGTGAATAGCTTCAGCCGTCACGACGATTTTTCCACTGTCGACAGTGCTGTATCGATTGAAGGGAAATACAGAGAACGCCCCGTTTCGGAATTCCACTTCAGGACCTTTTGTCTGGAACATAATACGCTGTCGCTGAAGATCGTCGCATATTGCTTTCACGACACTTTCAGGATCGATGCCCTCGGGAGATCCTGCATTTGCTGTTCCTTCGATTGAGACTGGGAACACGGCTGCCCTCGGTGGGTGAGTTATTTTGCTCCAACTGGAGAACGGCGACCTCCGCCGCTGACGTCGATCATCCGGCCTGGCAGGTCGGCGGCCCGCATTGTTATTGGCCTCAGATTCGCCGCCCAGGCTGCTCGGGCGGCACTAAGTCGACGTAAAAACTGTTGATCATCCATTGGTCGTCGCGCTTCACGAGACCGATCCGAAAGCTTGCGCCGCCGTTTCGGAAGCGAGCCTTGGCGACATAGGATGCGGAGATGCCACCGCCGGAGCCGGTCATATACGACATCGTCGCCTGGCCCGTCGCTCCTTCGTACTCGACCAAAGGGCCAAGCCGCGAGAGTGTGTCGAAGAGCGCAGTCAACTCCTGCGGCTTCGTCTTCTCGCGAAGTTCTGGCGTGGCCCGTTCAAGCAGTTGCTGCTTGGTCCAGGTACCGGCGATGGCTGACACTGCATTGTCGACAAAAGCCCTGCTTTCCGTATCCAGGGCGTTTCCTTTGTAGGCGACCACGCCAATACCAACGGCGATCACCGCGACGACAACCACTGCCACAATGCCGATGACGTAGAACAGGCGGCGCATTGGCGAACTCCCCACCTCAATCCGCTACTCCTGTAGCGTTGTTGAAGGACCACGACGACGGCAATGCAGGAGAACGAGACGACTATTCCGCGAAAGGTGAATCAAAAGCCTCACGTTGACTCGTCGTTATGAGGTGTCTCGCTATTCATGCGGAAGGCGCCCAAAAAAGGCGTACAGAGCGAGGCCCAACAAGAGGCCCGCTCCTATACCTGCTGCTGCTACACTCTCGGATGCAATGCATAGATTCGCGGTCCCTTGAGTGACGAAGCGCTGGTGTCCCTTGAACATTACCGCTTCTGTCAGTCCAGCTTCTTGAGCTGCTGCCGGGGGAGCATTTGCGACGATATGCTCGCAAACACCTGTACCCAGGAGTCCTAAGATTCCGATCAACGAGAGGACCACCGCAGCCATTTTAACGGCATTTGAAAGTGGACTGAATTTGGTGTGCCTTTCCACCATGTCCGATCTCTCGTCACTTGAGCAAGTTTGAGTTTATGGACGGCTGGCCCGGAATTCTTAAACACGACTAGACGCCCTAGGCTCGGCGCTTCAAGACTACCTCGAGAAATGCAGCAATTACTCGAGAGACATCAAGGTCGAAAACGCCAGCGCTCGCGTCAGAGTGCCATCGGTTGTAGCCGCCTTCGAAGTCAGGCGCTGGATTCGCGTCGCTTGAGACCAGCCGATCGACCGAATTGGCAAGCGCACGCTCATCAAACGGCACATGATCTATGCTGAATGGTTCAGCTACCGTTGTTAGGGGGTTGGGAATTTCAACAATGCTTACATGAATGACGCGTTTATCAGCTCTCGATTCAATGCGGCCAATGATTACCTTGGCCGTCGTTGGCGTAGGCGACTTGATCGACCACTTTTGCCGTACGGCGAAGTTGTGCATCGGCTCTGCTCTGACCCTTGGCCAAGGCGCTGCTGCTATCACCGACAGCCCGACAAAGCATCTTCGGGTAGGTATCATCATGCACCTATGCGCCACTGATGACGCGGCTATACAATCTCAAAGTGGGCTTCAATGTCGTATCCGTTTTGCGCACGACATGCAGAGCGATCCTCAAGCAATGCGCGTTGGATGAAGTCCACTTCACTACGGATTTCGGCCGATTGAGTTCGAACTCCTGTAACCCGAATCAAGTATGGCGCAACGGGTTCGGATTGATCCCAGACGATCAACTCCATCAGGGCGTTAATGCTGCGCCCGTAGCTTTCGGACCCACCAAGGGCGCGAACGAGCCCATCATAGACATCGACTATCGATCTCCACGATCGCCCATCGACTTCGATGACGCGCATGTTTGGCCGTTTATGGGTTGATGACGATGACAGGATAGAAGCTCTTGTAGTGATTGTTTGTGTAAAACGCAGCTCCGGTACCTTGATCAATGACTAGTCGCTGAGTTCCAGGAAGACCTCTGAAAGCATTAACATAGTATGTCGTATATCCCTGTGGGCTCGGCGGTGGCAATTGTGCGCCAGTCATTGGTTCGGGCCGGTTGCGATATGGGTGCGGGTTCATAACCTGATTCAATGCAGACGAAGCAATGCCGCTATCTATGTTTCGTAGCGCATCCCCGATTTGCTGCTGCTCCACGGCGGATATCGAATTCCTGTTTAGGTTCCAGGGATCTAGAGTTGGGGACACCCCGGGAATTGGTACAATCCGAACGTCATAGCCACTTTGCGCAAGCTGAACGTTTGGGTCTCGTTGTGGGTTTTGGGTCGGAGAGACCGTTTGGATTGGTGAAACCACAGGAGCGGGAGTTCCTGAGCCGGTGTAGGGCGCCGAATCTCCCGTGGGTATCAATGAAGCCGGCATTGGCGTCCCCGACCATGTGGTTGGGCCGCTGCCCGAGCCAGAATCGCCGATGCTGGGACCCCAGCCACCACTGCTCCAACCACTCTCGGCGGCCAAACCTGTCGGATCGATCGAATTCAACGGGTCGTTATCCACATAGGCATAGAGGAGCGCTGCGCCTGTCGGATCAGTCTGCAGAAACCGTCCGAGCCGCGGCGAATAGTGCCGCGCCCTGTAGTAGTAGAGCCCACTCTCCTGATCAAAGCGCTGGCCGGTGTACCCGAAGGGCGTGGCAGTAGCGGCGCTGGTGCCATAGGGCTGGTAACCGAACTTGACGAGCGCCCCCGTGCTTGAGGCGAATGACGCGATGATCGAGCCAAGCTGATCGGGCAGCAGCGTCGCGCGCGTGCCGCCAGTAATGTTCATCTGGTTCAGCACCGCATTGGGTCCAAGCCCGTAGGCATACCAGCGCAGGAGCGCGCCGCTGCTACCGTCGTACTCTAGCACCTCGCGGTTGTTGGCGTCGGTGACCGAGATGGTCGTGGTGCCGTTGATGGTGCGCGACTTGCGCCGTCCCTGGGCATCGAAGGCGTAGGTGGCGGTATTGCCTGCGCCGTTGGCCGATGTCAGTCGGCTCTCGAGGTCGTACCCCAGCGTATAGGTGCCGTCGGACGTGAGATTGCCGTTGCCGTCGTAGGTCGGGGTGACGGCGCCGACGGCGGTGTATTGGTTGAGGCTGTTGGCAGTGTAGGCGGTGGTCGCGGGCGTCGCCGCGGGATAGGACAGCCAGGTATTGTCATTGAGAGTCTGGCCGATGCGCTGGTTCACCTTGTTGTAGGTATGGTTGAAGGTGACCAGCGGACCCGCCACCGGCGCCGTCGCCGCCGGGGCCGGATCCCACGTCGTTGTGGTCAGCCGGTTCAGGGCATTGTAGGCGTAGCTCGTGCCGTAGGTGACCGTGCTGCCACCTGGCGGCGCAGCGGGGTTGATCGCGGCACTGTTGTCGCTCACGCCGGTCGGCCGGCTGTTAAGATCGTAGCTGTAGGTCACCGCCGCCCCCGAGGTCGGTGTCTTGCTGATCAGCCGGTTCAGCGTGTCGTAGCCGAAGGCGATGTTGGTGGTGGCGCTGGCGCGAGTCTTGCGACCCAGCAGATTGTCGAGGGCGTCGTAGGTGAAGGTCTCGGTGCTGCCATCGGGATAGGTTGTGGTCGCCAGCCGGTCGAAGCCGTCATAGGCGAAGCATGTTGGTTTGTTGCTGGCGCTGCACTGCGTATAGCCGTTGGCGTCCGTCAGCGTCGCGGGCAGGCCATCGGCGGTGTAAGTCCGCTGCACCAGCGGCCCGGCCTGGATGGCAGTGTTGTAGGTGCGATAGGGACGGCTCAGCGCGTCATAGGTGAACTGCGTGATGCGCCCCTCGGCGTCGGTCACCCTCGTCAGCCACCCGAGCAGGTCGTAAGCGTGTCCCTGCATGCTCGATGGCGCTGTGATGGTCTATACGACCAAGTACGAGGGTCCTTTCTTGCAATGATTTTGCGATCGTCACTCGGGTCGTTGTCTTACAATAATGTTGTCCTTCCCAAAGCGAGAACTAAGGCGGTCGATTAAGGCATTCCACGCCGGAGTCCAGCTGCTAAGACTATCATGAGAATACGCGATTAAATTGAACCGGGCCTCTCCGGTAAAATTGTGAACGTAGAAGAAGGTGTCAGGACCAATTCGAACAGAGAAGTTAACTCTGCGCTGCCCTTCCTTCGGGAAGTTTCTTAAGTCGAAGTTCCTCTCCTCTGCGTAAAGCCTTAGCTGCTCCAAAAAAACAGGAACATCTCGATTCGAAACGGTCACTATTACGTGCGCAAGGGGTAGAGAGGTGCTGTCAGGGCCTTGTGCGAGCGAAATGTCGCGCGCGAGAATCGACGTAATGGCGAAGACGGCAAAACTCCTCAGTATCTGCCGTTTCTTAAAGAGTTGGCCGTTGATCTTCAAAGTGTACCCTTAGCAGACCGCTTACTTGCCGGTATTTGGGGCGCTGAACGGCGCTGATGGACTTGGCCCAATGTCGAATGACGGCGCTGGAGAGGCCGCAGGTCCGGGCCAGGATGTAGGATCGGCGCCGAAGGATGGCGACGGCGTTGAAGGACTCGTTGGTAACGGCGCAGCCGGCCCTGACCCTTGCGGAGGTGCCGACGGCAACGGTTGCATGCCTAGGAAGCTTCTTACGTCGGACCATGAGAGACTTGTGCCTATTTCCTGATATAGGGAGCCAGCGGGTTCTACCCGGGCGCCAATCTTCCCACTCATAGAGTATTGAGCCGAATAGTTGACATCGCTCGGAATCGAAGTAGACCTTTGAAAGTTACCCGACCTTCCATACTCATTCACGATGGTAGATCCTTGTGCACTGATCAGTTGTGCATCAACCGGACCCAACGTGAACCCGGCCCCGCCCTTGACGACGTCCCAGCTTACGCGGTCCGTGGCACATCCATGACAAGGGTATCGGCCGCTATCTCCAAGGGGAATGTCTGCTTGGGGTGTAATAGTCGCAGCTATCCCGACATCGCCGAACCGGCCTACGATAAATGCTTGGCCAGAGTTTTCACCTATTCCAAAGGAAAATCCTGCAAAGATGAGATTCACGTCGACGGACCAAAGTCCAAGCGGATCTGCACGGTTTAGCGGGTCGTTCCCGACATAGTTATAAAGATTAAGGTTGCTCGTGTAGCCATTCGGGTCAGGTTGCATAAAACGCCCCAGAACCGGCGAGTAGTGTCGCGCCCGATAGTAGTAGTTGCCGCCCGTCTCCGTATCGATGCGCTGCCCGGTATATCCGAATGGCGTTGCCGCTGCAGCGCTGGTACCGTACGGTTGGTACGCCGACTTCATCAGTGCCCCGGTCGAATCGAACGTCGCAATGACCGACCCCAGGATGTCCGGCACATAGATCGCCCGCGTGCTCCCTGCGATATTCATCTGGTTCAGCACGGCATTGGGTCCGAGCCCGTAGGCGTACCAGCGCAGGAGAGCGCCGGTGCCGCCGTCGTACTCCAGCACTTCGCGGTCGTCGGCGTCGGTGACCGAGATGGTGGTCGTGCCGTTGACGGTGCGTGACTTGCACCGTCCTCGGGTGTCGAAGGCGTAGCTGGCGGTGTTGCCCGCGCCATTGACCGACGTCAGGCGGTTCTCGACGTCATAGCCGAGTGTGTAGGTGCCGTCGGAGGTGAGGTTGCCATTGCCGTCGTAGGTCGGGGTGATGGTCGGCTGGCCGGTGGTGGCGATGGTCGTATACTGATTGAGCGGATTGGCGGGCGTCTGCTTGTAGTCGGTCGTACGCGCACCGGCCGGATAGCTGAGCCAGTTGTTGTCGTTGACGGTCTGGCCGATGCGCTGGTTCACTTTGTTGTAGGTGTGGCCGAACGTGACCAGAGGCCCTGCCGTCGGCGCCGTCGCCGCCGGCGCGGGGTCCCAGGTCGTTCCCGTTAGCCGGTTCAGGGCATCGTAGGCGTAGCTCGTCCCGTAGGTGACCGTGCTGCCGCCCGGCGGCGCAGCGGGGGTGATCGCGGCGCTGTTGTCGCTAACGCCGGTCGGCCGGCTGCTGAGGTCATAGCTGTAGGTCACTACCGGGCCCGAGGTCGGTGTCTTGCTGGTCAGCCGGTTCAGCGTGTCGTAGCCGAAGGCGATGTTGGTGGTGGCAGCGGCGCGGGTCTTGCGGCCCAGCAGATTGTCGCGGGCGTCGTAGGTGAAGGTCTCGGTGCTGCCGAGCGGATAGGTCGTCGTCGCCGGCCGATCGAAGCCATCGTAGGCGAAGGAGGTCGTGTTGCTGTTGGCGTCGGCCAGGCTCGCGAGCAGGCCATCAGCGGTGTAGGTCCGCTGCACCAGCGGTCCTGCCTGGATGGCGGTGTTGTAGGTGCGATAGGGACGGCTCAGCGCGTCATAGGTGAACTGCGCGATACGCCCCTCGGCGTCGGTCACGCTGGCCAGACGTTCGAGCGGATCGTAAGTATAGCGCGTGACGTTGCCTCTGGCGTCCGTTGTCGTCGCGGCCTTGCCTGTGGGCGTATAGGTCGAACTGGTCGTGCGCAGCACGCTGCCGCCAGCGGCCTGCTGGACCTGAAGAAGCCGGCCGTCGGGATCGTAGGTGTTCGTGGTCACGACCCCGGCCGGCGCCGCGCTGGTGCCGGGCGAGGTTGTGGTGATCAGCCGCCGGGCATCGTCGTAGGTGCTGGTGGCCGTCTTGCCGCGGGGATCGGTGACGGACACCACGTCGCCGCGCGCATTGTAGGCCCATGTCGTCGTCAGGTTCAGCCGGCCGGTGCCGGCATCGGCGATCGACAGGATGCGGTTGGCGTATCCGTCGTAGTCGAAGCGCGTGACGCTGCCCATCGGGTCGGTGACCGACGTCACGAGTCCCACCGAATTGTAGGTGAACTGCGTGCGAGCGTTGAAGTGCGGCGCTGTGCCTACGTCGGCGGTCGCCGACACGGCATTGCCGGTCCAGGGATCGTATTCGGCCAGTGCCACCCGGCCGAGCGCATCCGTGACGCGTGTCGGCTTGTTGAAGGTGGGTTCATACACGTAGGACGTCGTGGTCGCGGACAGCGGCGAGCCGGGCTTGGGATTGCGCGTCACCGTGGCGACGTTGTTGACCCAGGGATTGACAGTGTTGTTGTAGGTCCATGACGTGCTGCCACCTTCGGGCTGCGTCACCGCGGAAAGGCGATCGAGGCCGTCATAGACCGTCGCCGTCACCCGGTTGAGGCCGGCGGCATCCTGGATGTCGAACACGGGCTTGCCGCGCGGATTGTAGTAGATGACGTGCTGCGTGCCGTTGGCGTCGTCCTCCTCGCTGCGATAGCCGGCGAAGAAATAGCCGTCGGCTATTCGTTCTCGCGTTGGGTAGTCACATGAGCCAATCGCCACCCTGCCGAACAATTTCGAGATTGCTCTTCATATTAAGATTAACTTCTGGAATGGAGGCCTTAGAAAGGCGCACGATTCGCCCTTCGTCGGCCGGCTCAAATGGAAGCGCTAGGGAGAATCTCGCATTCAACCCGAACCTCAGCATGATAGTCGGCTCGCTCGAAAGTACTGATTTTAGGAACGGCGCAGTGGGTGCGGCACTGCAGAGTAGTAGAAGCGGCTCTTTTACCAGGTCCATCGGTAATGCCCTAAAGCCCAGTTGGCGAATTTTCTCGAGATCCTTATCTGTAACTGCCAAATAGACGGGAACAGCACCCCATCCCCCGTGCAATTGCTGAAGGTGTTTGACCCACGCACTGGTTTCTTCTTCTGTATAGCCGAGCAACAGCCCTACCAATCTCTCTAAAGCATCGTTCCAAGGGTGCCCTTTCGCGGCCCTGGCCAACAAAAGATAGGCATCTATGCGCCACTTTTGGTCCCTTAACGCAAAAAGGCGAACACGCGTGCCAAGCGCGGTCCTTCCGTTGATGGTCTGGGGATCTTCCCAAAGATCTCTGTCTTCATGGCGCACAAATCGGCCTTGCTCCACGAAGCCAGCGAAACTGCGATCAATTTCATCCTCACCAGCACCAGCGAAGATGATGTCGTGGAACATCGCAAGCGGCTTTTGCTCCGCAAGCATAAATTCGAGTTCTCGACCATCGTGCGACTGAGCCGCGAGGTCCTTCATGTTCTCTCCAGCGATGACGAAGAAAAGCCTATCGATCGAGTAATTTTCGATCCTCGGGATTCTTTACATCAAGGTCAAACAACTGCTTTGCACAGTAGTCGCAGAGAAATTGACCTGGTCGCAATGGATGGGGAAAAAGGCCGCCATTT
The DNA here is from genome assembly GCF_007992495.1 of Reyranella soli. Lineage (GTDB taxonomy): Bacteria > Pseudomonadota > Alphaproteobacteria > Reyranellales > Reyranellaceae > Reyranella > Reyranella soli. The sequence goes on from NZ_BKAJ01000244.1 coordinate 9,144, forward strand.
CCATATGATCCGCCTTGACTGCACAGGCCACCTATGCATGGCGTCCGGACAGGTGGTTGCGAGGCAGCTAGTTCGGCAAGGCCGAGTGGATCTATCAAGTTCAAGGGGTCGTTTGAGACGTAGGCGTAGAGGTGCTGGCTTCCAAACTGCTGCAGCGCCGTAGCGGATGGCTGTCCGAGCTGGATCGACAAGGTTGGTTGGAAATGTTCAGACTGAGCCGGCAATGACGGGGCCACTGTGGGCAACAGCGCCACGTCACGTCCGATCGTTGGCTGTGACGTAGGTACAACGAACGGTCCCACTACAGGGAAACCATTGTCTGGAAAGCTCGGGACCTCCGGTAGCGAGTACGTCGATCCTGAATACGTTCCGTGAGAGTCGCTCGACGACGTTGGTGACCACTCAGGGCCAAGAGGGTCCGCTTGCAAGAAGCGGCCCCACTTTGCGGAGTAGTGCCTCGCTCGGTAGTAGTAAAGCCCGCTCTCCTGATCGAAGCGCTGTCCGGTGTACCCGAAGGGCGTGGCGGCAGCAGCACTGTTGCCGTAAGGCTGGTAGCCGAACTTGGTGAGCGCACCCGTGCCCGAGTCGAACGAGGCGATGATGGAGCCGACTTGGCGTCGGCCGGGGCCGTGAAATGGCTAACCGCCCTGTAGATCCACTTTGGTATCGACGGTGTTGTTGCCTACCAAACATTCCAAAGCTTGCCAGTTCTGTCTTGGAACATAGCCGCTTCCTCTCCGACACGATCTTCTTCGCGCAATGATATTGCAATGACAGTATTATTGTCGAAGTGAAGTGAGATCTCCGTTGTGGGGTCAGCAACGGCGACAATGACAAGTCTGCCGATCTGTCCGCAAAGAGCGTCACGGTAGCCCGGTGTCTGCTGTTCCAAGACTCCAAGCGCATTGTTGAGCTTAGGCCACACATAAGCGTTTAAGACGGGCCCATCGAAGTGAAGCTGAATGTAGTCCCGAACAAAGGTGACAGCACTCAGCTCCCTATTTTCCAGATAGGTCAGGGGGGCATCCCTATGCCTCGGTGCGCTCATCTAAATACTCATTAGGGCGGTTGTGCAGGTTGCGATCAGAAGTATCGGTCACGTCGTTTACCCATCCTGCTCCGACAATCAAAACCAAAAGCCGGTTCCAGGTTGGCCGCGCGGCACGAAGAGCAACAATATGAACAGCGCAAAGTTGATGACCATGCTAAAAAACGTGACGTCTCCGAGCGCCGAAAGGCGCTTGTTGTCGAGGCGGCGATACTTGCGAGACATTAGAACACGGCCCATTGGAACTCGCGGCGTGCCGAGGCCGGCGTAAACAGAGCTGGGTAACCTAAGTCGCGCATTGAACGGGATGGGATCTCTTCAGTTCAGCATTGAACTTGGCAGCAGCCCACGCACTCGCCAGGCCGATGACCAACATCGCTAAGAGCACTGATGACCAAACTGTCATTGTCGGCGCCTCCCAATCAACGCCTCATGTGCCAGGTACGTTGGAAAGGGTCCTTGCGGACATCGATGATGACCGCGCATGCAAACAAGACAAACGCCCCCCAAAAGAGAGATGCATGGAGCGCATCATACAAAGTTGTCAGATAGATCGTTCTGCTGCGAACGAGCATTGGAACGGCGGCTTCACCGGAAGGTTTGGTCGGCATA